>CAYZAK010000009.1:0-52314 GCA_964476445.1 uncultured bacterium
GAGCACATGCATGGTAAGCATGAGGTCACGGGTTCAAATCCCGTTCCCAGCTCCAGTATACGGAAGAAAAGATATTAGATTAAAAACAACAGTACAATAAAGGAGGAAAAAGAAGATGGCAAAGGAAAAATTTAAAAGAACAAAACCGCATGTAAATGTGGGGACAATAGGCCATGTGGATCACGGAAAGACGACTTTAACGGCGGCCATGTTAAAATACCTTGAGGGGAAGGGGTTTGCAAAAGTTTTAAATGTAGATGATATAGATAATGCACCGGAAGAAAAGGAGAGGGGAGTAACCATAGCGACGGCGCATGTAGAGTACGAGACAGCGAACCGGCATTATGCGCATGTAGACTGTCCGGGGCACGCGGATTACGTAAAAAACATGATAACGGGAGCGGCCCAGATGGACGGAGCGATACTGGTAGTATCGGCAGCCGACGGCCCGATGCCCCAGACCAGAGAACATATATTACTGGCCCGTCAGGTGGGGGTGCCTGCGATGGTAGTATTTATGAACAAGACGGATCAGGTAGATGACGAAGAGTTAGTTGAGTTAGTGGATTTAGAGATAAGAGATCTGTTGAACAAATACGAATTTCCCGGAGATGATATGACAATAGTAAAGGGGTCGGCGTTAAAAGCTCTGGAATCAGATGATTTAGAGAGTGAAGACAACAAGGCGATAGGAAAGTTAGTAGATGCGCTGGATGAAGATATACCCGAACCGTCCCGGGATGTGGACAAACCGTTTTTGATGAGTGTAGAGGATGTATTTACGATAACGGGAAGAGGAACGGTGGCAACCGGAAGAATAGAACGTGGTAAAGTAGAGTTAGGCGACGATGTAGAGATAGTGGGATTGAACAAGAACCATGAAACGGTGGCCACGGGAATAGAGATGTTCAGAAAAGAGATGGAAGAGGCACAGGCCGGAGATAACGTGGGGATGTTATTGAGGGGTGTAGATAAAGAAGACATCCAGAGAGGTCAGGTAATAGCAGAACCGGGATCGATAACGCCGCATACAAAATTTAAGGGGCAGCTTTACGTATTGAGCAAAGAAGAAGGGGGAAGGCATACGCCGTTCTTTTCCGGTTATAGGCCCCAGTTTTACTTTCGTACGACAGATGTGACTGGAGTGGTGAAATTACCGGAAGGAAGAGAGATGGTAATGCCCGGTGACAATGTTGAGCTGGAAGGCGACCTGATAGAGCCGATAGCCATGGAGAAAGGGTTAAGATTCGCCATAAGAGAAGGCGGACATACGGTAGGTGCCGGAGTAGTTGCGGAGATTATTGAGTAGTAATGGCCAAGCAAGACATAGTTATACAGCATATGGAGTGCGGCGAATGCAAGAGACGTAATTATACGTTTCGCAGAAATAAAAAACATAAACAGGATAAACCCAAGTTGAAAAAATTCTGTAAATTCTGCCGCAAACACACTGTTCATAAAACAGTTAAAGGATGATAGGATAGCAGGCCTGTGGCGCAATTGGCTAGCGCACCGGATTCCAAATCCGACGGTTGCAGGTTCGAGTCCTGCCAGGCCTGCCAGATTTATAGGTAATAATGGAAATAGTAGTTAAGATAAAAAGGTTCATAAGAGAAGTTTTTATAGAGGTCAGGAAGGTAACCTGGCCTGACAAGAAGGAACTTATAGGTTCTACAATCGTAGTAATAGTTTTGGTTTTTTTTATTGCGTTGTATATAGGTTTAGTGGATTTTGTACTATCCCATTTACTGGGGGTTTTATTACAATGACATTAATAGAAGAAGAAAGAGCAAATTGGTATGTTATTAATACTTACACCGGGCAGGAGGCCCAGGTTAAGGAAAGAATATTAAATAAGGCAGAATATGAAGGGTTCAAGGATAAGATACACGAAATTTTAATTCCCACCACCGAAGTTGTTGCTCTAAGGAAAGGGAAAAAGAAAGTGCTGAAAAAACAGTTTTATCCCGGATATGTTCTGGCCAAAGTTGAAAAAACCAGTGAAGTATATTTTTATATAAAGAACGTAAAAGGTGTAATAGATTTTTTAGGGGGCAAAGACAGCAGTCCTCTAAAAAGAAAAGAATATAAAAAGATACAGGATTTAATAATGCAGAAACAATCTCAGGATCCTAAGCCGGCTGTTTCGTTTAAGAAAGGGGATCAGGTTAGGATTGTGGACGGCCCTTTTGACAATTTTATGGGTATAGTAGATGATGTGGATGAAAGTAAACAGAAGGTTAAAGTTATGGTAACAATTTTTGGCCGAACAACTCCTATAGAGCTGGATTTTTTGCAGGTAGAGAATGTTTGATTTGTATAACATAGAGGAGAGTATATAAGATGGCTAAAAAGAAACCAGAGACGGTAATTAAACTACAGATTCCCGCCGGTGATGCAACTCCTGCGCCACCGGTTGGCCCGGCACTCGGGCAACACGGGCTTAATATTATGGATTTTTGCAAAGCCTTTAATGAGAAGACTAAAAACCGGGAAGCCGGTATTTTGGTGCCGGTGGAAATATATGTATATTCGGATAAAAGCTTTGATTTTAAAACCAAAATAGCCCCTGTATCTTCATTACTGAAAAAAGAAGTGGGAATTGCGGTTGCCAGTGGAGAACCCAATAAAAATAAGATTGGGGAAGTAACTGAAGATCAGGTGCAAAAGATAGCTGAAAAGAAATTGCCTGATTTAAATACAAACGAAGTGGAAGCTGCTATGAATATAGTTAAGGGCACCGCAAATAGTATGGGACTTGTGGTAGTAAAAGAAGCAACCGGAAAAACTTATACTGATGACAGTTTAAAAGAAGAACCGGAACTGGAAAAGGAAGAAGTTTAATATGAGAGGCAAAAGATATAAAGAAGCTAAGGAAAAATTAGAAGCTAAGGTTTATCCCGTAGAAGATGCGATAGAGAAGTTAAAAGAAACGGCTACAGCCAACTTTGAGGAAACGGTGGAAATAGCGGTTAATTTAGGGGTTGACCCCCGTAAATCAGACCAGATGGTCCGGGGCAGTGTAGTATTGCCTCACGGTACAGGTAGGGATATAAAAGTTGCCGCTGCTGTTGATAACAAATTGGCCGAATCTGCCCGAAAAGCCGGTGCAGATGTGGCCGGTGTGGAAAAAATTGCTCAGATGACTGAAAAAGGCAATATAGATTTTGATATACTATTGGCGACTCCAGGCTGTATGAGAGAGCTGGGTAAGTTGGGTAGAATACTTGGGCCCAAAGGTTTAATGCCTTCTCCAAAAGCGGGAACTGTAGTTGATGATATAGAGGAAGCTATAGAAAAAGTTAAAAAAGGGCAGGTGGAGTTTAAGATAGGACGGAGTGCGGTGCTCCACGGAATATTGGGTAAAATTTCTTTTCCAAAAAGTGATTTAATAGATAATTACAATGCTTACATGCAGGCAGTTAAGGTTAGCCGGCCGGATTCTGCAAAAGGTAAATTTATAGAAAAAGTATTTTTATCTACAACTATGGCGCCTTCTCTTAGGCTAGATATATGAAATTTGACTTTTGCGTTACATTTTATAAGATGTAGAGTTGTGAAATAATTAGGATAAAGAGTAACTAACCTGGGGAAAAACAAAAGAAAAATATTATGCAAAAGAAAGATAAAAAACAATTTGTAGAGGAATTTAAACAGGAAGTAGAAAATGCCGAAAGCGTAGTGCTGGCTAATTATCAGGGGTTGGATGTGAATAGTGTGACAGAGTTGCGTATAAAGCTTAAAGAGAACGATTGCGTTATGAAGGTAGTTAAAAATCGGCTGGCCCGGCGGGCATTTAAGGATATTGGAGGATATGATGGTATAATAGATTATTTAACTGGGCCTACTGCAGTACTTTTAGGGTTAAAAGATCCTTCAGCAGGAGTGAAAGCCTATGAAGATTTTATGGAAGATGATAATGATATGGAATTTAAAGCTGCAGTAATAAACGAAAATTTACTTGATGCCGAAAAATTACACATACTAGCTAATCTGCCATCGCGCAAAGTACTACTCGGGCAAGTGGTTAATGTAGCAAATGCCCCGGTTCAAAATTTGTACAGCGGATTAAAAACTATTATCCAGAAGTTACTGTACGCTTTAAATGAACATAAAGAGAATTTAGAGACGGAGTCCGGTAACGGGGATAATAAAAAGAATAATAGTTAAGAGGTTAAAAAATAAAGAAGAAAATATAATTGAAGAAAGAGAAGAACAGGAGGAAGAAAATGGCGGCAAAGAAAAAAAGTGATGTGGATAAAATACTGAAACAGATAGAGGAATTAACGGTGCTGGAACTTTCAGAGCTTGTTTCTGCCATGGAAGAAAAATTTGATGTATCGGCTCAGGCCCCTGTAGCCCAAATCGCCGCTGGCGCAGCCGGAGGACAGGAAGGCGGCCAGGAAGAACAAACCGAATTTGATGTAATGCTCCAGGCAGCTGGCAATAAGAGAATTCAGGTGATAAAAACTGTCAGAGAAATCACCGGATTGGGCTTAAAAGAAGCTAAAGGTTTAGTGGACGATGCCCCCGAAGTTGTAAAAGAGGGTGTGGATAAAGAAACAGCGGAAGAGGTAAAGGATCAGTTAGAAAAACAAGGAGCAACTGTAGAACTTAAATAATGCTTGTTTCAGATATTCCTGATAAAGTTAAGGATTTTTCAAGGTATAAAGTCACTGAAGATTTGGACCCTCGCAAGGATCCGGATAGTGAATTAAATCTAATCCGGGTACAGCAGAGCTCGTACCGTGATTTTTTGCAAATGGATACCCCCCCAAAAGAGCGGGAGGATAAAGGCCTTGAAAGTGTTTTCAGAGAAAAGTTTCCTATTGAGAATACAGACGGCAGTATAAAGTTAAGGTATGTAAGTTATAAAATTGAAGAAGCCAATTATACCTATGAAGAATCTGTTTCCAGAGATGTGACTTATTCAATGCCCATTAAGGTAAAATTTCGTCTTGAAGTGACTCAGGAAGATAGGCAGAAGCCTGAGATAAGGGAAGAGGAAATTTATCTTTTTGATATACCTAAAATGACTGCCACCGGTACTTTTATTGTAAATGGTTCAGAAAGGGTTATTGTAAATCAAATACACAAAGCACCCGGGGTTTTCTTTGAGGAATTCGAAAAACAGCTTACCCGAAAAGCCGGTAAAATAACCAGGGATGTTTCCAATATAGGTAAAACCTTGTATGAGGGAAATTTAACTCCTTACCGGGGAACCCGGTTTAACTTAGAATATGATCTTAGAAATGAGCTGGCCACCAGAATTTACCGGGGTCCCAATGCTAAATCCCCTAAAATTCCGGTAACCCTGTTACTGGGTGCGTTAATGGATGAGGAAAAAGATAAAAATAAGATTGAAGAAATTTTAAGATTATTTTACACGCCTAAAACCATTAATTTAAGAAAGACAAAAAGGCCTGAGATACTTGATAAAATTTTAGTTGAGACTCCAAAACTTCCTGAAAAAATAAAGAAAAAATATTTAAATGAGATAGTGTCCCAGATTCATACTGTAAAGGTAAAGCAGGAATTAGATGAAAATGAACTTGAGGAGTTTGATCAAATTGAAAGTTTGCTGACCAAGAAAAAACAGTCATTATCCCGGGACGAACTTGAAAATTTAAAAGATATTATTTCCGAAAGTGCTCTTAGACCGCCTCTTAAGTCTGAACTTCAAAAAACCAGTACGGATATGGAGAGAAGAATATTTAGAATAATAGGAAAATCAAATCAGGTAGTGGATGAAAAGCTGTATGCGAACTGGAAGAAGCACGGTATTAGAGAAGTTGAATTGGTAGATCCGAACCAGTGGGAAGACGATCAGACAGTAAATGATCTCACAATTCATTATACTTTAGATAAAGATCCTAAAGAAACCCGGTCTGGTTCCAGAACTTTTGTATTCAAGAAATATAATCCCGGACAGCCCCCCACAAAACCGGCAATTGATAAGTTTTTTGATGATTTTTTCGAGCGATGTTTTTTAACCGAAGTGGGAAGGTATAAATTAAACAAAAAATTTAGCGTAATAAAAGATGTAGATGATATTGATAAGTTTCTGGGGCAGGAATTTGATTCTGAAAAAACTACTCTGCAGCCAGCTGACATAGTGAAATTTGCTAAGTATATAATAGGTTTAAACAATAATGAAAAAAAATACTATGTCGATGATATAGATCATCTTGAGAATAGAAGAGTTAAGACAGTAGGAGAACAGCTTTTAAAACAGCTAAAAATAGGTATAACCCGGATGTCCCGGCGTATTACAGATAAAATGAACCGTTCGGACCCGGAAGATTTAACTCCCAATGAACTTTTAAATCCGGCCGCGGTGACGGCAGTAATAAATAGTTTTTTTGGAACCGGTCAGTTATCCCAGTTTATGGCTCAGACTAACCCTCTTTCTGAGTTAACTCATAAAAGAAGGACCTCTGCACTTGGACCCGGTGGTTTAACCCGACGGACGGCCAAAGGGGGCGTTAGAGATGTCCATCACACGCACTACGGAAGGATATGCCCCATAGAAACGCCTGAAGGCGCTAACATAGGTTTGATAACTTCCCTGGCCCTTTATGCAAAAATTAATGATATCGGTTTAATAGAGACTCCTTATAGGAAAGTGGAAAACGGGAAGTTAACTGGTAAAGTGGATTATCTTACGGCCGACGATGAAGATAAATATGTGCTTGCTCCTGCAAATTTAGAAATTGATGATGAAGGTTATTTGCCGGACGGAAAAATAGTTGCCCGGAACAAAGGAATAATTAAACAATATGCCAGAGAAAAGATAAATTATATAGATATTACTCCCAAACAAATAGTTGGGGCTTCAGCCGGTTTGATACCATTTTTGGAACATGATGACGCCAACCGGGCGTTGATGGGGTCGAATATGCAGCGCCAGGCCCTTCCGCTGATGGTCACTGAGCCGCCCATAGTAGCGACCGGGGTGGAAGAAACAGTGGCAAAAAATTCCGGTGTCATTATCACCGCTCGCCGGGCAGGAGAGGTAGTCTATGTAGACGGTAACATGATAGTAGTATGGGCCGGGGATAAAAACGAAAAAAAATTAGATCCGGATAAAATTGATACCTATAAGCTAAAAAAACACCATCAGAGTAACCAGGAAACTCACTATAATCAATCGCCGGTAGTTGACAAAGGCCAAAAAGTAAAAAAGGGTGAAGTTTTAGCGGACGGCCCGGCAACTGCAAAAGGGGAATTAGCTTTAGGTAGAAATTTGCTGGTTGCCTTTATGGCTTGGGAAGGTTATAACTTTGAAGACGCCGTTCTTATATCCGATCGATTGGTTAAAGACGATGTGTTGACTTCTATACATATACATGAAGAGGAAGTTCAGGCCCGAGAACTTAAACTGGGCAATGAAGAAATAACCAGAGATATACCTAATGTAGGAGAGCATCAACTCAGAGATCTGGATGAAAATGGGGTAATCAGAGAAGGAGCCTACGTAAAACCCAAGGATATACTGGTGGGAAAGGTCACTCCAAAGGGAGAAAAAAAATATACACCCGAAGTAAGACTTTTAAAAACCATATTTGGTAAAAAGGCCGAAGAAGTTAAAGATACTTCATTAAAAGTTCCTCCCGGCGTGGAAGGTAAAATTATAAAAGTTGAAACTTTTGAAAGAAAAAAAAGTATTACCAAAAAACGGAGGAGGGAGCTAACTGAAAAAATAAATCACAAAATTGATGAAAAAATCAAAGAACTCAGGAGTGAAAATAGGTCTATAACTCAGAAAATGGTTCATCAGAAAAAGAAAGGAGAAATTTCTGAGGAGGAATATAATAACAAAAAATTTAAAAATAAGGTATTACTGAAGTCCTTAATAGAAGACTTAGAAAAAGAACGCGATAGGAAACTTAAAAATATAGACCGGGGTAACGACCTACCGGTAATGGTGTCTAAAAAGGTAAAGGTTCATATAGCCAGCCGCCGGTCTATAATGGCCGGAGACAAGATAGCCGGTCGTCACGGTAATAAAGGTATTATTTCCATGGTTCTTCCCGAGGAAGATATGCCATATGATGAAAACGGCACTCCGGTGGATGTAGTAATTAATCCCCTGAGTGTACCCTCGCGAATGAATATTGGTCAGATATTGGAAACCCACTTGGGTTTGGCCGCAAAAAAGGCCAACGTAAAAACACTAAGCCCGGTTTTTGACGGGGCTAAGGAATCGGAAATAAAGAAAATTCTTGCAGAAAACAATCTTTCAGAAGATGGGACGGCCCGTTTATATGACGGTCGGACCGGAGAAGTTCTTGGAGATAATATAACGATTGGCTACATGTACACTATGAAACTAGAACATATGGCAGAAGATAAAATGCATGCCCGGGCCACCGGACCGTACTCCCTCATAACCAGGCAGCCCCTTGGAGGTAAAGCTCTATTTGGGGGCCAGAGATTTGGAGAGATGGAGGTTTGGGCCTTGGAGGGTTACGGAGCGGCTTATCTGCTGCAGGAATTTTTAACTTATAAAAGTGATGATGTTGAGGGTAGAAATAAATTACATGAATCTATTTTAAAGGGTGAAGAGATAGATGAGCCCGGAGTACCCGAATCCTTTAAGGTTCTGGTTAAAGAATTACAGGGATTAGGTTTTAAAGTTTTGCTGGAGAATAAAGAGGAACCAAGATAATTATGGGAAATCAGTTAAATTATAAAAATTTTAATGCAGTTCAATTAATGCTTGCCGCGCCGGAAGATGTTCAGGAATGGTCCCACGGCGAAGTAAAAAAGCCGGAAACTATAAATTATCGTACTTTTAGAGCGGAGAAAGACGGACTTTTTTGTGAACGTATCTTTGGGCCGATGAAAGATTTTGAATGTAATTGCGGAAGATATAAATATCCCCGTCACAAAGGGGTTGTCTGTGAGCGCTGTGGTGTTGAAGTGACCGAACGGGAGGTAAGACGTGAACGTATGGGTCATATTGAACTTGCCGTCCCTGTAGCCCATATATGGTATGTCCGCCAGCCGCCCTCTATGATCGGACAAATTTTAAATCTTAAAAGAAAATATGTTGAACAGGTAAATTATTACGCCTCTTATATAATAACTGCGGTTTCCAATGATAAAATAAGGTGTCAGGGCAAGAAGGTAGCCGCCCACGATGTAACTTTTTTTAATGAGCGCAAAAATATTTCTGTTATAGACGCGGCTGTCTACAACAGGCTTCAGAACGGGCTCATGCGTTTAGCTGATCTTTACAAAGATTTTAAGGAAAGTATTGAACATGGAGATATGGACTTTATAAAGGAATATGTAAGAGAGACTTATGACGAACCGCTTTATGGAGCTCAGGAAAAAGAGAATGCCATCAGTGTATATAAAGTTGATAAGGTTCAAAATATTATGAGTTTATATACCCAGGAGCTGGTACAGTTCGACATTGCCTTAAAAGATAATATAGAAGTAGAGATAGAAAAAATACAGGAAAACGAACTTTACGAAGAAGAATCTGAAGACGATTTGTCGCAGCTTTATTCTAATATAATAGATGGTTATGATAACAGTGAATATGATGATTTCCCCCAGTTAATAGAAACTATAAAACAGTCCAGTTCTCGGGCTGCGGAAGAGTATAACTGGGAATTAATTGCTGAAGAAGTAAGCGATTTTATTCGGAAAAGAGAAAAAATAAAGAAACAGGTTCTTAAAAAATTAAACAAAGTTACTAAATCAGTCGATAAGATCCTTAAGGACCCTCCGGAGATTAAAGGGGCTATCGGTGGGGAAGCAATTTATAGTTTACTTGAACAGGTAAATATAAAGAAAATAGCCCATAAAATACGTAAAGACATAGAGTCACCGGGCGGTGGCAAAGGTAGAAAGGCCCGTCTGCGCCGCAGACTTAAAATACTGGAATATTTTATTGATTCAGATAACGAACCTCAGAATATGATGCTTAAAAATGTGCCTGTAATTCCTCCGGACTTAAGACCTCTTGTTCCTCTAAAAGGCGGAAAATTCGCCTCGTCGGATTTAAATGATCTTTACCGTAGAATAATTAATCGTAATAACAGGCTGAAAAATATTATGGAGATGGGTGCACCGGATGTTATGCTCCATAACGAAAAACGGCTTCTTCAGGAATCTGTGGATACTTTAATACAGAACGGGGCCCGCAACAAAACAGTTAGGGGAGCCGGCCGCCGGCCGTTAAAATCGTTGTCTGAAAACATTAAGGGCAAACAGGGCCGGTTCCGGAGAAACTTGCTGGGGAAAAGAGTTGATTATTCTGGACGGTCAGTAATTGTTATAGGGCCCCATCTAAGATTAAATCAATGCGGCATACCCAAAGAGATGGCTCTGGAATTATTTAAGCCGTTTATACTCAGAGATCTTATTAAAAAAGGTTTCTCCAGTAATGTGAGGGCAGCCCGGCGTCGTCTTGAGAGACAGGGCCCGGAAGTTTTTGACATACTTGAAGAGATAATTCAGGATCACCCGGTTCTTTTAAATAGGGCCCCAACGCTGCATCGTTTGGGTATTCAGGCTTTTGAACCGGTTTTGGTTGAAGGCAAAGCTATTCAGTTGCATCCGCTGGTATGCCCGGGTTTTAACGCTGATTTTGACGGCGACCAGATGGCGGTTCATGTACCTATATCTCCAGAGGCCTGTTTGGAAGCTAAGATGATGCTTTTATCTGTAAACAATATTATTTCTCCGGCTAACGGAAGTTTAGTTACCGCCCCTTCTCAGGATATAGTTATGGGATGTAACTATCTTACCAGGGAAAAACGGGGAGTTTACGGGGAAGGAATGATATTTAGTAATTCCCAGGAAGTTGAGCATGCCTATCAGTGCAAAAAGGTTGATTTACACGCCCGGATAAAAGTTAAAGGAATAAATAAGTTAAAAGAATCATCTGAATGGGAAAAAGAAGAGTTTGAAAATCCGGATATGTGGGAAGATTATACCACCGTTGGAAGGATTATTTTTAATTCTTATCTTCCCGAAAATATGGAATATGTTAATGAACCCCTTACTAAAGGTAAATTAACCGATTTAGTAGAAAATAATTTTTGGGAAAACGGGAAATACAGTACGGTAAATTTACTTGATACGGTAAAAAAATTAGGTTACCGTCAGGCTACACTTGGAGGAGTTTCCCTGTGTATGGACGACATGCACATCCCCAATAAAAAGCAGGAAGTTCTGGATAAGGCCCAGAAAAAAGTGGAAAAGATAAAACAGAATTTTCAGATGGGTATAATTACAGATGACGAACGATATAATAATATTGTGGATATCTGGAGCCACGTTACTGATGATATTGCCGATCAGATGCTTGAAGAGATTAATGAGTACGATAAGAGAAAATATAATTATGAGGGCCCCAAATTTAATCCTATTCAGTTGATGGCTTCTTCCGGAGCCCGTGGGTCAATAGATCAGATACGTCAGCTGGCCGGAATGAGAGGGCTTATGAGCAAGCCCCAGGTTGGAAAAGATGAGGGCGGTGAAGTTATAGAACATCCCATTAAATCCAATTTCAGAGAAGGCTTGTCTGTCTTGGAGTATTATAATTCCACTCATGGTGGTCGTAAAGGACTTACCGATACAGCGTTAAAGACCGCCCAGGCCGGGCATTTAACCCGGAGGTTAATAGATGTCTCTCATGATGTAATAGTTGTAGAAAATGATTGTGGTACAGCGGGAGGGATTGACGTACGGCCCATTAAGGACGAGGAGACTAACGAAATAATTGAAAGTTTTGCTGAGAGAGTTCAGGGTCGGGTAAGTCTTGCTTCTATTGTGGATCCCATAACTGATGAAATACTGGTTAAAGAAGGTGAAATTATAGATAGAGATGCATCCCAAAAAATAGAACACAGTGCTATTACCGCTCTTACAATACGGTCCCCTCTTACCTGTGAATCAAAAGGTGGTGTTTGCAGTAAATGCTACGGGGCGGATTTGTCTACCGGTGAATTAGTCAGACCGGGTCTGGCGGTAGGAATAATCGCTGCTCAATCAATCGGGGAACCCGGTACGCAGTTAACCTTAAGAACTTTCCATGTTGGCGGAACTGCTTCGGAAGTGGCCCAGGAAAGAGATTTATCGGCTCCATTTGATGGCGAAATACGTTATGACGGGATCCAGACTATTGAGAATGAAGAAGGAGAGACAGTAAATATAGCCCGGAAGGGAAAAATTGAAGTAAAAAAACACCGGGGCGAAAGTGATGTTTACGATATCCGTTACGGTGCCGTATTGCACCATAAAAAAGGTCAAAAAGTTAAAAAGGGCGAGAAAATAGCTGGATGGGATCCGTTTTCTACCCCGATAATTGCCGAACACTCCGGAAAAATTGAGTACCAGGATATAGTACCCGGGATAAATGCAAAAGAAGAAAAAAACCCCAAAACTGGTGAGTCTGAGTACGTTATTGTACCTTATATTGGTGGAGGAAAAAAATCCAGGGGAGGAAAGAAAAATTATTATCCACGTATTGATTTAAAAACCAAAGCCGGTAAAACGGTAAGATATCCTCTTCAGGTTGATATGCTGGTTGCCTTAAAGGAAGACAAAAAGGTTAAAAAAGGTGATATTCTGGCCCGGGTGCCCCTGCAGGTGATAAAGACCAGGGATATTACCGGAGGGCTACCTCGAATAGTTGAGCTTTTTGAGGCCCGCCCGCCTAAAAACAGTGCGGTAGTTACAGAAATTTCAGGCAGAGTTTCAATAGATCAGACTAAACAGAGAGCTAAAAAATCTGAAGCTATGGTAGTTAAGGTTGATCCGGAAGAAGAAAATGTATCGGCTCGGGAATATAAAATCCCGGCCGGAAAACATCTTGAAGTTTATGACGGGACAATGGTAGAAGCCGGTGATACACTTACTGACGGTGCGGTAGACCCTCATGATATTTTAAGGGTGGGAAGCCATAAAAATATCCAGGAATTTTTAGTTAATGAATTACAGAGCGTCTATAGACTGCAGGGAGTTTCGCTGGATGATAAACATTTGGAAGTTGTTATCAGCCAGATGCTTTCCTTTGTCCAGATAACCGACAGTGGGGATACAACTTTCCAGGAGAAGGAAGTAATTCCGGCTAAAATAGTGGAGAAAGTCAATAAAAAGATGGAAGAACAGGGTAAGAAACCAGCAGCTAAAAAGCCGAAATTGCTGGGTATTTCAAAAGCCTCTTTAAACAGTGAAAGTTTTATCTCAGCAGCTTCATTTGAAAGAACCACAAGTGTTTTAACCGATGCCGCCGCCGAGGGTAAAGTCGATTATCTTAAAGGGTTAAAAGAAAATGTAATTGTAGGAAAATTAATTCCGGTGGGAACCGGTTTGTTTACAAAAAGGGAGCAGGAAAATGCCAACAACTAATCAACTAGTAAGAAAAGGAAGAAAAAAAATAAAGAAAAAGAAAACCACTCCCGCGCTCCAGGGGTGTCCCCAGAAAAGAGGAGTATGCATAAGAGTGTTTACTTCTACTCCAAAAAAACCGAACTCCGCACTGCGGAAAGTAGCCAGGGTAAAGCTGACCAACGGTATGGATGTCGCCGCTTACATACCCGGGGAAGGGCATAATTTACAGGAACATTCTATAGTTTTAATAAGGGGAGGAAAAGTAAAAGACCTGCCCGGAGTTCGTTATCACGTGGTGAGGGGCACTCTGGATTGTGCAGGAGTTGAAGGTAGAAAACAGGGAAGATCCAAATACGGGGAAAAGAAAATATGAACAGTTATCACAACGAAGAAACACAACAAATTTCGATTGAGGATATAAGAGAAAGACTCATTAAAAAATTGATGTGGGATGGAAAAAAAAGTTTAGCTATAGACATATGTGATGAAGCTCTTAAAATCACTGCTAAAGAACTTAACTGTAACCCCCTGGAGGCCCTGGAAAAGGTAATAGATAATGTACAGCCTCTTTTGGAGGTTAAATCCCGTAGGGTTGGGGGAGCAACTTATCAGGTGCCGGTAAAAGTTACCCCTCTTAGGGGTATACAACTTTCTATAAGGTGGCTGGTGGAATTTGCCCGGAGCAGTAAGGGGACTTCCATGGCTCAGAGTTTGGCCAATGAATTGATTAATGCGACTAAAGGCCAGGGTGCGGCAATCAGTAAAAAAGAGACTGTACATAAAATGGCCAAAGCCAATAAGGCTTTTGCACATTACAGCTGGTAACATATATATTTTATATGAGAGCGAATTGCGATACTAAGAATACAATAACCGGAAAAGAGAAAGGGATGAATGTAAATAGATTAAGAGACATAGGCGTAATTGCACATATTGACGCGGGAAAGACCACCGTTTCGGAGAGACTACTGTTTTTCAGCGGTAAAACTTATAAGCTGGGGGAAGTCCACGAGGGAACTGCGGTTATGGACTGGATGAAACAGGAACAGGACCGGGGAATAACTATAACTTCTGCGGCTACTACCTGCAAGTGGAAAGACGGTATTATAAATATTATAGACACTCCCGGTCATGTTGATTTTACCGTGGAGGTAGAACGTTCTCTGAGGGTTCTTGACGGCTGTGTGGTTGTCTTCTGCGGCGTGGGGGGAGTGGAAGCTCAATCAGAGACGGTCTGGAGACAGGCGGACAGGTATGACGTACCCCGGATAACTTTTGTAAACAAGTTAGATAGGGTGGGGGCAAATTTTAATAGAGTTTTAGGAGAGATAGAGGATCAATTAAAAACCGATATAGCTGTACCCGTTCAGCTTCCCATAGGAAAAGAAGGTGATTTTAAGGGTATTGTAGATTTGGTCGGGATGAAGGCCTATTATTATCAAGATGAAGGCGGAAAAAAGATTGAAGAAAAAAAGATTCCCAATGATCTGAAAGAAAAAGCTGTAAAAATGAGGGGTATACTTCTTGAAAAACTTGCTGATATTGATGATGAGATTATGGAAAAGTATCTTGATGAAGAAAATATTTCCGTCGAACTGTTAAAAAAAGTAATAAGGAAAGGAACCGTTAAACATAAAATTGTTCCAGTTTTATGCGGGTCGGCTCTTAAGAACAAAGGTGTTCAGCTGTTAATGGATGCCATAGTAGACTATTTGCCTTCTCCACTGGAGGCTAAACCGGTAGAGGGAAAGAATCCCGAAACCGGTGAAAAGGAGATAAGAAAAGCCGATGAAAAAGGACCTTTTTCTGCTTTAGTATTTAAAATTATGGCTGATACCTATGTGGGGAGGCTGGTATTTATCAGGGTTTATTCGGGTACGTTAGAGAAGGGGGGGTATGTATATAATTTAACTCAGGATAAAAAAGAAAGAGTTTCCAGGGTTTTGGAAATGCATGCTGAGTCCAGAAAAGACAGAGATCAACTTAAAGCGGGTCAGATAGCAGCAATTATAGGCCCCAAAGATACAAATACCGGTGACACCCTGTGTTCAAAAGACGATCCAATTTTATTGGAATCCATGCAGTTTCCGGATCCGGTAGTGTCCATGGCTATCGAAGCTGATAACAAAGAAGAAGAGGAAAAGCTGATAGTGGCCCTGAATAAAGTTATTACCGAAGATCCTTCTTTGCAGTTAAGTGTGGATGAAGATAGCGGACAGAGCATTATAAAAGGAATGGGCGAGTTGCATCTTGAAGTGGTGATAAACAGATTAAAGGAAGAATTTAATATTAACTGCCGGGCTTCCGAGCCGGTAGTTACTTACAAAGAGACAATCACTAAAAAAATTGAAGTGGAAGAAAAGTATGTAAAGCAGTCCGGGGGCCGGGGGCAGTACGGACATGTAGTTATAGATTTAGAACCGCTTACTTACAAAGGAGGGATTGAATTTGTAAATAATATCCGGGAAGGACGGATTCCCAAAGAATTTATTCCCGGAGTTGAAGAGGGACTTAAAGATACTTTAACCCATGGAAGTCTGGGGGGGTTTGAAGTTACGGGTGTAAAAGCCACCTTGAAAGATGGTTCTTTTCACGAAGTGGATTCGTCAAAAATGGCTTTTAGAATTACTGCAGCCCGGGCAGTCCGGCGAGGTTTAAGACGAGCAAAGCCCATATTACTTGAACCGATCATGAAAATTAATATAATAGTTCCTAATGAACATCTCGGTGAGGTCCTTGAAGATTTTAATTCCCGCCGGGGGGAGATCAAAGAATTATTAAGCGAAGAAGACAATAATATTATAAACGGCCGGGCGCCGCTATCGGAAATGTTTGGATATGCATCCGCCCTTAGATCGGCCAGCCAGGGCAGGGCGACATACAGTATGGAACCATCTGAGTTTGCACGGGTTCCCCAACAGATTTCTGAAAAGATATTAGATTAAAAACAACAGTACAATAAAGGAGGAAAAAGAAGATGGCAAAGGAAAAATTTAAAAGAACAAAACCGCATGTAAATGTGGGGACAATAGGCCATGTGGATCACGGAAAGACGACTTTAACGGCGGCCATGTTAAAATACCTTGAGGGGAAGGGGTTTGCAAAAGTTTTAAATGTAGATGATATAGATAATGCACCGGAAGAAAAGGAGAGGGGAGTAACCATAGCGACGGCGCATGTAGAGTACGAGACAGCGAACCGGCATTATGCGCATGTAGACTGTCCGGGGCACGCGGATTACGTAAAAAACATGATAACGGGAGCGGCCCAGATGGACGGAGCGATACTGGTAGTATCGGCAGCCGACGGCCCGATGCCCCAGACCAGAGAACATATATTACTGGCCCGTCAGGTGGGGGTGCCTGCGATGGTAGTATTTATGAACAAGACGGATCAGGTAGATGACGAAGAGTTAGTTGAGTTAGTGGATTTAGAGATAAGAGATCTGTTGAACAAATACGAATTTCCCGGAGATGATATGACAATAGTAAAGGGGTCGGCGTTAAAAGCTCTGGAATCAGATGATTTAGAGAGTGAAGACAACAAGGCGATAGGAAAGTTAGTAGATGCGCTGGATGAAGATATACCCGAACCGTCCCGGGATGTGGACAAACCGTTTTTGATGAGTGTAGAGGATGTATTTACGATAACGGGAAGAGGAACGGTGGCAACCGGAAGAATAGAACGTGGTAAAGTAGAGTTAGGCGACGATGTAGAGATAGTGGGATTGAACAAGAACCATGAAACGGTGGCCACGGGAATAGAGATGTTCAGAAAAGAGATGGAAGAGGCACAGGCCGGAGATAACGTGGGGATGTTATTGAGGGGTGTAGATAAAGAAGACATCCAGAGAGGTCAGGTAATAGCAGAACCGGGATCGATAACGCCGCATACAAAATTTAAGGGGCAGCTTTACGTATTGAGCAAAGAAGAAGGGGGAAGGCATACGCCGTTCTTTTCCGGTTATAGGCCCCAGTTTTACTTTCGTACGACAGATGTGACTGGAGTGGTGAAATTACCGGAAGGAAGAGAGATGGTAATGCCCGGTGACAATGTTGAGCTGGAAGGCGACCTGATAGAGCCGATAGCCATGGAGAAAGGGTTAAGATTCGCCATAAGAGAAGGCGGACATACGGTAGGTGCCGGAGTAGTTGCGGAGATTATTGAGTAGGTAAATTTAAAAAATGGCAGAAGAACAAAAAATTAAAATAAAGTTACAAGGGTATGATCATAGAATGCTGGACAGGTCGGTTAAAGAAATAGTGGATACTATAAAACGGACCGGGGCTAAGATTTCCGGACCTATACTTCTGCCTACTAAAACAAAAAAATATACGGTTTTAAAATCGCCGCATGTTGACAAGCGAGGAATGGAGCAGTTTGAAATGAGAATCCATAAAAGATTAATATACATTATTGCTCCGACCCCGCATACGGTTGATGAACTTGGAAAGTTGGAGTTGCCGGCAGGAATTAAAGTAGAGATAAAAGCGTGATGATTCAAGGATTACTAGGAAAAAAAATAAAGATGACTAGGTGGTTTGATGCTGCGGGAAAGTCGATTCCAGTTACTTTAATAGAACTGGGGCCCTGTTATGTTACTGATACCGGGACAGATAAAATTCAGATAGGTTACAAAGAAGTAAAAGAAAAGGCGTTAAAAAAACCGCAGGTAGGGTTTTTTAAGAAGAACAAATTACCTTTGTTAAAATATTTAAAGACCGTAGAGTGGAGCGGGGATAAAAAGGATATGCCCCGTATAGGAAAAAAGTTCTGCGCCAATGAATTCAAAGTTGGAGAGCGAATCGATATCCAGGGCAAGTCTAAAGGTAAAGGTTTTTCAGGTACAGTTAAAAGGTGGGGATTCAGGGCCGGGCCTAATTCTCACGGTTCAAGAAAGCACCGGATTCCCGGTTCGATAGGCGGTTCGAGTGATCCCAGCCGGGTCTGGCCCGGGTTAAAAATGGCTGGAAGATATGGGGGCGAAAAGATTACTGAAGAAAATCTTGAGATAGTAAATATCAGCGAAAAAGAAAATATTTTAGCAGTAAAAGGCGCTGTGCCCGGCCCGAAAAAAAATGTAGTTTTTGTTAGAAGAAGAAAAAAGAGTAATTAAAAATGAATGTTGAAATACCTAAAATACCTAAAGAATTAGAGAATTTAAAAGTAAATGTTAATTTACTGCATGAAGTGGTGGAAACATATCGTTCCAACCAGAGAGCCGGTAAAGCAAAGACAAAAGATCGTTCCGAAGTGGCTGGTGGGGGTAAAAAACCCTGGAGGCAGAAAGGTACGGGGCGGGCCAGAGTAGGAAGTAACAACTCTCCAATTTGGACCGGAGGCGGAATTACTTTTGGACCGGTAAAAGAACAACATTATAAGAAAGATATACCCCGGTTAAAAAAACAGATAGCTCTAATTCAGGCTGTTGTTCAGCGAATAAGAGAGGGCGGACTTAAAGTAGTGGAAAAAATTGAACTGGCTGATTATAAAACTCGCCTGGCTGCAGAATTTATAGACAGTATTTTTAAAAACTCGGCTGGGAAAAAATTATTAGTACTAAATAGTATGGAACTTGATATTGTACGTTCTTTTAGAAATATTAAAGGGTTGACAATTATGGATTGGAAAAATATAAATACATATACGGTTTTGGGAAATCACAATATTTTATTTACTTCCAGAGCCTGGGAAAGTTTTTTAGATAAAAGAGGTTGGCAATGACTACAGAAAATTCACTTTATAATATATTGAAAGCTCCGGTAGTGACGGAAAAGTCCACCCGGGAGAGGATGAACTACAATAAGTATACTTTTTATGTTTCTTTAGATGCCAGTAAAGGGAAAATTAAAAAAGCAGTGGAAGAAATATTTAAGGTAACAGTTAAATCTGTAAACACTCAGCATGTGAGGGGGAAGCAAAAAAGGTTGGGGCGTTATGAAGGTAAAACTTCAAAAAGAAAGAAAGCGGTGGTAACCTTAAAAGATGGCGATAGAATAAAACTTATGGAAGGACCGTAAAGTATTGATCTATATAGAGAATAAACTAGAGTATACAGGGGAATATAAAAATGGGTATTAAAAAAGATAGACCTCTTTCCCCGGCCCGGAGATTCAGGACGATAGTAACAAAAGATGAAGTTACTAAAAGAAAACCTGAAAAATCTTTGACCAGGGTAAAGAAAAGTTCAGCCGGGAGAAATAATCACGGCAGAATAACTGTACGGCACCGCGGGGGAGGAAGCAAACGGAAAATTAGGTTGGTAGATTATAAGAGACAGAGAAAGGAACCGGCTAAAGTTGTGGCAATAGAATATGATCCCAACCGGTCGGCAAATCTGGCTTTAATTAAATATCAGGATGGCAAAAAAACTTATATTATACATCCGGAGGGTTTAAAAGTAGGTGATACGGTAACCAGTGGCCAGCGGGCTCCAATAAAACCGGGAAACGTACGGCCGCTTAAAAATATACCCGAAAGCACCATTATTCATAATATAGAGCTGAAGCCCGGAAGAGGGGGGGCTATGGTAAGAAGTGCCGGGTCAGAAGCGGTGTTAATGGCAAAAGAAGGTAAATATGCCCAGATACAGTTAACTTCCGGCGAGGTACGGTTAGTGGAAAAAGACTGTAAAGCTACAATTGGAAAAGTAGGCAATTCTGACCATTATAAGGCCCAGTTAGGGTCTGCTGGAGCAAGTCGACGGAGGGGTAAAAGACCTAAAGTTAGAGGAATGGCTATGAACTCTATCGACCACCCGCATGGAGGAGGTAGAGGAAAAAGTAAAGGTAACCATCTTCCATCTAATCCATGGGGTAAAAAATGTAAAGGCGTAAAGACGAGAAAGAAAAATAAAGCATCCGATAGATTGATCGTAAGAAGGAGGAAATAGTTTAATGGGCCGTTCAACTAAAAAGGGACCATATGTAGCAGAAAGTCTTCTAAAAAAGGTAGATAGAGCTAAAAAAGCAGGTTCTAAAAATGTAGATCCCACCTATTCTAGGGATTCTATGATAACCCCTGATTTTGTGGGTTTAACCATACCTGTTCACAACGGCAAAAAATTTACTAAAGTATTGGTAACTGAGGATATGGTCGGACACCGTTTGGGTGAATTTTCGGCAACCCGATTTTTTAAAGGTCACGGAGCAGCCCATTCTAAAGAACTTGAAGAGGAAAACATGGAATAATGAAAGGGAAAGTAAAAGCAAAATATATAAGGATGAGTCCCCGTAAAATTAATTTAGTTCTGGATTGTATACGGGGAAAAAAAGTTGCGGAAGCGTATAATAAACTTGCTGTTATCAACAAACAAGCGGTAAAACCGGTAAAGAAAGCATTAGATTCAGCTGTGGCCAATGCGGATGCTCAAGATATAACCGACAGAATTAAAGTCATGAAGGCCTGGGTGGGGCAGGGGCCTTCGTTAAAAAGACTCCGGCCCCGGGCCATGGGTAGAGCGGATGTATACAAGAAGAGATCAGCGCATATAGAAATAATAGTGGGAGACGAACAAGAATAATGGGTCAAAAAGTTAATCCGGTAAGTTTAAGGTTAGGGGTCAATAAAACCTGGAAATCACAGTGGTTTGATTTAGATAATATGCCCGAGTTAATAGAAGAAGACTATAAAATAAGAAATTTTATCCGGGACAGAGTTGAAGATTCCGCTGGCATTTCAAGAATAGATATAAAAAGAGCCGGAAATGAAAATATAAAAATTGTGGTTCATACCGATAAGCCGGGTGTGATAATAGGAAAGGGGGGAGCAGAAGTTGAAAACATTAAGAATGAAATTGAGGATATGACAGATAAGACTACGGATATAAATATAGAGCATATAAAAAGACCCCAGGCTGATGCAGCTATAATAGCCAGAAGTATAGCCGGGGCTCTGGAGAAGAAAATGCGGTTCCGTCCGGTTATGAAAAGAGCTCTGTACCGGGCGTACAATGAAAACGGCGTCGACGGAGTAAAAGTGGCTGTCAGCGGACGGCTTAACGGTTCAGAAATTGCTCGTACCGAGTGGTTAAAAGAAGGAAAAGTACCCCTACAGACTATAAGAGCAGATATTGATTACAATTTCTGTGAGGCCAATACCACTTATGGAAATATAGGTATTAAGGTTTGGGTATGTAAGGGGGAGATAATAGGGGCAGAAAAGGAATAGAACATGTTACGACCGAAAAAAGTAAAATATAGAAAAAAACACCGGGGAAGAAATAGAGGAAAGGCTATCCGGGGCAGTAAAGTGAACTTTGGCCAGTACGGTCTTAAAGCTGTTGAGCCGGCGCGAATCGATGAACGTCAGATAGAGGCGGCCAGGGTAGCGATAACCAGATTTATGAAAGAAGGGGGGAAAGTATGGCTGAGAGTATTTCCAGATCATCCGGTTACTAAACAACCGGCCGAAACCAGGATGGGTAAAGGAAAAGGGGATGTAGAGTACTATGCCGCTAGAATTAAACCGGGGCGAATAATTTTTGAGCTGGTTGGCCTTCCCCGGGATAAGGCAAAGTTAGCCATGAAAAGAGCAGCAGCTAAAATGCCCATGAAATGTAAGTTTGTGGTTAGAGGAGAGTACCAGTGACTGTAACAGTAGACGAATTAAGAGGTAAAACAGTTGAGGAATTGAGAAGCGATCTTGGTGATCTGAATAAAAAGTATATGGAGAACCGGTTCCAGCATGCCTCAGGGACTTTAAAAAATCCGGTAGAATTAAAATATTTAAGGAAAGATATAGCTAGAGTATTAACAATAATAAAAGAGAAAAATAATGAGTAAAAAATTATACAAAACAACATCGAGGAAAAAATTGGAAGGATTGGTGGTGAGTTCTAAAATGAATAAAACTTGTGTGGTCGAGACCGAAAATTTATCCCGGCATCCGCTTTATGAAAAAGTTTTAAAAAAGCACAAAAAGTTTTATGTCCATGATGAAGAAAACAGGGCCAATACAGGGGATAAAGTAATAATAGAGGAAATGCGTCCAAAAAGTAAGTTGAAAAGATGGCGCTTATGTAAAATTAAAGAAAAGCAATAAAATGATTCAGAGCGAAAGTTTATTAAATGTCGTTGATAATTCAGGAGCCCGGAAGTTACTGTGTATTAATGTTTTAGGGGGAGAAAAACAGTACGGACGGGTAGGGGATATTATAGTTGGTACCGTAAAAATCGCTATCCCTTCCGGAGAAGTAACCGAAGGGGAGATTGTCAAAGCGGTTATAGTTCGTACTAAATATCCCATAAAAAGAGATGATGGAACCGTATTAAAATTTGACAGTAACGGAGTAGTAATAATAGATGATAACGGGATGCCCAGAGCCACCCGGGTTTTTGGACCTATTGCTATGGAATTAAGAAGTAAGGAATTTACCCGTATTATATCCCTTGCTCCGGAGGTGCTTTAAAATGCGTAAGATAAAAACTGGAGATGAAGTGGTAATAAAAAAAGGGGTGGAAAAGGGTAAGTCTGGAGAAGTTGTTAAGATTTTTCCCAAGAAAAACAGGGCAGTTGTGGGTAAGTTAAATATAGTTAAAAAACATGCCATGCCTTCGCAGAAAAGCCCCGGGGGCGTTATTGAACAGGAAGCACCAATAGCAATCCCTAACTTAAAGTTGATGTGCCCTAAGTGTTCTAAACCTACAAAGGTAAATTTTGATTATTTAGAAGATGGTGATAAAGTGAGAATATGTAAAAAATGCGGGGAGATGATAGTATAAATGCCTGTTAATAAGAATATAAAAAGTTCATTATATAAAAGATATAAAAAAGAGGTAATACCTGTTTTAAAAAAAGAGATGGAATTAGAAAATATCCATGAGATGCCTGGTATTGAAAAGGTAGTGGTTAACATGGGTTTAAAAAAAGCAGTGGAGGAGAAAGCTGTTTTGGAAGAGGCGCTGGAAGATATGGCGGCCATCACCGGACAGAAACCGGTAATTACAAAGGCCAAAAAATCTATTT
This sequence comes from uncultured bacterium, assembly GCA_964476445.1. Lineage (GTDB taxonomy): Bacteria > CG03 > SLGR01 > SLGR01 > JAGXOG01 > CAYZAK01. The sequence goes on from CAYZAK010000009.1 coordinate 23,323, forward strand.
CTAATTTCGGTGTCCGGGAAGGTGATGTTATCGGATGTAAAGTAACCTTGCGGGGAGAAAGAATGTACGATTTTTTAAATAAGACCCTGCGGATTGCTATTCCCCGTATCCGGGATTTTAGCGGTATAAAAAGAAGTATAGATCATAACGGTAATTTAACTATAGGAATAAAGGATGAAACAATATATCCGGAAATAAATTCGGATAAAATTAAGTTTATAAAAGGACTTTCTATTGTGGTAGTAACCAGTATGCCTGAAAAAGAAAAGTCTGAACGGATGTATGAATTGTTAAATTTCCCTTTTAAAAAATAATAAGGAGAATTTATGGCTAGACAAGCACTTATAGAAAAACAGAAAAAAGAACCTAAATATAAAGTAAGAAAATATAATAGGTGTAACTTATGTGGAAGATCCAGGGGGTATATGAGAGATTTTGGAACATGTAGAATATGTTTTAGGAAGTTGGCATCGGACGGAAAAATACCGGGGGTTGTTAAATCATCATGGTAGTAACAGATCCTGTAGCAGATATGATTTCTAGAATCAAAAATGCTTTAAATGTTAAAAAGAGGGGAGTTGATATACCTTCTTCTAAGTTAAAGTTGGAGATAGCCAGGTTGTTAAAAGAAGAGGGATATATAGCAAATTATGAACAGTTAGAGGATAATAAACAGGGTATTTTAAAAATATATTTAAAATATGTAGATGGAGACCGCTCAGTTATAAAAGGGCTTAAAAGACAATCCCGGCCCGGAAAGCGGCATTATGTGAATAAGGAAGAAATCCCCAGAGTGTTAGAAGGACTCGGAAGAGCCATTATATCCACTTCCCGGGGGCTTCTTACCGATAAAGAATGCCGTAAAAATGATCTGGGTGGAGAAGTGTTATTATATGTATGGTAATTTAAAATGAGCAGAGTAGGAAAAAAACCGGTTGACATACCTAAAAATGTTGATATGGAAGTTAAAGGTAAGAAAATTATTGTCAAGGCTTCAAATAAAAAAAACGAGGTAAACTTACATCGTTTAATAAACGGGAAAATTAAGGATAATCAAATTATACTATCCCGTAAAGATGAGTCTAAAAAGGCCCGTTCCTTACATGGGCTGTTTAGAACCCTGGTAGCTAATGCTATCAAAGGACTGACAGATGGTTTTACCAGGAGACTTGAATTAGTAGGTAGGGGTAAAAGAGCTAAAATACAGGAAAAAAAAGTTATTATGGAATTGGGGTTTTCTCACCCGGCCGAATTTAATATTCCTGAAGATATCGATATAAAACTTGACGAAGAGAATAAGAGTATTATCGTTATTTCCGGAAAAGACAAACAACAAGTCGGTCAGGTGGCTGCAAACATAAGAGCTATACAGCCTCCCGAGCCGTACAAAGGAGCGGGTATCAGATATGAAAATGAGTATGTCCGCAAAAAAGCCGGTAAAACGGCCATAGGCGGAGGATTTACCGGTACAGGACAATGATGAGAAAAATATTTGGAAAAGATAAAAGGTTGAGGATGGAAGTACATAAATCCAATAAAAATATTTATGTACAGCTGATTAATGATGTTAGGAATAGAGTGGAATTGGGGACCTCCTCGCTGGATAAAGAAATTAAGGGTAAGGAATATGATTCTCCCAGCCAGCGTGCCAAAGGTGTTGGAAAGAAATTAGCCCGTCTGGCTCTTGAAAAAAATATTAAAAAAGTAGTGCTTGACCGTAAAAATTTTAAATATCAAGGTTTGGTAAAAGAGTTAGCTGACGGGGCAAGAGAAGGGGGACTGGACTTCTGATGAAGAATAAGAAAAAAAATACAATAGAGAAAGTAGTAAATATAAACAGGGTAGCTAAAGTGGTAAAAGGGGGGAAAAGATTTGGTTTTGCCTCTTTAGTGGTAGTTGGTGACGGGAATGGTTCGGTTGGCTGTGCCATTGGAAAGGCAAAAGATGTTAGGGCTTCGATAGAAAAAGGAATGTCTAAGGCTAAAGATGACCTTGAAAAAATGGATATTACCGATGAAGGAACTATTCCCCACACTGTAATAGGAAAAAATGGAGCGGGGGAAATACTTTTAAAACCAGCCGGTCCGGGAACCGGAGTCATTGCCGGGGGGCCGGCCAGAGCTGTTTTAGAAGCAGCGGGCATAAAAAATATTTTATCAAAATGTTTACGGTCAACTAATCCCATTAATGTGGTCTACGCCACTATAAACGGATTAAGAAATTTACGTTCCAAAGAATATATAGCGAAAATAAGAGGAAAAAAGGTCGAAGAATTATGAGTGAAGATAAAAAAAGCATATTAACATTACAAGACTTACGGCCGGCACCTGGGGCTAAGAAAAGTAAAGTTCGAAAAGGTCGAGGAGCTTCTTCCCGAAAAGGCCGGAGTTGCGGCCGGGGTAGAGGTGGTAGCGGACATCGTTCAGGAAATTCTAGTCTTCCCGGTTTTGAAGGGGGACAGATGCCATTTATTCGCCGGATACCCAAACGAGGTTTTAACAATACAAAGTTTGAGCGCAAGGTTGAGATAGTTAATATATGTCAGCTGCATGATAAATTTAGAAGCGGTGAAAAAGTTTTTCCGGAAAAGCTAAAAAAGAAAGGTCTTGTAAAAGGTAAGTATCCAGTTAAGATTTTAGGCAAAGGGGAATTAAAGAAAAAATTAAAAATATCCAGCTGCGAGCTTTCTAAAGGTGCACAGAAAAAGATTTTACAGGCAGGTGGAGAAATAAATTAATGATTGACGGCTTCGGAGATATTTTAAAAGTATCCGAGCTTAAGAGGAAGTTATTATTTACCCTGGGCATACTTGCTATTTATAGATTAGGAACAACTGTTCCTGTCCCCGGGGTTGATGTTAATGCTCTGCGAGCTTTTTTTGAGGCCCAGGCAGATACGCTGTTAGGTTTTCTGGATATGTTTTCTGGTGGGGCTCTGGGCCGACTTTCTATAATGGCTTTGGGTATAATGCCTTTTATTAACGCCTCTATAATAATGAGCCTGCTCCGGACAACTATTCCCTACCTTGAAAAGTTGCAGAAAGAGGGAGAAGCAGGCCGTAAAAAAATAAAACAGATAACCCGGTATATGACGGTTGGTATAGCTGTAATTCAGGCCCTGGGGCTGTCTTTTTGGATGCAGTCTATGGAGACCGGGGGAGTTGAAGTAGTGAAAAATCCCGGACTTTCTTTTCAGATACTGACAGTAATTACTTTAACAACCGGAACTATTTTTTTAATGTGGCTAGGCGAGCAAATTTCTGAAAACGGAATAGGTAACGGGATTTCTCTAATAATTTTTACCGGAATAGTGGCCAGACTGCCAGCGGGGTTAAATAATGTGTTAAGATTGATTCGGATAGATGAACTTTCGCTTTTCGGCGGCTTGTTTTTACTGTCGTTGGTAATTTTAATCACGGCCGCGGTTGTTTTTGTGGAACAGGGTCAAAGAAAAATACCCGTGCAGTATGCAAAAAGAGTAGTGGGAAGAAAAATGTACGGAGGACAGAATACCTTTTTACCTTTAAAAGTTAATCAGTCAGGAGTAATCGCTGTTATATTTTCCATGGCCGTATTGTTATTACCTGTTCAATTAAGTCAATTTTTTCCTGAATCTGCTTTTTTTGCCACATTAACGGAGTATTTATCACCCGGACACTGGGTAAGGACAGTTATATATTCGGCACTAATAATATTTTTCTGTTATTTTTACACTGCTATAACGTTTAACCCCCGTGATATTGCTGAAAATATGAAAAAATGGGGTGGGTTTATTCCCGGAATAAGACCTGGGAAACCGTCTGCGGAGTATATAGATAAAGTGTTAACCAGAATAACTTTGGTCGGAGCACTTTTTGTGGTTGTAATCGCTATAATGCCTACTTATTTTCAGGAGCTGTTTAACGCCCCCTTTCATTTTGGGGGGACGGCCCTTTTAATAGTAGTGGGGGTAGCTCTGGATACTATGGCTAAAATAGAGTCTCATCTAATAATGAGACATTATGACGGATTTATGGAGAAGGGGCGCTTAAAGGGTAGGGGCTCCCGGATGGGATAGGCATGATAAGGAAAATAGTAATGCTGGGTATAGTGGGGGCAGGAAAAGGGACTCAGGCGAAAAAATTATCCAAGTATCTTGAAATCCCTCATATTTCAACCGGAGAGATTTTCAGAGATGCAGTCAAAAGAAAGACCCCTCTGGGGTTAAAAGCAAAGTCCATTATGGAAGCCGGTGATCTGGTGCCCGATGATGTAGTTATTGGAATAGTTGAGGAACGTTTAAAAGAACCTGATACCAGGGATGGATATATACTTGACGGATTTCCTCGGACTATAAAGCAGGCTAAGGAGTTCGATAAACTTGAGAATCTGGACCGGGTTTTTTATATTACAATACCTAAACAAGAGTCTGTACGCCGTCTTAAGGGACGAAGAATTTGCCGGGACTGCAAAAAAGAATACAATATATATCTTGAAGACGATTATGAGGATACCTGTCAGTGCGGTGGTAAATTAGTGCAGAGAGACGATGATAAAGAAGAAACAGTTAAGATACGAATTGAAAATTATATTAAACAGACATCGCCCTTAATTGAGTATTATAAGAATAATGATTTACTGGTTGAAATAGACGGGAACCGGGATATTGAGGAAGTCTTTTGTAGTATCAAGGAAGCTTTCTGACAGGGTTGATATATTATAAAAGTAAAGAAGAGATAGATAAAATTTCCCAAAGCGGAAAGCTTTTGACTGAAATAGCCGGCGCTCTTAAGGAAATGGTTAAGCCGGGGGTAAGTACTCTGGACTTAGAAGAGAAAGCCCGTAAGCTCTTTAAAGAGAGAAATATCCAACCGGCATTTTTAAATTACGGGGAGCCGCCTTATCCGGCGTATTTATGCACTTCTGTAAATGAAGAAGTTGTCCATGGAATTCCCCGTAAAGATAAAATTTTAAAGCAGGGGGATATAATAAGTATTGATCTGGGAGGAATAAAAGACAACTTTTATTCTGATATGGCTTTTACCGTGGATGTAGGTAAACTGGATGGTTCTTTAAAAAAATTACTTGATATAACTAGGGAAGCCCTTGAAAACGGCATTTCAAAAATGTATACTAACAGGAAGTTATATGATATTTCCTGGGCGATTCAGAAAACAGCACAGGATGCTGGGTATACGGTAGTCAAAGATTTAGTTGGGCACGGTATAGGAAGAGATTTACATGAATCTCCCCAGGTACCTAATTATGGCTCTCCTGATACAGGCATACAGCTTAAAGAGGGGCTGGTTATAGCGTTGGAACCGATGATAAATATGGGGGAAGATAAAATAGAAACTAAAGGCGATAAGTGGACTGTTGTGACCTCAGATGGGAAGCCATCATGTCATTTTGAAAATACTGTGGCGGTCACTTCAAACGGTCCCGAGATATTGGCAGGATTATAAAATTATGGCAAAAAAAAAGAAAGATAAAATAGAAGTAGAAGGAAGAGTGGTTAAAGCTTTGCCCAACACTATGTTCAAGGTAAAGCTGGATAATGGAGCGGAGATTCTGGCTCATATTTCAGGCAAAATGCGAATGTATTATATAAGAATTTTGCCCGGCGATAGAGTTAAGGTTGAAATTTCTAAATACGATCCCACCCGGGGTATAATAACCTACCGGATGGATAAAAATAAAAATAGTATGGGAGGCAAATAATGAAAGTAAAAGCATCAGTAAAACCTATTTGCCCTGACTGCAAAGTAATTAGAAGAAAAGGTGTAGTGCGGGTAATATGTTCTGATCCCCGCCATAAGCAGAGGCAGGGTTAAAAATATATAAGGAGTAATTATGGCACGAATTGCGGGAGTAAATTTACCTAAGGGAAAAAAAGTAAAAATTGGTTTAACTTATATTTATGGCGTCGGCAAAAGTACAGCCGCCGAAATTTTAGATAAAAGCAAAGTAGACAGTGAAAAAAAGGTTTACCAGCTTTCATATGAAGAGATTAAGAAACTTCAGGCTGAAGTTAAAAACTATAAGATAGAAGGGGAGTTAAAACGAGCAAAAAGACAGGATATTCAACGCCTGAAAAAAATAGATAGTTACAGGGGTTACAGGCATAGAAAAGGGTTACCGGTCAGAGGTCAAAGAACTCGTACCAATGCCCGTACGCGAAAAGGCAGGAAGAATAGATAGACTATAATATACAGAGGAAGTAATATGGCAAAGAGAAAGAAAAAACGTAAAGTTGAATCTGGGGTAGTACATATTAAGAGTACTTTTAATAATACACTAATATCTATAACAGATAATAACGGGAATGTATTGACCTGGGCCTCCGCTGGAACCGAGGGAATGAAGGGTTCCCGTAAGGGCACTGCATATGCCGGCGGTCTGGCCGCACAGGAAGCAGCGAAAAAGGTAATAAGGAACAATGGTATGCGAAGAGTTAAGGTAAAAGTAAAGGGGCCGGGATCTTCCCGGGAAACAGCAATTCGGAGTTTAGAATCCGAGGGTTTGGAAATAATGTCTCTTCAGGATATTACACCAATACCCCATAACGGCTGCCGGCCGCCAAAACCAAGGAGGGTGTAAGTCATGGCAGTATATAACGGTCCTGTGTGTAAATTGTGTAGGCGGGAAGGTGAAAAGCTTTTTCTAAAAGGGAAAAGATGTCGTACGGCTAAGTGTGGTCTTGAAAAACGTGAGTATGCACCGGGGCAGCATGGTCAGTACAGGTTCAGACAATCTGAGTACGGCCGTCAATTACGGGAAAAACAGAAGGTAAAAAGAAGTACGTGTATGACCGAAAAACAGTTTAAAAGGTTTTTTCATCTGGCTGAAAATGAAGAGGGGGCAACTGGTTCAAATCTTTTAGTTAAACTGGAGTGTAGATTGGATAATGTGGTTAGATTACTGGGTTTTGGAACTTCGATTTTACAGTCAAGACAATTAATAAATCACCGGCACATAACAGTTAACGGGAGAGTATGCAGTATATCTTCGTATACAGTAGAGGAGGGGGATAAAATTGCTGTCAAAAAATCAGACAGGGATTTAGAGGTAATAAAAAATTCTTTAGAAGAATCAGAAGAAGTGGAATTACCCGAATGGCTGGACAGAGATACCTCAACAATGACCGGAGAAGTGAAAAGAATTCCGGACCGCAAAGAGGTAACTTTAGTAGGCGGTGATATAGAAGAAAATCTTATTGTTGAGTTATACAGTAAGTAAAAGCGGAAAAAACAATTCGGACTATTTGTCATTACAGAATACAGATTAATAGTAATTTTAATAGAAGGAGGATTTAGATGAAGTTTAGGGATTTTCAATTACCCCGGGATATAGATTGGATAGAAAAAAAAGATGATTACGGGAAATTTTCCTGTCAGCCTTTTGAAAGAGGTTACGGTCATACAGTTGGTAATTCACTGAGAAGAATTCTTCTGGCTTCTTTAGAAGGGGCAGCGATAACTTCGGTGAAAGTAGAAGGGGTGTTACACGAATACTCCACTATAGAGGGCATTAAGGAAGATGTTTTAGAAATAATATTTAATTTAAAAAAATTGGGTTTTAAACTTTATACCGAGCATGAACAGACAATAACTTTGCAGACCAGTGGTGATAAAGTAGTTACCGGCGATGATTTTAAGTTGAATCAGTCTGTAGATATATTAAACCCAAAGATAAAGATAGCTACTTTAGATGATAAAGCGCAACTTAAAATAGAAGCTGAAGTTTCCAGGGGAAGGGGGTATTCCCCGGGAGAAGAGCGAAAGGATAAGGCAAATGAACCGGGAGTAATACCTGTAGATGCTTCTTTTTCTCCTATTAAAAAAGTTAAATACGATGTTCAAAATGCCCGGGTCGGACAGACTACCGATTATGATAAATTAATAATGGAGATATGGTCTGACGGAAGTGTCACTCCTGAGGAAGCGGTAGCGTATGGAGCTGAAATTATTATTGACACTATGTCAATTTTTAAAATACCCGAAGTGGAAGAAGTTGAATTGGGCGAAGATGTAGACAGAGTACAGGACAAAATTGACAAACTAAAACGGATGCCTGTCAATGAATTGAAATTATCTACCAGAGTGGCAAATGCTCTTAATGCGTCGGATATTAACACCATTGGAGATATACTTGCCCATACCCGGGAGAAGCTTTCGGAAGTGGATAAAATCGGAAAAAAAGCGATGGAAGAGATAGAATCCAAATTAGAAGAAATGGAAAAAGAGAACGAAGTACCTTTGGAATTTAGCGAAGAGGGGTGAAAAGTGAATAAAACAAAGCAAAAAAAGAGATTAAAAAGGCTTACTTATCATTTAATAATAAATGAAAGAATAAAAACTTCTCCTCAGGCTGCTAAAAAAGTGAAAAGTTATGCGGAGAAATTAATAACCCGGGCTAAAAATGATAATCATAAAAATAGAAAATATGTAAAAAGCAAGTTACCTAAAGAAGCCGTCCGAAAACTATTTAATGATATAGGACCGGCAAATAAAAACCGAGAAGGAGGCTATACAAGAATTATGCGTCTGGGTCACCGTCAGGGAGACGGAAGCCAGAGGTGTATACTGGAAATAATAGATGTTTAATTTTCTGTTAGGTCTTTTTTCTAATGATATGGGGATGGATTTGGGGACTGCCAATGTACTAGTATATGTTAAGGGAAGAGGTATTGTCTTAAGAGAACCTTCGGTGGTGGCCATGAATAAGGATACAAAAGAAATCATGGCAGTAGGTATAAATGCAAAGAGAATGTTAGGAAGGACTCCCTCAAATATATCAGCGGTACGGCCCTTAAAAAATGGAGTGATTGCTGATTTTGATACTACCGAAAGAATGATAAGATATTTTATACGCAAGGTACACGCCCGTAAAAGTTTACTTCATCCCCGGATTGTTATAAGCATACCGTCTTCGTGTACGGAAGTAGAAAGAAGAGCTGTAAGAGAATCGGCTGAGCGAGCGGGTGCCAGAGAAGTTTATGTTATTGAAGAACCAATGGCTGCGGCCATCGGAGCGGAATTACCGGTCCATGAACCGGCCGGTAATATGGTAGTTGATATAGGCGGAGGAACTACTGAAGTTGCGGTTATTTCCCTGGGGGGGATGGTTTTAACTAATTCCATAAGAATAGCCGGAGATGATTTTGACCAATCAATAATAAATTATTTTAAGGAAAAGGAAAATTTAATTATTGGAGAGCGGACAGCTGAAGAGGCAAAAATTAAAATTGGATCTGTGTATGCGGATTCAGAATCAAAGGAAATGGAAATAAAGGGAAGAGATCTGGTCAACGGTCTGCCCAAAACAGTAATGATTTCTACTGATGATATACGGGAATCTTTGGCCGAACCCATGAAAGAATTATTAAAGGTAATTAAAAATACTCTTAATCAAACCCCAGCTGAGCTTTCTGCGGATTTAGTGGACAGAGGTATAGTTCTGGTGGGCGGTGGCGCTCTTATAGGTGGGATAGCCAATCTACTAAGAGATGCTACGGAGCTGCCCGTTCATATTGCTGATGAACCCATGAATTGCGTGGTTATGGGAACAGGTAAATACCTGGAGCAGATGGAAACCCTAAAAAAAGCGCAGCGTCGTTTACTTGACAGCGATTATTAAATTATAAACCGTCTCCGAAAACTTTAAAAATACTCTCCGTCATTTTATATAAAAAATGAAAAAGGATACAGATAATTATACTTTTATAGTACTCATCCTGATAGGAATTATATTTCTGTATTTAAACCTTATTCCCGGTGTAAATATGGTTAAAAACATTGGTTTAAATGTTGTTGTACCATCGGTAAAAATTATTGAATATCCGGTAAAAAGTTCCCAAAAAATATATGACAGGGCTAAGCTTTTTAAAAATATATTTGAAGAAAATAGAGAAATGAAAAGTATATTAAAATCATATGAAATTAAATATAAGGATTTGAACTATTTTAAAAAAGAAAACCGGCGGTTAAACCGGATGTTAGATTTTGACCGGGAACAATGGGGGGAGTTAATTCCGGTTCGCCGGATCATGCAAAATTCTGAAAACTATTTTACCGGTTTTAATATTCTGGGTGGCCGGGCTTCGGGTATTAAAAAGAATAGTCCGGTTCTGGTACCTGATGATGATAAATGGGTGCTTTTGGGAAGAGTCGCAGAAGTTTTTGAAGCTTATTCTAAAGTAACCTTAATTACTTCACCGGCGTTTAAATGCGGGGTGGAGATAGGGCCCGGTTACGGAGGAGTCATGGAAGGGATGAATAGCTGGCTTTACAATCTTAAATATATATCTCCAATTGCAGAAATAACTCCCGGGGATAAAGTTTATACGTCAGGAGATGGCGGTATTTTTCCCGGCGGGTTGTATATAGGCAAAATTGAAGAAGTAAATACACTAAGTTTTTCAAAAGGTAAAGAGGCTATTGTAAGAGGGAAAATTTACCCCCAGGATGTAAAATATATGTTTGTGCAGAAGATAGAATGAGTATATTATTTGTTTTTTTAGCTGGTTTTGTTGTTCACATACTTATTTCCGGCTATACAATAATGGGAGCGGGGATTAACTTAATGCTTCTTTTGACTGTTGAAATCTCTTTATTAAAAGGGAGGCAGTCCGGCCAGTTTTTCGGCTTTTTTTCGGGATTACTGGAAGATATCCTTTCAATAGGTCTTTTAGGGGAGCAGCTGATAATTAGAACAGTATTGGGAAATTTGCTGGGACGGTTTAAACAAAATCTTACCGTTGAACATATTTTATTTCAAGTACTTATAACTTTTCTGGTATTTTTTTTACATTCTTATGCAATATATTTATTTAGGATTATATTCAGTCATCCCTCGTCGATAACCGGTATAGATGTGACCTGGTATTCCTTTATAAATGCACTGCTGGCCCCGTTAGTATATTTAGTTTTAAGACAGACCGTTGCCGGATAAGAAATACTATTTTTGGCGTCAGACCCGAACCGGAACTATGGTATGGGGGAAAATAATACTAATATTAGTTATAGGCAGTTTTATTATGAGATTGTTTCAACTTCAGATTTTACAGGGATCTTATTATTATAATATAGCTGAATCTAACCGGACCCAGTATTTTCATATTCCAGCGCCCCGGGGCCGTATTTTTGATCGTCATGGAACTAAATTAACCGGAAATCAACCCCAGTATACTTTGTTTGTGTCAATAATGAATATCACCGAGCAGGAAAAAAAAGAGATAGCTCAGGGCCTTGGAAATATAACTGATTTTAAGCCGGAATATATTACCGGTAGATTTTCAAAAGGTGAGCGTTTGCCGTTTGGCAATATACGTTTACTGGCTAATCTTACCCGAGAAGAAGTAAAAATTATAGAAGAAAATATTCATAATTTTCCCCGGTTATCAGTTCAGATAGAACCCCGCCGGGAATATCCATACGGTCCGAACGGCTCCCATCTTTTGGGGCATATAGGTGAAATTAATAAAGACGAACTGACTAATTTACGAAAATATGGTTATAGGATGGGAGATAAAGTGGGGAAAATAGGATTGGAAGAAAAATATGACAGAAGTTTAAGGGGCGAAGCGGGTTTTCAAAAATTAGAGGTCGGTGTAAAAGGCGAGCATAAGGAAATTCTTAAAAATGTAGAGCCCAGAATAGGAAATGATATAGTGCTTTCCATAGATTGGGACTTACAGCAAGCAGCCTGGGAGGCCATGAAAGATAAGGATGGTGCTGTGGTAGCTATGGATCCTAAAACCGGGGAGTTATTGGTTTGGATCTCAAAACCGGGTTTTAACCCCGAAGATTTTTCTTTACCCCTTGCTGCTGATAAGGCCCGGGAGATATTCATGGATCCGACCTCTCCGTTATTTAACCGGATTATTCAAGGACAGTATGAACCCGGTTCAATATTTAAGCTGGTAACCGCGATAGCCGCTCTGGATAAAGGCAAAGCTACACCTGAAACTGAATTTACCTGCCGGGGGTCAATAGAGGTGGGCTATGACCGGAGGGTTTTCAGATGCTGGCAGGAGAGAGAACACGGAGAAATACAATTAGCTGAGGCCATTGCCCGGTCCTGTAATGTATATTTTTATCAACTGGGTTTAAATACGGGCATAGAAGATATTGGACAAACTGCTCTTCAATTGGGTTTCAGTCAACCGTCTCAAAATATATTTACCCGGGAGGCCACGGGTAATATTCCTTCTCCTAGATGGAAGCAGAACCGGTTCTCGCAAAGCTGGTATCCCGGAGATACCGTAAATACAAGCGTGGGGCAGGGATATGTTCTTGTAAATACCATGCAGGTCTTGAAATTAACTTCTTTAATAGCTACCAAAGGTGAATTTACGGAACCACATATTTCTAAAATGGAAATTTCCCCCGGGGGGAAAGTTATAAGACAAATTTCACCTCCGGAAACAGGAAAAGTTGATATGAACCCGGATATTTTTGATATAGTAAATAGGGCCATGACTGAGGTAACAGAGTACGGTACAGCTTCTTTTTTGAATATGCCTTTTCCGGTTGGGGCAAAAACCGGTACAGCTCAAAATCCCGGCGGGGATGATCATGCCTGGTTTACCTGTTTTGCGCCTGCTGAAGATCCCCAGATTGCAATTACGGTTTTTATCGAACGTGGGGGGTACGGAGCGGTGGGGGCTATGCCGGTAGCCCGGCAAATTTTAAATGAAAAATTTTTAAATAATGGAGAACATAGCTTAGAATAAATTATGAAAAAACAAACCGAAATAATAATTATAGCAGCCGTGATGGTTTTGGGCGTAGTTGGAATAGTAATGATATTTTCAGTTACTTCTTCAACTGCGGGTCTGAAAAATCTTTATATTAAACAGCTTATAGCTTTTAGCCTGGGAGTAATTACATTATTATTTTTGAGAAATATTTCCTATAAAATATTAGTGGAGTTAAGTCCGATTCTTTACGGCGTTTGCGTAATTTTGCTAATTTTTGTCTTAATGTTTGGGACCCGTATTCATGGCAGCAGAAGATGGTTGGAATTGGGCATATTCCATGTTCAGCCGGTGGAAATTGCAAAACTGGCTGTGATATTGTTTTGCGCCAGATTACTGAGTAAAAATAGAGGGGTAGTAACTACTTCATTACCGGTTTTAGTTGTAGGGGGATTGGTAGTTGTTCAGCCAGATGCTGGTTCAGCTCTCATATTTGTTCCAGTTCTTGTTGGCATGCTGTTGGCTTCAAAAAAGAACACCCGGGGTCTAATATGGAGTTTTCCTTTTATCTTTATCGGAGGAGGAATTATATTTTTAGAAAGTTATTTGTCGGTTAATAACCAGACCCTTTTTTCATTTAAATATTTTTTAATATTAATGGGGATTACAGGAGTAATTTACTTAGTATACCGTGAGTTTAGTAAAGTTAATAAAACTCTCACAATAGTCCACTATTTTATTGTAGTCTTATTTTTATGGATATCAGTCGGGGGGGGGCTTGGAATTTCCAGAGCTTTAAGAGATTATCATAAAAGAAGGATCGTTTCTTTTATCCAGCCCGATATCGATCCGCTGGGTACCGGGTACAATACCCGACAATCTCTTCTGGCAGTGGGTTCGGGAAGGTTAGCTGGCAAGGGACTTATGGAAGGTACTCAGACCCAGCTGGGATTTTTGCCGGTAAGACATACGGATTTTATTTTTGCTTCTTTAGCTGAAGAATTGGGTTTTATAGGGTGTTTAATTGTTCTTGGCGGTCTGGGAGTATTGATCTGGCAGCTTATAAATATAACTGAAAGAACCGAAGATTATACGGCCCGATTGATTGGGACCGGGATGTTTTCGCTGATTATTTCCCAGATGAGTATAAATATAGGGGTGGCATTAGGGCTGCTTCCGGTGATAGGCATGCAGCTTCCTTTTATATCCTACGGAGGATCGGGTATGATTACTTTTATGGCAGGAATGGGAATTCTTCTTAATATAAATAAGCGCGCCGGAATAATTGGAATTTAAAATGACTGATTTTATAAGTGAAAAAAAGTTAACAGAAATAAAAAAACCGGGTAAATATCTGGGAACAGATCACAATAGCTATCAGGTTGTTAAGAATAAATACAGCTTTTTGCTCTGTTTTCCTGATGATTACACCATAGGGATGTGTTCCTTAGGTTATCATACGGTGGGACGTATAGTAAGAAAAAATAAAAATTTTTACTGTGAAAGATGTTTTGCCCCCGGTCCTGATATGGAAAATTATTTGAGGGAAAACAATTGTAAAATTTTTTCCCTTGAAACTAAGACCCCAGCGGACGAGTTTGATATCCTCGGATTTTCTTTTCAATATGAATTAGCTTACACCAACTATGTTAATATGATGGATATGTGCGGCCTGAGCCCGTTAAGAAAGGAAAGAAAAGAGACTGACCCCGTAATTATGGGGGGAGGTCCTACCTGTGTAAATCCGGCCATCCTGTCGGAATTTATGGATGCCCTGGTTATTGGCGAGTCTGAAAAAGTACTTCCTGAAATCTTAAACCGGTACGGACATCATTCTAAAAAGGAGTTTTTAAAAAAGATTTCCGGTATAACGGGAGTATTTGTGCCCGGAATAACCGGTGAAGTTAAACGGGCGGTTTATAAAGAGTTCGGTGATGAGTACTATCCGGTAAACCAGCCTGTCCCCTTAATAAGGGTTCCCCACGGAAGAATAAGTATGGAGATAAACCGGGGCTGTAAAGGCAAGTGTCGGTTCTGCCAGGCCACTAATATATACGGTCCGTACAGGGAAAAAAAAGTAGAAGATATTGTCTCGTTATGTTCTAAAACGGTGTCCGCCACCGGGTACGACGAGATAACACTTACTTCTTTATCGGGCACGGATCATCAAAATCTGGAGTTACTGATGGACGAACTTTATTTTGCCTTTAAAGATTTAGGGGTGTCTACTGTAATGTCAAGTATGAAACCTCAGATTTTTATAAATAATCCTAAATTTGTCAATAAGCTCCAGCGTCAGAAGCACGGGGGGCTGACTTTTGCTCCCGAAGCGGCTTCCGTGAAGCTGAAAAAAGTAATAAACAAAAATATTCCAAACGATAAAATAGTTGAAGCGGCAGTTTTAGCTTCTCAAAACGGATGGAAAAATATTAAATTATATTTTATGCTGGGCCTCCCGGGGGAAGGGAAAGAAGATTTAAGGCAGGTAGTAGAACTGGTTAAAAAGATAAAGGGGGAGTCCGGGTTAAATATAAATATTACATTAGCTCCTCTTACCCCCCAGAGTCACACCCCGTTTCAATGGGTAAAAAACCGCCCGTTGAAAGAATTGAAGGAAAAAAGAAGTTTTATTAAAAACAGGGTGCCCGCAAAAGTTAATACGGTTGATTTTAAACAGTATATTATTGAAAATATACTGGCCCGGGGAGAAAAAAAACTGGCCCAAACAGTGGTTAAAGCCCATAAGTACGGGGCCAGGCTGGATCAGTGGGGCGAACATTTTAAATTTAAAGCCTGGGAAAAAGCTT
This sequence comes from uncultured bacterium, assembly GCA_964476445.1. Classification (GTDB taxonomy): domain Bacteria; phylum CG03; class SLGR01; order SLGR01; family JAGXOG01; genus CAYZAK01. The sequence goes on from CAYZAK010000009.1 coordinate 38,808, forward strand.
TCAAGGAGGAAAACAGCACATGGAAGTACTATTACTACAGGGAATTTAAAATAGATTCAAAGCTCCCCTGGGATTTTGTTGATACAGGAATTAAAAAAGAGGAGTTGAAAAAGGCTTACGGTAAGTCTTTGGAGGTAATTCGGGAATATGAAAAAGATTAAAGCTAGGATAAAATACGCCAAAAGGTATCCTTTTAACCTGGTTGGTCATCTTGACACTATGGAGTGTATAAAGCGGTCTCTTCGCCGTGCCGGGTGGCCGTTAAAGTTTACTTCCGGCTATAATCCCAGGATAAAGCTGACCTCCATGTCCCCGCTCAGTTTGGGTTTTTACAGTGAGGCGGAGTTTATCGATATTTATCTTAAATTTTTTCCTGGGGATTACCAGATTGAAAAATTTAAAAAAAGTACGGTTAAAGGGTTAAAAATAAAACAGGTTAAAATTATGCCCGCCGGCAGGAAGGGTATAAATAAAGAAATACAGGGGTTCAGATATCTTATTCAGGTAAACAAAAAGTTACCTTCTAAATATTTAAAGTTAGATAAGATAAAAGAAGAATCCCCAGGCAATTTACTTCTGGATATACCTAAAATAAGCGGGGGAATTAAAAATCCCCGTAAATATATTCCCAAAAAATTTTTAAGGAAAGTGGTTCGTTTAGAGTGTATATGGAATAAGAAAGATTTTAAAAAGATAGGAGAAAATAATGGCTAAAAAAATATTTGCCGATATAAACGAGGATGAAAAAAGAGTTGCAATTATGGATAGCGGAAGGCTGGTTGACCTTCACATAGAAAGAGAGGATGATAGAAAGACCATAGGAAATGTATATATGGGGGTGATCCGTAATGTGGTATCGGGTATAAATTCCTGTTTTGTGGATATAGGCACCGGAAAAAATGCGTTTTTACCTATTTCCGATTACCAAGGAGATATAAAAAAGGGCAAAAAAGTCCTGATTCAGGTAAGTAAGGAAGCGGTTCAGGATAAAGGGGCAAAAATAACCGGTAAGGTATCGCTGCCCGGAAGATACGTGGTATTTATGCCCACCGAATCCAAAATAGGTGTTTCCAGAAATATAAATAATAAAAAAAAGAGAAAGTGGTTCAGAAAAACTTTGTCCAAAATTACTCCCAAGAAAGGAGGGTTTGTAGTTAGAACTCACGCAAAAAATAAGAGTAAAAAAGAGATTTTAAGAGAGGCAAAATTTCTCAAAAATTTATGGAAAAAAATACAGGCCCGGAAAAGAAAATCTCTTAAAAATAATAAACCTGAATTAATCTTTAAATCTTTTGACATAGTAAATTACGCGGCCAGGGAATTTTTAGATAAAAAAACCCAGGTCTTTCTGGTAAATGATAAACGGGGATATAAAAAATTGAGGAAATTTGTTAAAAAAATATTTCCTTCATTTAAAAATAAAATTAAATACTATAAATCCGACACACCATTATTTGAAAGATACAAGATAGAGCACCAGATAGAAAGCATAAAGAAAAGAACTTTACAGCTTGATTGCGGGGGCTATATAATTATAGAACAGACCGAGGCGTTGACGGCAATAGATGTAAATACGGGAAGTTATACTAGAGGCGCCAGCAGAGAAAAAACGGCTAAGAAAGTTAACAAACAAGCAGCCAGACTGGCCGCGTCCCAGATTATATTAAGGGATATCGGGGGTATAATTATAATTGATTTTATAGACCAGAAAAAACGAAGTAACCGGGATAGTTTACTGGGGGTATTAAAACACGAAATGCGATTTGATAAGGCCAAAATAAAAATATTTCCCATGACCCGACTGGGACTAATAGAAATAACCCGCCAGAGACGTAAGGAGACAATCTTAAATATTCTGGGTAAGGACTGCCCTTACTGTAAAGGAAGCGGGATAATATTTTCCGAGATGACCATGTACATAAAGATTAAAAAAGATATCTTAAAAAAAGGACCTTCTGTAAATTCCAGAGTTATAAACCTTTTTTTACATCCCCGGGTGGCAGAGGTATTTGACAGTAAGGGTTTAAAGCCAATTGAGAAGAAATTGAAAAAGAAAATTAAGTTAAGACGGGATTATAAAATGCACCACGAAGAGTACAGGATAAGCAGTTAAAAAGGGTAAGAAAATGAAAAATTTAACCGGAGCAGTTTTAAAAGCGGTAAAATTTGACCCAACTTTATTTACTCTGTTGGAGGAGGATAAAAAGGCGATTTCCGGAGTATTGGAGATATATTTTATATTTGCCCTGTCCGCGGGAATAGGATCCGTGGGAAGAATAGGATTATTGGGTATTGTCGCCGGTGCAATAGGGGCGGTCATTAGATGGGCGGCGCTGTTTTATTTGGTATATCTTATAAGCAAGAAATACGGTTCCCCGGATATGGAGCAAAATTTTTTAGAGACGGTTAAATATTTTATTCTGGCAGTTTCACCGGGCATTTTAAGAGTGACCGGATTTTTACCCGGCTTTTACTATCCGGTGTTTGTCATCTCAACTTTGTGGATGCTGGGAATAACCGCTTTTATAGCAGATAGATTATTTAAAATTAATGATATCATAAAAACCGGGGGAATATGCCTGATAAGCTGGCTGATTACCTATTTGGGAGCCAAATTAATAGGTTTTTCAATATTTTCATTTTAGGCGGAACGTTAATTTATAACTAAAACTGACTTTAAGTTGTTATGGCGCTGCTATTTGTTAGGACCTGATACAGCCAGGTATAAATTAACCGGTAAGAAAGACGGCTATAATGCCGCATAAAAATATTCCGTCGAAAGTACCCGCGCCCCCGATACTTACCATGACCGGACCATCCAGAGAAGTAATATCTTTTAAATGGAGTACATCGGCTCCTATGATAACTCCCAGTACCCCGGCGGGAAAAGCTATAACGGGAGCTATATCTGGGGCAAAAAGAAGACTAGGCAAAGCTACTACCAGGGGGGGAATAAAAAGGGGTATGGCTATACCTTTTCCGGGCACCGGTTTGGAAATTTTGTAACTAATCACGATATTTAAAACCAGTACCATCAAAAAAAGAGGAAAATACGGAGGGTATCTGGTCAGAATTCTGTAAATTTGCCATAGACTTATAAGACCGGGTATTATCGCCCCCCCCAGATTTACGGCCAGAACTTTTTTATCGGGTACCAGCATAGAATTTAGCTGAGAAAAAGGACTGGTTGCCGGCCCTCTGGTCTTTTTGTACACCGCCGGCCATTTTTTAAGGGGTATATTTACCATGGCCCCGAAGAGGGATAGAATGAGTAAAAAGAACGCCTGCCGGGGAGTAAACCCCAGTATATGAAAAGCTCCCGTTACCAGCTCGGCAAAAATAAGGGGTAAAAGGAGCAGTAAAACCATAAATATGTAAACTGTAAGACATCCAAAACTCAACATATCTGCCTGATTATAACAAAAATTAACGTAACCGTCTATTTTTATTTACCACATTTAATTTGAGAAGTGGAATTTGACACAACGGGCGTATAGTAGTAACATACTTTATGAATAATGATATTCAATATCAATAATATGAAAAAAAAAGAACACAAAATTTTAAACAGATATTTAAAAAACCGAGGAATGCGACAGAGTTCCAGTCGAAATTTAATCCTGAGCGTTTTTCTAAATATTGAAAAACACGCCACCGCGGATGAAATTTACAACAAGGTAATAAAAAAAGATCAGTCTGCGGGCCGGGCGACGGTATACAGGACAATGAAAATATTAACCCAGTGCAATTTGGCCAGAAAAATTGAATTTTCCGACGGTATTACCCGGTACGAACACAAGTACCGCCATGAGCATCACGATCACCTCAAGTGTAATAGCTGCGGGGCCTCGGGTGAGGTATATAATCAAAAGATAGAAAAGCTTCAGGAAAATATGGCAGAAAAAAGCGGATTTATACCCCAAAGCCACACGTTGACAATATACGGGATCTGCCGGGAATGCTCAAAATAAAAAACAAACTCAAATTCAAGATTTTTGTTCTGTTTCTGGGTTTTTTTATCACTGCCTCTATAAACTCTTCCTTTTTAGCCGCCAGCCGTCATCTTTACCGTATAGAAGATGAACACAATCACCCACTTAACTGCCCGTTAAGGGAATTTTTGGATATAATAGCGGTTTCTTTTGCTCTTGGCGCAGTAATTTTGATTATTCGGGCCGTAAAACGGCTTAAGTTTAAAAAGAGATACCTTTCTTTTATCCGGCCGGCTATTCATCTGCCGCTTTGCCGGGCTCCCCCGTCAATTTAAATAAGTATTTTACAAAATTAATAAGATAGTATATTTATAAATTACAGGATAAGTATGAATTAGGAGAAGTATAAATTATGAGAAAAAGTATTATATATAAATTTAAGATAGCAGTCTTTGGGGGCGTTTTTTTTAGCGCCGTAGCTGCCCAGGCGGGTTTTGTAAATCCGCAGGATTTAGGGCAGGTTCCCAGGCCGGCCGATACACCTGCTTTTAGCGAAGGCGGGGATTCGCCGGTGGGGGCCGGAACGCTCTTTAATCCGGAGATATCGGCTATACTGGATTTTACGTACGGGTATTTTGAAGATGGAATCGGCGAACCGGAAGGATACGAACTGGCCCATGACCACGGCCACGATCATGCTCACGGCCTTGAGGAGGGGTTTTCAATAAGAGAGGCCGAGATTACGATGGCTGGCGCCCTTGACCCGTACTTTGATATGATGCTTATGCTGGCGGTTACCAATCATGATATAGAGATTGAGGAAGGTTATATAACCTCCAGGTCCCTGCCCTCGGGACTTGGCCTCAAGGCCGGTAAATTCATGAGCGACACGGGGTATATAAACAAGCAGCACCCCCACGAATGGCTTTTCATTGACCAGCCCTGGATGAGCGAGTATCTTCTCGGAGAAGAAGGACTGACCGAACTGGGCCTTCAGCTTTCCTGGATGCCCCCCACGGTCTCATATACCCGCCTGGGAGTGGAAGTTCTGGAGGGAAAGACAGAAGGAGTAGCCAACTATGTAGGAGAAAAAAACCATACAATTGTGACCATTCTTCCAAAAGACCCGGGAACAGATGATTCTCCTGAAAGAAACCGCTGGCAGGCCGATATGGAGTTTGAAGATGTAAAATCGCCGCGCCTTTATACCGGTTTTCTCAAATGGGGACCGGATATAGGGTTTGACCATGCCGTCCAGTTTGGCCTCTGGGGAGGTTACGGGAGTGCTTTCCAGGCCGAGGACGCCCATTCAAGCGGCAGGCTGGAGACCTGGGACGGCGAAAGCCTTTTCGGCGGTGCCGACGTTGTTTATAAATACAACGGACAGGGCGTTATGGGACACCGGAATATGGTCCTCCAGGGAGAGTATATGTATCGCCGTCTGGATCTGAGATATAAAAATCGTAACTTCAGCGATTTCTCAACTCTTAAGATTTTAGATGAGAAAGACCAGCTGTGGAAACAGGACGGACTCTATCTGCAGGGAGTGTACGGCTTTGCGCCCCGGTGGAACGCGGGACTGCGATTTGACGCGTTGGGTCTGACAAACAGTTCTTATGAGGGTCCGTCCCTAGTGGACGACGACCTCTCAATGCGTTACACGGGCCAGATAAGTTACGCTCCCACGGAGTTTTCCAGGTTCCGTCTCCAGGGTTCATATGATGACCCCTACAAGGAGCATGGGGGCTGGAAAGTAGTACTTCAATACAACGTGAGCTTGGGAGTGCACGGAGCGCATGCATTCTAAAAGAAAGAAAGAAATAAACCAGAAGGAGAAAAATAATGTATAAATCAATATTAATTGCGGTATTTACCGTAATCAGTTCAGCATCCGGATTATTTGCCGGGCTTAGAGTGGCGGCCACGGTGCCCAATATGGGTATGCTGGCCCGAAAGATCGGGGGAGATAAGGTTGAAGTTACGGTAATGACCCCCTCGGATAGGGACGCCCATTATCTTGACGCTCGGCCGTCAATGATGGCCGCTTTAAGGCGGGCGGATCTGTTGGTGGCTGTGGGAGCCGAGCTTGAAATAGGATGGCTGCCATCGGCCATAAAAGGGGCCAATAACCCCCGCATTCAGACTGGGAGACCAGGTTATTTTGAAGGCGCGGCCCATGTAGAGCTTATAGAAAAGGATAAAGCAGCCGACCGATCCCGCGGCGACGTACATCCTGCGGGTAATCCTCATTTTGACCTGTGTCCGGAAAAAATGGTTCGGGTGGCTATAGCTCTCGGGGGTAGAATGGCCAGATTAGACAGTGATAATGCCTCGTACTACCGGGAGAACGCAGAAAAATTCGCGGACCAAATAAATAAATTGTTGCCCCGATGGAAGGAGAGGGTTGAAGAAGCGCCGGGTTCAGTCACCTACCACGGTGACGCTAATTATCTTATTAAAACGCTTGATGTCCCTTTTTACGGTCATATTGAGGTACTGCCCGGAATTCCCCCTACGGCCTCGCACCTTAGGGAGCTGGTCAGGAATCTAAAGGAAAAAGAGGGAGTGGTAATACATATTGAGTACCAGCCTTCCAGGGGAGCGGATTTTATCGGCCGTCAACTGAACTGGCCGGTTTATAAACTTCCCGCTCAGGTGCGGGCAGATGCGGACGCCGGGGACTATTTTAACCTGATAGATCGATGGGTAGCGGCTCTTTTGGGTAATTAATATGAAAGATAAAGAACTTCTCAGAGTAGTTAATCTGATAGCAGGATATGCGGGCCCCGTAACGGGCCCCGTATCTTTCTCTGTTTGTGAAGGGCATATAATAGGGCTCGGGGGTCCCAACGGTTCGGGTAAAACCACTCTTCTTAAAGCTATTACCGGAGTGGCTAAAATATTTTCGGGAAAGATAAAAAAAGCCGACCATACTTTAATTACCCACCACTGGCAGCGCCCCGAGAAATCTCCGGAGCTGGCCCTTCTGGGAAGAGAACTTTTCAGCCTACTGGGAGCGGATCCTAAAAAATCCACTTCCAGAATAGATAAACTTATGGATGTACCCTTAAACCAGCTCAGCGGCGGACAGTTTCAGTTTCTTCAGACCGCCGCCTGCCTGGCCAGTCCGGCGAACCTGGTGATCCTTGACGAACCCACAAATAATCTTGACGGGGGAGCCATAGAAGATTTATCCGCTCTTTTGAAAAATCACGCCCCCCATCGCTCTGTAATCCTGGTAAGCCACGAAAAGCCTTTTCTTAAAGAACATTGCGAAAGGACCATAGAGTTATGAAGGGTGATTTTATTCTTTTTGATCCCATGTTCAGGGTTCCCATGTTTACGGGGCTCGCTCTTGCTGTTTCTTTAAGTCTTATAGGGGCTTTTTTAAGACTTAAAAATGAATGGCTTTCCGCTTTCGGACTTTCCCAGATATCCGCGGCCGGAGCGGTAGCCGGAATAGCTCTGGGAGTTCCGCCCATATTTACGGCTGTTATAACAGCTGTTTTGGCGTCTTTTTTTAAAATACTGAATCCGGACAGTAATAACAGTCACTACGCCCTGATGATTATTGTCGGGTGGGCGGGTTCTATCATTCTTGCGGCCAACACATACCACGGAGAAGTGGCCGGAGAAACTTTTCTGCGGGGCCAGCTTTATTTTACTCATACAGGGCATTTAATAGGAGCCGGAATTTTAACAGCAACGTTACTGGGAACGGTGAGATGGCTGTCGCCTCGTCTTCTTACCGAAAGATTCTTTCCGGACTATTATTCCGCCAATGATAAACCGGCGCTCAAACACCGGTTGTTATTTACTGCTTTTGTAATATTTTCGGTGGTACTGGGAACGGTTTCATTAGGGGCGTTTCCGGCATTCGCCATGTTTTTTGTGCCCTCCTGGGCGGGGTTTGTAATTGTGAACGGCTGGAAAAAATCTCTTTTAGCCAGCGTCATAATAGGAATTTTGGCTTATCTTATATCGTTTGCGGTTGCCGTATTGGGAGATCAGCCATTCGGCCCGATTTTAATGATTGTTCTATCGGCCTTTTCTTTACTCCGATTTTCGCCCGGATTTTTTCGAAAAACCTTCAGTAGTTTTACATAATTTTTGTAATATAAACTGTTTTGGGTAAATTAATTATATTTCTATCTTTAGTCCCGGTAATGATAAAACTTTTTTTCCGGATTACTTGGGCCCTGTATTTTTAAAATATGAACAGTTAACTAGCTTTTATCCGTTGTATTATATTTAAATTTTTTCAATAAAATTCCTTATTTATTGCAAAACGATAATATTTTTTATATAATTCGGTACTTTAAAGTTTAGAGGAAAAAATCAGAAAATAGGAGTTATAAATATGAAAAAATTAATTATCTATTTTAGTATCGTACTGGTTTCTGTTTTAAATTTTAGCTGTGGCTCCGGCCCGGAAGAAGCCAGAGAGCAGTTACGGGATATGGGTATATGGTATTCCGAAGAGAGCTTTATAGAGACCGCAAAAAAAGGTGATACTGTTGCGGTGGATTTATTTATAAAAGCGGGTATGGAAGTCGACGCCCTGGATCAAGTCGGCGGTACTGCCTTGATGTGGTCCGCGGCCGAAGGTCGTTTGGAAGTGGTGGAGACGCTTCTGGACGAAGGAGCTGATGTGAACAAGCAAAATAATTACGGCGGCACGGCCCTTCTGGCTGCCGCCGGAAAAGGACATCCGGAAATTGCGGAAGTTTTAATAAAAGCCGGAGCCGATATAGATGTGGAGGATGAATTTGGGAGTACTGCTTTAGATTTGGCCGTTACCCAGGGACGTTCCCGGACTGCGGAAATTCTTAAAAGTTACGGTGCTAAAGAGTAAACCGGAAAATAAAAGAAAAATTTGAAATATAAAGTTCAATCTGTTAGTTTTGTAAATCCAAGTTATTTAGGTTAGCGGAAGATTAAAAATTAGATGTAAGAGAAAAATCTAAAAAAGGAGAGATTAAGATGGCAGTAACAGCGTCATTAAAAGAATTAAAAAGGGTTAATAACAAACTCAAGAGTTTGAAAATGAAGTATCCGGAAGCGTATAAGGATTTTCAGAAATTTTTTAAAGAAAACCGTTCGGTGGGGTATAAAAATATCTGTAAAATGCTTATGGGGGAAACCACGCCTGAAGAGTTAAAAGATATAAAATAAAGTTTTTATTAAATCCATCAGAGGAGAAAAATGAATAAAGTCATAGTGGTAGAATCGGCGGCCAAGACCAAGACCATTCGCCGGTTTTTGAGGGGGAAGTACTCAGTTATAGCCTGCGGGGGACACATAGTTGACCTTCCAGCTGAGGAACTGGGTATTGATATTGAAAATAATTTCGATTATAAAACTGAACCCAAACATTTCAGGGGTAAGAACAAAGTTGAATCCCTGAAAAGTGAGCTTTCCCGGGCCGATGAGATATATCTGGCCACCGATCCGGACAGGGAAGGGGAGGCCATAGCTGCAGATATTTTTGAAAACTGTATTTTAAATTCTGTTAAAGTCAGCCGTATAGAATTTAACGCCATAGTGTACCACAAAATTAAAGAAGCCCTGGAAAATCCTCGGGACATTGATAAAAACAGGGTGGAATCCCAGCGAGCCCGGCGCTCATTGGACAGGTTAATAGGTTTCATATTAAGTTCAATTACCAAGTTTGATCCTCAGGGCCCCGGTGTTCCGGCCGTGGGCAGGGTAATGACCCCGGCCGTATCTCTGGTTGTAGAAAGGGAGAATGAAAGAGAGAAATTTACCCCCCGGGAGTACTGGAATTTACAGGCTCTGTTAAAATATAAATCCGGCGAATTGAAAGCTGATTTTAAGTCGGAATTTGAAAATTTTAACCGGGCCGAAAAAGCAATTAACCGGATAAAAAACATAGATAAGTTAAAAATTGTTAAAAGTAGTGATAATAAGAATGATAAACAGAATCCCCTGCCCCCATATACTACCGATTCTTTGCAGAACGATGCTGATAATTTGCTGGGATTTACCCCGGAAAAAACCATGCAGCTGGCCCAGAGGTTGTACCAGGGCGTTGAAATAGAAGGGACCTCCCGGGCCCTGATTACCTATATGAGAACAGATTCCACCCGTCTTTCCCCGTCGGCCCTGAATATGGCAAAAAAATCTTTTATAAATCTTCCGGATTCTGGAAAAACATTGTATAAAGGTCGTACCTGGACACCCCGCGGCGCCGAACAGGACGCCCACGAGGCGATAAGGCCCACTTTAGCCCATAAAAAAGATTATTTTCCTGAAAATTTAAAGGGAAAGTTAAAAGAGAAGTATCTTAAATTATATAAACTTATATACTACCGTTTTCTGGCCTCCCAGGCAAAACCGGCTATTTATCATACCACTGAACTGAAACTGAAAGTTGAAAACTATGAAGCTTCCGCCCGGGGTGATAAACTGTTAAACCCCGGTTTTTTGAAACTGTACAAAAAAATATATAAAAATTTCGGCAGAAAGGAGACGGATATCCCGGCGTTGTCTAAAGGCGAGGTCCTGGGCTTAAAACGGATCTGGCCCGAGCCCCGAAGAACCTATCCCCCTCCCCGGTACAGAGAAGGTTCTTTAGTGGGAGAACTTAAAAAGAAGGGAATAGGCCGTCCTTCTACCTACGGCAGTACTTTAAAAAAGATAAAACGGGTCCGTGGCGGTTACGGATACGTTCGTAAAGTAGGGGGAAAACTCAGGCCCACTTCCCGGGGTGAAAAACTGTGCAGCTACATGAAAAAAAAATTCAACAATGTCATATCTTATAATTACACCGCAAAAATGGAGAGGCGGTTGACGAAAATTGAGAATGGAAATTTAAGTTACGAAAAATTTCTAAAAAGAGAGTTTAAGTGGCTCAAAGAACCCTACAAGATTGCCCAGAATAAAGGGTGGATGGATAATAATCATCCCACTCCGGCTCAGGTTGAATATTTAGAAAATTTGGTTAAGGAAACTGGCCACCGGGTTCCCGGCGATGTTTATAGTTCCAAGAAAAAAGTAAGCAAGTGGATTGGTAAATTAAAAAAAGAAGTTCCCAGGATGTTAAAACTGGCTAAAATAAAAAAAGTTGATGTCGGCGGTGTAAAGTGTTACCGGTTTAAAATTTATTTTAATTTTAAACTGTCCCCGGAAGAGATAGAATTTTTAAAAAAACATAAATTAAAATACAAATCAGGGAGTAAGGGTACAATGCCCGCCTATCAGTTCCAGCGGCAGAATAAGAAAAAAGTAAAAGAATTACGCCGAAAACTTTTAAAAAGATATTCGGATAATAAGAGTAATATAGTGGAAAAGTTCAACCTGGCCTGATGATCGGTTTAGCAGACCGTATACTTAAATATCTTTAAGGAGGATACCATGGTGAAATTTAAGTTTGTAGTGGGAATATTGGTATTAATAGTGTTTAGTGTAACGCCGTTAAAAGGAGACAGTATAAATCTGGGCAGTGTGCTGGACAGTTTAATTATAGAACATGAAATAGCTCCCCTGTACATATTTCAAAATGACGGAAATTACGGTCCAAAGGGGACGGATTATAAAGCTGAACATGTCGGGCAGCAGAAAAATCTCTTGTTGAGCCGGCGAAGTACGGTTGAAATGAGATGGAAAGATAAGCACCGTATTATTTTTCTTTATGCTCCTTTCGATGTTACAACCACCTCCAGACTGAATAAAGACATCCAGTTTAAAGAGACATTATTTCAAAAAGATACCCTTATCCGTCACCGGTATCTTTTTGACGGGTACCGGTTAAGTTATCTGTATGAAATATTAAACAGTTCTAAAGTTGACTTAGAGTTGGGATGTTCATTTCAGATCAGGAACGCGGAAGTTTCTTTTAAGAAAGTTCATGGCGGAGGTTATGAAACTGTAAACGATATAGGACTGGTTTTTGCCCTAAAAAGCCGCCTTAATTATTACCCGCTTGGTACCGGGTTGCGTTTTATGCTGGAAAGTGACGGATTCTCTACTTTAGGTCTTTTAGGGGACTCTGTTCGGGGCGCTATCTACGATGTAAAAATAGGTGTGGGAATACCTTTTGCCAATTCGGCGCAGCTTACCCTGAAAACCGGCCTTCTTGGCGGCGGAGCTAAAGTGGAAGATAAAAACATAGATAACTGGGGTAACTTCGGGTCGGCATCAATAGGAATGAAAGTTGATTTGGTGAGCCTTCTGGGAAACTGAGTTTAAAAAATGTTTAAAAAAATTGTTAAATTATTATTACCCTGTATTGCAGTTATAGTAATCGGGATAATTGTATTTACGGAATTAAAGGATAGGTATCTTCCAGAAAAACAACCCCAGGATGTTATGGTAGAAGAAGCCCGGCGGTGGGTCAGGGAACATTCCCCTACATACACTTTTGACGGAATGGAACTTGAATTTGTACAAATGGATGAAATTTCTTCCGGTGTATACGATGTTTTATTTGAGTTTAAATCCCGTTATACCGGTTACGGAGACAGGACTGAGCAAGTAGCTGCTCCGGCTGTAACTTCCCATAAAATAGAACTGAGAGTTCAGATGATAGCCGGGGAAGATCGCTGGGAGATAACCCGGGCGGTTACTGATGATATTTTTGATGAAATAAACGGTATATTTTTAGATGAGAGGATGAAAAAAGAATCCGTGGCTGTCAAACTGTATTTCATACGGGTAGAAGATGGAAGAGAAGAATTTATACCTTTGAGCCGGGAAATTACTGCCGGGTCCCGTATAGAGAAAAGAGCCCTGGAAGCCTTACTTTCCGGACCCTCTGAAAAAGAGAAAGAAAACGGTTATATGACGGCTATAAACGAGGAAGTAAGAATACTGGATTTTAATATTGAAAAAAATCGCGCAAAGGTTTCTTTCAGTAAAGAACTTGATCAAGGGATATCCGGTTCGGCTACTGTGACTGCTATAAGAGACCAGATAAAAAATACTCTCACCCAATTTGACAGAGTGGGGGAAGTTGAAATTTCGATCGATGGAAAAACAGTCAATATACTTCAGCCTTAAACAGGATTTGAGGGCGGATTCAATAATCTAATGCAACACTCACTTAAAACACTGTACCAGTACGGTGAAAGTATAATACTCCAGAGGAGGAAAAAAAGTGAGAAAATGTTGCTACCAAAGATTAAGTTCGGAAGAACGAGAGGAAATAAACCGAGGTTTAGCGGATCAATTGTCTGTAAGAGAAATTGCTCGAAGATTGGATCGCTCGCCTAGTACGATAAGCCGTGCACCAGTACTGGCACAGTGAGATTCGAAAAGGAAGCTGTAATAAATATACGTATAGGGTACAGCGGGCCCATAGAAGAGCAAAACGTAACGCAAAAATCCGTAAATACGGGAAACGGAAACTGATGAGAAATTCAACTTTAAGAGAATATGTCCATAAAAAATTAAGGGTGAAATTGTCACCTGAGAAAATTGCGAACCGCCTTAAAAAAAGGTCACCTGTATAGGTACGATGATTGACGCCATGCAAATATCACATGAAGCAATATACGGGTATCTATATGTACTCCCTCGAGGTCAATTCACAAGTATCGACTTGTACGATGAAA
>CAYZAK010000010.1:0-50040 GCA_964476445.1 uncultured bacterium
TCCTTTCGTTTGCCATTTTAACTATAATGTTGCACTTTGTCATTGAATCCGTGTAGACAATTGACGCTTTAAATTTTTATTTCAAGTAATTATGTTTGACTTTTAGATAGGGTATTTGTAAAAATTTCATTTAATAGAAAGAGTTATAATATTTAAAAATTTAACTTTAAAACCAGGTGTACGGGGAAAAATAAATAAACTTCAATGGAATATACACTAATATTATTTTTAATTGGACTAGTTATATTGTGGATGGGGGCTCACTGGTTTGTAGCCGGCGGGATTGTAATTGCCAGTACTTTAGGTGTATCTGCCCTGATAATCGGGCTCACTATAGGAGCAGTGGGGACCTCTCTGCCCGAACTGATAGTTTCCTGGCTGGCCGCCGGAGTGGGAACTCCCGGTATTTCTTTAGGCAATGTAGTTGGTTCTAATATAGCCAATATAGGATTGGCTCTGGGGGTGGGAGCGGTTATTTTCCCTGTTCCTGTAGAAAAAAGTGTAAAGAAATATGACTACTGGGTTCTTTTAATTTCTGTTCTGGGATTGCTAATTATCACCTGGGATTTAATTTTTACAGGTATTGAAGGGATTGTGTTTGTCCTGCTTTTTATTTTATACCTATTTTTTTTAAGTTATCGACATAAAAAGTTATCTGGAAATCTAAAGAAAAAAGAAAAGCTAAATCATCATTCACTGGGTAAGGGAATAGTGTTTTTTATTGCAGGTGTGTTGGGATTGTACGCAGGATCCCGATTAACGATCAATGCGGCGTATAATATAGCTGTTAGTTATGGGGTTTCTGATACCATAATAGGAATAACGGCTGTAGCTGTGGGAACTTCGTTACCTGAGGTGGCTGTTGTGGTTTCGGGCAGTTTAAAGAAAAAACCGGAGATAAGTTTAGGCACGATAATAGGTTCAAATATAATAAATACTTTTTTAGTTGCCGGGGGAGCAGCTATTATAAATCCTATCGTTATCGTTAAAGAAGAATTTGTTTTTTTGGTCCCATCGGTATTGTTGTTCACTTTGCTTTTACTGCCGGCAATTTTTTTAGGAAAAAAAATAAATCGATTAAAAGGAGTTTTTCTCTTATCCGGATATATTATATATGTGGCGGTCCTTATTTGACAACAACAATGAAATGTAGATAATAAGAGTGCTTTTTTTTTATATATAAGCACCGGTTTGGAGATACGTAATAAAACTGTATATTCGGAGATAAAGTTAACGTTTTTTAAAACTGAAACTAAGAATGACTAAAAAAATATATAAGGGTAAAACCAAAATTGTACGTCCTTATTCAAAGGGACGGTTGCTGATGGAGTTTAGAGATTCCGTCCTTGGCCATAACGGCAGTCCGGATTCCGGGGGAGATCAGGTGGTGGATTATATAAAAGGAAAACGGTATTACTGTATGGAACTTTCCCGGTATTTTTTCAAACTTCTTTCTAAAAAGAAACTGAAAAATCATTACCTTAAAACCATAAAAGAAAAAAATGCGGTTTTAGTTAAAAAAACTAAAGTTTTCGGGTACGGGTTGGAATATATTTGCCGTAGGATGGCCTACGGAAGTTTTATAGCCCGCTACGGGGAATACATCAAAAAATTTAAAGATCTAAAATATCTTGTAGAAATAACTATAAAAAATGACGCAAAGAAAGATCCCTTCATAAATGACGATGCTTTGTTAGAATTAAATATAATAACTTTAAAGGATTTAAAAATAACAAAAAACTTGACTCGTAAAGTAGCTAGAATAATAAATAGAGATTTAAAAAAGTACGAACTGGAACTGGTTGATATAAAGGTAGAATTTGGTAAAAAAAACGGCCAGATAATGATAATAGACACCATGAACTGTGACAATATGAGGGTGCTGGATAAAAACAGGCATGAAATTGTTGGATATAAAGAGCTTTACCGCAGAATTAATGGATAATAGGTTAAATGACTGATATTACTGGGTTCTTCGACACACACGCTC
Source organism: uncultured bacterium (assembly GCA_964476445.1). Lineage (GTDB taxonomy): Bacteria > CG03 > SLGR01 > SLGR01 > JAGXOG01 > CAYZAK01. The sequence goes on from CAYZAK010000010.1 coordinate 1,991, forward strand.
ACTTACTTGATGAGCAGTTTAACAGAGACCGTTTTAAAATCATTGACAATAATTTAGGATTGGGGGGGGTTGTGTGCATGTATGAACCCGGGGAAGATATCAGGATGCTTGAAGAACTCTTAAAGCAAGATAGTATCTGGGCAGCCGCTGGGGTACACCCCCATTTTGCCAAGTATTTTAGCAGTAAAAAAAATCAGTTTAAAAAAATTTTGGATAAAAAAAAAGTAGTGGCGGTGGGTGAAATAGGCCTTGATTTTTACTACAAAAACTCAGCCCCTAAAATTCAGAAGGAAGTATTTAAAAAGCAGCTGAAAATTGCTGATACTAAAAAAATGCCGGTGGTTGTACATTCCCGAAAAGCTTTTGGGGAAACTCTAGATATTTTAAAGAAATTTAAAGATTTAAAAATTCTTATTCATTGTTTTACGGGTACCAAAAAAGAAGTCCATAAATTGATTGACAGGAATTATTATATAGCTGTAGGAGGTGTAGTAACTTTTAAGAACGCAGATAGTTTAAAAGAAGCGGTTAAAAATATTCCTTTGAACCGGCTGGTATTGGAAACTGATTGTCCATATCTGGCGCCTTCTCCGGTAAGGGGAAGAAGAAATCAGCCTGATTATGTTAAATATACGGCCCGCCAGATAGCCCAAGTAAAAAATATATCAGTTGATGAATTAAAAACTATAACTTTTAAAAATGCCGATAAAATTTTTCAATTGCAATTATAAATTTCCAGTATAATTGAGATTTTTTAAAATAATTGTTATACTATCTTAGAATAGAGGATTAGAATTTAAAAAAACAGGAAGGAAAAATGGCATATCAAAGAACTAAAAATCCTCCGTGGAGTTGGTCGTCTTCACGGAAAAGTACTTTTCAGGAATGTAAAAGAAAATATTATTATAACTATTATTTAGCCCATAATGGCTGGGAAGATAGTGCGCCTGAGGAATCTAAGCTGGCCTATAGACTTAAAAAACTTACCGGCATATACCTTATATTAGGGAATGCAGTTCATGAAATAGCTGAATATGCCTGTAAATCTGTGGACAGCACCGGTGAATATCCGGATAAGAAAAAAATGATAGATAAGGTAAGGTATCTACTTAACCAGGCTTGGAAAGAATCTCAGGAACCCCACAAGTGGATGGCTAGGCCCAATCAATATTTTATGCTTCAGGAATTTTATTACGGAGACGGCTTATCCCGGAATTTAATAAATAAAATTAAAGACAGACTGTATAAAGCGGTGAACAATCTTTACCAATCACCCACCGTAAAAGATTTGGTTAAAAGCGAATGTACTCTTGAGATGGCCGAGAAAATGGATACTTTTGATTTTAAAGATACTCCGGTATACGCTATACCGGATATAGTTTATACCAATCAAAAAGGAGATTGGTATGTGGTTGACTGGAAAACCGGTAAAGAATATAAAAAACACGCTGATCAGCTAAATCTGTATGCTCTCTATATTGAAGAAAAACTCGGGGTGTCTCCCGAAAATATGAAGGGAAGGGTGGAGTATTTGCTTACCGGAAATACCAAGGATGTGGATATAAACCAAAAATCGTTGAAAGAGTCAAGAACAAAAGTAGCCCGGAGCATAGAAAATATGAAAGAGTATTTAAAAGATCCTGGAAAAAATATTCCCTGCGACAAAGAAAAATTCTCCTTAACTGAAAAAAAGTATATGTGTAAATGGTGTAATTTTTATGAGCTGGACAGAGAAGAATTAGGGGATATCTTATGAATAAAACTTTTGTTCTGGATACTAATGTTTTAATACATGATCCCGGTAGCCTGTATAGTTTTGATGATAATGAGGTAGTATTGCCACTGGCTGTAATAGAGGAACTTGATAAGTTGAAGAAACTATCAGATGAGCGGGGTCGTAACGCCCGGTTGATAGCTAGAAAATTAGATGATCTTAGAAAAAAGGGGAAACTTTTGAAAGGGGTAAAGACAAAAAACGGAGGATTGATAAGAATAGAACCGTATAAAAAAGCCGAAATCCCTACTTCACTGGTTAAAAAAGCCGATAACGAGATACTTTCCGTAGCGTTGGGTTTAAAAGAATCCGGAAAAGATGTCATATTTATTTCTAAAGATATAAATATGAGAGTAAAGGCGGAAGTACTGGGTTTAGATGTTCAGGATTTTGAGAAGTCAAAAGTCAGTTTTGAAGAGCTGTACACCGGCTGGAGAGAGATAACTGTGCCAGATAAACTTGTAGATGAATTTAAGAGTCAGCAGAAAATGCCGCCGCCTAAAGATATAAAGGGTAATCTCCTGCCCCAGGAATTTATTATGGTAAAATCCGATACGGATAATAAAAAGACCGGTCTGGGACGTTATGCTCCCAGTGAGGAGCTTATTTTAAACCTTGGCCACGCTCAAAGCCGTCCATGGGGACTAAATGCCTTAAATATTGAACAGAAATTTGCTTTTGAAGCGTTATTAAATGAAGATATTAAACTGGTGACTTTACTGGGAGTAGCGGGCACCGGTAAAACTTTAATAGCTTTAGCTTGCGGAATGCATCTTACTTTTGATAAGAATAAATATAGGCGGGTAATGATATCCCGACCGGTGGTTCCTATGGGTAAAGATATAGGTTATTTACCGGGTTCAAAAGAAGAAAAACTGGCCAACTGGATGGGAGCTTTTTATGATAATCTTGAATTCCTTGTGGAGGCCCGTTCCGCCAGCGGTAAGCAGAAACCAAATTTTGGATATACCGGTAAAAAAAATGTAAACTTAAAACCTTCGCAGGTAGTGGATAACCTTTTTGACACCGGTAAGATAGAGATTGAAGCTTTGACTTATTTAAGGGGAAGAAGTATTCCCCAGCAGTATATGATTATTGATGAGGCCCAGAATCTAACTCCCCTGGAGATTAAAACCATAGTATCCCGGGCCGGAAAAAACACTAAGGTAGTCGTTACGGGGGATCCTTACCAGATCGACAACCCTTATCTTGATTCTTCTTCTAACGGTTTAACCTATCTGGCAGAGAGATTTAAAGGGCAAGATATTTTTGCCCACATAACTTTAACTAAGAGTGAAAGGAGCGATCTGGCGGCCCGTGCTGCTGAATTATTGTAATGTTTAAAAATTTAGCTCAATTTTTTTTAAACAGGACAGAGCTTTATAAAGATAGAATTGCGCATATTGAACCGGTGAACGAAGGTTATAAAGAATATACTTACCATGATTTTAGAAGCAATGTATTAAAACTGTCCGGATATCTTTTAAACAGAATAGAAATAGATAACAATTCTAAAATTGCGCTTCTTTCAGAAAATTCCCATTACTGGCCGGTGGTCTATTTTACCGCTCATTTTTTGGGGATCCCCGTAGTACCTCTGGATAATAAATTACAGGCCGGAGATAATATTCATTTTTTACGTCATAGCCAATCGGATATTTTGTTTGCCGATGCCCGAGTTTATGACGATTTAAATTTAGAAATAAGATCCGGTTTAAACATAAAAGAGGTAATAGTAACAGATACCGATAAATCCTATAACGTAGAGAAAAGTTTAGAGCAAATTCTTAAAGAAGCTAAACAACTGGACCAGATAAAAGAATATCCGGGGTTTGAAAAAACTGACCGTGAAAGTATAGGGGCAATTCTATACACTTCCGGAACAACCGGTTCACCTAAAGGGGTTTCTCTTACCCATGGCAACCTACTGCATCAGATAGATGCGGTGCCTTCTGCAATTAAAATTAGCCAAGAGGACGTTGTTATTGCCATCCTCCCTCTTTTCCACGCTTTTCCAGCTGTGGGCACTATGCTAGCGCCTCTGGCGGCTGGCTGCAGGGTAGTCTTTTCAAATACTTTACGGGCAACTAAAATAGTGAATTATATGAGAGACCGGGATGTCTCTATTATGGTCGGGGTACCGGCCCTTTTTGATTCCTTTAAAAATGCCATGGAGAGAAAAATAAAAAATAGTTCCGTAGTAAAGCGTACGCTTTTTGGAACTTTCAAAGGGGTTACTAAATTATTAGATGTAGTTAATATTAATGCCGGTCCCGCTGTTTTTAAAAAATTAAGGCAGAAGGCGGGTATGGCCAAATTACGGTTGATGGTTTCAGGGGGAGCTCCTTTAATGCCTTCTACAGGAAATTTTTTCACTATGTTGGGAATAGAATTTGTCCAGGGATACGGGTTAACGGAGACGGCACCGGTTTTGACCGTAAATTATCGGTCCCCGGTAAATTTAGAATCGGTCGGCGCCCCGGTTGACGGGGTAAAATTGAGAATAAAAGATAAAAATAAGAAAGGGTACGGGGAAATAGAGGCAAAAGGGGATAATATAATGGCCGGGTACTATAAAAATGACCGGGCCACCCGGAAAGTTATGGATAACGGTTGGATAAAAACAGGGGATATAGGATATATTGATGACAACGGGTATCTTTACATAAAAGGAAGGAGTAAAAATGTAATTGTCACTTCGGCCGGGAAAAACATCTATCCGGAAGAAATTGAAGCTAAACTCCAGCACAGTAAATATATTGATGAAATAATGGTTTACGGTAGAAAATTTGACAATAAGAACGAAAAAGTATCGGCCATAGTATATCCGGATTATGAAAATTTAGATAAATATTTTTCTAAAAACAATATTGAGGAGACCAGTGAATCAATATTTAATGTTATAGACCGGGAAGTAAAAAAATATACTAAAAATTTTCCAGTGTACAAAAAAATTAAAAACCTAAAAATTCAGCAGGAAGAATTTCAGAAGACCACTACCCGTAAAATAAAAAGATATCTTTATACCAGCAATCAGGAATAAATTAACAGATAGCCGGTATTAATAGTAGAAGGGGGAAATTTAAATTTTAGTTGGTGCTTAATAGAAAATAATAATGGAGGAAAAAATGAACTTAGCAAAAAGAATTGAGCGTTTAGGAACCGAAACAGCATTTGCCGTTTCGCAGGAGGCCGCGGAATTTTCCGAGAAGGGAAACAAAGTATATCCATTTCATCTGGGAGATATAGATTTACCCACCCCTGAAAACATACAGGAAGCTACCTTTAAAGCAATAAAAGACGGTAAAACCGGGTACTGTCCCAATGCCGGTATTCCCCAGTTACGAAAAGCACTGGCCAATGATATAAATAAGTCTCACGGTACCGACTACAACATGTCTAATGTGGTTATACAGCCCGGCGGTAAACCAGTTATCGGTAAATTTATTCTGGCTTTAATGAATCCCGGTGACGAAGTTCTGTACCCCAACCCCGGATATCCAATTTATGAATCCCAGATTGAATTTCACGGAGGAATTCCAAAACCTTATACCTACAAGGAAGGAAAAGAGGGGTTTAAACTTGATTTGGACGGTCTTGAAAAATCTATTACCTCAAAAACAAAAATATTGATTTTTAATGATTTTCAAAATCCAATGGCTGCAGAAGCTTCTTCAGCAGAGTTGAAACGCATAGCCGAACTTGCCAGAAAACATGATTTATACGTACTTTGCGATGAGGCCTACTTTGATATACGTTATTCCGGACAGTCGAAATCCCTGGCTTCTCTAGAAGGTATGAAGGAAAGAAGCGTGATTGCCTATACTTTTTCTAAAAAGTATGCGATGACCGGATGGAGACTGGGAGCAGCGGTAGCCCCTGATGATCTGGTACCGGTTATCGGTAAATTAAATACTAACGATGAGTCCTGCTCAAATCATTTTGTACAGTACGGTGCTCTTGAAGGGTTAACCGGAGATCAGAGCGGTGCCCAAAAAATTCTGAAAACCCTTGAAAAAAGACGGGATGTCGGAGTTGATATTTTAAATTCCATAGAAGGAGTTAAATGTTTTAAGCCTCAAACCACTTTTTATCTTTTTCCCAATGTAACAGGGGCTATGGAAAAATTAGGTATAGATTCCTATGCCGAGTTCAGAAAAACTGCTCTTCATGAAACCGGAGTATCGTTTTGCACTAGATTACATTTCGGTAAAGAACTTCCCGGGGAAACCAACCGGTATATTAGATTTGCTTATTCGGGTATTTCAGCTTCTGAAATGGAAGAAGGACTTACTAAATTTAAAAACTTTATAGAAAGTTAAAGAGTAAGTAGATAAAAAATTAATTTCACTCCGGTTTAACTCGGAATTTAATTCTTATTTAATTGAGAACCATCTAAGTTTTTAGATATTTTTTCGATTATATCAAGGGCTGTATCCGGAGTGGCCACCACATCAAAGTTTTGGTGTAAAAAATTAGAGGCTCTCTGGTATCCTTCCTGAGCAAGCTTCCTGTTTTTAAGGTTATTATTAACGGAATCCCGGTTAAGGATGTAATCATCATTAAAATTATAGTGCATGGTGTAAGAAGCTTGAACTGCAGAGGTTCTAAGTAAATTAATCGGGTTGATAGTCCCGTTTTGAAAAGAGTCAATATTATATATATTACCATCATTATTTATTAGCCAGCTTTCAATACCGCATCGAACCCAGTATCCTTCTTCGGGATTTCCGGGCCTATGAATCCAAATTTCAGGTGAGATACCCCATGTTTCTGCTTTTTTAAGAATATCTAAATGGTGGTAGGGGTCGAGACCGGTACCGGTATACCGGACTTCTGTATTGGTATCCATTATCCATGTTCCTTCAGTTTGTTCATTACCGCTTACTATAAAAATATCCGGTTTAGTCATCTTTGTCTTATTTTCATCCCACCTGGAAGTTATTTCTATCTGGTCGTACTGGTTGTTTACAGTTATATCTATCTTTTCAGGATGGAAATGATCCGGTCCGTATTTTAAATTATTAGCGAATGCGGCCCAGTTGGAAATTTTTTCGGGTAAATCTTGACTGAAGGTTATTTCAGTTTCCAAACTATCCAATCGGCTTCCGGTTGGATTTATACCTAGCCGTCCCCTGTAGTTATAGTTATCCCTTTTAGTTATATTTATAAATTGAAGAGTTTTTCGGTCAGGACGCAGTAAATGCTGTTCTATTCTGACTATATTACCGTGCCTGTCTTTAATTGTTCTTCCGGTAACCGTGTCAGCTTCGCGGTGGTGTTCTAATATATTTCTAGCTTGCCGAAATTCATTTCTGATTTCGCTTACCGCATTTTTTATCTCATTTCTTAGATTTTGCTTTTCTGAAACTAAAATATCGGCTTCTGAATGATGGTAAAAAGCTGAAGTTTCACCGGGTAGCAAAACTACCTGAAAAATTAAAAAAACTAATATTAATTTGGGGGTTTTGGAAAATCTCATATCTTTTGGGATTTTTGGTAATAAGATATTAACACAGTAAACTATTTTATTCAAAAAATATTAAAAAACAGTTTTTAAAGAATACACAGTAGAAGTTAATATTCCATATTGAATCGCAAACCAAATGAAAAGCCGGAGTAGTTGTAAGGAATATACCGTTCAAATTTCATATTGGAAACCTGATGCTGGTAAGTAAAAAATAAAGTAGTTGAAGAACTTTCTCCGGTCTGTTTGCGAAACCCGGTAGAGTATACCCCTAAAAAACGGTTCTGTTTTTTACCGTCTATGAAATCTCCGTCTTTATTTCTGGGTTTACGGCTGGTGTATAAACGGTAGCGCAGGGTTGGTGAGAAAAAGTAAGTCCATGTTTCTCCCGCCCTAATTGAGAGGGGGCCGGATATGGCCGGCTCGATATAATTAAAGAAATTTTCCTGAAAAAGGCCTTCCACAGGAGTTGTTGAAGTGGCATCGGTAAAATGCTGATAATTTTGGTTTGAAAATCTGCCGGTGAAGTCTAACTCAGGAGAAATAAACGCAGCATTTGAAATGCGAAAGTTTCTTGACCCGGAAATATTAAGAATTATTTCTTTTTGTAATTTATCAGCATAATAAGTGCCGTCTTTTTGAACTTTATCTACCGCTACATTCTGCCTGGTATAAAATAGGGGGTTTACGGTAATTTTTAATTGATTATCAGCTATTACCCCGGAGTAAGATAATCTCAAACTGTGGTGGTTCTGGGTTCCGGTGGTACCACTGGCATCCGCTCCTCCTCTAATTTCGGCAAGCATGTCAGTGTAATTGGGAAAAGTTATAAAATGATAACCCAGTGATATGGTGGAGTCTATTCCAAAAATATTTTTGTCCAGCGAGGTCATTCCACCGTACCGGTTAAAATTATACAGGCCGCTGTCCCAGGTTTCATTTGTGCCGCTGCGTCGCCTTTCCATAAGAATACTCAACTGAGATTTAAGGGTCATATCCTCATATATATTCCAGTGATGGCGGGTCACAAAATTATGATTTAGATACCTTTCCCGAAACTCTCTTCCTTCCTGTACTTTTAAGCCCGGTCCCTGATAATTAAGCGAATAATACCCTATGAAACTATGGTTATCCAGGGGTTTGACTATAGTGCCTATATCATTTGATAAATTTAGCAGAAACCCTAGATCTCCTTCGGGGGAAACCGAGGCCCCTTGAGAAAACTGATAGTTATAATAGGGGACAATATCCATTGCCGTTAAAGTTCCTGTTATCCAACCTGAAAGTATTATGCAAATTAGTATTTTTTTCATATTTAGAATCTCCATTGCCATCCTAAAAAGGGATGAATTACAAGTAAACCTTCGGGATATATATTAAAACCTATTTCCAAGCGACGATTCTGCCATGCAAACCGGGAAAATATTTTATTGTAGTTAAATCCGTACCCCATATAAGCGGTTATCCTTTTTTCCTGTTCAAAATCCACCGTGTTGGTTATACCGGTGATGAGTACGTTATCTCTGCGAGAGACCACTATTGAACTGAGCGTGGTTTCGTCAGTTATTTCGATAACATTGTCTTCGGGGAGGCTAACATCAAGTGTAACCACCGACCGGTGAATACCGGCGAAAAGATCGGTTTCCCGGGAAACCCGTTTGGTAAGGGTCAACCCCACGCTGTAATTGTTCATGGAGGGATCGGGAACATCCTCGTCGGCTATTAATTCCAGCATTGCAATTCTGCCGTATGCGCCGGTAATGTCAACCTGTGGAGACCAGTCGGTAAGACTGCTGTCGTTTAAAATTTTAATCTTGCCGTTTAAGTTCATCCATGATAGGGGAAAAGTTGTAGCTAAAAAATTTGTCCGGATAGAAACTGTATCTTTAGCCCGGGAGGGGGAATAATCCACGTTGTCAAGATGAAGATTGTAGAAAAAATCATCCGGACTGCTGACAAACCTTAATGCAGTGGGAATCAGCCAAGATGGCGGCCCGGCCAGTGCCCGGGTACCGTTAGCCGGGGCCATAAAAAACCCGCCGGCGCTAAAAAGCGCAATAAGTATAAACTTTTTCATATTTGCTATTTTCCTTTTATTTTATTCGTCCGTGTCCAGCTTAGATACGTCTATGTTTTTAGCCATTTCTTCTAAAACATTTAAAGCCATATCCGGGGTGACCACCAGATCGAAGTTCCGGTACAAGAAGTTGTCAGCTTTGTTAAAACCTTCCAGAGCAGCCCTCCGGTTCTCTGTCGTATTATCTACGTCTTTTTCGTTCATGAAGTGGTCCTCGTTATAATTATGGCGTACCGTGTAGGAGGTTTGAAAAGCTATTCTTTTTAATATATCGAACGGATTTATATCCCCGTCTTCCAGGTCTTTAAAGGCAAAAACATTACCGTCATTATTTATAAGCCAGTTCTCTATGCCGTTGCGGATCCAGTATTCTTCTGATGTATCAGGGTCATACACCCGCATTGCCGGGGAGATAGCCCACATTTCAGCTTTGTCAATATCATCGGGTTGTCCTATGGCCGAACCTTGATCGGCATCCGAATCTATTTTCCAGGTACCGTTATAATCCTTGTGAGCGCTTATGATTTTAACCTCAGGTTCGTCCATATTTTCATCCGTGTAGTTCCATTTTGAGGTCATCTCTATGCGGTCATGTTGGTTATTCACAGTCATCTTAAATATTTCAGGGTGAAAATCCGCGTCACTTTCATCTATGTCTTTTACAAAATCGAACCACCCGGAAATTTTTTCAGGAATATTTCGATTGAAGGTTACCCGACTCTCAAAACTGTCCAGCCGGGCTCCGGTGGGAGTAACGTTCATTCTCCCCTTATATTTGTAATTATCCCGTTTGTTGATATTTATAAACTGAAGGGTTTTACTGTCAGGTCTCATGAGATGTTGTTCCACACGTACCAGATTGCCGTGTACATCTTTTAGGGAACGGCCGGTAACAGAGTCCGCTTCCCGGGTATGTTCTATTACATTTTGACTTTCTCGGACTTCAGCTCTTATGTCGATTACGGCCGATCTTATTTCATTTCTAAGTTCCTGTTTAGCCAGGTCCAGCTCTTCTTGCTGAGGTTCTGCTTCGACTTCAGTTTCAGAGGCGTCCGCTAATTCTTCGGCTGGTGTTTCTTCCGGGTCAGTAGCTTCGGTTTGTTCCCCGGTATCATTGTCAACCGGTTCTTCAGTGTCATACGGTTTTTCCGGAGCCTGGTTCTTTTTTATCCGGGACTGTTTACCGGCGGGTACTGTGGTTGTCTGACCGGTTTCAATCTCGGTGAAAGATACTGCTCCGGAAATAACCTTTATATGGGTATCTTCGGCAGCAGTTACAATAAACTCGGTTCCTCGTACCCCGCATATGGCCTGAGGGGTGGTAATCTGGTAAGTTTCCGTGGCTGAAAGTTCTTTTACTTTGTTATGCAGTTTTCCTTTAAATAACTCCAGATTTGTCTGGTTATCCAGTTCATTTATTTTTATAGAACTATTATTTTCCAGCCGGGTTTCGTGGCCCGCTTCAAAAATAATAGTGGCCCGGCCTTTTTCTCCGGCTTTAAGTTCGTAACCGATAGAAAGTTGGGCGTTGAGCCGGGCATCTTGCCATTCGGCGTTTTCGGATTCTCTCATGGTTACCCGGCCTTCTAAATCAGTAATTTGGGCCTGAGATGCCAGGCTTAAAGCGGGAAAACAGCTAAAACCCAGCATTAAAACTAAACCTGCAGTAAACTTTTTTTGAATTTTCATAATATATATTCTCCTTCTTCCCAATTTTATACTCCAATATAATAATAACATAATTTGAAATAATTATCTATGAGTAAAGTCACATTACTTGCTAATTAAACTTATACTAATTTATTTAGTTAAATGTCAACCCTAGAACCAGGATATTGCATTTGACTTAATACTGTATAAAATATTTAAAGAAGTAGGGAAAGTTTATTATACAAGAAGGTTTTAATGAAATTCCAGAAGTTCGAACTTGAAGTAAAAAAAATAATTCGTAATTTACCCCAAAAGTACAGAAGAATTCTTTATAAAGAAGAAATACGTATTATTGTACGCAGAGAAGTTCCCCGGGCCGTTAAGGAACGTTATCCCGATAAGACGGTTTTCGGGATATTTATAGGACTCAAACGGGAATATAGAAATTCTTTTTATATACAGAAAGAACCTACCCGAATTGAAATTTATATGGAAAGTTTTGAAAAGTATTTTGGATCTGAATTCAGTTGCGAAATGAAAGAACAGATTTTTAAAACAGTGGTACATGAGATAGCCCACTACTTTGGTTTTGATGAAAAACAGCTAAGAAAAAGGGGATATTGATTTTTTTTACAAATTTTAAACCGTAATAAATTTTGCAAATTTTACTAAAATACTTTAGTATGAAAGCCTATGAAAAATAGTAAGTGAATACTATACAATCTATAATAAACAATAATAAAACAAAAAATAAAAATTTTTTTGAGGAAGAACTTTGGATAATCAATCCCCACAAGTACGGGAGCATACGGGGGGGGGGATTTCAGATTTTAAAAATATCAACTATAATAATAAAAGATTTTATCCGTGATAGAGGCCATGTGCTGGCTTCCTCGCTTACCTACTACTCTCTTTTAGCCCTTGTTCCCACCGCGGCGATAATATTTTCCATTCTACACAAAATTGGTATACAGAGGACATACGGTGCAGATTTTTTAAATCGGGTTATATTTGATGCCGAAGTGGCTGAGGAAATAATAACGTACGTCGATACAGCCCGTCTGGGGGCATTAGGTATTATAGGAGCGGTGGTGTTGCTTAAAATTACAGTATTTTTATTGACTAACGTGGAAAAAGCTTTTAATACTATATGGGGAGTAAAAGAAAGCCGTCCTCTGTATAAGAAAATTCTGTATTATATTTCGGCAATTATAATTTTACCCGTGGTTATAACAGTGGGCTTATCTGGGGCCATGGATTTTGCCGGTGATATCCTACCGTTTAGCCGGGGGGTTATACCGGTTTTAATAACTTGTTTTGGGTTTTCGTTTTTATATTTTGCTTTTCCGGTTGTCAAGATAAAAATGAAGGCTGCGCTGATCGGCGGCTTCATCGCCGGTCTGCTGTGGCATATGTCTTATCGGGTATATATTATATGGTCCCGGCTGGCGGTTACCGAACTTAATATTATATACGGCAGTTTTTCCCAGCTTGCTCTTGTCTTTATATGGATATATATAATATGGTTAATAATATTAATCGGTGCTGAAATCTCTTTTGCAGTTCAAAATCATAGAATATATAAACGGGAAGGCCGTCCCGGGGCCGTAAGTTTTTCTTTAAAAGAGAAAGCCGGACTTTTGGTGACAGCTATAATTTATATAAACAGGGTTAAAAAGAGGCCTCCTTTAACTGCAGAAGAGATAATTAAAAAGTCCGGTGGGCCTATTAAACTTATTAACCGCATGCTTTATGAATTAACCGAAGTAGGTATATTAAAAGAAGTGCACCAGAAAAAAATACGCTATTTTAAACCGGCTAAAAAAGATGAACAAGTTACAGCCTGGTATATTATAAAAGCTCTGAACAATGCCGGTGTTGAAAAGGTTGAATTCAATAATAAAGAACTCTATAGTAAGATCGAAAACATATTTAAACTAAAGAATTCACTTCTAAAAGAAAATTTTAATGATGTACCCCTGGCAAAACTGTAATATACTTTGACATTTCTAAGAATATGTTATAGTTTATAAATAATAGAATTAAAGATTGACTATAAAATACAGGAGGAACATTTATAAATGACAAAAAATAAATTAAAAATATGGAAAAAGATCAAGTTGCTGGTAATGATAGCTTTAGTTTTAACAGTTATGGCAGAATATTCTCCGGCGGAAGATAAGGTTACTATTGTAGCGGTAAATACAAATACAATATTAGAACAATATCCTCCGTTTTTAGAGGCCCAGGCTGAATTTCAGGCCGAACACCAGAAAATGCAGCAACGCCTCCAAGAGATGAGTGAGGAGGAACAGCGTATGGGGCAGCAGATGAACCAGCAGGAACTGCACCAATTAGGGCCCGTCTGGAGCGGGAGGCAACTCAATCCCTACAGGAAGATATAGGTAAAATAGCTAAAGAGAAGGGATACGATTATGTAATGGATAAAAGTGTCCTTTTTGCAGGAGCACGGGATGTTACGGAAGAAATACTGGAGGAATTAACTACTAAATAGGTTGACAGTAGTTAGTTGGCGTAAAATTAATGTCTAAAAGGAGGCACAATGATTGTCAGTAAATTGTTACCTGTAGTGGTGATTTTAACTGCGCTTGTCATGACCGGCTGCGGGCGTGAAGATAGGGACGGTGAACGCATAGAACGACCTCACCAGTCAGAAAGCGAAAGACAAAAAGTGGGAGAAGACGTTGAAATCTCTTTATCGGAAGAAGATTATATTGAATATACTGCCCGGTTAAGGTTAAGACAAAAGGAACATCAACAGGAGTTTGCCCGGGCAATGGAAGAAGGCGATCTGGATAAAGTTGAAGAGTTACAGGCCAAATTACGGGAGAAAGCTCAGAGCGTAAGATCTCAAATGGGAATCAGCTCTGAAGAACTCCGTGAATTTGAGCAGCAAAAGCCCGGCTTTATGGGGAAAAATGAAACCCAGGAAAAAATTAACCAAAAATTAGAAAAACTTCACCAGGAATAATTTTAGGGTTTTTCCTGTATCCTGTATTTCCCGGTATATTTAGCTTTTCCCTCGCACCGCTGAAATATAAATTGACATATATAAGTACCGGGATACAGTTCTAAGGGAATTGAAGATACATTATTTATTTCAAGAACCTGTTTACTGGATATACCTGGGTGCATAAAACTGGCCGTTACATGTACAGTTAGCCCCAGTCGGGCAAAAGTACTGCGTCCTTCCAGCCAGCCGCAAATATTTTCGGGCAGACTTACTTTTTCTTTAGTTATCCCCAGTACACTTTCCCCTGGCATTAAAAGAAAATAGTCATTGACTTCCAGGTATTCTGTGACATCTTCGTGGTCGGCTTCCTCCTTAGCTGGAAAGGTGCCGTGAATTTTTTTAAAAACTCTGAATTTATTGTCCAGCCTTAAATCCACTGAAGCCGGGCCGACCCGGTCTTTATTAAATGGTTCTATCTTAATATTTCCTTTTTGTATCTGCTGTAAAATTTGATTTTTAGTTAATACACTCATTTTGTTTTCTCCCTCTGATTTAATTTTCTCTATTAAAGATAACAAAATTTTTTAAAAATGTGAAATCATAATTAATTTGCCACGCAGGAGTAATTTATATAAAATTACACTACTTTTACGGAATTGGAATGAACAAATAATAATATTTAGATAAAAAAATTGATAAACATGAATTTAAAAAAAGGAGCAAGTTATAATGTTTAATTATTTTCTAAAGCCTTCTTTTATTATACCGGTTACAGTAATAATATTGTCGTGGTTTACAGGGTTATTAGTCAGAAAATTTCTTTTTAAATATGTGCTAAAAATGGTTGCAAAGATAAATGATTTATGGAAATTTTTAATAGAACCTGTTAAGTCTTACGTAAGTTTTTGGTTTTTAATGGCCGGGATAAGAATATCTATTCCTTTTACTGAATTATCCGAAAATACTTCCGGGTTAATTACAAGTGCTGTTATAGTTTTATTTATAGTTACGGCTACTTTTGCTGTCATAAATATAATTGCCAATATAACTCAGTATTATTCTAATAAAACCCAGACCGGACTGCAGTCAACCACTATATTTGTAAATCTAACCAAAATAGCGGTTTTTGTAATAGGTTTGTTATTGATATTTCAGAGTCTGGGCATAAAAATAACTCCTTTAATAACAGCTTTGGGGGTAGGTGGTTTAGCTGTAGCCTTAGCTTTACAGGATACCCTATCTAATCTTTTTGCTGGTTTGCAGATTATCTTTGCCGGACAGGTTAGATTGGGCGATTTTGTCAGCCTGGAGTCCGGTGAGAAGGGGGAAGTTGTGGATATAACCTGGCGGAATTCAACTATAAAAACCAGAGCGGAGAATATGATTGTAGTACCTAATTCTACGCTTGCCCAGGTTATTGTGACCAATTATAATCTTTCGGGAAGGTACTGTTTACTAAGAATACCTGTCGGTGTTTCGTATAACAGTGATCTGGAAAAAGTTGAAAATATAACTCTTAAAGTAGCCAGGGAGGTGGTAAAAGATTTTGAAGGTGGGGACACGAATTTTGACCCAAGAGTAAGATACAATACTTTTAACGATTCATCTATTGATTTTAACGTTGTAGTGAGGGTTAAAGATTATTTTGACAGGTTTACTTTAAAACATGAGTTTATAAAAAAGTTACACCGGCGATATGATAAGGAGAATATAAATATTCCTTTCCCCATAAGAACGATAGACTACACTCCACCCGAGAAAAAATAATTCAGAAAAATGGGAGGAATATTTTAAACTAAATGTATAGTTTAATAAAGGAGTTTTAAATGAAAGCGGTTATTGATAGAATAGAAGATGGGAAAATTGCGGTTATAGAAATTGAAGGTGGGGGCAAAATGCTGATCCCGGCAGTTCAGTTTAATATTGATATCTACGAGGGTGCCTGCTTGGATGTGGAATTTAAGCTTAATATTGAAAGAGAAGAAAAAAGACGAAAGAAGATAAAAAATTTACAGAAAAAACTTAAACAAAAAAAGTCCAAACCCGAAAAAGAATAATAATATAAATATTGTTGGTTATCTAAAACTTGGGATCCCGGTCCTTTTTTTTCTGGGGATTGGTTGTGCTGGGGTAAATATAAGTAGTCATCCATCCATGGTTAAAAATGATTACAATATCGCTACCGAGATTAAGGGAATCCGGGAAACGATAGAAAAAGCTAATCTGGAATTCAAAAATGGAAATTTAGAGCGGACCCGAGAACTATGCGACAATATTACTCAAAACTTAATAGAGTTTAAAGATAATATTACTAATTTGGAGTATGAAAATTTTCACACTCAGGTAGCTTTACTCAGGATAAAAGCTAATCAGTCCCCAAACTCCCGTACTTCTTATATTGAAACCGAATTATTTCCTTTAATATGGAATGATCGGGTGGAAAAATGGATAGATTATTATACTAACCGGGGTGGGGAATATTTTAAGCTGTGGCAAAAAAGATCTCAAAAATATATAGGGGAGGTTAAAAAAATTTTAACTGATTACGAATTGCCCCGGGATTTGGCTTACGTGCCTATTGTCGAATCCGGTTATTTTCCTTTTGCTCGTTCGCCGGTAGGGGCGGTGGGTATGTGGCAGTTTATGGAAGCTACCGCTAGAGAAAAGGGATTAAAAATAAATTATTGGATAGATGAAAGAAGAGATCCATATAAATCAACTCGGGCTGCAGCCAGGTTTTTAAAAGATTTATATCAACAGTTCGGAAACTGGGAGATGGCTTTAGCAGGTTATAATTACGGGCCTAACGGAGTTCGAAGAAGAATTAACAAGTGGCAAACCGATGATTACTGGGAACTTTTTTTACCCCGTGAAACTGAGAATTTTGTTCCTAGAATTATGGCGGTAATGTTTATATTAAAAGAGCCTGAATTGTTTGGTATGGAGCCATTAAAAGAAAAGACATATTCCTGGCGGGAGTTTAAAGTTAAAAACAGTGTGGATTTAAGAGATATAGCAGAATTATGTGACCTAGAGGTACAAAAGATACAGCTTCTTAACCCTGAAATTAAACAGATGTGTACCCCGCCCGATACAGAATATAATATTCGAATCCCGGCGGAAAAATACGAAAAATTAAGTTCGGTATTTTCAAAAGATATGTATCTTACCAAACAGGAAATCAACCGCCGGACCCGGCGGGTAGTTTATTATGAGGTTAAAAGAGGGGACAGTTTATGGAGCATATCTCAAAAATTTAATGTAAGTGCGAATCAGATAAAAAAATGGAATAATATGGTTTCAAACACAATTCATCCTCGAGATTCTTTAAAAATTCACCGTCATGGCCTTTGAAATTTTACAGGGTCCACCCAGATCGGGTAAAAAAGAATATCTTAAAAAAAAGCTTAAAAAATTTATAGAAAGCGGTATATCTACCGATGAAATTCTGGTATTAACTAATTCTGTACAATCTGCGGAAGATATAAAAAAATTTGCTAAAAAACATTTAGACTCCTATAGTGAACTTTGGATAGAGAGTGTCACTTCTTTTTGTAAGAAAATTTTAAGAGAAAATTATTATTATACAGATATGGTCCCGGGATTTCGAATTATTACTGATTTTGAGAAAAGACTGATTGTTCGGACCCTTTTAAAAAGAGATTTACACTTAAAATATTTTAAGACGGCCGGAAACAGAGAAGGTTTGGTTAGGGAAATATCTAATTTTATAGATGTGGACAAAAGAAATTCGGGGTGGACCGAAAAAATAAAAAGCATCAAAGGGCCGGAAAAACAAAAATACAGAGAACTGGAAAAAATATTTCAACTTTACAAAAAAGAACTTAAGGGATTAAACTATGCGGATTTTGTGGATCTTCATCTTAATACTAAAAAATTGGTCAGAAAGCATCCTGATCTATTAGATTTTAAAGTTCTCATGAGTTACGAAACAGAGGATATGGATTTAATAATGGGGGATGTGATTTACCGGTTAGCCGAAAATTCTAAGCATGTACATATATCTATCAATCCTGATCTTTCCATTTATAATTTCAGGGGAGCCAGACCCCGGAAATTAAGATGGAAGTTAAAACAAAAGTTCAATTTTAAAATAAAAAATCCGGGATCTGAAGAAAAGATAAAGAGTAAAAACACTTTTATAGAAACGCCGACCCGGGACGACCAGGCTGAAATGGTAGCAGATGATATTGGCGTAAGGTTAAAAAAAGGGAAAATATCTCCATCTGATATTATTATAATGGCCCGTTCTGTAGGGGAGAATATGGAACTTTTTACTCAGGCCTTGAAAAGTCGGGGTATAAATAGTTTAACCTTAGGCGGGATCGGTTTTTTCAGACAGCCGGAAATAATAGAATTAATGTCCGTACTGGCCTTTATAGATCATAAAACGGAGGATAGTGCGATTAATCTTAGAAGAGTCCTGAGATTGACAGTTATTTTCAGTGAGACAGAGATAGATATGCTACACAACAAATCGGTTATTGAATCAAAATCCATGCTGATTGTCATGGAAGAAAATGAACCGGACAGATACCGGAGATTTTGCCAGTATATAGAAGTGTTAAGAAAGCGGTCAAGAGAAACCGGTTTGCTTTCTTTTATATATTATATTATGGAAGAATTCGGTTTTTTAAAAACAGCCGCCGCCGGTGAATTTTCTTCCCGGCTATATAGCTATTTTTATAAAATTGTTGAGGATTATGCCCGCCATTTTGAAAAAATGGAAGGTCGTCGCCTTACCTTTAAATTATTCATGAAAAATCTTTATGAATTATTAAGCGGTTTCGGAAAGGATATGAATATCCCCCATATCCCTAAAATAGAAGCAGTAAAAATAATGACTGTACAGCAGGCAAAAAATATTAGATGTAAACTTGCCTATGTTGTAGATATGGTAGAGGATACTTTTCCCCGTCCATTTTTTGAGAATCCATTGTTAAAAATTAAAGATTATGAGAATTTAGGTTTTAAACCGGTTTTTGATATCGAAAAAAGGTACAAATTTGAAGAAAGACTTTACCGTATAGCTTCTACCCGGGGGGGTAAAGAAACTGTACATGCCTGGTATAATTTTGACAATTCTGGAAAAGCAATAAATAAATCAGAATTTTTGGAGGAGAAAAAACTTTCCCAGATCAGTTATAAAAGCTCAGAAACCATAATTAATGTTACAGACTTTATCTGTGAACTGGCAGAAAATATTCCCGGTAAGATAATTAATGAAATTGAAGTGCCCGGTAAAGATTTTAAAAAACAGCTAAAACTGCTTTACAAGGTGAAGCAACATAACCCTGCCAACTTTTTTGACAGAGTCAGAGAAAATTTACCCCAAACATTTTCCTACACAATGCTTGAAAGTTATGTGAAGTGTCCCCGGATACTTTTTTACAGGTATATAATGAATATAGATGAACCTGATACCATATATAAAAGTTTTGGAATTGCTGTGCACAGAATATTTCAAAAGATATATGATATCGGGGTTACTAATAGAAAGGAGGCGCTGCAAAAATTAAAAATTATTTGGTCTGATCTACAGTTTTGTTCAGAGTTTGAAAGTAGAAATCTGTATAAAAAAGCTTTAAATATATTAAAAGAATATTTTAAGGGTCCGGCCGGGGAAGATTTTAAGATAAAAAGCTTAGAAGTTGATTTTAAAATTAATATTGACGAAATAAAGATAAGGGGTAGATGTGACCGGGAAGATGAACTGCCCAATGGAGAAAAAAGGATAGTGGATTATAAAACGGGAAAAAGAGTGCCCGCTACCCGGGGATTATTAAATGCGGTGGAAAGAGGTGAAAATTTCCAGATACCAATATACAAATGGGCCCGAAACAGCCGTTACTTTACAGTATGTAGATTGAGAAAAAAAGCGTCAAAGATGAATATTACAATTGATTTTTCTAAAAAAAGAGCAGCCCGGGTAACCAATGAAGCAAAAAAGAGGCTAAAAAAAGTAGTATCTGGAATTAAAAATGGTAAATTTCCTGCCCGGCCCGCAAAAAGTAATAACTGCCGGTTTTGCTATTACGCCCGATTGTGTGATAATAATGACTGAAAAATTTACCCGACAACAGTATAAAGCCGTTAATTCTCCGGATGGTAAGTTTGTTGTAAAAGCGGGAGCGGGAACAGGAAAAACTAGAGTTCTGGTAAATAAGTTCATCAATATATACAGTAATAATTTAAGAAAAGAAATTTCTTCTAAAAAAATATGCGGGTCTATCCTTACCGTTACTTTTACTAAAAGAGCGGCCCGGGAAATGAAAAAAAGGCTTTCTAAGGAAATTTCAAAAGAAATTTTAAGGAATTCTCAGATTTCAACAATTGACGGTTTCTGTTCAAAATTTATAAAGGAACATGCTTTTCGGGTGGGTATAGACCCTCAGTTTAGAGTGTTGGATGCAGTTGAATCTAATTTGTTTTTTAGAAAAGTAGGTGCCCGGATTTTAGATGATGAAATTGACTGGGGACTGGATATTGAGCAGTCCAGGGATATTTTTCTGGCAGATTCTTTTGACCTTATAAATAAATTGAAACAAAAATTAATATCTCCGAAGGAGTTTAAAAAAAACATTAAAAACAACTCTGATATTCACCGGGTGATATATATACTTTATCGAAATTACGAATACTGTTTAAATGAAGAGAATTTTATGGATTTTGGAAAACTGCTTATGAGTACCTACGCAATCATAAAAAGTTATTCTCGGATAAGAGAAGATGTGCAACAAAAATACAGATATATTTTAGTTGATGAATATCAGGATACTAATCCGGCCCAGGTAAATCTGTTGAAGGTTATTGCTCAACCCCAGAATAATTATTTTACCGTGGGCGATGAACAGCAGTCTATATACGGCTTCCGGGGAGCCCAGCCCAGCCATATCATAAATTATTATAACAGGTTACCATCCGAAAGAAAAGTGGTGTTAACAAAAAATTTTAGATCCCGAAATCCTATTCCTAAAATGATAAATACTGTCTTTACAAAGCAGATAAACGATTACCATCCTATAGAGTGCGCTACTCCAGGAGAAGGGGAAGTAGAACTTTTTTTAGGAGAAAGTCGGTCAGAAGAAGCGGACTTTGTCGCCGCCAGAGTTAAAAATATTTTATCATCCGGATATAATCCGGATGACATAGTAATCCTTTTTAGAGGGGTTAAAAATTGCCGGGAGTACGAAGAAGCACTCCGTAAACTAAAAATAGATACCGTAACAGTGGGAGGGACAGGATTTTACAAGCAGCCGGAAATAAAAGATTTAATTTCCTTTATAGTAATAATAGAGAATCCTTTTTCCCAGCGAGAGATGTTGAGGGTACTTCGTTCGCCGGGTTTTGGGGTTAAAGATTCAGAACTTTCTAAAATATCTAAAAATAATCCGGATAAAAATTTGTATGAAAAACTTAAATGCAGTAAGTTGAAAATTGCTCAGAGACTGGTAAGCTTTTTAGATTATTTCAGAGTCAGGAAAAATACTACGGATGTGGTTACTTTGTTAAATGAACTGGTGGAAAAAAGCGGGATTAAATACTGGGCTATTTCCCGTCCCGGCGGCCGGCAGTCCAGAGAAATAACCAATATAAATAAATTTATAAGCAATGCCCGGAAGTACGCTCAAAAAAATGTTTTTACAACGTTAATAGATTATGCCCAGCATTTACGAAAAATAGAACAGGCTAAAATAGGTGAACCCGAAGCCCGCCCCCGGGCAGAAAATGTAGTTCATTTAATGTCCATACATCAGTCTAAAGGTTTAGAGTTTCCGGTAGTTTTTGTGTCTAATATTTCCAGGGCAAATTTTCCCGGGCAAAAAAAGATGGATAAGTATCATTTTAATGAAAAATTAGGGATGGTAATCAGGGACAATTCTTCAGGGTCTTTATATTCTAAATATTTAAAGCCCCACCTGTATAAAAAACATAACCTGGAAGAAAGAAGATTACTGTATGTGGCCCTTACCAGGGCCCAGGAAAAATTAATTATAAGCGGCCAGAAAAATTTTAGAGGAAAAATTTCCAAGTTTTTGGGATATTTTTTAACTAAAAAGGATAGTGGGTACAAGTTAAAAAAAGACTTAAAAAAAATAATTAAAAAGACAGAGAAGGTACCGGATGTAAATCTGTCATCTGACTCTGCTTTAAAAAATCGTTCCAACAATAAAATTAAGATGAGAATTAATCCCCGGGATATTAAAAAGTATTTAAATAAGTTAGGGGTACCGGTATATTTTAAAACCCGGGAACTTAAAAAGGAGTTTTCTGTTACCCAGCTGGATGTTTATTCTGCCTGCCCGTTACTATATAAATACCGATACAAGTACAAAATACCGGTATCTCCCTATAATAGAGGTTTTTCCCCGGCATTATTCGGATCTGCGGTACACAGGATGCTGGAAGAATATTTTAAATTTAAAAAATTTGAGACTTCCCGTATTATGAAAGAAAAGATCAGGGAACTCATAGTTGAAAGCGGTGTTAAGGTGGAGGATTATGGGGCATTTTATGGTGAAAAAGTAAAAAAAGCCGTGGATAATATCTGTAAATCTGGAATTTTAAAACCGTGCGGGTCTGTAATTTACACTGAAAAACCTTTTGTGCTAAATCATAATAACTGTTACATAAAGGGCACTGTTGACCGGTTAGACCGCAATCCGGATGGGACTGTTTTAATAGATTACAAAACTTCTCAATCTATCCGTACTGCCAGTTATAAACTTCAGCTTTCCATATACAAAAAAGCCATAAAAGAGATATTTAATTTTAACCCTATTAAGGGTAAAATATATTATGTAAGTTTAAATAGTTTGGTTTCGGTTCCCGATGAAAAATTTTTAGTTCAAAAATTAAATAGCTTAATAAGGGGGATACAGACCGAAAAATTCCCTCCTAGAAAAGGTGAAAAATGTAATTATTGTCCCTATAAGATTTTGTGTCCCGCCTGGAATATTCCCCTTTAATAAAAGTAAGTAGATATAATATATTTTATTTGAATTATGAGATTTCCCGTGTTATTATTTAATAAATGGAAAAAATGAATAAATGATGTATATAGCTGATGATATAGATATAGAAGAAAAAGATACAATCCGCAAAGATGTTTTGATTGTAGAGGACTCTCCCAGTTTAAGTACTTATCTGGCACAGTTATTAGATAGGAAAGGCTATAATACCGATGTTGCCAATACTGCCCGGAGTGCGGTAGAAAAATTCAGGAAAAATTTACCCGGGGTGGTAATTTTGGATTTTAAGCTTCCCGATAAAGACGGCGACTATGTTTTAGAGAAGATAAAAAAAATTAATCCTATTTCCCAAACCATAGTAGTCACCGGATATGACGATTACAATATTACAGTAAATGTTATTCAGGCAGGAGCCGCTGACTATTACCGTAAACCTTTAAAAAAGGAAAAGATTTTAAGTTCGGTAAACAAAGCATTTAATATTTATAAAAGTATGCATATAACCACCGGAAGGTTCAAAGTTATTTTTTATGGGAACAAAGCTGAGGGGTTTAAAAAAATAAATAAAAGACTGAATAAACAGAATTTTTACCTGAAAAACACTGCCGGTAAAGATGAGTTGTTTGACCAGTTAAAAAAAGGTGTTGTCGATGTTGTTATTGTAGATTGTTGTTCCAAAAAAGAAAAGCTTAAGATAATAAAGGATATAGTTAAATTAGAAGTATCGGTTGAAATAATTGTTATGGGAAAAGCTCGACAGAATCAGCTACCGGTAGAAGCTATAAGATATGGCGCTTCATCTTTTATAAGGTACCCCCAGGATATTGAAGATATCAATATTTTTTTAAACAGAGCAGTAAACTGTTTAAAATTAAAACGGCTCAATGATTTTAAATTAAATGAGATAAAAAATTCCAGTGAAATAGAAGTTAAAATTACCGATGCCAGAAGAATTGAAATCGATGTGTATAAACCCGAAAAGACACTATCCTCTTCGTACGCCTTCAGCTTGATAAACAATATACCTTTAGGAATAGGTTTAATTGATAGGGCTCACAATATATTTTATATGAACAGACATTTTGAAAGGTTGTCCCCCAAAAAATCTTTCAAAAAGATCGATGAAAATTTCGTACAGGTTTTAAAAGAATCCGGTATGAACGATATAACCCAAAAAGTACTAAAAACTGAAATTGAACGTCTTTTTGTGCAGAAGGAAGATATTGAAACGATAACCCTGGGTAAAAAAGAAGCGTGTACTTTAACCAGTCTTAAACTTATAACCGGCCGAGGACCGGTTGAAACGGTACTTATGATTGTACGCTAATAAACTCACTGTAATTGTAAATTCCGGTTGAGATACAGACCTGAATAAATTTGACATTTCTTTAAAAAAAATATAAAAAATAAAATCAATGGGCCCGTAGCTCAGTTGGTTAGAGCACCTGACTCATAATCAGGGTGTCCCAGGTTCAAGTCCTGGTGGGCCCACCAAATTTTGCGGGCAATTAGCTCAGTGGTGAGAGTGTTCGGTTCACATCCGAAAGGCCGCAGGTTCAAATCCTGCATTGCCCACCATTGAAATATGAAGAGTTTTGAAACCAAGAAGGCATTGATAAATGGATGTTAAAAAATCTAAATTAGGAAATTTGATACAGCTCCAGGAATTGGATCTTGTTCGCGACAATATACTTGCCAGATTAAAAGAAATCCCCCGCTTAATAGAAGAGCAGAATAATGAAGCCAGTACGTTAAAAGAAGAGATAATCCATACCCGAAAAAGTTTAAAACAGATTCAGAATGATTTAAAATCCAGGGAGCTGGATCTGACTGACGCTCAAAATTTTATTGTAAAACACAAAGAAAAATTAAATATGTTAAAGAGCAATCTGGCTTACCGGAAGATGCAAAAAGAGATAAAAAATAAAGAAAAAGAAATAGATAATAAAGAAAGTGATATTATTATATTTTACGAAAAGATTGAAGATATTGAAAAAACTATTCGGGATTTAGAGAAAAAACTGAACCAAAAAAAGGAACAGATTAAAGAAGTTCAGGAGGAATTAAGAAGAGAAGAGAAGAACCTCCGTAAGAATCTTTCTGAGATTGAAGATAATATAGAGCCATACCGAAAAGATATACCGAATAGTATATTAAGCAAGTATGATAAAATAAAATCTCAGAAATCCAAAGCTCTGGTAAAAGTTGAAAATATGAGTTGTACGGGCTGTCATTCCCAGTTACCCCCCCAAAAAATAAATGAGGCAAAATCGCCAAAAAAATTACCTAGGTGCGAAAGCTGTTACAGATTTATTTACGTTGAAAAAAAATAGTAGTGAGTACGAAATGTACGCTGACGGAGCCAGCTGGGGTAATCCCGGACCTTCGGCGGCAGGGGTGGTGATCTATAACCCGGCAAATGAATTAATATTTAAAGCCGGCTTTTTTTTGGGAAAATCAACAAATAATGTAGCTGAATACCGGGCCATAGAAGAGGGGGTTTTAAGAGGAAAAGATCTGGGAGTAAAAAAAATAGTTGTGCATTCGGATTCCCAGCTGGTAATAAGGCAGTTAACCGGTAAGTATAAAGTAAATAATTTGACCTTAAAAAAAATATATAATAGTATAAAAAATACAGAGAGAAAATACAGTAGTATTAAATATAAATTTTTAACCCGGGAGTATACCAAAGTTCCCCATAATCTGGCCACCGGAATACTATCTTCCCGGGAGTAAGATATAATTTTATTGCAAAAAATTTAGTTAAACCGGAAAACGAAACTTTCAGATCGGTCGCTCCTTAAAATATTAAGGAGAGGAAAGTCCGGACTTTACAGGGTAATTCGGGAAAGTGGCACAGAAACTAAGTACGGATTAAGCCGTAGTGAAAAGGTCAAACCCCGGATAAAGCGATGTCAAATAGGGAGCGAGCCGCGACTCGCGGCATTTGAGCTCCGGGTGGACTGCATAGATAAATGACCGTTAAAACAGAATCCGGCTTACGGAAGTTTCGGTATCCGGTTTATTATATAGTAAAACAAAAAAAATAGGAGTTTAAAATAATTGGGAAACTATAACAGAAAAAAATATTTAACTAATAGGAAATATCAGTTAAAATATACCCTAGTAATAGTACTGGCCATATTGATAACAGCCGTGGTCCTTGGTGGGTTAACTTACTGGGAAATTGCTGTTGAATCTTCAAAAGAGCAGGTTAGCGGTACAATAAACTGGACTACCTATATAATAAGAGTTATATTGCTTTCGGGTGGTGCATTTTTAGTGGGAATTTTTCTTTCTCATAAAGTTATTGGTCCTATAGAAAAAATTGAAACCGGCTTAAAAAAAATCCGCCGGGGGAATTTTGATGTAAAACTTATTCTTAGAGATAAAGATGAGTTTTTAGATATTGCAAGAGAGATAAACCGGATAGCTGAAAAATTAGATAAATACTCTCAAAAAGACAACCAGTTCAGGCAAAAATTTAAAGAATAACATAAATAAACTTACCCTGTAATTTCCTTTTACAAGTCTTGACATAATTCTATTTTTTTTGTATAAAAAAAATGGTGGAGCGAAATGGAGTAAAGTGGTGAATGCATTTAAATTAATAGGTCAATATAAACATAAAATAGATACAAAAAGGCGGCTTTTTATTCCTTCGGATTTAAAAGTATCCAGTAACTGGGTAGCTACAATAGGAATGGAAAGGTGCCTTTTTTTATTTCCCCGGGAAGAGTGGAAAAAAATAACTGAAAAAATACAGGAACTTCCTCTGACTAAAAAAGACAGCCGCGGTTTCTTACGAGTTTTTTTATCCGGAGCTAAAAGTATAGAGGCCGACAGCCAGGGTCGAATTCTTCTTCCGGAAGATTTAGCAGATTATGCTGCATTAAAAAACCGGGGAATAATTATAGGGATGTTAAACCGGCTGGAAATATGGAATCCCGGTAGATGGGAAAAATATTCTCATTCGAAAAAGAATAAGTTTTCAGAATTGGCGGAAAATATAGTGGATTTAAATATATAAGGCAGTAGTTTGAAAACAAAAGTTTATCACAAGCCGGTAATGGTCAGGAAAGTTGTAGATATACTTAGGCCCGAGCCGGGAGATACCCTGGTCGACGGTACTGTAGGAGAAGGGGGACATTCTCGGCAACTTTTGAAAAAAGTTTTTCCCGGTGGGTTTATAGTAGGAATAGATAGAGATCCGGATATGTTGGAAGTGGCCCAAAAAAGATTGGCGGATACAGCTGACTGTTTTAAGTTATTTAATAATAATTACAAAAATATGAGTAAAATTTTGAAAGATATAAATATAGATAGAGTTGACGGTATTTTACTGGATTTAGGGTTTTCCAGCCGGCATATAAAAAAGAAAAATAGGGGGTTTAGTTTTACTGAAGAAAAAAAACTGGATATGCGATACGATATTAATAGGGGAATTCCGGTATATGAATGGCTAAATAACGCCCCGTCCGGAGAGATCGAACAAGTTTTAAAAAAGTACGGCCAGGAGTACGAGGCTAAAAATATTGCCCGACATATTTATAAATATAAAAAGGAAAAAGGAGATATTATGAGTGCCCGGGAGCTGGCCGGGATTGTAATTAAAGCTAAAAAAACTTACCCGGGGGGCAGTAAAGTACATCCGGCCACAAAAACTTTTCAGGCATTAAGAATATTTATAAATAATGAGCTGGATATTATAAAAGAAAGTTTACCCAGATGTTTAAAATTGTTGACCTGCCCTGAAACTTCTAAAAATCCGGGTCGTTTGGCGGTGCTAACCTATCATTCTCTGGAAGACAGGGCAGTTAAAGAGGTCTTTCGAAAATTTAGCGGTAAGTGTGAATGTCCGCCCAACTTTCCGGTATGCCGTTGCGGAGCCCGGACAATTAGCCCCCGGATAAAAATCTTGAAAGACTCCGGATGCCGGCCTTCCTCCAAAGAAATTCAGGAAAACCCATCTTCCAGAAGCGCCCATCTCAGAGTTTGCGAGGTGATAAAAAAATGAAAAATTCAGGTAAGTTTAACCTTTCTGGGCTGGTAATTATATTTTTTGTGGGAATTATAATGCTTATAACCTGGCAGAGAGTTACAATATTTAAATTAGGATATGAAATCACTGAATTAAAACAGGGAATTCAGCAAAAAGAGATATATAACCAAAATTTAATTCAGGAAGCCCGTATGCATTGCTCTTTGAAAAATATTGATAAAAAAGCAAGACATGATTTTAATATGAGGGTTCCGAAAGATTCTGAAATTAACATTATTCACATAGACCGGCAAAACCTTAAACAGTATGACTTAACCCCCAACTCCCTGCTGGCTTATGTTAGAAATTTGTTTTCAGTGACAGATGCCCGCGCGGAATAACAAAATGGGCAGCTTACAATGAAGATTAAAGCCCGCTTAATTTTAGTGTTTTTTATAATTTTCGTGATGTTTTTCGGGTTGGGGATAAGACTTTTTTATATTCAGTTAATAAAACACGATGCCTATGCAAGTAAGGCCCGCAGCACTTCTACCGCCGGCAACCCGGTAAATTCTCCGCCACGGGGCAATATATACGATCGCAACGGGGAAAAGTTAGCTATTAACCGGCATACCTATTCGGTGGGGTTTAGCCCCTATCAGGGGGAAGGAAGCACTGAACTTAAAAGAGCCTTGAGTAATAATCTAAATATAAGCTATGCCCGGATAAACCAGTTGTTTAATAGCTATCAATCATTTTTCTGGATATCCCGTAAAGCTCCCCCGGACAATATAAAAAATCTTTATAAATACTGCTTGGATGGCTTAATTATTGAAAAAGAAAATAGCCGATTGTATCCCCGGGAGCCGCTGGCGACTTCAGTTATAGGAAAAGTGGGGATGGACAATCAGGGATTATCCGGCATAGAGTTTAATTTTGACCAGCAGTTAAAAGAAAAAAGAACTAATTATCAATCTTTAATTGATGCACACGGGAGAAGAATTGTCAGAGAACGACCGAATTTTAGCAATCGATCTTCCGAAGTTGTGTTAACTATTGATTCTAATTTACAGTATATTACTCATCGTGAGCTTGAAAAAGGTTTTGAGAAATACGACCCTAACTGGGCTATAGGGATAATCCAGGATCCCCATACCGGTGAAATCCTGGCTCTGGCTACATATCCGGAAAGAAATAGCATCCAGATCTCTAAAATTGATAATAATAAATTAAAAAATAAAGCTGTTTCCAATATTTTTGAACCGGGATCAACTTTTAAAATTGTCACCGCGGCCGGAGCACTGGAAGAAGAACTGGTCACCCCCGGTGAGATGATTGATTGTGAAGGAGGGGAATACAAAGTAGGGGGATTTCCCATAAGAGATTTTGAACCCTACGATGAGCTTTCTTTTCAGGAATCTATGTGGTATTCATCAAATATAGGCCTGGCCAAAATTGGGGATAGGCTGGGCGCAAATTTGCTGTATAAATATTCCCGGGATTTTGGGTTCGGAAATTTTACCGGAATTAGGTTGCCCGGCGAGGTTAGAGGTATTTTAAGAAAACCGGACCGGTGGTCGGGGACCAGTGTCTCCCGGATTTCTTTCGGTCAGGAAGTTGGGGTCAATGCTATTCAGCTGGCAGGGGCCTTTTCAACTATAGCCAGCGGCGGAATTTTATATGAACCCCGGATAGTAAAGAAAAGTTCCACCGATAAAAGTCAAAATAATTTTGACAAGATGCCGGTAAGAAGGGTAATAAGTGAAGAAGTAGCGGATACAATGAAAGATATTCTTTTAAATGTGGTTGAAAAAGGATCAGGTTTTAGGGGAAAAGTACCCGGTTATCAGACCGCCGGAAAAACCGGAACAGCCCAAAAATTTGATCCTGAAACTAAGACTTACGCTGAAGATAAATATGTAGCTCTTTTTGGCGGTTTTGTGCCGGTGGAAGATCCCAAATATACCATAGTAGTTATATTCGATGAACCCGCCGGCGACTTACATTGGGGTGGTTATGTGGCGGCGCCGGTTTTTTCTAATATTGCCCGGTCCGCTTTAAGTTATTCCAATACTCTAGATTATAAATACGTCATGAAAAATCAGGTAAAATGAAATTATCCTCTTTATTTGAATATAGTAAACCGAAATATTTTAACGGAGATTATAATATTGAAGTAACTGATATTTTTACCAGTTCTAAAAAAGTAGAAAAGGGAAGTCTGTTTTTTGCTTTTCAGGGTTCTAAAACTCACGGGAATAAATATATCGGTGAAGCCGCCCGTCGGGGTGCGGTGGCGGTGGTTAGCGAGACAAACCCGGGTAGTTCCCCTTTACCAGTTATTGTAGTTGATGATGCTAGACAGGTTCTTTCTAAATGGTCAGCGGCCGTTAATGGTTTTCCGGCCCGTAAGTTATCCTTTACCGGGGTCACCGGAACTAACGGGAAAACGACTGTTACAAATTTAATTTACCGGATCCTTAAAAAAGAAAAAAACAGCGCTCTTATAGGGACTTCAGGTTATTTCTATAATAATACTAACGGAAAATTCAGTATGACTACTCCGCTGCCCAATGAATTACATAAACTTTTCAAAAAAATGTTAGAAAGTGGAATTGAAAACGTAGTTATGGAAGTATCTTCCCATGCCCTGGCTTTAAAAAGGGTTGAAGATATCAAATTTAAAACAGCTGTTTTTACAAATTTAACCAGGGATCATCTGGACTTTCATGGTAATTTTGAA
Source organism: uncultured bacterium (assembly GCA_964476445.1). Classification (GTDB taxonomy): domain Bacteria; phylum CG03; class SLGR01; order SLGR01; family JAGXOG01; genus CAYZAK01. The sequence goes on from CAYZAK010000010.1 coordinate 32,650, forward strand.
GAGTATTTTAAAAGGAAAAAGCATCTTTTCGATTTGCTAAAAAGCAGCGGTGTGGCAGTGGTAAACAAAGACAATAAATACGGGCATAGACTTGTAAATGAATTATCGGGTATAAAACAGAAGTTAAAAACTTACGGGCTCACCACCGAGTCGGATTACCGTGGAGAGATTAAAAAGTTAAATATGAACCGGAGTCAATTTATTTTAAAAACCGGTAATTTTACTGAAAAAATTGATACAAATCTTATAGGAGAATTTAATATATATAATTGTTTAGCCGCAGTAGCGGCGGGAATAGAAGGAGTTAACAATATGCAACAAGTATGTAAAGTTATATCAGAAGTTTCTCCGGTCAAAGGAAGACTGGAAATAGTAAAATCTGAGGGAAAGGATAATAAAACAGTGGTGATAGATTATGCCCATACCCCGGATGCGCTGGACAATGTTTTACGGACCTTAAAAAATTTAACTGCCGGAAGGTTAATTTGTCTTTTCGGCTGTGGCGGTGACCGGGACCGGGAAAAACGACCTCTGATGGGACAGATCGCTGGTAGTTATTCGGATATTGTCTATGTAACTTCAGATAATCCACGCACTGAAAATCCGGTAGATATCTTACTGGATATAGAATTAGGGTTAAGAAAAACCAGCGCTTCTTATTATGTTATAAAAGATAGGGAAAAAGCTATTAAGGAGGCGGTGACCAGGGCAGGTAAGAATGATTGTATATTGATAGCCGGCAAAGGAGATGAGGAATATCAGATATTTAAAAACAATAAAGTACCTTTTTCTGATCGTAAAATGGCCCGGAAATATCTTTAAAAAATAAACCGGATGTTAATATTTAGAACTGTATATGGATAAAATCGCTTTAGGCTCAATTACTCGCTGGACCGGTGGAAAACTAAACCGGGAAAATAAATTACCGGTGAAAGGTGCGGTAATAGATTCGAGACGGGCTTTTAAAGGAAGTCTTTTTTTCTGTCTTAGAGGCAAAAAAAATGACGGTCATAATTATATAGATGAAGTCCGAAAAAAAGGGGGATATACAATAGGGGAAACAAAAAATTGTGATATAGAGGTTTCTTCCTCTACACAGGCCCTGTGGCAGGCAGCCAGGGGTTATCGTAAAAGCTTAAACATAACCACTATAGGGATAACTGGCTCTTCGGGAAAAACAACTACGGTCGGACTAACTGAAAAAATCTTAAAAAACAGTTATAAGGTAAAGGCCTCCCCTAAAAGCTTTAATAACGAGATTGGGGTCCCTGTTACTTTACTCAATATAAAATCGGATACAGAACTGGGAGTGTTTGAACTGGGAGCAAATCACCGTGGAGAAATAGATAAGCTTTCCCGTTTAATTGAACCGAGAGTTGGAGTTATTACCAATATTAGCGATGCTCATATAGGTTACTTTGGGAGCTACAAGGATATATTTGAAACTAAATTTGAACTCGCTGATAATATAATCGGTGAAGGATTACTAGTTTACAATTATGATCAACCGGATATAAGGGGAAAAGTAGAAGAATTGAATATAAAAAATATAGGATTCGGTTTTAAAAAGGGAGCTGACGTGCGTGGTTCTGTTTTAAATCGGGATCCGGAATGCAGCCGTTTTCAGGTGGAAAATAAAGAGTACATATTAAAAATACCGGGCCAATTTAATATTTATAATGCCCTGGCCGGTATAGTAATAGGCCAAATTTTTAAGATACCCCAAGAACTTCTGCAAAAAAGGGTGGAGAAATTTGTTACCCGTTCTCACAGAATGAAAAAAATTAAGTTATCCGGGATAGATTTTATAGATGATTCTTATAATTCAAATCCTACGGCGGTAAAAAGTTTATTTGAAGATATGGTAAAAATCTATCCATCTAAAAAAATTATTGCAGTTATAGGGCAGATGAGGGAACTAGGAAAATATGCTTCTGATTTGCACCGTCAGACAGGAAAATTTATTTCGGAATTAAATAATGTACACTACGTTTTGGCGTCTGGAAAAAACGGCCGGGAGCTAATTCAGGGAGCTAAAGAAGGGGATGTGAAGGCTGAAAATATTTATAGATTTAATACTAAAAAAACAGCGGCCGACATTATAAAAAAGGTGAGTTCTAAAGATAGTGTTGTGGTTTTGAAAGCTTCCCGAAAAGAAAAATTTGAAAAAATATTAGAGGAGTTTAAATAGAATGCTTTATCATTTGTTATTTCCCTTGCGGGAAATATTTTTCCCGTTTAATGTGTTACAGTACATAACATTTCGCACTGCGGGAGCTTTTATTACATCCCTGCTGGTCAGTTTTATTATAGCCCCCCGTTTAATAGCCATATTAAAGAACCGTAAACATCTGCAAATAATAAGGGACGACGGGCCTCAAACGCACCATGAGAAAAAAGGAACTCCGACCATGGGTGGTCTGATAATTATAATTTCTCTGCTCTTGTCATCTTTACTGTGGTGTAAACTAAATAATAGTTATATATTAATAATTTTAATAAGTACCGTCTGGTTGGGACTCATAGGTATTGCCGATGATTACTTATCAGTTTATAAAAATGAATCTGAGGGTTTCAGCCCTCCGGTTAAATTAGGGGGACAGCTTATACTGGGGTTAGGGTTAGCGGTTTATCTATATTTAAATCCTACTTTTGAAAGTCAGCCCTACGCTTTAACTTTACCTTTCATGAAAGATACTTTTTTAAATTTGGGAATATTATATCTTCCTTTTGTCATTGTCACTGTGGTAGGTACTTCCAATGCGGTAAATATTACCGATGGCCTGGACGGCTTGGCCATTGGATGTATAATTTTTGCTTCTCTTACCTATGCCGTACTATCTTATATTGCAGGTAATATAGAGTTCAGCTCTTATCTTTTTGTCCCTTATGTGGAAGGGTCGGGAGAACTTACGGTGTATCTTTCTGCGCTTGCCGGCGCCGGTTTTGGCTTTTTATGGTATAATATTTTTCCGGCTCAGGTATTTATGGGGGATACCGCTTCTCTTTTTATGGGGGGAATTCTGGGCGTTTGTGCTCTTATAATTCGTCAGGAAATTCTTCTTATTGTTGTGGGGGGAGTATTTTTAATTGAAATACTGTCTGTTATTATACAGGTGACTTATTATAAATGGAAAGGAAAAAGGGTTTTTAAAATGGCTCCGTTACATCATCATTTTGAATTAAAAGGCTGGAGCGAACCCCAGGTGGTTATACGGTTTTGGATTGTAGCAATTATGCTCTGTTTTATGGCTCTAGCTACTCTTAAATTAAGATGATCATTAATTCCCGCCGCAGATTTAAAAACCGGACTAAATTAAAATATGAACTATAAAAATAAAAAAGTTCTTATAGTTGGTTTGGGAAAGAGCGGCCTTTCTGCGGCCCGGTTTTTTATCTCCCGTAAGGCCAGGGTAAGCGGATACGATAAAAAATACATTAAAAAAGCCGCGGCCGAAATAAAAAATAGCGCAAATTTAATTATGAATACCGGACCCGGTAAAGTAAATCCTCAAAACTACGATATTATAGTAACCAGTCCGGGGGTCAGCCCAAAGAACCCTATATTAAAGCAGGCCGGCAAGCACGGTGTGCCGGTAATAAGTGAGCTGGAAGCCGGATACAGAGAAGTTTCCGGAGTGAGAGTAATTGCGGTAACGGGAACTAACGGAAAAACCACCACCTGCAGAATGATAGAAAATTTAACTGCCGGACGTTCGGTAGTGGCCGGTAATATAGGAACGCCGCTTACCTCTATTTTAAATTTAGTTAAAAAGAAAGATATATTAGTACTGGAGGTTTCAAGTTACCAGATTCCTTATACCCCTTCTCTGAAGCCGGATATTGGAGTGGTATTAAATATATTTCCTGAACATTTAGACTGGCACGGAAATTATGATAATTATTTTAGGGCGAAAAAAAAGTTGTTTGACCGGCAAAAGGCCGGCCAGGGTTCGGTTTTAAATAACCAATTACCGGGATTAAATAATTTTATCGAAGGACTGGAGAGCGAAAAGTATTTTTTTAGCTTAGATTACCATGATAAATACGGTTGCTACTTAAAAAATAATATAATCTTTTGGAGGGACGCCCGAGGCGTTGAAAAAATAATTGAGCTGGATACTTTTTCTTTAAAAGGAACCCATAATATAGAAAATTATATGGCGGCACTGTGCGCGTCAAAAATTTTAAAAATAGATAAAAACAAGCTAAATAATTTTGAACTGCCTTTACATCGATTAGAGGAGATAAAAACTAAAGACGGAGTAACATTTGTAAATGATTCAAAAGCGACTAATATTCAGGCCACAGTAAGAGCTCTGGAGAGTTATCGTCGACCCGTTATTCTTCTTATGGGCGGGAAATCTAAAAACTCTTTCCATCCCGGACTGATAACCGAAATAAATAAAAAAGTAAAAACTTTGATCCTTTTTGGAGCGAGCAGGTTTAATTTAAAAGATAAATTTAAAGATATTAATCCAAAAATAAAAGTTAACGTAAAACAAAAATTACGGCCGGCGGTGGAACTGGCGGTTAGAGAAAAAGAAAAAGGAGACACAGTTCTTTTTTCCCCCGGCGGTTCCAGTTTTGATGAGTTTGATAACTACAAGCAAAGAGGGGATAAATTTAAACAATGGGTAGAAGATTTAATACCTTAAAAAACAGTCATTATGATGTAATAATGCAGGCGGTAACTATTTTGCTTGTTATGATAGGTCTGGTAATGGTATTTAGTACTTCCGCAATTATGGCTTACGAAAAATATAACAATATGTATTATTTTTTTTTCAGGCAGCTCTTTTGGGTTATAATAGGAGGAATAAGTTTTACCGCCGGGTTAAAAATTGATTATAAAATATGGGCTAAAATTTCCAGAATTGCAATTTTTTTGATTTTACTTATGCTTATTTTAGTGCTATTTCCTTCTATAGGACATCAGGTAAGGGGATCGCGGCGGTGGTTAAGGATCGGGGGATTTGGGTTTCAGCCCGCGGAATTGGCAAAAGTCGTGGTGGTTATATATATGGCCTCGGTTATGGATAGAAAATATACTAAAATACAAAACTCCTATAAGAATATTATGCCCCCTATTGGCATAGTTATTTTAATTGGAGGTTTAATATACAGTCAACCGGATTTCGGAAGCGCTTTTCTTATATTTATTTTGGTAAGTACAATACTTTTTTTTGGCGGGATAAAGATAAAATATATGGCAGGAGTAGCTCTGGGGGCATTACCTTTTATCATATATGCTTTAATGGCTTACGATTATCGCCGCCACAGATTGTTTTCTTTTTTACGGCCTTTTGAAAATTTATACGGTTCCGGTTACCAGTTGGCCAACAGTCTGTTAGCCCTGGGAGACGGCGGACTGACCGGGGTGGGACTGGGCAATGGTTATCAAAAACTTTTTTATATACCAGAAGTACATACTGATTTTGTGTACTCAATTATCGGTCAGGAATTAGGACTGGTGGGTACATTATTTATACTCATATTATTCGGCATTTTTGCCTGGCGCGGCGGGGCAATAGCGCTGAAAAACGATGACTATCTTGGGAAATTAATGGTTGGGGGGCTAACTATTCTAATTGTTTTACAGGCTATAATTAATATAGGGGTGGTAACCGGATGTCTTCCCACCAAAGGTCTTTCGCTTCCATTTGTTAGTTTTGGAGGTTCGTCTTTGGTATTTAATATGCTGGCTGTGGGCATAATTCTTAATATCTCAAAATCTACAAATTATTAGATCGTAAATATTGTTGTATTTTTTATAAATAATTTGTATATTTTAAAATTATATTGTTATGAGATTTCGGTAATAAACAACTATGGAAAAGACAAAAAAAAATAAAGATAAAAAAGTGTTTTTGGCAGTTGGGAGCACCGGTGGGCATATATATCCGGGTATAGCTCTGGCTCAAAAATATGAGGAGAAAACCGGCAGTCCTGTGGAGTTTATTGTAAGTGAACGACCGTTAAGTAAAAATGTTATTTTTCAAAGAGGGTACAAAACGCACTCCATAAAATCTGCTCCTTTGCCCAGAAAAAAAATATGGAACATATGTAAATTTATATATATGAATTTAAAAGGGTTGTGGGAATCAGTGTTGCTTTTAAAAAACAATCAGGTTAAGCTGGTCGTCGCGTTCGGCTCGTATATATCAGTGCCTGTGGTTTTGGCGGCTTATATTTTAAAAATACCGGTAATACTTCATGAACAAAATTATTTTCCGGGCATGGCTAATAAATTTCTCGCGTTTGCAGCAAAAAAAATAGCCGTATCCTACAGAGCTTCGTTATCTTATTTTCCTTCCCATAAAGCCGTTCTTACCGGAAATCCGGTCAGGAAAGAAATAATAAACACCCAGAGGGAGGAGGGCTTAAAATATTTTAATTTCAGGGAGGACCGTATTAATATTTTAATTTTTGGAGGGTCGCAAGGTTCTCAGAGTATTAATCTTACTATATATGGAATGCTCCCCTATCTTGAAGGATGGCGCGAAAAAATACAGATTGTTCATGTCTGCGGGGACCGGATTTATGATCAGGTTAAAAAAGAGTATCAATTTTATGATTTTAACGCCCGAATATACAGGTATCTTGATAATATGGAGTACGCGTACAGCATTGCGGATCTGATAATTGCCCGCGCCGGGGCTACAACCATAGCCGAAATTATAGTTAAGGGAATACCGGCTATATTAATACCATATCCCTACGCTTCCAGTCAGCATCAGAAACTTAACGCCAAACCGATTTGTAAGGCGGGTCTGGCCATGTATTACTCGGAAGACAATTTAAGTGGAGCGGGGTTAGCGGTTAGGGTGGTCCCTCTTTTGAGAAATGCCAGCCGCCGTAAAAATATGTCCATAAAATCCAGTGCGTTCAGAAAAAATTTTATAAATGCTTCGGATAATTTGTACAATTTAATAAAACAGCATGTTTGAAGGAATTGAAAAAATACATTTTGTTGGTATCGGGGGAAGCGGCATGTGCGGGATAGCGGAGGTGCTTATTAATTTAGGCTACAATGTAACCGGCTCCGATATAGTTGAAAACGATAATGTGAAAAGATTAAAGAAACTTGGCGCTCGGGTCTATATCGGCCACAGTAAAGAAAATTTAAATTCTCCTCATGTTGTAGTGGCTTCTTCAGCAATAGGTAAAGATAATATAGAAGTGGCGACAGCCGAAAAAAAGAGGATCCCGGTTATTCCCCGGGCCGAAATGCTGGCGGAGCTGATGAGATTAAAATACGCTCTGTGTGTAGCGGGTACCCATGGAAAAACTACCACCACTTCAATGATCGGACTGGTTCTTTCCAGAGCTAAAAAAGATCCTACTATAGTTGTTGGGGGAAGATTAAAAAACCTGGATAGTAATGTCAAACTCGGCAATGGAGAATTCATAGTTGCCGAAGCCGATGAAAGCGACGGTTCTTTTATGCATTATTCTCCCAGTATCAGTATAGTTACCAATATAGATGATGATCATTTAGATTACTATGGTACAAAGAAAAAATTAAAAGATACATTCGTTAAATTTTTAAATAAAGTGCCTTTTTACGGTTTTTCAGTGCTCTGCGGCGACGATAAAGATATACGCGATATTACAGAGCGTTTAAGACGTCCTTATGTCACCTATGGCTTAAACCGGGAAAACGACTACCGGGCCGTAGATATTACTCTTAAACCCGGTTATTCCGGGTACACTGTGTTAAAAGGTCAGAAAAAAATTGGAGATATAGAAGTGGCTAACACCGGTTTGCATAACGTTATTAATTCTTTAGGAGCCTGCGTGACCGGTTTGGAAATGGGAATAGAATTTGACACTATCCGAAAAGGTCTGGAACTTTACCGGGGGGTGGGCCGCCGGCTGGAGCTGGTAGGTAATTTGGGCGATGTCGTTTTTTACGATGATTATGCTCATCATCCCACGGAAATAAAATTGGCCCTTAAAAGTCTAAGGCATATATATCCTAAAAGAAAAATTGTAGTTATGTTCCAGCCTCACCGGTATACTCGTACCAGAGACCTTTATAAAGATTTTCCGGAAAGTTTTAAGAACGCGGACAGAGTTTTTATCTCTCCTATATATCCGGCCGGCGAGAAGCCGATTAAGGGAGTTAACAGTAATTTAATAGTTAAGGAGTTTGAAAATCAGGATAAGATTAGGTTCTGTACCAGCGTAAAAAAGATATTTCAAGAAGTAAAAAATGAACTCAACGGCAACGAAGTTTGCTTGACTCTGGGCGCGGGAGATATATGTCAGATTAATAACCGGATAACTGAACTTACAAAAAATACATAATATGGAGACGTTAAAAAATATTTCGTTGGGGAAATATACAGGGTTCGGGTGCGGCCCCAACGCTTCTGAATTAGTTAAAGTAGACAATGTTTTGGAATTAAAAAATTTAATGAAACGATTAATGAAAAAGAACCTGACCTGGTATTTAATCGGCGGGGGGTCCAATACATTAGCTGTAGGAGAGAAGTTTAGGGGAACGGTTGTAAAACTTTCTGGTGAATTTCAAAAAATTAAAGTTGAGCAAAACCGGATTTACGCCGGAGCAGGAGCTGTTCTATCGGAAGTGTTAAAGACGGCCCGTAATTTTAGTTTAAGCGGGGTTGAGTTTTTAGCCGGCATCCCCGGTACTGTAGGAGGGGGTATTGCCGGCAATTGCGGCAACGGCGATAAAAACATAGGTGATAAAATAGACTTTATCGAGGTATTAAATTGCCGAAATTTTAATATTAGAAGAGTTGGAAAAAGTGATTTAAACTTTAACTACCGGAGTTTTAATGTTTTTGATAATTTAAAAAAGAGTAAGAGTATAATAACAGGGGCAGGATTCTGTTTGAAAACAAAAAATAAAACTGATATAATTTCTAAAATTGACCAGAATATAGAAATTAAACGAAAAAAACAACCTTTAGATTTTAAAAGTTGCGGGTGTGTCTTTAAAAATCCAACAGGTGATTCAAGAAGTGCCGGTGAACTTATTGAAAACGCCGGTTTAAAAGGATTTAAGAAAGGGGGAGCAAAAATTTCAAAAGTTCATGCCAACTATATTGTAAACTGCGGCACTGCGTCTCCTGACGATATTCTTTTTATTATAAAAAGAGTAAAAGAGGAAATTAAAAAAAAATTTAAACTGGAGTTAGAGCTTGAAATTAATATTATGGGGAATTCTGTAAATAATGGAAAATTATAATAAAAAAGTGGGAATTTTAACCGGGGGTGAGTCCGCAGAATACAAAGTAGCAATTTCTACATCAAAAGCAGTAGAGGAAGCAGTAAAAAAATTAGATATAGACTATGAAATTATTCAAGCTGAATACGGCAGAAATAATTTCATTTCCAAATTGCTGGAAAAAAATATTGAAGTTGTTTTTATTGCCATGCATGGCGGCATGGGAGAGTCAGGTGCCGTTCAGGGGGTGTTGGATGTAGTTGGAATTCCGTATGCCGGGAGTGGAGTCTGTTCATCGGCAATATGTATGGATAAAGATGTAAGTAAGCATATATACCGTGATAATGGAATATTGACTCCCGACTGGGAAATAGTAGAGAATTATGATGATCTACAGTTAAATTTACCGGTAGTTATAAAACCCGTTTTGGGAGGTTCAACCATAGGAACCACCATAGTAAAAAAAGAAAACAAAGTTAAAAGCGCTCTTAAATCCGCCCGCAAGTCGGTGAAAAAGGCCAGGTACCGGGTTCACCAGAAAATAATGGCCGAAAAATATATTCCCGGTAAAGAAATAACAGTTGGAATTTTAAATGGTATGGCACTGCCTGTACTGGAGATAGCCTCGGAGACAGAATTCTACGATTACAAGGCAAAATATCAGCCGGGAATGTCCCGGCATTATCCTTTAGAGAGTGTAGAGAAAGAACTTTATAAAAATATTCAAAAAACGGCAGAAGAGGCATTTAAACTCTGTGACTGTCAGGGTTTAGGAAGAGTTGATTTTCGGTTGAACGGGAAAAATTATTATATTTTGGAGATAAATACTATACCGGGTATGACTGAAACAAGTTTGTTGCCTGAGGCGGCCGAGCTGACCGGCATTGATTTTAATACCTTAATTTTAAGAATTTTGGAAGGTATTGAAAATAAGTACAGTTGAATGTTTTGTGTTCAACCGGGAGATAAATTGATTTGTTCATAAAAACAAAAAAACTTTATATATGGGTATTTACTTTTATGGCTGTTTCTGTTGTCGGAAAAGTAAGCTGGAATTTTTTAACCAATATAGACCGTCTGGAATTAAAAGAAAACTCAATAAAAATTACCGGTAACAATATGATTTCGGACAATAAAATTATAGGGAAGCTGAATAATTATTACCATAAAAATCTCTTGAAATTGAATACCAAAGAAATAGAAAACAAGATAGAAAAATTTCAGAGAATAAGCCAGACCAAAGTGATCAGAGATTTTCCGGACGGTTTGATAGTCCAGGTACAAGAAGTTGCCCCCGTTGGGTATATGATGAAATCCTCCGGACGTCACGTGGTTACAAGAGAAGGAGAAATATTCCCGGGCATAGAAGGGCCGCCCCTTAAATTTAAGGTTAGTGAAAAGGAAAAAATCATCAAAATCTCTAAATTACTGGACTCAATCATTGAGGTGAACCGGGACTTTCATAACAATATAAAGGCTATTGATTTAAATTATAAAGAAGATGTGGAAATATATTTAAGAAGGGGGGTCCGGATCATCTGGCCTTCTTTACCGGATTTAAAGGAGGAAAGTATAAGAAAAAATATTTATTTGGTTCATAAAACAGAAGAGCAATATGAGCTGACAAACAATAGAAATGTAGAAAATATAGATATGAGGTACATAAAGACCGATATGAACAATAAAATAGACGGAGCTATAATAGTAAAATGAGAGAAAAAATAATATGTGGATTGGATATAGGATCCAGTAAAGTATGTGCGGTTATAGCCGGTTATGAATCACAGGACAGTAAAATTGAAATTCTGGGGGTAGGAGAAGAAAGCTGTTCGGGACTAAAATATGGGGTGGTGGTTAATATCGACAATACCTACCGGGCTATTTCTAAAGCAGTGGAGGCTGCTGAAAAGGAAGCCGATACCAAGGTCAAGGATGTAGTGGCAAACTTAAATGGCTCCCACATCTCAGGCCATATGCATCAGGGCGCGACCAAAATACCCCGTTCTGAAAGAGAAATCACTCAGGAAGATGTGGAGCGGGTAATCAGTTCAGCCCGGACAACAGTTCCATTATCTTCGGATATGCATATAATACATGCAATACCACTGGATTTTATAGTTGACAAACAGGGGGGGGTGGAAAACCCCATAGGTATGGAGGGAAACCATCTGGAAGTAAAAGTTATGCTTATTACCGGCTCTACGGCTTCAAAAAATAACCTGGAAAAATGTATAACTAAAGCGGGTTTGGGGATCAGGGAAACCGTTTCTACAGTTTTAGCGCCGACTGAAATTGTAGTGGCAAAAGAAGAAAAAGATCTTGGCAGCATACTAGTTGACATAGGGGCCCAAACAACAAACATAGCATTATTTGTAGAGGGGGCATTAAACCATATAGGGGAGCTTGATATTGGATCGGATTTTATTACCCGTGATTTGGCCCACGGATTAAAGACATCTTTTAGCGAGGCCAAGCGTATAAAGGAGAGTGTGGGAAGCGTTTTGGGGGAAGAAATGCCGGATAAAAGAATTGAATATCTGGGGGTAGATGGTCAGACTAAAAAAACAGCCTCTCTAAAAACAATAAATAAAATTATAGAACCGAGAGTTGAAGATATAATAGATTATATTCACCAGGAATTAACCGAAACCGGAAAACAGTATATGGTACCCGGAGGTATAATCCTTTCCGGCGGCGGAGCTCAGTTAAAAGGTGTTGATAAAGCTATTGAACAAAAATTAGAAAATTTTCCGGTTAGGAGGGGGCGCCCCCGGAATATAAAAGGTAAAGTTGAAAAAGTAAATGCGCCTAAATACGCAACCGCTGTGGGGCTAATAAAATATGTTTTAAAATCAGATAATCTACACGGTTATGCAAATACAGCTTTTTCGGGGACCGAAGGCTTCTGGCAAAAGATTATAGACTGGCTGGAAGAACTTTTTTAAACCAGGAGGTATAAAAAATGATGCAGTTAATTGAAGATGACGAACCCAGAGGAAATGCAAATATAACAGTAATAGGAGTCGGCGGCGGTGGTGGAAACGCCGTAAATCGTATGATTGAAGCGGGGATAAAAGGAATAGATTTTATTGCCGCCAATACCGATGCCCAGGCTTTAAAAGATTCCGCCGCCGGAAAACGTATCCAGCTCGGTGAAAATCTCACCAAGGGGTTAGGGGCCGGAGGGGATCCGGAAATCGGAGAAAAGGCGGCCAAAGAAGACGAAGATACTATAAGAGATGATCTTACAGGGGCGGATATGGTATTTGTAACCGCGGGTTTTGGGGGAGGCACCGGCACCGGGGGGGGGCCGGTAATTGCTGGGATAGCCAAAGAAGAAGGCGCTCTTACCGTGGGAGTAGTAACCAAGCCCTTTATGTTTGAGGGTAAGAAACGCCATGCCCGGGCTACGGAAGGAATATCAAAATTGAGAAAAAATGTTGACACTCTTTTAGTTATTCCCAACCAGAAGCTGTACGATGTCATAGAAAGAGATACTCCCGCGCTTGACGCTTACAAAGTTGCCGATGACGTATTAAGCCAGGCAGTTCAGAGTATTTCCGATGTCATTACCACAAAAGGGTTAATAAATGTGGATTTCGCCGATATTAAAAGCGTAATGAAAGAATCCGGAGATGCTATAATGGGCCTGGGATTTGGCAAAGGTGATGACCGGGCTGTTGAGGCGGCCAAAAACGCTATGAATTCACCGCTTTTAGAAGATGTTTCCATTGAGGGAGCAGAAGGTTTGCTGGTCAATGTTACCGGAAACAAAGAATTGAAAATGTTTGAGATTAATGATGCCATGGCTCTTATACATAAAGAAGTTTCTGCTGAAGCGGATGTCTTTTTCGGAAATACTATTGACGACAGTCTCACTGATAAACTTAAGATAACCGTAATTGCTACCGGTTGTCAGAAGAGAAAAGGAACCAAAAGGCCACCCAGAACTTTGGATTCCGGGAGTAATAAAAAAACTCCGGGAAAGAAAAATATTAAATTTCCGTCTTATTTACGGAAAAAAACTAAAAAAGATTGACCGTACTGAAAAAGTATACTGGGGAATGCTTTCATTTATTTTCCAGCTATTTTAACATAGTTTTTGGAAAATATAAATTTAATCAGAAGGCATAACGGAGGAAAAATGTCTGAATTAACACAGCTAAGAAAGTATTTAAAGACCATGGGTAAAGTAGGGGCTTCGGATTTGCATTTAAGGGTGGGTAGCAAACCTATTTTTAGAATTGACGGGGCTTTAAAACAGGGTAAAGGTTTTAAAAAATTAAATTCCGAAGATACTCTTGAGATAGCTCAGGTCATGTTTAACAAAGAAACCGAAGCTGAATTTGAAAAGAAAAACGAAGTCGATCTTTCCTACAGTGCCCAGGGATTGGCCAGGTACCGGGTAAATATTTTTCAGCAGCGTGGTGAGATTAATATTGCTCTGCGTCTTGTTCCCTCCCAGGTTGAAACAATAGAGGAATTAAATCTTCCCGCAAGTTTAAAGAAGATAGCTTCTCAGACCCGGGGCATGGTTTTGGTTACCGGTACCACCGGCAGTGGTAAATCAACTACTTTATCGTCAATGATTGATCATATAAACCGGAATTTCTCCAGACATATAATTACTCTGGAAGATCCCATAGAGTACCTGCATAAAGATATAAAAAGTATAATTTCCCAGCGTGAACTGGGAATAGATACATATTCGTATCCCGGGGCTTTAAAAAATATTGTCCGCCAGGATCCTGATGTTATTCTTATAGGAGAAATGAGAGATACATCTACCATGAAGGCGGCTTTGCGGGCCGCGCAGATGGGACATCTGGTGCTTTCTACCGTCCATACCATTGACGCTATGCAGACTGTATCTAGAATAGTGGATATTTTTCCTCCCCATCAGCAGAGTCAGGTAAGAATGCAACTTGCTGATTCCCTTTCAGCGGTAATTTCTCAGAGATTGTTGCCCCGGAAAAATCATAAAGGGATGGTTCCAGCCGTTGAGGTACTTGTGGTAACGGGATTAATACGGAGTCTGATAGAAGAACAGAAATTTTCCAAGATAACAGAACATATGTCCAAGGGGGACTATTATGGGATGCAGACCTTTAACCAGGCTTTGGAAAAACTCTACCGAGATGATAAAATAACTCTGGATACTGCAAAACAGGCGGCCACCAATCCAGAAGATCTTATGTTAAAAATAAGAGGGATAAAATCGGACAGCGGAGCGACAGAATAGTATAAGGCTATATAGCAATTGAAATATTTTAAACCCTCATTGAATTCCAATTATTTACAGTCAGGCGGCAGTAAAGAAACAGTTCGGATTGGATTAACGGATCAAGGAGATAAAGATTGTAAAGATAACAAAACTGCTTTTAAATTGATGAACGGGATGTTACCCCGGAGCCAGAAAATTTTGATGGAACAGGTACACGGCTCAGCAATAAAAAAAATAGATATAAAAAAAGAGGTCTCCAGTCAATTCTGTTGTCCGAAAGCAGACGGGGTGTATATAAAAAACACCCTAAAAAACAGGGGGTTGATCTTGGGGGTGAGACTGGCGGATTGTATGGCTGTATTTGTTTTAAAAAACGGTCAACTTAAAGGAGCTTTTCATGCCGGCTGGAGGGGGGTAGTTAAAAACATAGCCGGTAAATTCAGCAATATTTTTACCCCCTCAGATCGTAATCTACTGGAATTTTTTGTTTCCCCCCACATATGTGAAAATTGTTTTGTTGTGTCTAAAGAAATATATCAGCAGTTTCCCGATCAGGCCGGCTGCGGCATGATTTCTAAAGATAAAGGCAAAATCAGCCTGTATAAAGGTTTAAGACAACAGTTAATTTGCACCGGGGTCAAAAAAGAGAATATAAATTTTATGATAAATGATAATTACTGTACATTAGAAAATTCTAAATTCCATTCCCACAGACGGGGAGATAGGGAACGGATGCTGGCATTTGCAATTCAACCTTAAATAGTTAAAATCTACAAATACGTATGGATACAATAAAGGTAACAGTAATAGGGTGCGGCAATATGGGAGAGGCATTGATCCGGGCTCTTTCTTTTAAAAAACAATTCTCTTTAAAAGGGGTTGAAAAAGATAGCCGTCGAAGAAAAGAATTATCCGAAGATTATAATTTTCCGGTTTATAAAACTATTAATCCCAAAAGCGTGTCAGATACGGATATTTTTATAATAGCGGTAAAACCGCAAACTATTGTCCCCCCTCTTAAAGAGTTAAAAAAATTGGTTGCACATCCTTTAAATAAAGGACATGCTTATAAGGTTGTAAGTATTGCCGCCGGTATAAAAATAGAGTTTATCCGGGAAATATTAGGCAAAAAAAGTAATAGTAGTTATTCTTTAATCAGGGTAATGCCCAACACTCCAGCTCTTGTTGGGAAGGGGTTTTCAGCTTTATCCTGCGGTCCAAAAGTCAGCAATAAATCTTTAGAAAATGTTGTAAATATATTTAACTGCCTGGGTAGAACCGCAATTATTGATGAGAATTTAATGGATACAGTTACTGCAGTTTCCGGGTCGGGGCCGGCTTACTTTTTTCTCATGGCTCAACTTTTAGAGGAGTTTGCGGTAGAAAATGGGATGGATAGAGAGAACGCCCGGACTATGGCCGCTCAAACTGCCATCGGGTCCGGAAAATTAATGACAGTTAGTGATAAAAGTTTAGAGCAGCTTCGTAATGATGTCACTTCTCCGGGGGGTACAACAGAAGCGGCGTTAAAATTTTTAGAAAGTAAAAATTACGATAAAATTTTTAAAAATGGGGTAAAAAGGGCCCGGGAGCGGTCAATTGAACTTTCCAGTCGGTCAGAAGAGAAAAAAGAAGATTAATCATGGTTGTACTTGCAGGGTACTTGATAAATAGTATTTTACTTTTTGGGGTGCTGACCCTTACCGTAAGATTTTATATAGATACCCGGCTCAATGACCCCGGTCAGTTACCCGGCGGATATGTGATAGTGAGAATTTCGGAAGCAATTTTGAAAAAAATAGAACAGGTAGTAAGGTTTAAAGACCGCCAAAGATTATTGACGATTTCCATATTAACCGGTATTATGCTGTTTGGATTAATTAAAAACTTGATAATAAAGTAAATTTTAAAGATGAAAGAAGTAATTGAATTTAAAGATGACAGTCTGTATTTATTAAACCAGAGAACACTCCCCCGGAGTGAAGAAACTGTAAAAATAGACCACTATAAAATGGTCGCCGGGGCAATAAAAAATATGACCGTCAGGGGGGCTCCGGCCATAGGAATAACGGCCGCTTACGGTTACTGTTTGGGAGTCAAAGAGTTTTTAAGGAAAAATACAGAAAAAAACTGTAAAAACAGTACACCAGAATTTTTAAAAAATGTTAAATCCCTGCTTTTAAACAGCCGCCCCACCGCGGTTAATTTAAAATGGGCGGTTAACAGAATGGAGCAGAAGTATCGGGAATTAAGACTGGAAGATGCTGATAAAATTTATTTTGAAATTGTAAAAGAAGCGCATAAAATAAAAGAAACTGAAATTGAAGCCAATATTGCCATTGGAGAATACGGAGCCGATATTTTAGAAAAACTTTCCTCAAAAAAAGAAAAAGGGTTAAATTTACTGACCCATTGTAATGCCGGGGCTCTGGCAACCGGCGGTTGGGGAACAGCTTTGGGAGTGGTAAGATCGGCCCAAAAACGGAAATTGATAAATAAAGTTTTTGTCGATGAGACCCGGCCCCGTCTTCAGGGTGCGAAATTAACCTGCTATGAACTTGAAAAAGAAAATATACCCTACCGTCTGATTGTAGACAGTATGGCCGGATTTTTAATGAAAAGGGGCCGGATCGATGCCGTAGTAGTGGGGGCGGACAGAATTGCGGCCAGCGGAGATGTGGCAAATAAGATTGGCACTTATACCTGCGCTATTTTAGCATACCGGCACAAAGTTCCTTTTTATGTCGCCGCTCCTATATCTACGTTTGATTTTGAAACGGAGAGCGGCTCGGATATTGAAATAGAGCGGAGAAGTTCCAAAGAAGTGCTATTTATAAATGGGAGGGGCATAGCCCCGGTTAATACAGAAGCTGAAAACTATGCTTTTGATGTTACGGACAATAATTTAGTAGAATTTTATATAACTGAAAAAGGAGTAATAAATCAGATCTATGAACTACGCTAAAAC
>CAYZAK010000011.1:0-46114 GCA_964476445.1 uncultured bacterium
AAGACGGAGACCGAACTTTAGAGATTCAGGCAGAGGATAACGCCGGAAATACCGGTGATGCCAGCGTTGAGGTGATAGTGGACACCGCTGATCCGGAAGTAACAATAACCGCGCCGGATTCTGGAGATATATTCGCCACCGATGAAGTAACAGTAAAATGGACTACTGATTACGTGTACAGCGGCACCGCAGCGTTTAAATGGAGGGTAGATGAAACCGGTGAATGGACAGATATAACAGATTCAACATGGACCTACACTTTTACCAACTTAGAAGACGGAGACCGAACTTTAGAGATTCAGGCAGAGGATAACGCCGGAAATACCGGGCAGGATAGTGTTGGAATTATAGTAGATACCACCGCGCCGACTGTAGATATAACTGCCCCCGAGGATGTAGATATATTCGCCACCAATACGGTAACTCTAGAGTGGATTACGGATCCGGGAGCCAGCGGGACAAAAACTTTTCGTGCCCGGGTGGATGAAACCGGTGAATGGACAGATATAACAGATTCAACGTGGACCTACACTTTTACCAACTTAGAAGACGGAGACCGAACTTTAGAGATTCAGGCAGAGGATAACGCCGGAAATACCGGGCAGGATAGTGTTGGAATTATAGTAGATACCACCGCGCCGACTGTAGATATAACTGCCCCCGCGGATGGAGATATATTCGACACCGATGAGGCGACAGTTGAGTGGACCACGTATCCCGGTGCCAGCGGTCTTGATAAACATGAAGTTAGAGTTGACGAAGGAGGTTGGCAGATAGCTGATTCCTCCACTTCACATAATTTTACCGGGTTAGCAGACGGAGACCGGAACCTTCAAATCCGGGCCAAAGATAATGCCGGAAATACGGGTTTTGACGATGTGACGGTCAGGATTATTACCCTGGCCCCGGTACTGGAATGGGCCGGCGTTCCCGGTTATGAAAATAGGGGGGTTAATCCGGTCTACGGAACCAGTGAAACAACTTTTACATATAAAGTTAAATATACCGACAGCGTAGGCAGTTTTGACAGCATTAAACTGGAAATAGAAAGAGACGGCGGTGATGACTGGGAGGAGCCTGATTACGATATGGAACACGACGGCGCGGATTTGGCCGAAGGTAGAATTTATACTTTTACCACAACTTTTACTTTTGTATTGACAGAAAGTCCCCGGTATAGATTTTATGCTGAAAATGAAGCCGGTTTAGCCGGGCAAGGAGAGCCGGCAGATGAAGATGGAAAATTCGGACCGGTTATAGATGGTTTTGTGGTATTTTATGATCCCCAACCTGAGGCAAATAAGGAAAATAAAACGCCTTCGGTAAATTGCAAGATAGATATTAGGGTTATGAAAGTTGAGATAGATAATTTTAGTTTTGAAATATATAACGGAACCGATACCTCTTCCCCGGACTACGAAGGCCAGGCTTCTTTTAAAACCGGCCGGCTTTCTGTAAGTACAAATACCTTTAGACCCGGAGTAAATTACATCCGGTGGAGGGCTGAAGAGGCCGGAGGGGAAAACAGAGTCTGGCATTCGTTTAATAAGGTAAGGGTAAAAGAATTCGGAGAACCAAAAATAGAAATTGAACAGCCCGGTAATTTAGATACTACCTCGTTAACCCCTCTAATTAAATTTAGGGTAAGCGAAACCCACAGCATCAAAGGAGCCACTATTACTGTAACGGGGCCCGGTGTCAATGAATCATTTTACTATCCTGATGACATAGTTTTTCAAGATGGGAAATTAATTTATAATTATGGAAGTAACCTTGAAAAACATCTTGAACCCGGTCGAGATTATGAGATAGAGATAAAAGTTATAGGTGACAACGGGAAGAAAACGTTTAGCAAGATAACCATTACTGCCGGGGAAGACAATTTAACCGATTTTGTAAATTATCCCAATCCCTTTAATCCCCAAGAGGGAGGAACTACTTTTAGGTATTATCTGGCCGCCGACAGCCGGGTTACTATAAATATATACGATGCCGGAAGAACTCTTATTAAGAGAGTAATAGATAATGAAAGCCGGCTTAATGGTCAAAATGAAGAAAGCTGGGATGGCCGGGGCTTTACCGGTTCGATGCTGGCCAACGGAGTGTATTTTGCTGAAATAATTGTAAATAACGGAGAGGAGAACCGGCATTATCAGACGATTGCTGTTTTGAGATGAATGAATTAGATAAACAATTAAATAAATATTGCGCTGTAGCGGGAAAGATTTTTATGGGTCTATTTTTTATAACTTTATTATCTGTTATTACAGAAAATTCTTACGCTGAAATTAATTTTAAGGACCCTCGGCCTTCTTCTCCATGGAGGTACGGGGATATCGTGGACTGCTCTATAATTGTAGAAGGGTACGTTACGGAAACAGATACAGTTGCTTACAGGTTGGCAAACAAAAATGACGAGATAAAATTTGAAGGAGTTTGGCAGTACAACGCCAGTAGAGACGAAGAGACTTTTACCGTGACAGTTGACAGTACTACGTATAAAAGATTTTATCCCGGGGATGATAATGAAATCCAGTGGTTGTGGAGCGACGGGACCGATACCATTATTTCGGATTCCTACAGGGTAAAAATAAATGAGCAAAATATTTATGTAAGGCAACCGAGACCGGATACTTATTCGACGCTGAATCCCTTTGTTGAAGTTGAGCTAACCGGAGAGATGGGAAAAGAAAATTTGAGTGCTGCTGTTTTAAGAATAAAAGGGCCGGATGCTGACGAAACATTTAGTTATCCAGAAGACAATAATTTTGATTTTGAAGCTTCCTCTAACAAATTGATTTATAAAAATAACCGGGATTTTCTTGCCGGGGGAAATGAATACAGCCTATATTTGAAAGTTGAGGACAGTAGGTATATAGAATATGGTGAGGTTACATCTAGCTTTAAGACCGGGGAAGATATAATATCGGACTTTATAAACTATCCTAATCCATTTGATAATAAAAAAAATGTAACAAATTTTAGATATGTGTTAAATGATGATGCTAAGGTAACAATAAATATTTATGATACCTCCCGAAATTTAATAAAATCGTTAATAAGAAAAGAAAACAGATCTACAGGGATTAACGAAGAAATATGGGAGGGAAATACTTTTTCCGGGAATCTGGCGGCCAACGGAATATATTTTGCGGAAATTATTGTTAAAAATAATGAGGAAAACAGAAAATATTTATCGTTAGCAATTTATACAGAGTGAAATTTGAAAGATTGAGGCAAATAAATTATAATAATAAAGATATATGAAATTAATTGTATACAAAATCTGTCTGAAAATTTTAAAATAATGACAGATAAAGAATATATAAATACAAGGTAAATTAAATGTCAAGATGGGTAATAAATAATAGATATCTGGTGTTAAAGAAAATGACCAGCGGGGGGTTTGCCACTTTATACAAAGGGTGGGATAAAAATCTTAGAAAGCTGGTTGCCATTAAAAGAATCCACGATAAATATGCCACCGACGCAAAATTTGTGGACATGTTTCGCAAAGAAGCCATTAATACAGCCCGTTTTGAACATGAAAATATAGTTAGTGTAATAAATTTTCTTAAAGATCCTTCCGGAAATTATTATATTATAATGGGGTATGTCAAGGGGGTTTCTCTTCAGTGCGTACTAAAAAGATGTGAAGAATACGGTGTTAAAGTTTCTCCTCTTATTGCTCTATATATTATAAGAGAAGTACTAAAAGCTCTGGACTATGTAAATAACAAGAAAGACGGACTTACCGGAGAGCCTCTGAATATTGTTCACAGAGATATTTCTCCCGATAATGTTATGGTTTTTTATGACGGACGGGTTAAACTTACGGATTTTGGAATAGCCAAAGCCGGTTCTGAAGCTATAAGAAAGGCTAAAAAAGGAAAATTAAGGGGTAAAATATCATATATGTCTCCGGAACAGGCCCGAGGCAAAGGAAATGTTGATCACCGCAGCGATTTGTTTGGATGCGGAGTCGTTCTTTACGAAATGGTTGCCGGAAAAAAATTATATACCGGAGAAACCCGGACTGATACCTGGAAAAAAGTCAAATCCGCAAAAATGAATTTTAAAGAGTTAAAACAGTCGGATGTAGACAGTGAAATTATACATATAATAAAGAAACTTTTAAGAAAAAATCCGGATAAGCGGTACCAGAAAGCTTACACTCTTATAAAAGAAATAAACCGTTACTTTAAAACTACCGGTATGGATGATATAAAAAAAGAACTTAAGGATTTAAATAAGATAGCTCTCAGAAGAGAAATTAAACATATAAAGAAAGATATATCAGCTGAACAGACCGGCAATATTGAACCGCTCGTAGAAGAATCAAGAGAAAAAAAAGATAAAAAATATGAAGAAACCCCAAAAAAAGTAACTGATACTTCTGCTGAAAATCAACAGTCAGATTATCAGCCATCATCGCCTTCGGGCGCCTCATCTTCATCAGCTCCGACTTCTCCGCCGACATCAGCCCCTCCTCCCCCCACGTCGCCGCCGCCGACACAGCCTCCTGTTAAAAGTTCGGATGGGGAAGAAAAAGAAAAAACGGTAGTAGATTTCGTTTTAGATGCCGGCCGTAAATATCAGAAAATATTTATTTCTATTTTGATATCTATAGCTATTGCCTTTGCTGCTTATACTGTAATAGATACCTATTATCAGGTTACCAGCTGGGGAACAGGAATTTATAATTTTATCTGGCCACCCGCTTTAGAAATAGACAGTACGCCCTCAGCAGCAGATATTAGAATTATTAAAGAGAAGGAAGATATTATTGCCAACGAAGGTTACAGCCCGCAAACCCCTTCTTATGTAGGAGAAATCCGACCCGGTTCGTATACTCTGGAGCTTGAGAAAGAAGGGTTTGGACAAATACAGAGACGGTTGACCGTACTTGGAGATAAAAAAGGCGAACAGAATATAACTATTGCCGGGGCCCGCATAGCAGATGATAAATTTATTGTTCCTTTTGAAGTGAGCCTGGTGGTTAAATCAACTCCAACGGGAGCTGACTTTTATCTTGATGATAGAAAAATAGGAGAAACTCCCTTTGAAGACAGGGTGGATATAGGCGAGTATAATATTGTACTTGAAAAAGAGGGTTTTGAAACATTAGGGTGCCCCGAGGGGGCCGGTGGGGAAGGAATATGTAAAATTGACATGTTTACGGATATAGATGACCAGCGGCATCTTGACAGACGGTACTGGTCTCTTGAAGAAGCTATAAGCGACAGAGGAAATAAAGAACTGATTCTTTCGGGTAAACTTTGGAAAAACATTAATATAACCTCAAATCCGCCCGGGGCTTCGGTATATGTTGAAGATTTAACTTCTTCCCGCGGAACTACGCCCATGGAAGATTTGTCTTTAGGAGTTGGAGAACACACTTTACAGTTAGAAAAAAACGGCTACCGGACCTGGACAGATACTATCAAAGTTGATTCTGAAAGTGAAGACAGCATTAATGTAAATTTACAAAAAGAGATAACTATATATGCTTACCGGGAGGGCCACCGTGGCACAGATATAAACGCTAATGTTTCTGTCAGGGGGACCCGGATAAGGGGGCAAACCCCCTTAAAAGTAGCACTGACAAACCGGACATATACCTTTGATTTCTCTAAAGACCCGGATTATAAACCTGTTTCTGTGCAAAGGAATATAGGGGGAATACAAAAGAGACTTAATGTTTTTATGGAATACCGGGATCCTCACTTACAGATTATTGTCCGAGATTATGAAACGGAAGAAAGAGTTGAAGGGGCGACGGTATGGATTGACGGTTCTTATTGGAAACGTACCGGTATCCGGGGAATAGCTTCGGGATATATTGAACAGCCTCCGGGAGATTTTAAAATAGAGATACAGTCTGATGACTACGATGATGTAATTACTTTTGTAGATATAGAAAAAGGCGAAAGAGAAGAGATAGAAATGAAGCTGGGGGCTCCTAAAGACGGGACAATTATAGTTGACACCACAGATGGTTTTTATAATACTTCCATTTATCTTAATGGCAAGTATCAGGGAGCTCTTTTAGAACAGATATCGGATATTTCCAGGGGGCTCCATATTGTGGAGATAAGGGGCAGAAGTTTTGAGGAAAATATTACCAAGACGGTAGAACTAACAGAACCTAATGAACTGGTTATTTTAAAACTGGAACAGGATAATTCGGATATACAATTAAAAGAATTGGATTCGGATATATACTGGGAGGAGTACCGCTAAATAATGGTTCGCAAAAGCATTATTACAGTTACAATTTTTGTTTTAACAGTATCTCTTGTAAAAGGCTCTTCTAATCCGGCCGCTTTTTTAGACGTTGGAGTAGGTGCCCGGGCGATCGGCATGGGTGGAGCGTTTACCGCCGTTGCCGAAGGTCCGTCAGCCGGTTACTGGAATCCGGCTGGATTAGCCAAAGTTGATACTTTTCAGGCTTCTGCAATGCTGCAGAGTTACGGGGCTTTAGAATGGCCGGGTCAGAAGGATATAAGTCCTAAATACCAGTTTATCAATTTAGGGGTACCTCTTTCAAAAGTAGGTTTATTGGATACCGGGACTATAGGCTTGTCGGTTATTTCAATGGGTATAACCGACATCCCCCATACCTATATGGAGGATGGAACTCTAATACGAAATACGTTTGATAACCGGGAAACCGCGGTTTTTTTATCTGCCGGTTATCCGTTCTTCATGAATGATTTGATGGTAGGGGGAAGTTTAAAGTATATTACCCAGGATTTTCAAGGTATAGACGGAGCTTCTGCTGCAGGGTGGGACATGGACGCCGGGATTATTGTTTTAATTACCGATAATATTGATATGGGTTTTCTAATCAGCCGGGGCGCTACTTTAGAATGGGAAAGCGGTCACCGGGATACGGGGGAAGTAAAATCAAAAGTAGGAATAGCCTATGCCGATTCAATTTCCAGAAAAATAGACTTTTTGGGAGCAATTGATTTTATTCAGGAAAAAAATATGCCTTTACAATCTTCTTTTGGAGGAGAGATATCTTTTAATCCCGGTATTGAAAAAGGTATAGGAGAATTTCAGTCTATTTCAGCCCGCTCGGGCGTAAACAGGTTGACTCTGGAAGATAGATATTCTTATAAAGAAAATCTAAACGAGGTTCTAAAGTGGAATGCCGGGGTCGGAGTAAAAATGGGTTTACTTGATTTGAACTTACAGATTGATTACACTTTTAGTAACGAGCCGCTGGGAAACGGACATAGAATATCCCTTATTATGGAGTTAATATAAAATGAATAAAAAATTACAAATAATATTCTTATGTGTAACTGCCTTAATTTTGTGTAGCAGTAATTCTAAATTAGTTCCAAAAGGCTGGGCTTTTGGGGATGTGAGCGGACAGGTTAACGAGGTTGCCGATAGGTTCACTGACGAAGGACTGCTGGGTTCTTTTATATATAAATACGGCCGAGATAGATTCCGGCCCACTGGAAATGTTTCCCGCGAGGATTTAATTTTAGTTTTAGGGGAGTATCATAATCTTATAACCAGAATAATGTCTCAAAATAACAGAATTATGGCGCAGTTGGATGAGATGGGTGCCGGGTCTGGTATAGATACGGACACGATGATTAGAGAATTTCAAAGTGTTCTGGACCCCATGCTTCAGAACTCTCGAACTATAAGAGAACTGGAACAGCAGATTGGACAGATTGACGGTGTACCGTCTGATGCTTTTGATGACCCTCCGGAAGTGGCAGCGTTTGATGACGAAGAATTGAGAAGGGATATCCGTAATTTAGAAAAGAAAATTGAAGAATTAAAAGAGGCTGATGCCGGCAGTGAGCAGGTGATGGCTAAAATAGATCTTCTTGAAGCACAGTTAGAAAGACAGAATAGAGAATTAAAAAAAACTGATTCCGGAAGTGAAAAGGTATTAGCTCAAATAGAACGGCTTGAAACACAGATTGAAAGTCAGAACAGAGAACTAAAAAGAATAGCCAGGTCCGGAGGATCCGGGGAGGGTGCAAGTTTTCCGTTTTGGGCCCGTACCAGCGTGGGGATTTCTACCCTGGCTTTATTTTTTATGGCCCGGTAAATAAATAATCTTAAGAGAGGAGTAAAACATGCCAGAAATTGTAGTAAAAAAGAAAGCTAAAATATTAGAAAGATATATAATGGGGGATAAAGCTGTAGCAGTGGGGAGGTTAAAAGAAAATGATATTAGCCTTGATGATGAATCTGTTTCAGAAGATCACTGTACTATCAAGAAAACTGCTGGAAAGTTAGTTGTAGAAGATCTTAATACGGCTTTTGGAACCCGGGTAAATGGAGAACCGGTAAGAAAACAGGATGTTAAAGTGGGGGATAAAATTGAAGTCGGAAGTCATGTTTTAAAAATTAGTCCTGTGGCGGAAGATTCAAACAAGGATAATGGGTTTCTTCTTGGAGTTCAGGGAAGGATGGAAGGGCGCTTATTTGAGTTAGAACCCGAAGTTACTAAAATAGGGAGATCTGAAGAATTTAACGATCTTTGGATATCTAAAAAAGTTGATAAGAGCGTCTCAAGAAGACACGCCACTATAAGCCGGTATGATAATAAATATGTTCTGGAAGATAAAAGAAGTAAAAACCGTACTTTTGTAAATCAAAAACAAGTTAACGAAGAATCTGAGGTAAATTTAGTTAACGGCGATGAGATTCTTATAGGCAAAAGTATATTCCGGTTTATAAAGGGCAAAGAAAATTTTAACTGGGCACCGGCAAAAAAAGCAGGTGTATTTTGGGTAAGAAATTTATCTCTTTTTAGAAAAGTTGCCGCTCTTCTACTTATAGCCGGCTCGGTGTTTTTTATCCATAATGGAATAACTGCTCTTCAGATTATTAATGAACGACCGGCAAGTGTTACTTTAGAAAATTTAGATTGGTATCCCGATGAGTTTATACCTACCGAAGAAGGGTATTTAGGAGAAGACGACCGGCTTGATGTAACTCCGTCACCGGCAATTGGGGATATAACCGGCAACGGCAGAGCGGAAGTTGTTATGGCCGATGCGTCCGGAAAAGTTTATGCCTGGTCGGGAACTTCGGGGGCTTTGATCTGGAAAGAGGAGTTAGGTAGCCGTAAATTAACTTCTCCCATTTTGGCGGATATGAATAATAACGGTATTATGGATGTAGTGGTAGGCGCCGGTAATTCAAGGGTTTATGTTCTGGATGGATTAAGCGGGTCTTTCTTATATAGAAGTGATTTTATAGGTGGCAGGCTTCTTTCCGGCTCGGCAATTCTGGTTGATGATTTGGATAATAGCGGCGTTAAAGATATAGTAGCGGTTACTGAAGGAAATATAATTAGTTTTATGTTTTCGCCAGTTATGGGGGGAGAAGATCCATATTATTTTAATTCACCTGAGGATATAATGTCTTCTCCGGTAATACTTAAAAGCGATACCGGTGATAATAAGGTTGCCGTCCCCACAAATGGAGGTCAGATTTATATTTTCGACTCGTCAAATCCGGACGATAGAGTAGTTGTCAATGTGACCCAGAGAATTAATATGTATATGGGGACCAATATAATCTTAAATGAGATTAATACAGTTCCTGCAGTTGCCGATCTAAACGGCGATGGCACTGAAGATATGATAATTACCACCACTGCTTACTATGTAGTTGCTTTAAGCGGAGCTGATTTTTCTCTAATGTGGGCCCATAAAATTGAACCTTATTCTATGTTAGCGGAACCTCTTAGAAACTCGTCACCGGTTATAAGTGATTTTACCGGCAATGGTTTGCCGGATGTAGCTCTGGGTTGGGCAAACGGAAAAATTATGGCCTTAAATGGTTCAGAAGGTGAACTTATATGGGAGTATGAGGCAGATGAAGAGATAAGGTTTGTATCCTCCCCGGCTTTGGCCGATTTTAATAAAGATGAAATAATGGATATGATTATCGCTGATGAAGAAGGAAACTTATATGTAATAAATCCCCGGGAAGGAGCTTCCGACCGTATTTTCACCGATGAGAGGTTAAATACAGGAATAACGTCCACGCCGGTTATTGGTGATGTGACTGGTAATGGGTATCTGGAAGTTATAGTTACTTCTCTGGACAACGAAATCCATAAATTTTCCTTACCTACCCGGGTTTTTCAAAATCGTCTGGAATGGCCTAACTTTAGAAATGATGCCCGTAATTCCGGTTCCAAGTTTTTTATAGATACATCGCCTCTTTATAAATTGTATTCTGGTATGGGCGGAGTAATACTTGTAGGGGTTTTTCTGGTGGCCAGTTTTCTTAAAAAGAAAAAGGCAGCCAAAAGACCAAAAATCATAGATGGAAGAAAGAAAAAATGAAAATAGAATATGTTTCCAAAACGGATGTAGGTAAAAAAAGAGGACATAACGAGGATTCTCACGGCGTTTATTCAGAAGAAAACCTCTTTTTTGTCTGCGATGGAATGGGAGGCCACGCGGCTGGGGACTACGCCAGCCAGAAAGTTGTGGAAACCGTTATAGAAGTAATGAAAAGATATCCTTCTTCAGAACTTACGGAGCTAATAGCTGAACAGCCTTCCGGAGTGCCTTTTTCCGGAAGACAGTTGGTTTCAATGGTAATGTTGGCCAACCGGCGTTTGTTTAAACTGGCAATAATGTATCCGGATTTAAGAGGTATGGGAACCACTTTTACTTCTGTTAAATTTGAGGAAAATTATGTCAATGTTGTAAATGTGGGGGATAGCCGGGTATACCGGTTAAGAAATTCTAAATTAACCCAGCTGTCAGTTGATCACTCCTGGATGGAAGAAATGCTTCAGGATGGAGAACTGCATGAAAAAGAAGCCGATAAGTTTGAACAGGACAATGTTATAACCCGGGCTATGGGAACTGATCCCAAAATAAAAGTTGATTGGAAGGGATGTCAGGTTAAAAAAGATGATATATATCTTCTTTGTTCCGATGGTTTAAACGGAGAAATAGATGATAATATAATATCTGAGATTCTAAACAATAATAAAAATAATCTAAAAAAAGCAGCTGATGAACTTATCCGTGCGGCTAACGATGCAGGTGGTTCAGATAATATTACCGTTATACTGGCCAAAGCCACTGAAAAAGTTTCCGGAGCGCCTTCGATGTTAATGGATGAGATAATAACTGTTGAACCTACAGAAGAAAACCTAAAAAAATTAGATTCGTATATAGATAAAAAGTTTCCCCCTAAAAAAACCAGAGTTCCCCAGGGAGTACAAATAAAAAAAACAAAATTTTATGAAAATCCAGTTATTACCGGGCTCCTAATTTTCGGGTTAATTTTTGGGATAGCGGTAATGATAAATAAGCCGTTTAGCAGTGAACCGGATAGGGATACTTCTTTAGAGATGAGAAACTTGGGAGATCTTGCTGTAAGAACCTCCCCATCGGGAGCGCAGGTTTCCCTTTTTTTGGAAGATGATTTAGTAGAAAGAAAGAGCGCCCCAGCTGATTTTTTATCTTTAGATAAGGGAGTATACAGAGTAGAAATTGAGGATTCCGGCTATGAGAAAGAAACACTAAATATAAATTTAAAAAGCGGGGATAGAAAAGTAGAGAGAATAGTATTGACTCCCCAGGCGGAATTAACGCTTACTACTGAGCTTTCTCACGGTTTTGAACCATCGGATAATATTTACATTAATGGGGAACCGTGGGAGTACTACGGCTCTCCTCTTATGGTAAGGCAGGTAGGAATGATTGGTAAAAAGATAAATTTAAATCGTTCGAAAGAATATACAATAAAGGTGGGGGATTCTGAAAAAACTATTGAAATTTATGAAGAACAGGATAAGGTTGGTTTAAAACTAAAAGATGGAAATATAATCTTAGAAAGGTGATAATAATGATATTTAAAGGGATAAAAATAGTAGTGGCGGTGTCTTTACTTTCGCTTTTTGGTTGTGGCCCCAAATATGTTTCTCCCGTACCTGAAGCCAATGAATATTTTAAACAGGGTATGGAACATTACAATGAAGAGGAGTATGATCAGGCGATGAATAAGTTTATTCAGACCCTCTCCGAAGACCCTGGACATAAGACTGCCCGGGAATATATGGATAGATCCCAGGATTTGCTCAGACAACAGATAAGAGAAGACCGGGCAGCCCGTCGAGAAAGGTTAAGGCGACAGCAGGAAAATGAGGAATTGATCAGACAGCTTAGAGTAGACCTCCAGAAAGCTTACGAACAGGAGCGGTGGGCCAGAGCCGAGGAAGCCGCCAAGGAAATCTTAGAATATTATCCGGAAGATGAAGAGGTAAAACTTTATCTTGAAGAAATACAGGATAATTTAACTAAAAGAGAAATGGAGCAGGAAACGGAAGCTATGCTCAATGAAGCGCAATTATTAAGAATAGACGGTGAATATGAGCAAGCTCTAGATATAGTAGAGGAAGTTTTGACTTATTTCCCGGCAAATCAGAAGGCCAGAGAATTAGAAACCCGGTTAAACCAGGAGATAGAAAGAGAAAAGTCCGAACAGGAAAAGGAAGAATTATTCAAAGAGCAGAGAGCAGAAAATAAGTATCAAAGAGCCTTAAATTTTATGGATACCGAAGACTATGTGGAGACTATTCTGCTTTTAGAGGATGTCCATGAAATGATACCCAATTACAAACAGGTAGAGCGATACTTACGGGAAGCTCAGCAATCTTTAAGGGAACAGACCTCAACGGCTGTTGAAGATTCATTATTGCACAGAGCTGTGGAAAGAGAGTACAAGGAAGCTGTTGAGACTTATTTAGACCGGAATTACAGGGAGGCTCTCAGAGAATTTGAATATATTTCCGGGTTTGTTCGTTTGGACCGGGCCTTAAGATACCAAGAGCTTTTAGAACAGCGTCTGGAAAGACTGGAAAATCAGGACAAAGCAGAAGGGTATTATTTAGACGCTCACCAATCCTATATGGAAGAAAACATAGAAGAAGCAGCGCAAAAACTGAGGATGGCTTTAGAATTATATCCGTCTTATCCGGAGGCCAGATATTTTAGAAGGGAGGTTGAGAATATACTGGACAAAGAATCCCGAATAAACGAGTATTTATCTTCTGCAAGAGAGGAATACGAAAGAGGTAATTATGCTGATGCAATGCTTAAGGCGCTTGAAGTTTTTGAGATAGATGAACAAAATTCCGGAGCCAATGATCTTATAAACCGGAGTGCAGCTCAGCTGGCAGGCACCCAAAATATTGATGAAACCGAATTAGAAAATATCCGCCGGGAAGCAGACCGGGCGTATTCAAATGAAAATTACCGGGAAGCTGTTAAAAACTGGGCAAAAGTCATACTTGTAGAGACGGATAACCAGAGCGCGATGGAGGATATAAGACATACTCAAAGTGTAATAGAAGAAATAGACCGTCAGCGGCGAATTGAAGCTCAGAGGCGCAACCAGCGGGAAGCCGCCAGACAAAAAAGACAGAGGGTAAGTAATTATTTAGAGCAGGCTAACGAATTGCAGAGTCAGGGCCAACACCAGAAAGCAATTGAAGTTTTTGAAAAAATACTTGAAGAAGAGCCCGGACACCAGGAAGCTGAACAGGGTAAGCAGGTTTCTAGAGCCGCTCTTGAAGAAGAAATCCCCGATGGAGTGGATGAGGCCAGAATTGAAGAGATGTACAGGGAAGGCCTTATTCTTTACAGTGAGGGTAGATATAGCGATGCTATTACTCAGTGGAGGAGAGTTTTGAATTTAGCTCCTGAACATGAAAGAGCGCAGCGGAATATAGAAGCCGCCCAAGAAAAATTAGGAAATTAGAATAAAATAAAAACTCTGGCTTATATTTATAATGCGGTTCAGTTATCGTTTTGAACTTACTGTAGTTTTAACTTCCATGGTGTGGGTAGCCTTTGGGTTTGGCAGCTTTTTGTCTTACCGAAGTTTTAGATATGAATCTATTTCCCGGCATACTGCCGTTAAAACTAATTTTATTAACGTTTTACGAGAAGCTTCGGATAGGATGGAACCCCGGGTTCACAAACAGTTTGTTCAAATCAAAAACAATGAACTGAATAATGACAATATATATCAGGAATACCTAAAAGATTTAAAAACATTACGCTGGGCTAATCAGGATATAAAAGCGATCTATACAGCAATAATAGATAATGGGGACCTTAATTATATACTAAAAGATAAAGAGGAAAATATATTGTTAGAGGATTTTGATAATTACTTAAAAAAAGCTTTTGACGGAAAGGAGTTTATTGAGTATATTGAAAGCCATGAAGTTATTTTAGGATATATCCCTTTATTTGAATCAGAAAAAAATGATTTATACGGAGTTCTTGGAGGAGTACTGGATTTTGAACCAATTGGTATTTCAGAACCTGCGGTTCCCCGTAGTTTGGTTTTTATCTTTTTGATTTTCAGTATACCTTTTTCTCTTTTATTAGGTAGTGTCGTTTCCGGTTGGATAACCGGGCCGATAAAAAATATAACCTATGTCGCTAAAAAAATAGGGAATGGGAATTATTCTGTTAAACCTAACGTAAATAGAGCGGATGAAGTTGGTACTCTGGCCCAGGTATTGGACAGTGTTCGAAAAAAACTGGCTTCTTTCCAAAAAGAGATGGAACTAAAGGTAGCCGAAAGGACTAATTCATTAAAAGCCATGTATAGGGAGGCAACAGCGGCTAGAGAAAAGAATAGAATTGCCACTGAACTGCACGATACATTGGGACAGATTTTTGCTTCTCTTAATGTGAAGTTGAATTTAACTTTAAAATTAATTAACCAGGATAAAGCTGATAAGGTGGTTGAGTTACTGATTGAAATGCAGCAAATCACCGGAAAAGGTACGGATTTAGCCCGAAAAATAATTTCAAACCTTTCCGGTGGACTTAAAGAAGGGCAGGAGTTAAAACAGGTTTTAGATAATTTTTTAAATAAATTCACAGCCGGGGCAGAAATACAATACAATCTTGATGTTGATATATCTAAAACTTTGCCTATTAAGTATCGTACTGCAATATATCATATAGTTACGGAATCTACCAATAATATGGGCAAGCATTCTAAAGCAGATAAGTTTGAGGTTTCAATAAGGGAATCGGAAGACCGGCTTAAAATTAAAATACAGGATAACGGCCGGGGTTTTAACATGGAGCGCATACTTGAAAATTTAGAAAAAAATAGGAAATTCGGGTTACGGAGTATGCAGCAAAAATCGCAAGACTTGGGCGGAGAATTTAAAATTTATTCTGAAGAAGGAGAAGGCTGTACAGTACAGATACAGTTACCTTTAAATTATGAGCAAAAAAAAGATTGAAGTACTAATAGCTGATGATCATCAATTATTCAGGCAGGGTTTAAAAAGTTTACTTGAAACGGAAGATAATTTAAAAATTATAGGGGAAGCGAAGACAGGAAAAGAAGCAGTTGATTTAGTTAAAGAAAAGCAGCCGGATGTAGTGTTAATGGATATAAAAATGCCTATAATGAATGGTATTGAAGCCACAAGAAAAATTAAAGAGTCCTATCCGAATATCCATGTTCTGATACTTACAGTTTTTGGAGATGAATCACATATATTAAACTCTATTCAGGCCGGAGCCAGCGGCTATTTTTTAAAGGCCCGCCCCATAAATGAACTAACTGGCGTTATAAAAAAAGCTTATGAAGGGAAGATAGATCTTTCCTCTAAAGTAACTACTTACCTGGTCCGGGGTTTTCAGAAAAATAAGTTAAGTGCGATGAAAAATCATAATCTAACCAGGAGGGAATTGGATGTTTTAAAGATAGTAGTCTTGGGAAAGACAAATAAAGAAATTTCAGAAGAATTGCATTTAGCGGTTCAAACAGTGAAAAACTATCTTTCAAGTATGTATAAAAAGTTCGATGTTGATAACCGGACCCAGCTGGTTCATAAAGCCGCTGAATCCGGTATTATAGACGCAGTTGATAATATATAGGAAAAAGTGTAAAATATTAAAATAATTTTTGAAAGGAGAATTATGTGAATGACGAAAAATATGTTCAGGATCACAATGTAGATTTAGGTCCGTTGAATAAATTAATGCTAAATGACCGGATATCGGATATTTTAGTTAATGGCAGTGAAGATGTTTTTGTAGAAAAAGAAGGTCGGCTTTACAGCACGGATATTAGTTTTGAATCAGAAGAGCAGCTTATGAAAATAATTAGAAATATCCTCCGGCCTCTGGGTAAGAGGGTAAGCGAGGAAAACCCCATGTGTGACGGCCGGTTGCCGGATGGATCCCGGGTTAATGTAGTTATCCCGCCAATAACTCTTGAAGGTCCGATGTTAAGCATAAGAAAGTTTACTAAGAAAAAATTAACTATGTCGGATCTTTTAAGATTTAATTCTATAAGCGAGAAGATGGCTAAGTTTCTGAAACTGTGCGTTTTGGCCCGAAAAAATATAATAGTTTCAGGGGGTACGGGTTCGGGTAAAACAACTTTATTAAATATATTAAGTAGTTTTATCCCGGAAGGCGCTCGAATTATAACTATAGAGGATGCTGCAGAACTTCAACTGCATAAGGATCATATCGGACGTTTGGAAAGCCGTCCTCCGGATATAGATGGCAAGGGCGAAATCGAAATAAGGCATCTAGTTATAAATGCTCTACGAATGAGGCCCGACAGAATAATTGTAGGCGAATGCCGGGGGGGGGAAGCTTTAGATATGCTACAGGCAATGAATACCGGTCATGACGGGTCTCTTACTACAATTCATGCTAATGCCCCCAGAGATATGCTTAATCGACTTGAAACTATGGTTTTAATGGCAGGAATGGATTTGCCCACAAAAGCCATTAGGGATCAGGTTGTTGGAGCCGTAGATGTGATAGTTCAGGTGTCCAGATTTCCCGGGGGATCAAGGAAAGTAACTTCTATAATGGAAGTTACAGGAATGGAAGGTAATGTCATTACTATGGCTGAGATTTTTAAATATAAACAGACCGGTATGGGTAAAGGAAAAAAAGTAGAAGGAGAATTTAACCCGACCGGAGTAATTCCAACTTTTCTTAATGAGATGAGAGATTTAGGCCTGGAAACAGATATGGAGGTTTTCAAAAGAAAAATTTAACCGGGTTATAAAATAAAATAATTTTAAGATTTTGACAAGAATAGAAATTTTTGTTATTATATCCTATGAATTTTATTAAGTATTTACAATTCAAGAACTGTTGGTGGCGGCCCGTGTAGTAAGGGTGCGCTGCTGCATATAGTGAATATCAACGGGGCACTCTTTTAAAAAGTGCCCTATTTTAATTTTTTAAAGGCGGGCCTAAAAGCCCGTTTTTTTTATTATTAGAGCAGAGGAGAAAAATGTATAATATAGAAATAAAAATAATTAAAAATAGAATAATAGCGGACAGGTTTACTCCGGTTGAAGCCTATTCTAAATTTAAAGACAAGGAATATTCTTTTTTACTTGAAAGCGTGGAAAAAGGTCAGTCGGGAAGGTATTCTTTTTTAGGATTTACTCCGTTTCGGGTTTATAAAATATATAAAGATAAACTGACAATATTAGAGAGAACTCGGGAGGAAAAATATAAAATTAAAAAAAATCATAAAACCGATCAGCCCCTGGAATTTATAAAAAAAGAAAAAAACAGGTTTAAACTTTCTGAAAACATAAAAGGTTTAGCGGGGGGAGGTTTTATCGGATACCTGGGATATGAATGTATACATGAATGGGAAAATCTGGATTTTAGAAATCCGGGATACAATAATATACCAGTGGGGATATTATTTCTGCCCGATGAATTGATTGTAATTGATCATAAATATAAAACCGCAGATATTTTAAAACTGGTATTTAGACAGGCCGGAAAACTGTTAAACGGACCTAACCCTGAAGGAAGAGTCGAGGAGATAGAAAAAAGATTAACCGGTTCGGCTCCGGTATTGGAAAACATAAAATTTAGTTCCCGGAAAAACATAAAACTTAAATCCAATTTTTCCCAAAAAGAGTATATTAAAAGAGTTAAGAATATAAAAAACGATATTAATAACGGAGAAATAATTCAGGCCGTTTTTTCTCAGAGACTGCAAACAGAAAAAAAAGTGGCGTCTTTTAATTATTATCGGGCGTTAAGAGTTATAAATCCCTCTCCCTATATGTTTTATCTTAAATTCAAAAATTTCAAATTATGCGGTTCGTCACCGGAGATAATGGTAAAAGTTACTGAAAATAAAGCCCATTTAAGGCCAATAGCGGGTACCCGGCCCCGTGGCGAAGATAGTAACAAAGAAAAGAAACTGGCCCGGGATTTAAAAAACGATGTTAAAGAGAAAGCTGAACATATAATGCTGGTAGATTTAGGCCGAAACGATCTGGGGAAAATATGTAAGTACGGTACTGTTAAAGTTGAAAAGCTAATGAATATAGAAAAATATTCCCATGTTATGCATATGGTTACCGATGTTACCGGTATACTGAAAAAAAACATTGATTCTGTGGATGTGTTTAAGGCCTGTTTTCCAGCGGGGACAGTTAGCGGGGCCCCTAAAATAAGAGCTATTGAAATTATTGAAAGAGAAGAGGAAATTTCCAGGGGACCCTATGCCGGTTCAGTTGGATTTTTTACTTTTAACGGTGATATGAATACCGGCATAGCTATAAGAACTATGTTGATTACTGATAATAAGGTGTATGTTCAGGCCGGCGCCGGTATTGTCGCCGATTCTGTTCCTGACAAAGAATTTACAGAGACCAGGGATAAAGCCCGTGCTCTTTTAGAAGCTGTAAAACTTGGAAATAACGGTTTAGGAGGAAAATAAAATGATAAAAGATATGCTGCAAAAATTAGCCCGGGGGGAAGATCTTCCTCAAAAGGGTATGGCCAAGAGTATGGATATGATTATGAGCGGAGAGGCCCTGCCTTCCCAGATTGGGGCGTTTATAGCTCTTTTAAGGTTGAAAGGAGAAACTGTTACTGAAATTACTCAAGCAGTTCGGGTCATGAGGGATAAATGTGCTAAAGTAGAAGTTGATTTTCCGGTGATGGATACCTGTTCTACAGGTGGTACGGGAATAAATCATTTTAATGTTTCTACCACCACCGCGTTTGTGGTAGCCGGTGCGGGAGTTAGGGTGGCCAAACACGGAAATCGAGCGGTGACTGGGCGGTGCGGTTCTGCGGATGTATTAGAAAAACTGGGGGTTAATATTGACCTTTCTCCCCGGGAGGCCGGGGAAGTCCTTGAAAATACGGGAATATGCTTTATGTACGCTCCGGTACATCACAAAGCCATGAAATATGCAGCCGGGCCCAGAAAAGAGCTTGGATTCCGTACCATTTTTAATATTATAGGTCCGCTGACCAATCCGGCCGATGCGAAATTTCAGCAGCTGGGAGTTTATAAAAAAGGGCTGGTGAAAAAACTGGCCCGGGTTTTAAATAATCTGGGAACCGAAAAAGCCTTGGTTGTCCACGGCGAAGACGGTCTGGATGAGATTACTCTTTCGGGGAAAACTTTGGTGGCCGAAGTTTCTGAAAATAGGGTAAGAGAATATTATATTACCCCGGAGGATTTAGGGTTAAAAAGTTATCCTTTAAAAGCTGTAAAAGGAGGTGGTCCGGAAAAAAATTCACAAATTTTAAAAGAAGTATTAAAGGGAAAAAATAACGCTTATCGGGAATATATTCTGGCCAATGCCGGCAGTGCTCTTTACAGCGCTGATAAAGCGGGCGATTTAAGACAGGGTATAGAATTAGCAAGGGAGTCCATAGATAGCGGGAAGGCCATTAAAAAGTTAAATCTTTTGATAGAAAATTCAAAAAAATTTAATAATTAAACTATGAGAGATATAACAGTAATAGATAATTACGATTCTTTTGTGTACAATCTTTGCGACTATATGGGTACAATGAAAAAGACTAAAATTAAGGTTTACAGAAACGATCAGATCACTGTCGGAGAAGTGTTAAAACAAGCTCCCGATTTAGTGGTAATATCCCCCGGTCCGGGCCGCCCTGAAGAAGCGGGAATAAGTATTGATTTGATAAGGAATTGTAAGGGGGAAATTCCAGTTTTAGGCATATGTCTTGGACATCAGTGCCTGGCTGTTGCCCACGGTGCCAGAGTGATAAAAACCGGTAATATTATGCACGGTAAAACCTCCCCAATATTTTATAATAAAGCTGAAAAAATATTTAATGGTATAGATAACCCTTTTTCGGCCACTCGATATCATTCTCTTATAGTTGATCCTAATTCAATGGCAAATAACTTAAAAATTATAGCCCGGACCGGAAAAGATGAAATTATGGGTATAAAACACGTCAGATATCCCCAGTACGGTTTACAGTTTCACCCTGAATCTATTCTCACCGGCGCGGGTTACGAATTACTTGAAAATATAGTAACCGCCCTGAGCGAAAGAAAAAGTCGGGTTTAGCCAGGTTTTGAGGAAGTGTATATGGAATTTTTAGATAAGATAGTTAAATATAAACAAAAAATAGTTTCAGAAAATATAAATAAACTAAAGGATATAAAAAAAGAAGTAAGTAGTAAAAACACTAAAAAAGAGAACCTTTTTTTAGATAACTTACAGAAAGCGGGTTTAAGTGTTATAGCAGAAGTAAAGGTTGCCTCTCCGTCAGAGGGGAATATCTCTAATTTTTCTGTTGAAAAGCTGTCTGAAATTTATGAAAAAGGCAAAGCAGATTGCGTATCCGTATTAACCGAGGACAGATATTTTAAAGGAAGTAAAAAAAATCTTACAAGAGTAAAAAAAATTTATTCCGGTCCCGTTCTTATGAAGGATTTTATAATAAGCCAGTATCAGATTTATCAAGCAGCTTATTTAGGTGCGGACGCCATACTGCTTATAAAAGCTATTCTAGGCAGGGATAAATTACTTGAGTTTACAAAGCTGGCCAGTCAGCTGGGGATGTATTCTCTTGTAGAGTTACATTACTCGGATGAACTTTCAAAATTATCTCAACTTCTGGGGGATAGTTCGATTAAAATAATTGGGGTGAACAGCCGGAATTTGAATACTTTAAAAATTAATTTAAAAAATCATAAACAGATGATCAGAAAATTGCCTGTAGATAAAATAAAAATAGCAGAGAGCGGAATAAAAACTTTAACCCAGGCCCGTTTAGTGCACCAGGCCGGGTATGACGGAGTGCTGGTGGGCAAAGGGCTGATAAAAAGAAGCAATCCATTACTATTTATTAGAATGATTAAAGAGATATGGTAATAAAAATTTGTGGTATAACTCAAAAGAAAGATAGGGATCTGTGCTTTAAGTACGGGGTCGATTTGGTAGGTTACAATATATATCCGGGATCCGACCGATTTCTGGAATTATCTGAAATCAAATCATTAATTACCAGAGATAACAAAGATCGTTCTGTGGTCGTAGGGGTTGATTTAAATATAACCGGCTGGAAAGCGGTGGTGGAATTATTAAATCCTGGTTTCATTCAACTTCACGGTCGGGAAAAAGTTGGTTTTGTTAAAAAACTAAAGCAGAATTTTTCCGGTACATATATAATTAAAAAAGTTACCCGGGATGATATGGGGAATATGGAAGAGATTTTAAAGTACGCTGACTTTATACTGTGGGATAGTAAAACAAAATTTCACGGAGGTCAGGGAAAACATTTTGACTGGACACTTTTAAACAGTCTTGACAGTTCAATTAAAAAGAGGGTGTTCGTGGCCGGCGGTATCACCCCGGATAATGTCAAAGAAGTTGCATCTTATAAAACATATGGTCTGGACTTAGCATCGGGTGTTGAGAATACGCCGGGTATAAAGGATTCAAAAAAAGTAAAAAAAATTATGACAAAGGTAAAAAATTATGATAAACACTAAAAATAGCAGATATTACGGCGAATTCGGGGGTAGATTTGTACCAGAAATTTTAGTTCCTCCTTTAGACCGGCTGGAAAAAGATTTTAAACGTATTGTGGAGAGTGAAAAATTTAAGGGGGAGTATGAAAAATTACTTCAAACTTATGTCGGACGTCCAACCCCTCTGTATTATTCAAAAAAGCTATCCCGGGTTTGCGGGTGCGATATTTATTTAAAAAGGGAGGATCTGTGTCATACGGGAGCTCATAAAATAAACAACGCTCTGGGGCAGGCACTGGTGGCAAAATATATGGGTAAAAAAGAAATTATCGCAGAGACCGGCGCTGGTCAGCACGGGGTGGCCGTGGCCACTGCCGCTGCCCTAATAGATAAGGAATGTAAGGTTTATATGGGAGAAAAAGATATAAAGCGCCAGCAGAGAAATGTACAAAAAATGAAGTTACTGGGGACTGACATTATTCCTGTTAAAGAAGGCTCAAAAACTTTAAAAGCTGCGGTCAACGCCGCTCTCAGAGCCTGGACTAAGGAGCCCCGAAAACTGTACTATCTTATAGGTTCATGTGTGGGGCCTCATCCGTATCCCTTAATTGTCAGATTTTTTCAATCTGTAATCGGCAGGGAAGTAAAAAGGCAGCTCTCATCGCCGCCGGATTATCTTATAGCCTGTGTGGGAGGAGGCTCTAATGCTTTGGGACTTTTTTATCCTTATTTTAGAAAAAAAGAGGTTAAGTTAGTGGGGGTGGAAGCCTCCAAAGCGGCAACTTTATCCGATGGAAAAGTAGGAGTCCTGCACGGGGCAAAGAGCTATTTACTTTTTAATAAAAACGGTCAGATAAGCGAGACCGAATCCGTGGCTCCGGGGTTGGACTATTCCGGCGTTGGACCCCAGCATTCATATTTTAAACAGATCCGAAGAGCCGAATACCGCAAAGTGGCGGATAAAGAAGTCCTTAAAGCTTTTGCCTGGTTAAGCAGGGAAGAAGGTATAATCCCGGCCCTGGAGTCCGCTCATGCTGTAGCCTGGGCCATGTACCATCAAAAATTCAAACCTGACCAGACGGCTGTAATAAATATTTCAGGTAGAGGCGATAAAGATATGGATGAAGCGTTAAAAAGGATGAAATAATGAAAACTTTGCAACAAAAATTAAAGGAATTAAAAAGCCAAAATAAAACCGGGTTGAGCTTTTTTCTGACCGGAGGCTATCCCAGTATGGAATATTTTAAGGAATTATTGCTGTTTTTGGATAGAGAAAAACTGGCTGATTTTGTAGAAATTGGAATACCTTTTTCAGATCCGGTTGCCGATGGACCGGTTATACAGTCCTCTTCTGTAAAAGCTATTAAAAACGGAGCTAATTTTTTTAATATTCTGAAAACCGTTAAAGATATAAAAGATAAAATAGAGTTACCTTTAGTATTGATGAGTTATTTAAATATTGTATATTCCCGGTGGGAAAAAAATCTCATTTTAGCAAAAGAGGCGGGGTTTTCTGCCTCAATCTTTCCCGATTTACCTGTAGATGAGTATAAAAAAATAATAAGGGAAGGTAAAAAAGATAAATTGCCGGTGGTGCTTTTGACTACCCCGGCCTGCTCTAAAAAAAGAATAAAAGAAATATCCAGTTTATCTCGTCCTTTTATATACTATGTAAGTTCTTACGGAGTTACCGGTCACCGTGATAAACTTAAAAAAAAGCGTCTGGCACGAGATTTAAAGAAAATGAAAAATAACACCGACAAACCGGTTTACTGTGGTTTTGGAATATCAACTCCCCGGCAAGCTGATTTTATATCCCGGTATGCCGATGGGTTGATAATAGGGACGGCGGTTATAGAATTAATAAGTGAGGATAAAACTAAAACCTTTAAAGAGATTAAAAAATTTGGTATAAGTATTAGGGATGCTGTAAGTTAAATATTGGTAAATTTAAAAATATGCCCAGAGTAAAAATTGCAGGAATAACAAATAAAAAAGATGCCCGATGGGCCGCTTTGCTGGGAGTAGAATATATTTCTGTTTCTATGGTAAAAGGGGATACTAAAAAAGTTTCTCTTTCCCGGGCCAGAGAAATAAAGGCTCTTCTTCCGTCATATACTGAATTTATTACTGAATACAATACAGAAAGTATAAATAAAAATGAGATAAAAAAAATTCAGCCGGACTATATTCAGATGCAGGGTACAGTTACTCCCGGCCTAAAAAATTATATAAAAAGTTTTGATGTGAATTTTATATTAGAGATAAATTTAAAGTATTTAGAAATGCCAAAATTATCGCCAAAAGATTTTTTTTTAGTACGTTTTAATAACGAAATATCGGAAGAATCAGCAATAAAAGTAAAGGAACAATTAAATATGAAAAAAACTATTGTAGAAGGTGATTTGGAATTAGATTTAATAAAAAAATATTCCAAAACCCTTCAGCCCCGGGCCTGGGGGGTGAAAAATATTATCAATAAATCTCCACGGAGAATTGATTATTCCAAAATGAAAAATTTTAACCGGGAAATATCTTTAATCTAAACATGAATTCAAAAAATATTCCAAAAGATTTATTTGAAGAATGCCCTAATTGTGAAAGGGCGGTGTACTCCAAAAAGCTTAAAGAAAATTTTTGGGTGTGCCCTCAGTGTAATTACTATTTCAGGCTTCCGGCCTTTAAAAGACTTAAGCTCTTAGTAGACGCGGGAACTTTTAGAGAGTATGATTCAAATTTAACCGCCAGTGATCCGTTAAATTTTAAAGATAAAGTTCCCTATACAAAAAGAGTTAAACATTACCGAAATAAAACAGATCTTGAAGAAGCCGTAGTTGCAGGAATCGGTAATATAGGGGGGGGCGAGGTGTCTATTTGTATACTGGATTTTACTTTTATGGGCGGAAGTATGGGGTCTGTAGTGGGCGAAAAAGTGTGTCGTGCAGTGGACAGATCAATTAAAAAACGGATTCCTTTAATTTTAATATCCTCTTCGGGAGGGGCTAGAATGCAGGAGGGAATTATTTCGCTTATGCAGATGGCCAAGACATCCGCGGCAATAGCCAGATTAAGTAATAAAAAAATCCCTTATTTTTCTCTGATGTGTGATCCGACCAGCGGTGGGGTATCTGCCTCGTTTGCCATGCTCGGAGATGTGAACATATCCGAACCGAAAGCTCTTATAGCTTTTGCCGGACCCAGGGTAATAAAACAGACTATAAAACAGGATTTACCTCCCGGATTTCAGAAGGCCGAGTTTCTTAAAGAGCACGGGATGCTGGATATTATATGCCCCAGAGAGGATTTAAGAGCTACTTTCATAAAATTACTTAAATTATTTAATTGCGATAAATTAAAAAGAAATAAATAATTGCCGGACTTTGTATTTCAGTTAAAAAACATAAAAAAAGTACTCAATGGTTTAGGTTCTCCCCATTTAACTTTACCGGTAATATCAGTTGCCGGGACTAACGGTAAGGGATCAACTTCCCATTTTTTAGAAAAAATTGCTTTAATTCATCAAAAAAAAACCGGTTTATATACTTCACCTCATATATTTAATTTTAGAGAAAGAATTAAATTAAACGGATTGCCGGTAAATTTTAAAGTTTTTAAAGACACTTTAAGAAAAGTGAGATCAGAAGAATTAAAAGCAGAAGTTCAGCTGACTAAATTTGAACAGATGACTGCCTGCGCCATAGTGATTTTTTCGAATTTCAATTGTGATATAGCAATTATGGAAGTCGGTCTGGGCGGCCGGCTGGACGCTACGAATGTGTGTGAAAATAAAAAAATTTCTGTAATAACTCCGGTGTCCAAAGACCACTCTGAGTATTTAGGAAACAGTATAGAAAAGATAGGCAAAGAAAAATCAGGTATTATTAAAGAATCCGTTCCGGTCGTAGATTTTTCAAATACCGATATTGTAAGGGACACGGCCCTGAGGCTCCGGTGTCCGGTTTATTCGGAAAACCGGGAATACAGTGTCTTAAATATCACCCCGGATGACCGTGGATTTTACATTTTTGATTATATTTCTGGTTCTGAAAAAATAAGAAGAATAGTACCCGGTCTAAGGGGAAAATTTCAGGTTGAAAATGCAGCCGCAGCGATTACAGCAGCCCGGATACTGGGTTTAAAGGATGCCGATAAATTAAAGCAGGCAATTAAGGAAACCCGTCTACCCGGAAGACTGGAGATATACAGTCGGAAAGAAAGGACTGTACTGGTGGACTCAGCCCATAACCCGGCAGCGGTGGAGGAAGTAATAAAGTTCATCCGGGATAATAAACCCCCGGGAAGTGACCTGTATCTGGTGATGGGAGTTTACAAAGATAAAGATTATAGTAATATGGTAAAAAGTTTAATCCGAATGATAACCGAGGCTATGATTTTTACCCCTGAAAATTGTAGAGCATTAAAGGCCGAAAAACTTCAAAAACTTTTAAGGAAAAAAGCTGAAGTCAGAAATTCTTTTTGGGAATGTTACAGTAGTTTA
This sequence comes from uncultured bacterium, assembly GCA_964476445.1. Lineage (GTDB taxonomy): Bacteria > CG03 > SLGR01 > SLGR01 > JAGXOG01 > CAYZAK01. The sequence continues at coordinate 26,303 of CAYZAK010000011.1, forward strand.
ATAAATCTTTCCAGTCCGGGAGACTGGATTCTTATCTGCGGTTCTTTTTCAGTGGTAAAACCGGCTCTTATATTTTTAAATGCAAAAATTGGAAAAGCTTAATGATTAAGAAAATAATTTTAACTGTTTTGATAATTATGATAATTGCGGCAAACTACATTAATGCCAAAGAGATTTTTAAAAGTACGGCGACTAATGTAGTGGATATATATGCCGAAAAGATGAGCTACGATAGAATAGAAGATATAGTACGGGCCTGGGGGTCGGTAGGTATGGAATTTGAACGGTTTACTCTTACCTGTGATAAAGGTTATTACCGAAGAACTGAAAATTTAATCCAGGCGGAAGGTAATATAGAATTTGACACCCATAAATATAAAGTACAGGCTGATAGTTTGGAGTATAATATTGCAAATTCTACGGGTATTATTTATAACGCCGCTCTGGAATCGGCTCCTTTATATATTTCCGCCGATAAGATAAATATAATAAGCGAAGATGAGTTTTTTATTCCCCGCGGAGGTATAACTACCTGCGACCATCAACCCCCACATTACCAGTTTACAGGTACTGATATGAGGGTAAAACTGGACTCCAGTTTTAGTGCCTACAACGCTATATTAAAAGTTAGAGATATACCTACTTTTTACTATCCGTATTATAAAAAAAATCTTGGACCTAAAAAGGGTGGATTTGACCTAGATTTGGGCCAAAGCGGAAGCGAGGGTTATTACGCTAAAGCTAAACTATATTATCCGTTTACAGAAAATTCCAGAACTTACGCCGGAGTTGATTTCAAGAGCAAAAAAGGCATAGGCTTTACCGCCGGCCATTTTTACAGTACTGATAAAGGCAAACTGGATTTAGACCTTGCGTATCTTAAAAATATTTTTAAAGAACGGGCGGTTGAAGAAGAGGTGGATAGAAGTATAGATGATGATGAATTTATTTTAAACTTAAGTGGCTGGCAGGAGATATATGAAAATTTAAATGTGAGATACCGATCGGAGTATACTTCCAGCCGGGATTACAATTACCGCTACAGAAGATTTACCGATGAGGAGTATTATCAGCAGGAGCTGTTTTACCAGGCCGGAGTGGAGTATGCTGATTTAAACTATAAAGCCAGTATGTACGGTTCGAAAAAAGAACAGTGGGTCGAAGATAGTTATGAAATTACAGAGGTAGTTTCTCCTGGCGTTAGTTTAAAGCTTTATCCGGTTAGAATGCCGGCAAATTTTAATTTTTCCGGCAGGGCTGATTATCAAAACCGGTATGTAAAAACGAACCGTACTATGCAGCCTTATTTTTCATGGACCGGAAAAATTGAAACTTCTTACCGCCAGGATCCCGTCCCATTTTACTATTTTACAATTTCACCGGGGATAGGGTATGAAGGAGCTTACAAAAGATATAGTTTAAAAGAAGATTTCCTCAATCACCAGGCTAATTTTTCTACCGGGTTGAATCAAGGTTTTTTCCGAGCATTATTTTTAAACACGGAGTACCAATTCCAGCGGGATCTTCAAGACCCTTATGAAGTTTTAAGAAATTTAATTAGAGGCAGATTGGTTTACCGGCCGTACAATTTTTTACAACTTTCATCTCAAACCCGGTATGATCTTACAAAAGTTAACCAGGAGCCGTTTGATAATTTTTTAAGTGAGCTTAATATCAACATGCCTCCTGTAGATTTTAGCGTTAGAAATAGATTTTCTTATCACCAGAGAGAACATCTTGACTGGCTTTTTGACTTAAATTACAGGGAAATGGCCGGGGTAAGGGTAAAATATGTCCAGCCGTATCCCCGGCGTTTGGAAATAGAAAATAGTTTAAGAGGAAGGCTTGGGAATTTTGAGATTTACGGAGGGGTTAAGTATAATTTAGAAAAAAATGATACGTGGGCCTCATACGGTTTTAGCGAATTTACTGAAAAATATTTAACCGTTAACTGGGATATGCACTGCTGGGAGTCGGAGTATAGAATAATAAAGCGAGGAAATGATATCCAGTTCTGGGTGCTTGTTAATATAGAAGCTTTTCCGGATGACCGTGCCGGTTTTTTGGGAAATGTAGGCCAGGATGATACTGGACAAATAGATTCTGATTTTAGGTTTCACCGGGAGTAAGTTGACAAAACATTTGCAGTAATGCTAAAATAAATAAGATGACCTTAATAGATATCTTAAAAAAAGTAACTATATTTGAAAATATTACTCCTTCTCAGTTAAGGGAAATAGAAAAACATTTAATAGCTAAAAAGTTCAATAAGGGGGAAGATATTTTTATAGAGGGAGAGACCGGCAACAGATTTTACATAATAGAAACCGGACGGGTGAAAATATATAAAATTTCCCGGGAAGGGCATATAAAAATTTTTGATTATTTGGAGTCGGGAGATTTTTTTGGAGAGATGGCTCTTTTAGATCGCCTGCCGCGCTCAGCCAATGCAGTGGCCACCGGTGACAGTACTTTGCTTCACATACCCCATGATAACTTCCAGAAATTTCTTATGAAAAACCCTGAGATTATTTTAATAATTGCCAGAACTCTGAGCCATAGATTAAGAAAAGCCGATCGGGAAATTAAACTTTTTTCTTTTAGCAATGTACGAGACAGGGTTATAATGTGTTTAATAAATCTTTCTTTAAGATACGGGGAACAAACTGACGAGGGTATCCTGTTGCCTCCGTACTTTACCCAGCAGGAAATAGCTGATTTCGTAGGTACCGCAAGGGAAGTTATAAGCAGAATTTTTTCAGAATTAAAATCTAAGAATTTGATATCGAAAGAAAAGAGAAATTTAATAATCAAGTCCGTTAAAAATTTAAAAAAACAACTAATAGAATAAGTTTGTTACCTTTCTCATGAGAACTAGTTTTAAAAATAGAATCTACAGTAGTCTTCTTGAAATTCCACAGGGAAGAGTTACAACCTATAAAGAGATAGCCCAAAAATTAGAACAAAAGCTTACCGGGCGGTGGGCAATGCCCTTTCTAATAAAGACGCGCCCCGGATACCCTGTCACAGGGCTGGTAAAATTTACCGGGGAGGTGGGCGGATATTCTCTACCCGGTGGAAAAACTAAGAAGACAAAGTTACTTAAAAAAGAGGAAATAAAAATTATACAAAAAAAAGTATGGATTTTAACCGGGTTATTTACAGGTTTAATTAATGATAAATTTCATTAAAGGCATAGTTATAGGGCTGGCTAATATAATTCCGGGGGTAAGCGGAGGCTCATTGGCTCTGGTTTTGGGGATATATACCCGTATTATAGATTCGGTAAATAAACTTAATTTTAATATACTGCTACCCTCCCAATTTAAGAACGAATTTAGAAGAGTTGATGGTCTTTTTTTAATTCAGATTTTATGCGGGGCTCTGGTTGCAATAGCTTTTTTGGCCCGGCTTATGGATTATCTTCTTAAATATTATCCTGCTCCTACCCTTGCTTTTTTTGGCGGTCTGATACTGGTATCGATAACGATACCTTACAGTATGATCTCAGTTAAAAAAATTAAAAATCTTGTGTATATAATACCCGGAACATTATTAATAATTGCTATTTACAGGTTCTGGTCTATAAGACCCGGAGCCGAATTATCTTTTTTTATTGTATTTATAAGTGCTGCTGTTGGAATATCGGCAATGGTATTGCCGGGTATAAGCGGGTCGTTTATTTTATTAATGCTGGGAGTTTACGAGCCCATAGTTGGGCATGTCAAAAGTTTTGCCAGCGTACCACCGGATTTAAAATCTTTTTCTGTATTATTTGTATTTGGTCTAGGTTGTCTGGCGGGGATCTTATTTTTTGTTCGGATAATGAAATACCTTCTTCATAAAAAAAGAGATAAAACTCTGGCTTTTTTAGTAGGGCTGGTGGCCGGGTCCCTGGTGGTGCTGTGGCCGTTTAAAGAATATCCGGATACTGATCTGGTTGAAAAAGTTGATATAGCGATAATAACCGCTCCTAATACATTGCCGGATTCTACAAAACAGGCCGGATTGTATTCTATGTTTTTTTTAGCCGGAATGGCTGGAGGCAAGGGAATTAAATTGCTTGAAAAAATTAATAATAAATGATATTATTTTATCTATTAAGGATTATAAAAAATAGGAGGAATAAGCATGAGTATAACAGTGTATTCTACTTCAACCTGTCCCCATTGTAAAAGGTTAAAGAAGTTTTTAAATGAAAATAGTATAGAATATGAAAATCACGATGTGTCCGCTGATAAGGATAAGGCTCAGGAAATGATTGATAAAAGTGGTCAGATGGGAGTTCCGGTTATTGATATAGATGGTGCAATAATTATAGGTTTTAATAAAAATAAAATAAAAGAATTACTTGCATTAGAATGAAAGAACTTGTAATAATCGGCGGAGGACCAGCCGGTCTGACTGGAGCGATTTACGCCCGCCGTCAAAATATTGATTTTAGGATAATAACCCGAAAGATAGGTGGCCAGGCAGTTTTATCTTCTAAGGTGGAAAACTATGCCGGGTTTCAGATGGTAACCGGTGAAGAATTAATGGAAAAGTTTGAGAGTCATGTACAGGATTTTGGGGTGGATGTTAAAGAAGGGGTAAATGTAACAGAGATTAAGGAAGTTGATGACCGTTACAGAATATTTACTGATGACGGCGAATGTTGCCTGACGAAGACTATTTTAATTGCCACAGGCGCTAATCCCCGTAAACTTAATATTGAAGGGGGAGAGAGTTATTTAAACCGGGGAGTGGCTTACTGTGCTACCTGTGATGCCCCCCTGTTCAGAGATAAAGAAGTAGCGGTAATAGGGGGAGGTAATTCAGCTCTGGATGCCGCACGTCAGCTGTCTGGTATTGCCGAAAAAATTTATATAATTACTATAGAGGATAAACTGGGCGGAGAAGAAATTGTCAGAAAAAAAGTAGTCAGTCATCCGTCAGTGGAGGTAATTACCAGGGGAGTTTCTAAAAAAATAACCGGAGAAAAAATGGTGGAAAGTCTGGCACTGGAAGTATACGGTAAAAAAAGAATATTAAAAGTCCAGGGCATATTTGTGGAAATAGGATGGGTCCCGGCATCAGGTTTTATAGATATTGTAGAAAAGAATTCAAAAGATGAGATAATAGTTGATCTAAATAATAAAACCAGTAAAGCAGGTATTTACGCCGCCGGTGATGTTACAAGTATTTCAAAAAAACAGATAATAATAGCTGCCGGAGACGGTGCTAAAGGCGTATTAAATGCTATAGACTATGTATCCAAGAATGAGATAAAAGGAGATTGAAATGATAGATAAAAAGGCAGTTAAAAAAAGTTTAGAAAAGATAAGACCCGCTCTTCAACAAGACGGCGGGGATGTGAAATTAATGGAGATCACCGATGATGGTGTGGTTAAGGTTAAATTAACGGGCGCCTGTGCTGGTTGTCCCATGTCGCAAATGACCATAAAAGGAGGAGTGGAGAAGGCTCTTAAGAAAGAGGTACAAGAAGTAAAAGAGGTGGTTGCGGTTTGAAAAAAATAAGGGAGAATCTTGACAATACAGGTAGAATAAATAGAATACGATTAAAAGGAATATAAAAATGGCAGTAAAAATAAGACTAAAAAGAACAGGAAGACATAAAGACCCACATTTTAAAGTTGTTGCTGTTGATTCCAGAAAGAAAAGAGACGGCAGGGTATTAGAGTACTTAGGACATTATCATCCTCAGGATGAATTTCCTAATATACAGGTAGATATTGATAAGCTTGAAGAATGGGTAGATAAAGGAGCAAAGGTTTCTGATACTGTAAATACAATGGTTGCGAAACTTAAGAAAGCTACGACCAAGGAGGAAAAATGAAAGATTTAGTAATTCAGATAGTTAAAAATTTGGTAGACAATCCGGATGAAGTCGATGCTAGGGAAGTGGAGGGGGAACAGACCACAATAATAGAAATTACTACTAATCCCGATGATATAGGAAAAGTTATTGGAAGAAGAGGTAGAACTATAAAATCTATAAGAACTCTTGTTAATGCAGCTGCAGTACGCCAGGGTAAAAGAGTTACCGTAGAAATAGTGGAACCCGAAGACCGAGCATAAAACTTAAGTAGAAAACTAACATAAGAGCCCCTTTTTGACTGTACTTGGGTTTACCGGGTATAAAAAAAAGGGGCTTTTTTAATATTGAAAAAGATACATATACTGACAATTTTTCCTGACCGGGTAAAAAAATTCACTGAAGTAGGTATACTAAATCAGGCCGCAATAAAAGGCAAGGTTAGTTATAATATAGTAAATATTCGAGATTATTCAGCAAATAAGCATAAAAAAGTTGATAATAAACCTTACGGCGGCGGGCCGGGTATGGTTATGTCGGCTCCTCCAGTGGTAAAGGCTTTAGAGAGTATAGAATATCCGGGAACAAAGATTTTGCTTTCTCCGGGTGGAGAGCAATTTACTCAGGCTACCGCGGAGCAATTGAAAAGTAAAAATTTAACTTTAATTTGCGGTCGGTATACCGGTATCGATGAAAGAGTTAAAAAATATGTTGACAGAATAATTTCTACCGGGAATTATATAGTTTCCGGGGGGGAACTTCCAGCTTTGTTGATAACTGAAGCAGTAGTTCGTTTAGTTCCCGGAGTTTTAGGAGATAGTAAATCATTAGAAGAAGACAAAGGTTATCCGCTTTATACCCGGCCACGGGATTACAGAGGTGATAAAGTTCCACCGGTTTTACTCTCGGGTAATCATGAAAAGATAAAAAAATTCAAAGAACAGGAGGCCAGTTATGGTAGACATGATAAATAAACAGCTTAGAAATGATATCCCAAAATTTAATTCAGGTGATGAAATTGAAGTATCATTTAAAGTAGGTAAAGATCGTAAGAGAACTCAGATATTCAGGGGCGTTGTAATAGCCTCTTCGGGCAAAGGGATAAATAAAACCTTTACCGTAAGAAAACATTCTTTTGGACTTGGGGTGGAAAAAATATTTCCTTATCATTCTCCTCTGATAGAGGATATTAAAGTTTTAAGAAAAGGAAAGGTTAGAAGGTCAAAACTTTATTATTTAAGAGATAGATACGGTAAGGCAGCAAAAATTAAGGAAAAAACTGACTATTAAGGAAACCAATATATCCAAAGGCCGGCGTGCTGAGGATAAAGCGGCCAGATATCTTAAAAATAATAATTATGAAATTATAGAAAGAAACTGGCGGTCTCCAGTTGGGGAACTGGATATAATAGCCAAGACAGAAACCCACCTGTGTTTTATTGAGGTTAAGTATCGTAAAACAGATCGGTTTGGATGCCCCCGGGAAGCAGTTGACAGGAGAAAAAGAGCAAAAATAATTCAATTATCTCAATTATATATAGTCAGTTCAGGTCTAACCAATCAAAATTATAGATTTGATGTAATAGAAGTAACCAACAATAAGTTAGAACATATCCAGAATGCATTTCAAGTAAGTTAAATAAAAAGTAAATAAAATTTTTGTTTTTTAAAATTAAATAAACTTATTTAAATTGACATTATTAATTAAATTTTGGTAAAAATAAAATATGGCAATAAGTATAGGCAAAAGTTTTACTGTAATGGGTATAGATGCTTACCCGGTCACCGTAGAAGTGGATATAGGCAAGGGCCTGCCCTCTTATTCTACAGTCGGGCTTCCGGATAAGGCCGTTTTAGAAAGTAAAAATCGTATTAATGCCGCAATAAAAAATTCCGGATATAAATTTCCGGTAAAAAAGATAACCGTTAATTTAGCCCCTGCCGATATTAAAAAAGAGGGCTCTTCTTTTGATTTTCCGATAGCTTTGGGAATACTTGCCGCTTCAGGGTTTATAAATAAAAATAAAAAATTAAATAAAATAATTTGCGTCGGGGAATTATCTCTTAACGGAGATTTAAGAAATATTAACGGTGCTTTGTCCATGGCTTTAAAAATTAAAGAAGAAGGTTTTAGAAAAATGCTTCTTCCAGCAGGTAACGCCAAGGAGGCGGGGGTGGTAAAAGGATTAAAAGTATTACCGGTAAATAATTTACTGCAGGCCGTTAACTACCTAAACGGTGAAGAAGAAATACCGGCCGTTAAGGTAGATTTAAAAAAAGACTTTGAGGTTAATAAAAATTATCCTTATGATTTTTCGGATATTAAAGGGCAGTTTTTTGCTAAAAGAGCCCTGGAAGTCGCCGCCGCGGGCGGGCACAATGTTCTTATGACAGGTCCTCCCGGCTCAGGTAAAACAATGATGGCTAAAAGAATGGTAACTATTTTACCTCCTTTAACAGTTCAGGAGGCTATCGAGGTTACCCGTATAAAGTCGGTTGCCGGAGAACTTAAATCCGGGCTGGGATTGCAGTCTACCCGGCCTTTCAGAGCTCCTCACCATACTATTAGCGATGTGGCTCTGGTGGGAGGAGGCAGTATACCCCGTCCTGGAGAAATTTCTCTGGCCCATAGGGGAATACTTTTTTTAGATGAGTTTCCGGAGTTCAAGCGCAAAGTAATAGAAGTTATCCGGCAGCCTCTTGAAGAAGGCAGCATCACGATTTCGCGCGCGGCTCAGACTGTTCGGTATCCGGCTGGGTTTATGTTGATAGCGGCTATGAACCCCTGTCCTTGCGGATTTTACGGAGTTCCCGGAAAGGAATGCAGCTGTACTTTACACCGGATTAGAAATTACCGCAATAAGATTTCAGGGCCTATTATGGACCGTATAGATATCCATGTTGAAGTCCCCCGGGTGAAGAAAGCTCATATACAATCGGATATTCCGGCCGAATCATCAGAGGTTATAGTAGAAAGAGTAATTAAAGCAAGAGAGATACAGTCTAATAGATTTAAAAATATTGAGGGAATTTATAATAACAGTGAAATAAAGGCTAAAAATATACGTAAAATTTGTAGATCTACCGAAAAAGCCGGTAGTTTACTTGCCAGAGCATTGGATTCGTACGGAATTTCTGCCCGGGGTTATAATAAAATACTTAAAGTATCCCGGACAATAGCGGATTTGGAGAGCAGAAAAGTTGTTAGTACCAGCGATATTGAAGAGGCCCTGCAGTACCGGAATATTAGCTGATAAACAGGTTGTATTTAGAAAAAAGGAGAGTTAAGATATGGATAAATCAGAATTTTGTAACATAGATGATTTTGGTAAATTAAATATTAAAATTGTTACAATAGAACAGGCGGAAAAATTAGAAAAATCCCGTAATCTTTTAAAATTAACAGTAAATATCGGCCCAAAAAAGAGAGTATTAGTTGCCGGTATAGCTTCTACACATGAACCGGAGGAGTTAATAAAAAAACAGGTACCCGTACTTGTTAATCTACAACCCAAGAAAATAATGGGGGTGAAGAGTCAGGGGATGTTGATGGCCGTTGAAAATGATGGTGAAGCTGTATTACTTTATCCGGAAAAAAAAGTTGAAGCGGGTGCTGCGGTCCGGTAGTTTAAAATAGATGGAATTAAATTTTGTGGAAATTCGGAAAAACTTTAAATACTGGATATTCGCTTGCTGGTCGGGAATAATTATTTATCTTTTTTTTCCGGATATATCCCAGGTTTCATTAGAGCCTGTCTTTTCAATATCAAGTTTTTTGATTTTTCTTATGGCGGTAATTGGATTAGGAAATATTGTCCTGCAGTTATTAAATATCAGAACGGTAACTTTTTTAGAAAATTTTATTGTTAGGGTAGGTATAGGACTGGGTTTCTTTCAGATTATATTTATATTTATAGGGTTGATGAATTTATATAACACTCCAACCGTATGGATATTTATTATCGGTACAGTGATAATTACTCGGAAAAATATTTACCGATGGCTACAAAATATTGTAAATTTATACCACCGTAATTTTAAAAAAAAATTGACGGGTATCGATTCCGTTATATTAATTCTAATTATAGGGTTTTTAGTCTTAAAATTTTTAAATTCCTTATATCCTCCCGTAGAGGAATATTCCCTGGCAGTTTCGCTGGGAACAGCTAAAAGATATGTGCTAAATGGGGGAATAACTTCCTTTAACTACAATTATGTTTCCGGTTTATCCCCGGGTATGTCCGTTTTATATACAATAGGATTACTTTTATATGGCCCTGGTTCGGCCCGATTAATTACATTTTTATTTTTACTGCTGGTTATTTTGGGTGTATATAGCCTTATTAGTCAGAAGTTCCAGAAAAAAATTGCTGTTTTGGGGGTAGTTCTGTTAATTACATCTCCGGCAATATTTGAATTTTATATGGTTGATCACTATTTTATGGGTACTCTTTTCTTTTCATTTATGGCCTTTTACTGTTATCTATCATGGAGATCCCGGGAGCTTGACATTCAATTTGCCCAAAACGGCTGGTTAATACTTGCCGGTTTATTTACTGCTTTTGCGCTTGCCGGCGGTCTGTATGTAATGATTGTACCTATGGTTTTTATGATTTTAGTATTTTATACTGTGTATACTGAAGAAAAAGAACAAAAATTACAGAAAATTTCTCATTTTATATCATACTATATTATACCGATTATAATTATTTTAATTCCTGTGGGTTTAAAAAACCATGTAAGTACCGGTAATCTATTATTTCCTCTATTTTCTCAGGAAATTGGGATAGATGTAAGTTTTTTAAGGTCCGAAGGCGAGTACAGTCTCTGGGGATATATTTTACCGCTTTGGCATTTACCATTTAAAGAAATTTTAAATTTAACTAATACCTATTATATAGGCGTGCCCTTTATCGTTTTTATCCCTGGTGTATTAATACTTAAAAAAATAGGGCATTCAATAAAAATATTTTTTTTGTATATTGGGCTTTATATTTTTATATTTATATTTGCCGGAGGAAAATTAATGTACATATACCCTCTTATACCCGTACTTAGTATAATAACAGCATATATAATAGTAAATATGTACAACCGCGGTAAGTATCTATACGCATATGTTGTTGGGGTGTTTTTTATTGCTCTGGGTTGTAACTTTTATTTTATGAAACCTAAAACCAGACTTTTAAGTACCCTGGGACAGTCGTATAACTTGAAAGAATACACCCTGAGCAATGTATCCGGCTACGGATCTATGGAATATTTAAATACGGAAACCCCACTGGATTCCCGGGTTCTTTTAATAGGAGAAAATCGCACTTTTTATATAGACCGAAAAGTTATACCGGACAGTAAATATAGCAGATCGCCTTTTATCAATATAATAAGAGCGGGGAATAATCCGGTTGTAGCATTAAGAGAAAATAATATAGACTATATTATGTACAATCAAGAAGGTCTTGAGAAACTCAGACGATATCACAGGGATATGTGGGATGAAAGAGTTGATAATATTTTTAGACTTTTAAAGGAAAATTTTTTAAAATTAAAATATAATAAAGAAGGTTTTTATATATATGAGTTGTAAATCAGAATTTGACAAAAGGGTGAAAAGTGAATTTCCTTTTATTACGGTAGACGGTATTATTATAAGGGATAACCGTATTCTTTTAATTAAACGCAAAAATACTCCCCGGGGCTGGGCACTGCCCGGTGGTTTTGTTCAAAATGGAGAGACCCTGGAAAACGCTGTTCAACGGGAAGTTAAAGAAGAAACCGGACTTGAGTATGAAAATATTGAACAGTTTAAAGCTTATTCTGATCCCAAAAGAGATCCCCGGTTTCACACCGTCACAATAGTGTTTGTGGGAACCGCAAAAAAAAACCCGGCCGCGGCCAGTGATGCAAAGGCTGCTAAATTCTATAGTATGGATAAACTGCCAATAAATCTAGTTTTTGACCATGACCGTATAATTAGAGAATATAAAGAGGAGAACAGTATTAAATGAAAAAAGTTTATATAAAAGGCGTGGGTATGACTAAATTTGGTAAGAGTGACCGGTCACTTATAGATTTAATGGAAGAAGCGGCAGGCAGTGCTCTAAAGGACGGAGGCAGAGAAGAGGTGGATGCCATTTATATAGGGGCCATGAATCCCGAAGAATTCTCAAATGAATCCAATATAGCCTCTGTAATTGCCGACCGTCTGGAACTTGTTCCTGTTCCGGCTACCCGGATAGAGACCGCTTCCTCTTCTGGCGCAGCCGCTTTTGACGAAGCTATATATGCTGTGGCTTCAGGTTATTTTGATTCCGTTTTGGCCATTGCCGGAGAAAAGATGACCGGCGTTTCCACTCCCGAAGCTTCCCGGATTCTTGCCGAAGTTATAGCTCCGGAAGAACGTAAATACGGTGCGACTATGCCGGCAATGGCGGCCATGATTACCCGCAGGTATATGTATGAATACGGAATGAAAGAAAAAGATTTTGCCGAAGTTGCGGTAAAAAATCACTATAACGCAAAGGAAAGCCCATACGCCCAGTTTAACAAAGAAATAACTGTTAAAGATGTACTAAACTCCAAAGTTATATCAGATCCTTTAAAACTTTTTGACTGTTCACCAATTTCCGACGGAGCGGCAAGTATACTCATTACCTCTGATAAAGCAGATGTGAAATTAAAAGGACTGGGCCAGGGTTCGGAACATATTCAGGTAACCCGCCGAGAAAGTTTTACATCGTTTTCATCCACTAAAAAAGCGGCTTCTAAAGCATATGAAATCTCCGGGTTGGGCCCAGAGGATATATCTTTTGCCGAACTTCACGATGCTTTTACTCCTTTTGAAATAATAGGAACCGAGGATGTCGGTTTTTTTCCTCCCGGCCGAGGCTGGCTTGCGGTAAAAAAAGGTGTAACTGATAAAGACGGGAAACTGCCTGTAAATCCGTCAGGAGGTTTAAAGGCCCGGGGGCATCCCGTGGGAGCCTCGGGTTTGGCCCAGGTGGTGGAGGCAACCTGGCAGTTAAGGGGGCAGGCCGATGATCGGCAGATAGATAAACCTCTAAAATACGGTTTGACGCAGTCTATTGGAGGGCTGGCTACTAATAATATGGTAATAATACTGGAGGCTGTTAACCGATGAAAAAAGGTAAAATATTTACCCATACCACCTTGAGAGTTACTCCCAGAGGTTTTGATTATCCGGTCTATCTTTGTGTGGTTAATACAGGTGACGAGTTTGTGCTTGCCTATGCTGAAAATCAAGAACTGCTTAAGATAAACAAAAATGTGAAGCTGGAGGAGGTAGGAGAGCATTTCTTAGCCCGCGGGCTAAAATTCCTGGATTATTTTAAATAAGAATTAAACAGACCAAAAAAAATGCGCCGGCATTGGGGGGAATACCGGCGCGTTAAATACCATTTATATTATTATAATAATACTAACTTTTACTGTCAAGTATTTTAACAGCTTCTAGAGCTGTCTGTATAGCTTCATCCACCCCCACTTTTTTCTCTATAGGAGCATCCATATAGGTCTTTCCTATTATAGCTAATACTTCGCCGGCCTTCTTTCTTTTAAGGTGGGATATTATAAATAGGGCCGAACTTTCCATAGAAGTGGCCAGAACCCTGGATTTATACCAGGCTTCCCATTTTTCTTCGTTTTCTTTAGCCAGAGGCAGTTCATTGTTACCTTCGGTATAGAAAGCGTCCTTACAGTGAACTATGCCCGGATGGGAGCTTATGTTTAATTTTTTAGAAGCTTCAATCAGGGCGTTGGTAACGTCAAGATCGGCAACTGCCGGATAGGAAAGAGGTACGTACTGTCTGGTAGTTCCTTCTTCTCTTACGGCAGAAGTAGAGATAACTACATCTCCCAAATCCACTTCTTTTTGAAGTGAGCCGGCAGTACCTACCCTTATAAAGACTTCTCCGCCCACTTTGGCAAGTTCTTCCACACAGATGGCCGTTGAAGGGCAGCCAATGCCGGTGGAAGTTGCGGAAATTTTTATTCCGTTCACCGTACCTGTAAAAGTCCGGTACTCGCGGTTAAAAGCGACTTCTTTAGCTTCATCGAAATAATCGGCGATTTTTTCCACTCTACCGGGGTCCCCGGGAAGAAGTACATATTTTCCTATATCACCTTTTTTTAACCCGACATGATACTCAACTGATTTATCCATTTTAATAATTCCTTTTTTTATTCTTTCTCCAAATCCATAGCCACTATCCTGCATATACAGGATTCTAGCTCCATCGCTTTCCAGGGGAAAGCTCCTATCCAGATTCTCCGGTCGGAGACTACATCTATTTTTCCACCTAAGTTCTCTGCATGTATAAGACCTTTGGGAAAAAGTTTAAGATGCATTACCTGGTAGTACTCCTTGGAAGGAAAAACTTCTTCCCAGGGTTTACCCAGTTTTTCTTCGGCTTCCTCAAAAAGCTGGGGATGCCAGTCTTTAAGGATTGTATTCATGGGGTGGTCCGCGCTGCCGCAGTCAACACCTATCCATTTTAACTCTTTTTCCAGAGCCCATTTGTGAAATTTCGGGCCTGGGCCCGGATGTTTAACAAAATAACGCAGTTCATCCGAATCTTTTTGATCCCAGCCGTATTTGTGGTACCCGGTATTTATTATAAGGATATCCCCTTTATTAACTTCCACTTTACTCTCTATCATTTCCGGAGTGTAAAGTGAATAATCGCTGACCTCCTCGGAAATGTCGGCAATAGCTCCTGCACCGCATAAATCCTCCAGTGGAGTTTCGCCAATGGTCCGGCCGGAAGCGTGGAAATGAACTTCGCCGTCCAAATGAGTTCCCACATGGTTAGAAGTTTTTATAATCTGTCCGTTGGCTCCCTGGCCCATGTGGGCTCCGGCCAGCCTTTTAAAATACTGTACTCCCAGGGGCATATAACTGGGCCACGGGGGAGTGTGAACACTTAATTTTTGAGTTAAATCATACATTTTCATAATAAAATTCTCCTTTTTAAATATTTAATCTGGTATTAGTTTCCGTTGCGGCAATAACTTTGCCGTTTGAAATAACGTACAACCTGTCTGCACTTTTTCTGAATGCCTCCTGGACATTAGGGGCGTCTATTACATTTAAATTAGCTGGGTTTCCTTCCTGGATACCGTAGTCATTAATACCCATTATTTTAGCGCTGTTTAAAGTGGGCATATCAAATAGAGTTTCTATCTCATTGGGCTGGGTTAACTGGGCGGCGTGGGCGGTAATAAGTCCCACTTCCAGCATATCCTCTTTACCCCAGGTAGGGTAAAAAGTATCTTTTATACAGTCCTGACCGTAGGCCACATTTACTCCGGCAGCAAGAAGCTGTTTAACCCGGGTAATCCCTCTTCTTTTCGGTTCCTGATCCATCCGGCCCTGGAGCATTAAATTGGTTGCCGGATTGGTTATCATGTTCATTTTTGCCCTGGCTACCATATCTATAACCGTGGCTGCGTAACTCTCATCATAAGCGGCCAGAGCACAGGTATGTCCGGCGGTAACTCTTTGTTGATAATTCTCCCGTATGGTTTTAGCGGCCAGATACTGTAATGTCCTGGCTCCGGGATCATCTGTTTCATCGACATGCATATCTATAGCAGCGTCAAATTTTTTGGCAAGATGAAAACAAAAATCTATATGTTTTTTAGAATCTTCTTCGGTAAGTTCGTTATATGGCATCCCTCCCACAACATCGGCGCCTTGCTTCATAGCTTCTTTCATTAATTTATCTGTGCCCGGATCTTTGTAGATTCCCTCCTGGGGAAAAGCAACTATCTGAATTTCTGCCGTATCAGAAAAATTTTCTTTAACCTCCAGTAAACCTTCCAAAGCGGTAAGCCCCACAATAGTGTCTATATCTACATTGGTCCTGAATTTAGTGGTCCCGTTAATCAGCCCCATTTTAACAACTCGGGTGGCCCGGTTGATAACTTCTTTAACTGAATAGTCCTTTTTCTTATTCCATATTATCTCAATAGCTTCGTTTAAAGTCCCCGATACATTGTCTCGGACTTCTTCTGCAATTAGAGCTTTATCCATGTGAAGATGGGGGTCTATAAATGTCGATGCGACCAGACTGCCGTCGGAATCAATTATTTCTCCGGCTTCTTCGGGAATATCTTCCGAATTAGCGGGAACAATATTGGTAATCTTGCCGTTAGCTATCCCGATGTTGACCGGGTACTGTTTATTTCTTAAAATTCCGTTTTTTATTAAAATATCCATAATTAATTTACCTTTATGGTTGCTAAAGCCTCTTCAAAGCAACTCATAGGCGCTCTCAGTAGTCCGGCACCCACCTGGCCGATACCCGGTTCCTTGTGAGCTATACCGGTATTGATAAACGGGGGAATACCAGATTCGATAACTTTTAAGATATCCATGCCCGTGGGAGTTCCCATGAAGTTCATATGGGGTATCTGAAACCTGGTGCTGGGACCATAAGTAATATTGGTCATCTCTCGGGTGTATTTTATGGCATCGGCGGGAGTACCTCCTACAAATTTTACTATAGCCGGTGCCGCGGCCATGGCAAATCCGCCTATACCGGCCACTTCGCTTATAGTGGAATCCCCAATATCCGGATTAGCATCCTTCTGAGTGAAACCGGAAAAAAATAAACCTTTGGGGATCCCGGCCGGGGCAGTGAACCATTTATTTCCGCAGCCGGCAACCCTTATGCCCAGTTCGGTTCCGTTTCTGGCCATAGCTGTTACAATAGTAGAGTTTTCTATATCCGCCACCGCATCAGCGGTTACCTTACAGGCGGCCATAGACAGGTTAAGGTAAAAATGGGGGTTATCTCCAATAAATTGGGTTAATCCTAATATCTGGTCTGTATCTTCAAAAACTTTTAAAAATAGATTGGTAAGCTTTTTTAAGAGCATATCCGTAGCCGCTTCATTCCGGTTGTGGCATTCATCACCTCTTTGAAGGGCTTGGGAAGTTATGCTGGCTACATTAATTCCCTCTTCTGAAGCGGAGAGGGCTTTTTTAAGGGCCGGGCCCAGTTCTTTTTCCATCCATTTTAGTCTTTTGGTA
Source organism: uncultured bacterium (assembly GCA_964476445.1). Lineage (GTDB taxonomy): Bacteria > CG03 > SLGR01 > SLGR01 > JAGXOG01 > CAYZAK01. The sequence continues at coordinate 43,174 of CAYZAK010000011.1, forward strand.
ACATCGTCACCGTACGCCCCGAACCTTAAAACTTTGCCTAACCCTTCGTTTAAGGAACAGTACGCGGTATTACCGTAAGTCTTGTTTTCTACCACCCATACATACATGGATGGACTTAATACTCCGGTCATTGGTCCAACGGCGCTGTGATGATGGCAGGGGGAGAAATCTATTTCCCCGGAAGCACACATTTTTTCAGCCTCGTTAATGCTGTCTGCCCATCCTTCATATACACAAGCCCCCATGGCCGCTCCCTTCATGGGACCGCACATATCTTCCCAGTTTACCGGCGGGGCAGCGTGGTATAATACTTTAGGCTTTAAATCATCTATAACATCTTTAGCCTGTTCTACGGAAGTAAGTACCGGCTGGGAGTTATTTAATCTTTGGAATGCTTCCCGGTTGGCTTTTTGTACTTTTGGTGAAGATTTCAAACGGTCAACTTTATCCAATAAATCGGGGTTAACTACGGGGGGTTTCCAGTCAAGGTTGAGATAATCCGTACGGGTGTCTTCAAAAGCCTCTGTAAACCGGTCTAAACCTATATTTAATACTTTAAGTTTTTGATTATTCATTTTAGTTTACCTCATTTATAATTCTTGCAGTAAATTTAGTCGCCTGTGCGTTGGTAGGAAGTACAATTACTCCGTTTTGTTTTAAAATCCGGACCTGTTTAGAAAAATTCTGGGGATCCTGAGCGGTCCCGCATACGCTGGCAACCATCACTTTTTTACCTGAAATTTTTTGGAGTGTTTCCGCCATATCCCCGGCCGGGTTGGGATTGGCTCCGTAGCCTAAAACCAGATCAAATAGAATAACTGCCACCCGGTCATCTTTGCTTTCCCGTAGCATCCTTTTATTTCTCAGGTTTAAATCTATCATAGGGTGGGGGCGGCCTTGTGTAAATTCATCTTCTCCCATATCCACAAGGGTGTTTTTAACGCTGGTAAAGGAATCTTTCAGCTTAAATTCTTTGGAAACGCCCGCGTTGGAGTAGACATTTATTCCGGTTTCATTTAGTATATCGATCGCTTCGTCACACAGGGTCCCGCCGGCAAACAAACCCCGGATATATTTTTGACCCTGTCCTATTTTGTCGGCAGATTTTTTTAGGATTTGATCTACATTGTCTATAGTATATTTGGGTATATTTATCTCTTTACCCGAGGCCAGCTGGGCCGCCGCGATTCCCGCACCTTCTATAGTGGAGGTAAAGTTAATATTATTTCTGGATTCATATTCTGAAGACCCCAAAAAACATACCACGAAAGGTTTGTCTATTTTTCGGGCTTCTCTTAATATTTTATCGGCAATTTGTGGATGAGTAGGTTTGGATAAGAGCAGGATAACTTCTGTGTCAGAATCGTTTTTAAGGATCTCCAGGCCTTTCAACATGGAAATACCTCCCACTTCATTGGAAAGGTCCCGGCCCCCGGTTCCTATCGCCTGGGTTATACCCGCCCCCTGTTTGGCTATGGCTACTGTAACTTCCTGGAGTCCGGATCCGGAAGCAGCCACAATCCCGATATTTCCCCCCGGAATCTTGTTGGCAAAACCCAGAGGAACTCCGTCAATGATTGCTGTGCCGCAGTCCGGGCCCATAAGGAGCAGGTCTTTTTTATCCGCATATTTTTTAAGAGCGATTTCTTCTTTTAAAGGAACGTTGTCTGAAAATATCATTACATTAAGACCGTTATCCAGGGCCTTTTTAGTTTCCCGACCGGCATATTTTCCGGGAACTGAAATCAGTGCAAGGCTGGCGTCTTTCATTTTTTTAAGAGCAGCTTCCTGGGTGGGGGGAAGTACATCTTTTTTTTGGGTATCTTTATCGGTATTGAAAAAATTTTCAATATCCTTTAAAGTACCGGTAATAATTTTTTCAGTGTCAGCTTCTATAGCTATAATAAGATCGTTTTCTCCGGCAGCTTTTCCATCGACGGTGAGTAAGTTGGATTCCCTTAAAATTTCTTTATTGGCCGGTGTTCCCATCATAAGGGAAACCGACGTTATACCATCTTTTTTCTCTAGTTTTCCGGCAATTTCCATTAAAAATACCGAATCCTTGTAGTTATTTTTCTTTACTATATTTTTTTTAGTGCCCATAAAATCCCCTTTACTGTATAATATCCGCTACTATGTCCGTAATTTAAAATACTGTCTAAATTTTTTTTAATCTCCTCAATATCTTCTTTTTCGAGTGCTGAAAATAATTTTAAAAAATCTTCGCTGTATCTTTTCTGTAAAGCCAATCTCAAAAAATGTCTGCTTAAAGATGTAGTCCGGTGCAGGACCTTTTTAACCCTGTCTGCCACAAAAGCAAATAACTCATCTGAAGTATGAGCGGCTACACCCAGAACCCCTATTGTAAAATCATCACCGGCCGGTGTCAAGCCGAGGCCAGCTCCGATTAACCTGTTAAATATAGGTTTTTCAGTATTTAATTTTTTGTTTTTTTGTTGGAAAGGTTTAATCTTATTTGTAATAATATTTATTGCATATTCTGGATCTATATTTAACCGGCCCCGGACTGATGAATCCCAGGAAGAGGCTTTTTTGAAATCCAATTTTATATTAGACGGATTGATTTGTAGCCAGCTTAATTCAGACCCGGTTATACCCAGTACAATAGAATCCGGTATCGGCTTACGGTTTTTTGCCAGCAGAGAAATGAAACCGGTTTTGATTTCAAGCAGGCAGGCAGTGTTATATTTTTCAATGAGTTGAAAACCGGATAAATTCTTTAGATTGATTTTGTTATCATATTTTTTAACTTTTAAATTTTCCATAAATGTAAAATTAAACAATAATTTTATAAAATTGCTGTTTAAAACTCAAATATTTTTTCATATAATATGACAAAGTAAAAAAATAAGATAATAGAAAATTCGATGATATAAAATAGTTTCTGTCACTGTACCAGTACTGGTGAATTTACAATTAG
>CAYZAK010000012.1:0-45931 GCA_964476445.1 uncultured bacterium
GAACTAATAATTTTATTTTAAAGTTAAACTCGTAAATATCGTCAAAAATACCCAGGCCGAACATTAAGGTACCTCCAAACAACAACCCTCTCATTTGATGTAAAGTTCCGGTCTCATAAGAAGTAACAATCCTTAACCCTACCAGTACACATAAAACCGAAAACCATATAGCACTGCCAGCGTAGGGTACAGGTTTTTTATGGGTCTTTAAGTCAGAATGGGGTACATCGTAAAAGTTTAACTTTTCAACTATTACTTTTACTGCGTAAGTAATTGTTAAACTTACTAATAGAGAAATAAAAAAAATGATACCACTAAGCATAATTATATAACTCTTTATTTATATTTTGCACCTTATGATAAATCACATCCGTCCATTTACTGTCTGGAAAGTCTCCAAGTATTAAATTAAAGGAGTTTTTTGCGGCTTTTAATTTACCCAGTTTTAAATAACTTTCACCAATATAATAATAAGCATCTTCCACACCGGGAGAATTGGGGAACTGACCAATAAATTTTTTATAAATTTTTATGGCTTTTTCCCATTTTTTCTTTTTACGTTTAATCTCTCCAATTTTATACAAGGAATTTCGGGCGATTTCCCTTATAGAAGACTGTTTGCAAGCTTCTATATAATTTGCTTCCGCCCGGTTTAAATCCTGCATTTTATAATAATAAATATCTCCTACAAAATAATACGCATGGGCTATAAGTTTTATATTACCAAACTGTTTAATAACTTTATTTAGGTATTCGGTAGCTTCTTTAAATTTGGAATTTTCAAATAATTTTTCTGCTGTTACATATAGCCTGAGGGCCTTTGTATTTGATTCATTTTCCTCTATTAAATTAATTCTAATCTTACATATTTTACCCCATTTTGTTTCAGGTTTTATCTTTATTAACCGGGTATAAGTATTTCTAGCTTTGGGAAATTCAAATAAATTAAAAAAATAAATATTTCCCAAACTGAAAACAACATTTTCGTAAAAAGAAAATCCCTCACAATTACTTTTAATTTTTTCCCCAAATTTAATTCCTTTTAAAAAATCTTTCCTAGTTCCAGATTTAGAGTTATAATAATTAAATAATAAAAAACAGGCCCGGGCATATATTTTCCTCTCCTTTCCAGTAAACTTTTTTTCTTCAAGTAACTCTACTACTTGTTCATATTTATGGGCTTGCCCGGGATTTTCGGGTTGTTCTTTTTTTAAAATATTATTTCGGGCTGTTTTAAGCTTTTTATCTTCAGAGGTAAATTGAAAGACAATAAATAATACAAAAAAGCTTACGGCAATGATAATAATTAATAATTGCATAATTAAGTATTTTAGTAATTAAGTATATTTAATTCAAACTGCATTCTCAATAATTTAGTTTTTTATACGGATATTCTGAACTGCTTTATCGATACTTCCCTTAGAGTAAACAACGGGTATGGCCAATAGTACAGCGATTATAAAACCATAAAAATTAGCTTTTAAAAAGCCGGTATGTATCATGGCCGGCTGTAATTTTTTTACATATCTTATCATTTTAAAAAATGAAGATAGTTGTTTAATATCTATATTATTTTTTTTAAAAAGTGTAGAATTATATTTTAAATTACTTAATATTACAACTACATGCTTACAGTCTGAATCTGTTTTTACTATAACTTTTTCAAAAAACTCCGACCTTCCTTTGCTTAAATCAGTTGTCAGGTGCAATACCGTTTTTTTTCTTTCTCCTATCAAATCAGAAAAATATTTTTCATAATTCGGGATAATTTTTTCGGGCAAAAAATCTTTCAGCCTGTCCCGGGCATTTTCCTGTATATTTTTGTACACTCCGGAATGGTTTAAAATCTTTTCCATATTCAAAAATAGCTCCCTGGAATTATCCGGAGGTACAAGTAAACCGTTGAGTCCGTTAGTTATAATCTGGGAAGGTCCCGGAATATAATCAAAAGCAACTACCGGTAGTTCACAAGCCATTGCTTCTAATATAATAACCGGAAAAGACCCCCGGTTAAAAGTATGTACAAATAGATCAGCTTTACGCATATATCTGTAATAATTGGTTTTGTGCCCTAAAAAAACTACATTTTTCAAAATACCTAATTTACCGGAACAATTTATAAATTTATTTCCTGCTCTCCCTTTTCCGATGACCACCAAGGTCCCTCTTTTATTATTATTAAGAAATTTTTTAAACCCTTCCCCCAAATTAAGATATTCTTTTATACTGTCAAGCTCACCAACTGTGATTATTACCGGATGTTCTAAATTTTTAAAAAGTTTCTGTTCCTCTATGGGTTCCCGGCTCTGTTTTTTAATAAGTTTTTTATCTACCATATCCGGCAGTACTTTTAATTTACCTGAAGGAACATTAAAATTATCCTGTATTCTTTTTTTTATTGCCGGAGTGGAAAGTAATATGCTGTCTGTATTTAAAAAATATTTTTTAAGCACCCACCCGACGAGCCAACTTCTTTTAGAATTCAGATAATTTAAATTAGCTGTTTTCATAACCATAACAGGAAGTTTCCTTAAAAAAATGGAACCTGTATATGATAGTATATCGGCCAGGAAAGATGTGGAAATCAGAATATCCGGGTCCTCTCTACTAATAATACGGACTAATTTAAATATCTTGTAACTTCGGTTATTTAAATTTATAACTTTAATTTCTGGATTTAAATACGGTTTTAAATTTTCAGCCATCTTTAAAGCCACTAACGAGACTTTAAATTTATGGGTTAAATTATTTAGCAGGACATATCTACGGTATCCGTTTTTGAATGAATCCGAAAGGTATAATATTTTAAGTTTTTTCATTTTTTAATATTTATATATATATACTCCAATACCTTTTTATTATATTTCTTTAATGTGATTTATCAAAATCATCTCAAAAACAACTTTTCGTTTCTAAAAATAAATTTTTCAAATATAAATAATTTGACAAACAATTGTTTTATATATAGTATTTTACGATGTTTATGAATATGTAAAATGATACTAGGAGGTATCTTCAATGAAAAAGTTATTAAGTTTTGTGGTCGGTGCAGTTATTTTATTTACCGGAGTCTCCGTTGGTCAGGCTTCTTTTGAAAACAGACCCCTTACTGAAGGACTTTCAGCTCCCACCGCACACACCTTAAATCAGGGTGAATTTACTGTGGGATTGGGACCTGTAAATTATGGTTTAACGGATAATGCTCAGGTAGGCACTAATATTTTTATGATGTTTCTTGGCCCTAATTTTAACGGAAAATTTACTGTTATAGAACCCACAGAAACAAACATAGGTCTGGCAGTTGGAGGTGGATATTATAAAGTTGATTTTGGGGATTTAGGCGGTATTACCGGAATACCTCTTTTTACCTCAGCAACTAAAATTTTATCTCCGGGAACCAAATTTCACGTGACCGGACAATATACTGATTTCAGCGCTGATGTAGGAGACGAGATTACAGGTAACCTGACCGGCTCTTCTGTTACGGGAGGATTCGAGACCAATATGGGTGACAGAGCTAATTTCCTGGCAGAAGCCACCTACAGTATGACATATGAAGAACTGTTCGCCGGTGCGGGACTCCTGTTTGGCTGGGATACTTTCCGGCTGAAATTGGGAGCACAACTTACTCCCCGGACCTGGCCAGTTATTGGTTTATGGTGGAGGTTTGACGTATAAATTAGTTCATCTTCAAGAAGACATCACTTTATCATTAATTTGATATCGTGATGTCTTCTTTTTTTAATGTAGTTTATTTTTACGGGACAATAAAATTGTCCCGTTTTGTGTTTTTTATAGTTTTTTTATTATTGACATCTATAAGTTATTTTTATATAAATATAACTCAAAGAGAAAAAGAATAAGGAGAAATTTTAATATGACCAAATTACCAACAGGTAGACATACACAAGCAATCAAAGCAGACCGGAAAAGCAAGGAAAAGTATCAGAAAAATCGCCAGATCCGGTCCAGAGCCAGAACATATTTAAAAAAAGTTCGAACTGCTGTTGATAACGGCAATATCCAAAAAGCCAAAGAACTTCACCCTCTGGCCGTTAAATATATTGACCAGGCTGCTTCTGAAGGTGTTTTTCATTCCAATAAAGCGTCCAGGTTAAAAAGCCGCCTAGCCAAAAAAATTAACCGTTCATAAATTTTACACTAAATAATTCCAGTAAAAAAGAGTTCTCCGCCGAAGTACTTTTTATTTTAGTGTCGGTCTTTTGGAGCATGTCATAACCCCTTAAAAGTTCTTTTAAGGTGAACCTGTTCAGTTTTTTGCACAGTCCCCGGTTAAAATAGTAATTTAGCCCCATATTTTTAATTATTTTTCTCTCCGACAACCCTTCAGACATAAGTTTACGGGCCACAATAAGTTTTTCCAGTTTCCATCTTAACATACCTACAATACGGATGGGATCTGTATTGTACTCCAGAAGGTTCTCCAGAAGAGTTAGGGCAAGTTTTTCTTCTTTTTTTTCCAGAGCGTCCAGGTAACCGAAAATATCTTCTTTTTTATGGGCTCCGGCAACTTCTTTAACCTCTTTTACCCCGATATTCTCTGTATCCAAAAATGCAGTCGTTATCTTATTTATCTCATTATTTAAATTATACAGGTTCTGTCCACATAGAAATAAAAGTAAATTTGCCCCTTCAGAGGTAATTCTTTTTCGCCGGCTCTGAAACTTTTTCTTAATCCAGTTAGGTAAATGATTTTCGTAGGGAGTTTTTATTTCCGCGATTAGGGATTTTTTAATTTTTGAGGGTTTTTTTTCGGTTTTTACCAGAATTATGTTAGGACAATGTGTTAGACCGGGTTTCTCCAGCTGTTTTTTTAATAATTTTGTAAATTCCACCGAAGAAAATAGACTTTTTCCGTTTGAAACAACTATAAATTTACATTTCCCAAAAAGAGAATCTGTGAGAAATTCTTCCTGAAGAGTATCAATAGAAATATCTTTGCCGTCCAGCTTAATATAGTCGCAATTACCGTATTTTTGCTTTAATTTTTTCAGAAGCAACTTTACTATTTCATCTTTTGTGTAATTATTGTCTCCGGTAAGTAAATAAGCGGACCTTATTTTGCCGGAATATATTTCTTTTTTAAGTTTACTGGCTATTGCCATCCGTAAAGAGTTCTGTTTAAAATTTTCTCAGAAGCTCTTTCAATAAGTCTTTCCCAGGCCTCATCTTCGGTTTCAGTTATTCCGCGGGTATCTCCAACATAGTAGGTTACAGACGTCTCAATACCTCCGGAATAATCTTCCCTTTTCTCTTCCCAAAGTTTTACTCGCTCCTGCATATCATAAAAAACTAAATTTACTATCATAATCAACCGGTATTCTTCAGTAATAAAATTCGCGTCATAAGAAATTGGAATTTTTTTGTACTCAGAAATAGTACCTTCTAAAACCGAATCAGCATCTTCGGTATTTTTAACCGTTAATCTTCCTTCCCGGATAAATTGGTTGGTCACTTCTTCGGTAAGTTTTTCGGAAAAATCTATCTGGTCGGTTCTATTGTCAAACTGTTTTATTCTGACTGTCCGGATCCGGTCGGGAACTATTTCAATGGGTTGATACACTCCACAACCGACATATAAGGTAAGCATTAACAGACTTACACTCTGTAAAATTATTTTTATTTCTCTCATTTTAAACTCCGGTTTTTATAACTAAATTTATTATTTTTTGGGGAACATATATTTTTTTGATTATTTGCCCATCTTGTATATATGGTACAATTTTTTCATGCTTCTTTGCAAGTTTGAGGGCCTCTTGTTTATCAATATCCGGAGAAACTTTAAGCTTAGCTCTGAGCTTGCCGTTTACAGTAACCGGTAATTCTATATCCGGTTTTTTATTGTCCAGAACTTTTTTATCAGAAGAAGGCCATTCCACTTTATCCAGTGATTTTTTAAACCCCAAGTTTTCCCACATCTGGTTTGCCGCGTGGGGAATAAAAGGACTGAGCAGACTTACCATGGTTTTAATTCCGATTGCTCTTTGCACCGATTCGGGGTCATAATTTTTTATTTTATTTAAAAATTCCATTATTTTAGCTATTGCGGTATTAAAATGCTGGCTTTCAACAATATCCTCACTTACTTCTTTAATGGTATGGTGGATAAAAAATCTAAATTCGTCAGGCAGTGATTTTACATCCACCTGCCCTGCTATTAGATCCTGCATAGGCCGGGATTTTTTTTCTTTTTCCACCAAATTCCAGACCCTTTTTATAAATCTGTAACTTCCCAGTAAAGCTTCATCCGACCAATCCAGATCTTTTTCCGGAGGAGCGGCAAAAAGGATAAATAATCTGGCGGTATCTGCCCCGTATTTTTCTATTATTTTTTGGGGATCAACTACATTCCCCAGAGATTTACTCATTTTAGTACCGTCTTTTAAAACCATTCCCTGGCACAAAAGATTTTTAAACGGTTCGCTGAAATCAAGAAGATTCATATCTCTTAACACCCGGGTAAAAAACCTGGCGTAAAGCAGGTGCATAACAGCGTGTTCTATACCTCCGATATACTGATCTACGGGCAACCAGTTATTTACATCTTCTTGGTTAAAAGGCTTTTGATGGTTTTCGGGGTTGATATACCTTAAAAAATACCAGGAAGAATCGACAAAAGTATCCATGGTATCGGTTTCACGATTTGCTTTACTTCCGCATTTAGGACATACTGCATTCTGAAAACTATCGCTGGTTTTTAAAGGATTTCCTCTTCCCGTAAATTCAACATCTTTGGGTAACTCAACCGGTAGTTCATCTTCCCTCACCGGAACAGTACCGCAATCTTCACAGTAGATTACCGGTATGGGAGTACCCCAGTATCTTTGACGGGATATTAACCAGTCCCTTAACTTGTACTGGACGGATTTCTCTCCTTCGCCTTTTTTATTAAGATATTCAGTAATCTTATCCCGGGCAGTTTCTGAATCAAGACCGTTAAACTTACCCGAGTTGACCAGTTTTCCTTCACCGGTGTACGCTCCGGATAATTTTTCAAAATTTTCTTTTCCGTGTATTACTTCAGTAATATCCAGATTATATTTTTTTGCGAATTTATAATCTCGCTGATCATGGGCCGGCACGCACATTATTGCTCCTGTACCGTACTCCATAAACACAAAATTGGCAACATAAACAGGTATCTTTTTTCCGTTTACCGGATTAACTGCATCCACCCCTAAATATACTCCACGTTTATCTTTTATATCTTTATTCTGGGCTTCTTCGGCCGCCGTTTCATCTATGAATTCTTTTATTTTTGATCGATTTTTAGTGGCAATTTCCATTACATCAGGATGGTGGGCGGCCATTAAAAGAAAAGTGGAGCCGTACAGAGTATCCGGCCGGGTAGTAAACACCGGAATAATTTTATCTTTATTTTCTATCTTAAAATTTATAACTGCACCGGTGGACCGACCTATCCAGTTTTTCTGCTGTAATTTTACAGCTGACGGCCAGCCATCTAAATCTTCGAGCCCCTCCAGAAGTTCCTGTGCATATCGGGTTATATTAAAATACCACTGTTTTTTTATTTTCAGCTCAACTTTAGTTGAACATCGCCAGCATTTTCCGTCTTCCACCTGTTCGTTGGCAAGGGTGGTATTACATTTAGAACACCAGTTAATAGCTGCTTTTTTCTTATAGGCCAACCCTCTTTTTAACATTTTAAGAAATATCCACTGGTTCCATTTATAGTAATCCGGAGAAGATGTATTGACCAACCGGTCCCAGTCATAACTTAATCCCATCCTTTTTTGCTGTTCTACCATGTCAGCTATACATTTAGACGTCCATTGATCCGGTCTGGTGTTGCCTTCAATAGCAGCATTTTCTGCCGGCAGGCCCATAGCATCATAACCCATAGGATACATTAACTGGTATCCTTTTTTTCTTAGAACTCTAGCCAAAGAATCCCCAATGGTATAGTTTCGCACATGCCCCATATGTAACTTACCGGAAGGATAAGGGAACATTTCCAGTAAATAGTATTTCTCTTTAGTAAACTTATTGTCAGTTTTAAACGTTTTCTCTTGTTGCCACTTTTTCTGCCATTTTTCTTCTATATTTTTATGGTTATATTCGTTCATAATAAATAAAATACTCCTGATTTCCTTTTCTTCCTTTCAATTTTGAAGGATAAGTTCCTATAAACTCCCACCGGTCATCTTTTACTTCCTTCTTTATCTCTTCAATTACTCGTTTTTGAATGTTTAAATCTTTTATTACTCCGGCTCCCCGGGATGTTTCCCGGTAGGTAGCTTCAAACTGGGGCTTTACCAGGGCCAAAATACGTTCGCTTACAATATTAAATACTACCGGTAGAACTTTTCTTAAAGAGATAAAAGAAACATCCACCAGAGCGACCTGTGGAAGCGGTTCAAAACAACTTTTATCCATATTACGGGCATTTACTCTTTCACGGATATCCACCTGTTTTAAATTACGTAATTTATAATCCAGCAGCCCGTATCCTACATCCACAGCGTATACCAAGCTGGCACCCCGCAAAAGAGCCACCTGAGTGAATCCTCCATGAGACGCTCCTATGTCAAGAACTATTTTGTTTTTAAAGGGGAAATCTATATGTTTAAGAACCCCGGCAAGTTTATCCCCCCCCCGGGATACGTATTTTGAACTACCCATAAATGTACAGGCAGTTACTCACAACTTCCGATTATCAAAAAAGGTTTTAACCGCTGTCCTTACTATACCACCGGCCGTCAATCCCAGATCTTCTCTTAATTTTTGGGCATCTCCGAAAGTAATAAACCTGTCCGGGACAGCCATATTAAAAACTTTTACATCCGGGGGCAGAATCCTATCTATTTTTTCACCCGCCGACCCGGAAATGGAATTTTCTTCTATGGTTATTACGCGCCCGGTTTTTACAGCTGAATTTCGAATAGTATCGGTATCCATCGGTTTTACAAATCTTAAATTTATAACTTCAGTGGATATCCCCTTCTCTTTTTTAAGAATATCTGACGCTTCAATTGCCCGGCCCACCATATTACCGACTCCGATAACTGTTAAATCTTCTCCCTTTTTTATAACTTCCGCTTCACCGGGAGTTATAAATTCATATTCTCCTCCAAGATCTGTACCTTCCCCCCTGCCCCTGGGATATCTTATTGCTGCAGGATTATTCCATTTAAAAGCTGAAAATAGTAAGTTTTTCAACTCTGCTTCATCAGATGGGGCTGCTAAAATAAGATTGGGTACGGAGGATAGATACGAAATATCAAAAACTCCGTGATGGGTCGGACCGTCTTCGCCCACAATTCCGGCCCTGTCAACAGCAAAAATTACCGGGAGATTTTGAAGAGCAACATCATGTACAACCTGATCATAGGCCCGCTGAAGAAAAGAAGAATATATAGCACACACCGGTTTTAGCCCTTCCCGGGCTAATCCGGCCGCAAAAGTAACTTCATGCTGTTCAGCTATTCCTACATCAAAAAAGCGACCTCTATATTTTTGGGCGAATTTTTTAAGTCCCGTTCCCGATTCCATAGCCGCCGTTATAGCTACAATATCTTTATCCCGTCCTGCCAGATCCACTAAAGTATCTCCAAATACATCCTGATATTTTGGAGGATCGTCTCCGGTAACTGGCGCCTCGCCGGTTTCTATTTTAAAAGAACCGGTGCCATGAAATCTCTCCGGATTCTCTTCGGCAGGTTTGTACCCTTTACCTTTTTTAGTTATTACATGCAACAGTTTAGGACCTTTAACATCCGATAGACTTTCTAAATTATCTATCAGCCCTTTTATATTGTGTCCGTCAACCGGGCCGTAATAATTAAAGCCCAACTCTTCAAAAATCAGCCCCGGAGTTAAAAAAGATTTTGACCGTCGGGCCATTCTCATGATTTCGTTACCCCATTTAGGATGTTTTTTTAAAGTGTTCATAACTTTACTTTCAAATTTCTGAAAAGGTTTAAAAGTGAGAATTTTAGTTAAATACTCCCCCATAGCCCCCACTTTTTTAGAAATAAACATATTGTTATCGTTTAAAATTACCAGCAAATCATTTTTTAAGTGCCCGGCATTGTTCAGACCTTCATAGGCTAGTCCGGCAGTCATAGCCCCGTCTCCTATCACAGCAGTTACCTTAAAATCTTTTTCTTTAAGGTCCCTGGCCACCGCCATACCCAGAGCAGCGGATATAGAAGTTGAAGAATGACCCACGCTAAACGCGTCGTACTTGCTTTCAGTTATTTTAGGAAAACCGCATATCCCGTTTAGCTGTCTGAGCTTTGTGAATTTTTTACATCTGCCGGTTAGAATTTTGTGGGCATAAGCCTGATGTCCCACGTCCCATATTAACTTATCTTTTGGAGTATCCAGAATATAGTGCAGGGCAATAGTCAATTCAACCACTCCGAGACTGGGAGCTATATGGCCCCCGCAACTGGAGGTAACCTCTATTATCAAATTTCTGATTTCGGAGGCTAGCTTATCTAGATCCTGTTTATCTATATTTTTTAAATCCCGCGGCGAATTTATATTTTCTAACATTATTTATCCCTTTTAACTATAAATTCAGCAAGTTCCCTGAGTAACTCTGTAGATGCTCCGGATTTAATATTCTGCAACCCGGCCAACTGTTTTTTAGCTTCCTCACTTATCTTTTCTGCTTCCGTAATAGTTTTATCTTTATTTTTATACTCTCTGTCAAGTACATCGTCTTTAAGTTGAAAAGCCCGGCCTATCTGTACGCCGTATTTTCTTATCACTTTACTGTCCTTTTCATCCAGCCCCCCCACTCTGGCCCCCAGCATGGTGGCCGCTTCAAATAAACGGGCTGTCTTTAGTTTATTGATATAATCAAGATTTACATCCTTATCATCATATATATCCGCCGCCTGACCTCCTACCATTCCCAGCGGACCGGCGGTATCGGCCATTATCCCAATAAGTTTTACATTTTCAGTTAAATGTAATAAATTAAATGCTTCCGTCAAAAGAGCATCTCCGGCCAGAATTCCCATAGCTTCCCCAAATTTTTTATGATTTGTGAGGTGCCCCCTGCGGTAATTATCATTGTCCAGCGCCGGCAGATCATCATGTATTAAAGAATAAGTGTGAATATATTCAATTGCCGTCAATGTCTTTTCTAAAATTTTGGGATCCGGATTACCAAGTTCGGCTACCCATTTTACAATGACAGGGCGGACTCTTTTGCCTCCCGTGAAAAGGGAATACTCCATAGCCCGGTACAGAGGCCAATAAATTTTTTTACCTCTTTTTTGGGATATTTTTTTTATAATTTCATCTACTTCGTTCTTGGTGCGGGTATATTTTATTTTAAATTTTTCATTCATAAATTATTATCCGGCTGATCTTTTATATTAAAATCCTCTTCTTTGAGCTCACCGTCACTATCCTTTAATATTTTTATTCTATTTGCTGCTTTGCCCAGTTTATCTTTGCATATTTTTTTTAAATTTATTCCTCTTTCATATAATTTTAAAGACTCTTTAAGAGAAAGATCGCCGCCAGCTAATCTGGAAGTGATTTCTTCAAGTTCTTTTAAGGCCTGTTCAAACTCAATATTTTTTTTCTGTTTTTTATCGCCCATCTAATACCTCCCCGCTAACTACCTTCTTTATTTTTCTGATCCCATTTTTCTTGTGTATCAACTGCCTCTATTTTACTGTCAGCAACACCCCGGTAAAAAAATATTTTTACCGCATCGTTAACCTCTAAATCAAAGGCATCTTTTATTATTTTATCACTTTTTTCCTTCTGGGTAAAACTGTACCCTCTTTTCAAAGTGGCCCTAGGGGATAAAGTTTCAAGATTATCCTCCATTTTCTCCAGCTTATGAGTTTTTTGTTCCAAAGTCTTTTGAAGCTCCCGAAGTAAATTTTCTGATGAATAATCAAATTCCTGTATTTTTCTTTCTATAATAAACTCCGGGTTTTTGTATATATTTTCTTTACCGGATCTGATTAGCCGGCGGGTCAAAGATTTAAATTTATGGTTAAGAGATCTCCTAAGTAAAATCTGATTTCTATTTAACCTTTTTAGAAGTTCGGCTTTGTTTTTCACCACCAGCTCCGCAGCCGCCGAAGGAGTAGGAGCTCTTAAATCCGCTACAAAATCAGCAATAGTAAAGTCCACTTCGTGACCGACTGCCGAAATTACAGGTATTTTAGAAGTAAATATCTCCCGACCGACAATTTCCCGGTTGAACGGCCAAAGATCCTCTAAAGACCCTCCGCCCCGGCCCACAATTATTACATCAATATCTGATCGGGTTTTATTTAATTTTTTCAGGGCCCCGGCGATTTCTCCGGCTGACTCCGGGCCCTGTACTCTTACCGGGTAAATCAAGAGTTCTACTCCGGCAAAACGCCGGGTTATTACATTTATTATATCTTTTATTGCAGCCCCTGTAGAAGAAGTAACTACGCCTATCTTACGGGGAAAAGAAGGCAGTTCTTTTTTATATTTGGATTTAAACAGACCTTCTTCTTTTAATTTTCTTTTCAACTTCAAAAATTTTTTTTCCAGCTCCCCCTCCCCCCTCTTTTTCATATCCCACACTTTAATCTGGTAACGACCGGACCGGACAAATATCCCCAGATTACCCCGGACCATAACTTTCATACCCCGTTCAGGTGAAAATGTAAGTTTTCTGTTTACCCCCCTGAACATAACCGCGTCTATGGATGCATTTTTGTCTTTTAAAGTAAAATACATGTGCCCGGAAGCTGCTTGCTTAAAATTTGAAACTTCCCCTTCAATCCAGACCGATCGGAATTCCTTTTCAAGTAATTTAGCGGCTAAATTATTTATCTCACTAACTTTATATATGTTTTCTATAGAGTTCATAAGTATTTTTAAAAAGATAGGCTAAAGTTAACGCCCCCACTCCACCTACCACCGGCGAGATCCGGGCTTTTTTAATCGCTTTTTTAAAATCGACATCCCCGACAATTTCTCCGTCAACTTCATTTGTCCCCACATCCACAATTACCGCGCCTTTTTTTACATAATCCGCCTTTATTAAATTAGGTACTCCGGCAGCGGCTACTATAATATCCGCATTGCGAGTATACTTTTTAAGAGGTGTTGAACGGTAATGACACATGGTAACGGTAGCCTCCGCCTGGGCCAGTAAAACAGACGCGGGCATCCCAACCACATTGCTTATTCCCACCACTGTCACATCTTTACCCACCAGAGCAATATTATTACCTTTTAAAATTTTAAGTATAGCCTGGGCGGTTGCCGGATAAACGCCCTTATCACCGGTAAGAAGTTTTCCCTGATTGTAGGGAGTCTGTCCATCGATATCTTTACCGGGAGAAAGAGCGTTTAAAACTTTCTTTTTATCTATATTGTCCGGTAGGGGAACCTGAATTAAAATTCCATCAATAATTTTATCTTTATTATAAGCTTCTATAACTTTAATTAATTCTCCGGTCGTCGTACTTTCAAAATTTTCTATTTTTACCGATATACCATCTTTCTTTCCTTTTTTCTGAATCAGACCGGCATAGTATTTACTGGCCCGGTCCGAACCGGCTATCAGCACCGCCAATCCGGGAGATCTTTGAGCCGGACCTTCCTTTATTTTTTTACGGATAGAAATTCTGATCTTCCCGGCTATTTTTTTTCCTTTTAAAATTGAGTAGTGCTCCATAGTTATACTTCCACCCCCAAATCCACCGGTTTAATGGAAAGAGCTTTGCCGGTATCCTGATTTACTTTTATAATAACTCCCTGGATACGTTCATCCCCTTTGGCAACTTTAAACCTAAATGGCATGCCGGTTATAAATTTATTGATTATTTCTTCCTTTTTAACACCGATAACTCCGTTTATGGACCCGGTCATCCCCGCATCGCTAATGTAAGCTGTACCCTCATTCAGCAGCCGGGCATCAGCCGTCTGCACATGGGTGTGGGTCCCTATAAGAGCACTAACTTTACCGTCTAAATACCAGCCCATAGCAATTTTTTCCGAGGTTGCTTCGGCATGAAAATCAACAATTTTTACGGGTATCTTTTGAATTTTATCCAATATCTTATCTATTACAGCAAAAGGACAGTCAATATTTTCCAAAAAAACCCGGCCCTGAATATTTATTACGGCAACCTGTAAATTGTTCAGCTTAAAAATATTATATCCTCGTCCCGGCGCCACACGGGGATAATTTGCCGGCCGGAGTATCCGGGGGTCTTTTTCTATGACAGGAAATATCTCTTTTCTCTTCCAAATATGGTTGCCAGAAGTCACGGCGTCAATGCCTCTGCGGATAAGATTATTTAATAATTTAGGGGTTATCCCCAGCCCACCGGCAGCATTTTCACAATTAGCTATTACAAAATCTGCTTTTTCTCTTTTTACCAAATTACTCAGACCTTCATTTATCGCCTTCCTGCCCGGTTTTCCCACTATATCACCAATAAATAAAATATTCAATTTTTAAACTCCTTGCCCTGTACTACTATAAATCATTTAGCCACTTCCGAACTTTTTAAATTACGGATAACGGTAACTTTAATTTCCCCCGGATATTCCACATTATTTTCTATTTTTTCCGCACATTTTTTAGCTATATTAGCAGCCTCTAAATCACCTACCTTCTCCGGCTCCACTATTATTCTTATTTCCCTTCCCGCCGATACACAGTACGCCTCCCGTACCCCGTCAAAATTAGTGGCAATTTCTTCCACTTTATTCATCCTTTTAACGTAAAACTGCACATTTTCTTTTCTGGCTCCCGGCCGGGAAGCCGATATGGCGTCCGCCGCTTCTATAAGTACCGCTTCTGACGTTTCCGGGTCAACATCCTCATGATGAGCTTCAACTGCATTTTGCAATCTGTTACTTTCTCCAAATTTCTTAACTAAATCAGCTCCTATCCGGGAGTGTTTTCCCTCTATTTCCCGGTCCACGGCTTTTCCTATGTCATGTAAAAATCCGGCGCGCCGGGCGAACTCCCCATCAATATTTAACTCATCAGCCATCACCCCGGCAAGATTAGCCACTTCCACCGAATGCTGCAAAACATTCTGGCCGTAAGAAGTTCTGTACTTAAGTTTACCCAGTAATTTAATTTCTTCATCATGGAGTCCCACCACCTTTGCCTCCAGGGCTGCCTCCTCACCGGTCTTTATTATAGTATCATCGACCTCTTTTTTAACCTTTTTAACCACCTCTTCAATCCGAACCGGTTGAATCCTGCCGTCTTTGATAAGCAATTCCAAAGATTCTTTTGCAATCTGCCGTCTTATTCCGTCAAACGAGGAGACAGTTATAATACCCGGAGTATCATCGATTATAATATTTACTCCTGTTGCTGCCTCAAGTGCCCTTATATTTCTGCCTTCTCTTCCTATTATTCTGCCTTTCATATCATCATTCGGAAGTTCCACCGTGGTAACTGTAATTTCCTGGGTCACATCGGACGCGTTTCTCTGGATTGCCCGGGTTATTATTTCCATGGACTCCCGCTGAGCGTCTCGTCGGGCGTTATCGACTATCCTCTTATATGCTCTTTGAGCTTCATTTCGGGCATTTTCTTCCACTCTTTTCATTAATTCCTTTCTGGCCTGTTTCGGAGATAACTTGGAAATCTTTTGAAGCTCGCTCTGTTCTTTCTTTTTTATTCTTCGGATCTCTTCTTCTTTATCACTATACTTTTTCTCCAGTTGTTTCATGTTTTTTTCACGGTCGGATATTTTACTTTCTTTACTCTGCAGTACATCGGCTTTTTGTTCCAGTTTTCTAAGTCGTTGCTTAATATCTTTTTCTTTTTGAGCTATCTCTTCCCGGATATCTTTATTTTCAGCTTTAAAATCTTTTTTAAACTGCTTTTTCTCCTGTTCTAATTTTTCTTCTTTAAACTTTAATTTCTCTGCTGTCTTATTTTTTATTTTATTTATACGCCGGTTAATATCGGTATTTTTTTGTTTTGCATTACTGCGGTCGTATACACTTTTAGACAACGCCCCTATTAAAATACCTGCCAGTATATATATAAAAATATTCATATTAATCTCCTTTTTCTGTTATTACATCATCGACTTTTACATCATGCTTTTCAGAAGGTAAATCCCTGCAAAGCTGTAAACTATAACATACCCCTAAAAGTATAGTCTTATCTGAAATATCTTTTAAAAACCGATCATAGTATCCTTTTCCTCTGCCCAACCGAGTACCATCTTTAGAAAAAGCTACCCCCGGAACTAAAATAACCTCTAAAATTTTAGGACTGACCGGACCTATTTTTTTTCCTTCCGGTTCTAAAATACCGAACTTTCCTTTTTTAAAACTTGTATTTTTATTTATACGGGCAACTTTTAGATCTTTTCCTCGAACTACCGGCAAAAAAACATTTTTGCGGCGGTTCAGTAAATATTTTAAAAGAAAGCCAGTATCTACTTCATCAGCGGTTGATTTATACAACATAATATTTAACGATTTTTTAATTTCCGGCCGGTTAACAATGGTTTTAAATATTTTCCTATCCCATATTTTCTTTTTCTCGGATGGGATAGAACGCCGGTGACACTGTTTTTCATTTCTATACTGTTTCTTTTTCTGTTTCATTTTTTTTTAAATAGTTGAGATAATTACTTATATACTTTTCGTGACCCCTTTTTGTAGGACGATAGAATATTTTACTATCCTTCATATACTTTTGCTGTACAAATCCGTATTTATAATTATGTGGATATTTGTACTGATCCGCGCCGGCTTTGGTAAGATGCTGAGGGATTTTAAAAGCACCGGTATTTTCCAAGTACTCCTCCGCTCTTTTTATAGCTTCATAGGAGCGGTTACTTTTTGGAGCCGTTGCCAGATATACGGTCACCTGAGCGAGAATTATTTTTGATTCGGGCATCCCCACGTACTCTACCGATTGTAACGCTGTGTTGGCCATAATAATTCCCCGGGGATCGGCATTGCCAATATCCTCAGAGGCGCTTATCGCCAATCGTCTGGCAATAAAACGAGGATCTTCTCCGGATTTCAGCATCCGGGCAAGATAAAAGACGGCCGCATCCGGATCAGAACCCCGGATACTTTTTATAAAAGCAGATATAGTATCGTAATGCTGGTCTCCTTTTTTATCGTAATGCAGTTTTTTATTTCCTATACACCGGTTGACTGTTTTAAAATTAATTTTTCTTTCCCCCTCCCTGTCAGACCGGGCACTTAATACCGCCAGTTCAAGTATATTTAAGGCATATCTGGCATCCCCTTCAGAAACCCTGGCGATCCGGGTTAACATTTTTTCTTTTTTAGAAAAATTTACCCTGTACTCTCCCAGCCCATTACTTTTGTCTTTAAGGGCATTTTCTAAAATTATTTTTACATCTTCTTCGGACAGGGCGTTAAATTTAAAAACGCTGGCACGGGAAAGGAGAGGACCGGATACACAGTAGAAAGGATTCTCAGTAGTTATACCCACCAGAGTCAGGTTACCCGACTCCACATCGGGAAGAAGGGATTCCTGCTGATTAATATTAAACCGGTGTATCTCATCAACTACTAAAACAGTCTTGATCCCCTGCTCTAAATTATTTTTTGCTTTTTTAATTATGTCCCTTAACTCGGATACATTAGAGTTAACAGCATTTATTTTAATTACTTGAGCCTCAAGCCGGCGGGAAATTATTTTGGCCATTGCGCTTTTTCCGCATCCCGGCGGACCGTGCAAAATCAAAGAAAAAAGTCTATCTGTCTTCAGCATTCGCCTGAGTTTTTTACCGGGACCTACAAGGTGCTTCTGACCTACAAAATCACTTAAGCTTTCAGGTTTCATCCTAAAAGCCAAAGGTCTTGTTTTCTTTAAATTTTTATTAAAAAGCGTGTCCATAAATAATAAACCCCCGCTCTGCCGCTGTATTGTCCTTCTTCGAGCTTCTTTTAATCAAGTGGTTGTCCTGTCCGGGCGACCAAGATCGCTCCGGAACCCGGATTCCCATTTATATTGTTGTAGACTCAAATCAGACAACCTGTCCGCGAACATCGCAGGGGTTTAAATTTAAATTACGTTTTCTATTTTTGAATTTAGTTCGTGTAACTCTTCTTCTATATGTTTATTATTGCCTGTTTTCTGATCTTCTAAATCCATCATCCTGTCAATAAGTTTTAAAGCCGATAGAACTAAAATTTTATAGCTGTCAACTACACCGGTTCTCTCCACTTCTTCCACTTCATTTTGCAAAATCTCAGCCAGTTTTTTTATATATAACGGGGGCCATTTATCATTGGCAACAATATTATATTCTCTATTGCATATATCTATTTTAGTTGTCTCTGATTTTTTTTTACTCACTGTGTTTTATCCACAACAAATTAGTCATTACTTTAAATGCTGATCTCCTCTAATCTATTTAATATATTGTCAACTTTATCTTTTATGTTTTCTCTTTGCTCTCTTAATTGTTTATTTTTTTGAGAAATCTCCGGCAAACTTTTATTCTGATCTTCGTAAAAACTTAGATCTTTTTGCATACGATCTATCTCTTTTCTTAAAGCTTTATTTTTTGTTTTTAATTTTTTGTACTGCCGGATTAATTCCGAAATATTAACCTTTAACTTATTAAAACCTTCCATCTATCCGGCTCGTAAATATATACCTAAATATTTTTTAAGATCATCTAGTATTTTATTTACTTTTCCCTCAACTTCTTCCGATTCCAGAGTCCGTTCTGGAGAATTGAACTCAAGTTTATAGGTAAGGTTTTTCTTACCTTTTTCAATATTTCCCCCTTTATATACATCGTAAAGGCTCAACTGATTTAAAATACTACCTCCTGCTTTTTTAATTCTATCAGATATGATTTTGTGTGTCAATTTTATATCCGCAACCAGAGATAGATCTCTAATAATAGATGGATATTTACTCCAGGTCTTAAATCTCTGTTCGATTGCCTTTAAGGTATCTATTTGATCTAAATCGATGTAGCCTCCTCCAAACTCCTCATTTTTAAGATTAAACAGTTCAAGAAAATCATTACTTACTTCTCCCCAGTATCCCGCTATCGAGCCATCTATTATTAAAGCGGCCTGTCTGTCGGGCTTAAAAATATTGTTTTTCCTTTTCTGATAATCAATTGTATAGGACTGTTTTAACTTGTTTAATATTTCAATAACTATGCTTTTAACCCGGTAATACCCTTCATTAACACCTGTAAAGCCTATATACTCTTTTTGAATACAGGTGGCCCGGTGTTTTAAAAATACGGGGCCCCGTTCATAAAATTTTAATTTTCTGTTTTTTTGGTTTAAATTATATTCTACCGTGTTAAAAAGACTGTATATAATACACGGTCTCAAGGCATCCATTTTTTTATTTACCGGATTTGCTATTTTTACCAATTTTTCGTTTATATCCGGTTTAATTTCTTTTAATCGCCCACTGTTTATTATAGTGTGCGTAACGGATTCCTGATAACCACAGCTTTTAAGAATACTTTCTCCTTTTTTGGGCGGATCCTGGCGCGGATAAAAATCAATATCGATTCCGGTTTCAGGAAGCGAAGAATCCATATTTTCATACCCGTGAACTCTGGCTACTTCTTCAATTAAATCCACAGGGCGGCTTACATCTTGACGGTAAGTAGGTACAGTGACTGAAATATTTTCATCAATAACCGAAACGCCAAAAGAAATACTTTCTAAATATTCTTTTATCTGGCGGATACTAAGTTCGGTGCCCAGAAGATTGTTAATTTTACCGGTATCCATTTTTATTTTCTGCCGCTTTTTCTCCAGATTATCAAATTTTAATTTATTATCCAAAGCTGCTATCCCGCCGCATTCTTTTAGTATCAGATAAATACACCTGTCTAAGGCTCTCTTTACGCCTTTGGGATCAACTCTTCTGGAAAAACGATACGAAGCCTCTGTGTTTATTCCCAGACTTCGTGAACTTTCAGATATTTTAGAGGGATTAAAATAGGCAGATTCTAACAGTACATTCCGAGTTGAGCCGGTTACCGAAGAGCCATCTCCTCCCATTATTCCGGCTATAGCTACCGGATCACGGGTATCGGCAATAACAAGGTCCTTAGATGAAAGTTTGTGGGATTTCCCGTCCAGAGTTTTTATATCATCCCCTGTGACTGCACGCCGTACTATTATTTTATTATCCCTTATTTTATCGGCATCAAAAGCATGGATCGGCTGACCGGTCTCCAGCATTACGTAATTGGTTATATCAACTATGCTATTTTGCGAATTGATACCGCAGGCTTCCAGCCGGTTTTTAATCCGGCTCGGAGTATTTCCTACTGTTATATTATCTATATACTGTAAATAATATGCCGGACAGTTCCGGGGCGACTTTACTTCTATAAAAAATTTATCTTCAGATTTATTTTTTTCGGACTCATAATCCGTTTTAAGTTTCTTTAACGGATTTCCGGTAAGTGCACTTACTTCTCTGGCCACTCCTTTAATAGAAGCGCAGTCACCGCGGTTGGGAGTAAGTTCTATATCCAGCACTGCTTTACCCTCCGGATAATCCAAACTTTCTATTTCTAAACCTCTATTAGTTAATTCCTCGGATAACTCCCGGGGAGCTAAATCAAATTCTACAAACTCTTTGAGCCAGTCTACCGGGACTCTCATCAAAACTGCTCCAAAAATCTTAAATCATTACTATAAAAAAGCCGCATATCATTTATATTGTATTTTAACATGGCCAGTCTTTCCACTCCCATTCCAAAAGCAAATCCCTGCCATTTTTCAAAATCGACATCACAAAAATTCAACACTTCCGGATCGACCATACCCGCCCCTAAAATTTCAAGCCATCCTTTATTTGAACATGACGAACAACCCTTACCCCGACACAGTCCGCAGGCTATATCCATTTCCGCCGAGGGTTCGGTAAACGGAAAAAAACTGGGTCTGAACCGGGTCCCCATTTTTTTCCCAAAAAAACGATCCGCAAATTCATGAAGAATTCCCTTTAAATCGGTAAAAGTAATATCTTTAGCAACCAACAATCCCTCAACCTGATGAAATACCGGCGAATGGGAAGCGTCTATAGTATCCCGGCGATAACATTTACCCGGAGCAATAAATTTATAGGGAGGTGATTTTTCCTCCATTCCCCTTATTTGAACCGGTGATGTATGGGTACGCAATAAACGGTTATCTTTTTCAAGATAAAAAGTATCGTGCATATCCCTGGCTGGGTGGCCGGCCGGAAAATTTAAAGCCGTAAAATTATAGTAATTGGTTTCTATATCGGGGCCGTATGCAATTCCAAACCCCATTGAAACAAAGATGTCGGTAATATCATTTAAAACTCTGGTCAATATATGAGGAGAGGTAAACTCCACTCTTTTTCCAGGCGGTAAAGTAGGATCAAAATAATCTTCTTTTTTCTGCGAATGCTTAAACTGATCACGTTTTGATTTTATAATATTTTCCAGCTCATTTTTCAACTGATTTATTTTTCTGCCCCACTCGGGTTTTAGAGCGTTTTCTAAATTACGAAGTCTTTTAAAAAGAGTGTTTACTTCTCCTTTTCTTCCTAAATACTTTATTCTTAATTTCTCAATTTCACTACGATTAGAGCAATTTACCAGTTCCCGGACCGCTGCTTTTCTGATTTTATTGTAATCTTTTTCCATCATTCCAGCATATCGTCCAGGTGCTCCTTAGCCAGTTTATGTTCCGGGTCTAAGTTCAAGACTTGCTGATAGCTTTTCTGAGCCGACTCAGTATTATTAATGCCTTCATAGGCTATCCCAATATTATAGTACACCTCTGCTTCGGTTGTTTTTCCTATTTTTAAATTTAGCGCTTTATTGTATTCTGCAATAGCTTCATTATATTTTTCATTTAAAAAATAGAGCTTACCCTGTTCCATATAACTATCATACTTTTCCTGTTTTTTGTTCATTAATTTATCTCTCTGAATATTTCTATCATTTTTTTATTGCATACCACTATAATAGAATCCCCTTTTTTTATAGCCATGGAAGCTTTAGGAGGCGCAAACATCTCTTCGGTATAATCCGTTTGCCCGTTTTCGTTTAAAGTCGGTTTTTTTCTTTTTATAGCAACCACGTTGGCTTTATATTTTTCTCTTATTTTTAAATCCTTTAAAGCCTTGTCGACAAAATTGCCCGGAGCATTAATTTCTACCATAAAAAGCCCGGGGGCCAGAGGAATCTCATTATATCCGGGCCACAGGAGTCTTTTTGAAACTATTTCAGCCACATCCTTTTCCGGATAAACAATATTATTTGCTCCTATTTTTTTTAATACTTTACCGTGCAATTTATCCAGAGCTTTAACCATTATAAGAGGCACCTTAAGCTCTTTAAGCAAAAGAGTTATTAATATACTTTCACCCATTTTTTCGCCCACCGAAACTACGGCGCCGTCTATATCGGCAATTCCAAGATCTCTTAAAGTATCGATATCCGTAGAATCGGCTTCTACCACTGAGGTGAAGTCATTTTCAAACTTTCTCACCTTTTCTGAATCCATGTCAATAGCTATTATTTCTCCGCCTTCTTTTTCAATGGATTTGGCCATGGCCGAACCGAATCTACCTAATCCTATTATTGCAAAACTTTTCATGTTTATATATCCCTTTCCTTAATTTTAAAAAATAAACTATTTTTTTCAATTCCAGAAAATTTTAACCAACCGCGATTTCCTGTTCCGGATATCTGTATTTTTTTCTTTTAGCTTTTTGGATAATAACAGAAAATATAGTAAGCGGTCCCAAACGGCCAAAAAACATAGTAAATATAATAAACAACTTACTGAAATCGCTCAAACTCCCGGTTATTCCGGTAGACAAGCCCACCGTTCCAAAAGCGGAAGTCACTTCAAAAAGTATATCTTTAATTGAAAAACTGTCAAAAACTGAGACCAGCATTGAAATACATATTATAAAAATAACACTCAAAGTAAAAATGGTTACGGACTTTTTTACTGTATCTACGGTAATACGTCTTTTAAAAAGCACCAGATCTCTTTTTTCTTTTATGATGGCTTTTATATTGGACATTAGTACAACAAAAGTAGTGGTTTTTATTCCGCCTCCCGTTCCTCCCGGCGACGCTCCTATAAACATAAAAGCCAAGGTAAAAAGAATAGAAAAATCAGTTAGCCCACCGGTATCTATCATATTAAACCCGGCGGTACGGGGAGTAACTGATTGAAAAAAAGCCATAAGACCTTTTTTAAAAATCGGCATACCCGCCATAGTATTTGGATTGCCGTATTCAGCTAAAAAATAAACAACTGTTCCCCCGGCAAGCAAACAGAATGTAGATGTTATCGCAATTTTAGTATGAATGTTAAATTTATGTTTACCCTTTAAAGAGTATGCTTTTATATACTCCAGTATATCGTTAATAACAATATAACCGATACCCCCTACTATTATTAATAATGCTACCGTTATTACAACCACCGGATCATTGTTTAAACCGGTAAGGGACTGTCCGGTTTCAAAAAGATCAAATCCGGCATTGGAAAAAGCTGAAACTGAATGAAAAATGCCGTAAAACAAGCTTTCTCGAAAACTGTCAAACATCGGTCTTATTCTCCAGGTTAAAATAGTCGCGCCAATTAATTGGACAGTAAAAGTTATTCCCATCACCCGAAGTATAAAACTGGAAAATCCAATATTTTTTGACCCGGCCATGTGCTGGCGAACTAAAATTTTATCCTTGATGCTAATACCTCCGCCTAATATAAGTACTAACAAACTGGCCAGCGCCATATAACCAAGAGCGCCGACCTGAATAAGGAATAAAATTATGATCTGCCCGAACAGAGTAAAAAATTCTCCGGTAGTTTCTACCACCAATCCGGTAACACATACCGCGGAAGTAGCGGTAAATAAAGCATCTACCATACTTATAGGTTCAACTGTAGTTCCGGGTAGGAATTTTAAGGCCAGAGCTCCGATAATAATAAAAACTAAAAAAAGTTTAACTAAACTTAAGGCAGGTTGAAAAGTTTTTGATTTTGAGCTCATAAAGACAGCCTTATATCGTTAAAACAGTAATTTTGCGTTAGAAAAAAAGCTTACTGCGAGCTTTTAGAAATTTCTACTATTTTGGTAAAAGCTTCCGGGTCATCCATGGCTATCTGTTGCATCATACGGCGATCCAGTTTTACATTTGCTTCTTTTAATCCATGTATGAATTTAGAATAGCTAATATCTCTTTGCCGGCAGGCTGCATTTATTCTGGTTATCCACAACTTTCTCATTTCCCGTTTTTTAACTTTTCTGTCCCGGGTTGAGTACT
Source organism: uncultured bacterium (assembly GCA_964476445.1). Taxonomy (GTDB): domain Bacteria; phylum CG03; class SLGR01; order SLGR01; family JAGXOG01; genus CAYZAK01. The sequence goes on from CAYZAK010000012.1 coordinate 24,288, forward strand.
GCCAGCTTTTTTCAACCTGATTTTTGGCATTTCTGTACCGGCGGCTTTTTGCCTGGCTGTAACCTTTAGCTTCTTTTAGATACTTTTTATGTCTTCTCTTTTTATTTTTTCCTCTTTTAACTCTCATAATTATTTACCAAGTAACCTCTTGATCTTACTTCTCTTACTTTTATCTACGGTAGTTGCTTTACGTATTTTCATCTTCTTTTTCGAACTCATTTTGCTCTTTATATGAGCTCCCCCCGAACGATGATATTTTATTTTACCGTTAGCAGTTATCTTAAATCTTTTCTTTACTCCAGAATGTGTCTTGTTTTTTTTGGCCATTTTAACTGTTATCCTTTTTATCCGGGGCCAACATTACAGACATATAAAAACCTTCAAATTTAGGTTTATTTTTACATTTAGCTACATCTTTAAGCTGGTCAATCATAGTAAGCAATATTTCCCGGCCTACTTCCAAATGTTCCTTTTCCCGACCTTTAAACATCATATTTACTTTTACTTTGTGTCCGTCTTTAAGAAAACTTTTTATTTTGCGAAATTTTGTCTTAAGGTCATTTTTACCTATATTAGGAGAAAGCCGCATTTGCTTTAACTGGGCTGATTTTGTTTTTTTCTTGCTCTCCTTCTCCTTCTTCTTTTTCTCGTAGTAGTATTTGTTAAAATCCATTATTTTGCATACAGGCGGATTTGCTTGTGGAGCTACTTTTACCAGATCCAGTTCTCTATTAATCGCTTCCTGTCTGGCTTTGTCCACGTCTACTACACCCAGATTTTCACCGTCATTGCTTATCAGCCGTACCGGCGAAACCCTTATTTCCTCATTAATACTTAATTCTTTGTCTGCTTTAGTTATAAAATTTCTCCTTTTTTTATTTATCTATCAACTAAAATTTGTATTGGTGTTTATAGCAAATAGTTTTAAAGATGTCAAACCAAAAAACCGCTTTTTTAACTTATACCGGCAAGGTGAAATTTATCTCCGTATTTTTTAAGAACAGCCAGACGTAAATTTTTTACTTCTTTTCCTTCCATCCGGGGGCACTCAGCTATAATTTCAAATGCATATTTACGGGCTTTTTTAAGTATATCATAATTTTTAACCGGATTTCCAATTTTAAAGTTCATTTCACCGTGCTGGCGGGTACCAAAAAGTTCACCTGCTCCTCTTAATTTAAGATCTTCCTCGGCTATTTTAAACCCGTCATGGGTTGAGAGTATAATATCTAACCGTCTCTGCGACTCTTCAGTGGTAATTTTTCCCGTAAGTAAACAGTAAGGTTGTCTTTTGCTTCTTGCTATCCTTCCCCTTAACTGATGTAATGTGGATAATCCGTACCGGTTAAAATTTTCAATTATCATAACCGTAGCTTCCGGGACATCTATACCTACTTCTATTACCGTAGTGGTAAATAAAACACGATGATCTCCACTGGAAAACTTATGCATTATCTGTTCTTTTTGTGAACTATTCATTCGCCCGTGCAACAGACCGCAGGAGTAATTTAAAAATACAGAGTTACCCAGCTTTTTAAACCTTTTCTGAGCGGATTTCAACTCTTTTTTATCTGATTCTTCTACCAGAGGATGGACTATATAAACCTGTCTGCCTTTTTTCAATTCTTGCAGCGCGCGGGAGTAAGCTTTTTTTGCTTTTATATGTTCTGTCTTCGGGGGAATACGGTTAGCGGGTAATTGTTTAATAGTTGAGATATCAAGATCTCCGTAACTGCATATGGCCATGGTCCGGGGAATCGGCGTGGCGCTCATAGCCAGGACATCTAAATTTTTGCTTTTAGATACCAGCCTGGCCTTCTGTTTCACTCCGAACCTGTGCTGCTCATCAATAACCGCTATGCCGGCACGGGAAAGATTTACGTCTTCTTCTAAAAGAGCATGAGTCCCAACTATAATATCAATTGTTCCTTCTTTTAGTCTTCTTAAAATATCCAGCCGATTTTTTTTATTCATTCCACCTTTTAAAAGCTCAATATTAATTTTCAGTCCGGATAGATAGGATTTAAAAGTAAGATAATGCTGTTCGGCAAGTATTTCGGTAGGGGCAATAACAACACCTATATAATTATTCTCCACCGCTAACAGTAAAGCTGCAAGAGCAACTACGGTTTTTCCGCTTCCAACTTCTCCCTGAAGCAACCTTTTCATGGGATAGACCGAAAGCATATCCTTAAATATTTCGTTTATGACCCTTTTTTGATCCCCGGTAAACTCAAAGTCAAGTTTATTTTTAAACGGACTAAGAAAATTTTTCTTTAATTTATAGTTTCTTCTTTTCCTGTTTGTTTTCATATTTGCCTTTTTGACGGCCAGGGCGGTCTGAAAAATCAAAAATTCTTCTAAAATAAGGCGTCGGCGGGCAGTTTTTATATCTTTAAAATTATCCGGAAAATGATTTTTTTTAACCGACCCGTTTACATCGTAAAAATTATGTTTTTTTTCCAACTTTTCCGGCAAAACTTTGCCAAACTTCCAGTCGTTTGAGAATACGTTATTGTGAATAAGTCTTCGGAGCCATTTCTGGTTGATGCCGGAAGTAAGTCTGTATACCGGCGTTATGCGGTTTAAATGTATAAAATGCTTTTTAGTGGCTTTCTCATAGACAAAAGATGTTATTTCCAAACCAGTGGTTTTTCGTTCAAATTTACCGTAAAGATAAAAAATTTGCGCCGGCTTAAAAATTGTTTTTAAATAGGGCTGATTAAACCCTAATACTGTTGCCACCCCTGAAGAATCCTCAATACCAATTTTAACAAGACAACGTCCCCGGCCCCTCAGTGATATTTTTCTGGCATATACAACTTTACCTTTTATTAAAGTTTTTTCTTCATTGTTAACCAGAGCTATTTCCTTTACCCCCCGCCGGTCTTCATACCTTTTTGGAAAATAAGTGAGAAGATCTTTTAACGTATTTATTTCCATTTTTCTTAAACCCCGGGCCCTAACTTTCCCCACTCCGTCTAACGTATTTATTTTTTTATTTAAACTCATTAAATTATCCTGTTACATTTTTAAAAATCAGTTATTTTATAATTAATAATTTGCATTTTTTTTTAAATTATGTTATTTAAAGTCATTATGAGTAAAAAATGCATTGTCTGTAATAAAGGAACAAAAACCGGAAAGAACGTAAGTAATTCTAACCGCCGTACTTCCCGTACTGTTAAGGCAAATCTTCAGAAAGTGAAGATTTTCTGGGAGGGCAGAAAAGCTAGAAAGTACGTCTGCACTCGCTGCCTTAAAGCCAATAAAGTACGAAAAGCTATTTAAAACGGAAGTACGCCGGATAGCGATAGTCTTCTGACTTCTTTGCCTTCGTCTTGAAGGAAAAATTGTCGTACTGCTATATCTAGAAGGTAATTTTCTTTTTTATATCCTATTCCTCCGGTATAGGTGGTTTTATATTTATCCTCCAGGTCCGAACCGTACATTCCCCCTCTTATGATAAAATTTTCTGCTAAATAGTGTTCTATTCCCAGTCGTATTAAATCACTTTGATCTGAAACCGTATCATCATACAACCCGTTTTCATAATCAATTCCCATTGACATCAAATTAGTAAGCTGTATATCCATCCCTGCCCTTATAATCAGGGGGAGATAACTGGTGTCAAATTTATCCCAGTAAAACCGGCCGGGGCCATTTAAAACAGTTATTCCTACATTTATAAATTCCGAAATGTCGTAAATTATTCCCCAATCCAGTCCCCATCCAACTCCGTCGCTTATCTTAATCTCAGGGCTGGTTCCTTGAATTACCGAATAGCCAGCCATCCCCGATAAATAATTAATATTCATTCCAAAATATACATTCTCAGCATGTTCGACAGATACAGTAATTCCGTACTGATTAAGATTAACCTGCAGTTCTTCTTCACCGGTGTCGGTAGTGTAGGTATCGGTTTTATCGGACAAAGGCCGGTAATAGACTCCCAGCTGTGGTCCGCATACGGATAAGAAATTTATATTTTTATCTTCTAAAAATAATATGTTATTTAATAATTTTCTATCTATTTTAGTGTGATTGACCACGTTGGCCGACACTCCTATCCGGTTACTTTCTAAAGTCTGTAGACTGCCCGGATTCCAGTAAGGAGCGAACGGACTTCCCATAACTGCTGTAAAAGCTCCACCTCGGCCCAGTGCGTAAGAACCCGGAGTTTCTCCTAAAAAATATTTATCTGCGATAGTGAGGCTATCAGCTCCAAACAGTATACCCGGTATTAATATTATAATACCAGCTAAAACCTTTAATTTTCTTTTAATATCTCTCCTCCTCCTAACACATAATTATTCTGGTATAAAACAGCGCTCTGTCCGGGTGTGGGAGCCCGCTGTTTTTTTCTAAAAACTATAGTAACTATCCCATTTTTTCGGTCCAAAGCTGTTACCCGGCATTTTGCAGCTGAGTGTGTAGAACGCAGTTTAATCTCATAATTTCCCGGAACATTTAGTTTTTTTAATAAACCGGAATCTTTCATTTTAAATTTTACCGATTTTTTAAAAAGCTTATCTTCATTTCCAACCACAATCTGGTTGGTTTCCGGGTTTATTTTAATTACGTAGTATTTTTTTCCCAATCCCCCGAACCCCCTTCTCTGGCCTATGGTGAAATTTTGAAACCCGGGATGAACTCCCAAAATATTACCTTTTTTATCGACAATATTTCCTCTTTGCATTTTAAGATGATCTTTTAGGAAATCTGGTAAATTATTGCCTTTTAGTATACAACAGTCCTGGGATTCTGTGGCTTCTTTAACCGGCAATTTTGCTCTTTTTGCTATTTTTCTTACCTTCTTTTTAGAAATATTTCCCAGCGGAAATTTTACTTTACTCAATGATTTTATAGGAACACCGTAAAGAAAATAAGACTGGTCTTTAGTACTATCTTTAGCTCTGGACAACCTTCCTTCATCAATGCGGGCGTAGTGGCCGGTAGCCAAATAATCCATTCCCATGGCCTCTACTTTTTTAAGTAATGTTAAAAAACGGAGCTTTTCATTACAAATAACGCAGGGATTTGGAGTAAGACCGTTATTGTAGTACCTGATAAACGGTTTAATAACCTTATTTTCAAACTCTTCTCTAAAATCCAATTTATAAAAAGGAACATTTAAATATTTTGCTGTTTCCCGGGCCCGTCTCAAGGATTTACTGCTGCAGCAGGCTTTTTGGGTCTGCGCCTGATTTTTACAGCTAAAATACTCAGTGTAAAAAGCCGTTAACCTGTACCCCTGTTCCTTTAAAAGGTAGAGTACCGTTCCCGAATCCACTCCTCCGGAAATTGCAACTCCAATTTTTTTTACTGCCATATCATATTAGTTTTAAAATATTCCAGAGAAAAAATTTAATAACCTTTCGCTAGTTTATAATATTCCTGATTTCTCTTCGCCATTCATCGTAGTACTCAGACCGGTATCCCGAATAACTTTGTACAATACGACCCTCGCTATCTATTATAAAAAAAGCCGGTATTCCGGATACTTTATAAGCTGAAGATACTTTCTGATTTCCTCTTAAATTTATAAATTGGATATTATTACTTCTTATATAACTCCTGGCGGCATTAATATCCTGATCCATATTTATTCCTATCACTTGTATTTTATTTGAAAATTCCCTACTCAACCTTTTTACATCCGGGGTGGATTGCCTGCAAGGAGGACACCAGGAAGCCCAGAAATCCAAAAATACAGGTTTCCCCCGGAAATCTTCTAAGGCGATCTCGGTGGCCCGGTTGACCCGCTGCAGCGTGAAATCAGGCGCTTTAGAACCCACCTGACCGCAGCCGCTGGCTAAAAATACTCCAAAAATTAATCCAAGCTTAAATATTTTACCAACATTCATTAAATTCCACCTCCGTTAATAAAATTATCTTCATCCGGCAAAGTAAATTCCGCTATAATCTCCGCCTTTTTCTTTTCTAATACATCATCTATGTGAGATTTAACTCCTTTTAACGTCTCCAGTTTTTCTATCCGTTCTTCAAGTTTGTCCTGTTCCTTTATAAAATATTTAACCGCATCGGCTACAGGATCCGGCAGTTTACCGTGTTCTAAAGCTTTAATATCTTTTCCTGAAAATCCCATTCCCACTTTAGCGGGTACTCCTACCGCCGTGGCTCCGTCAGGAACATCATTTATAACTACTGCTCCGGCTCCCACCCTCGAACGGTTACCCAATTCTACCGGGCCTAATACAATAGCTCCCGCTCCGATAACCACTTCATCGCCTAAAGTAGGATGCCTTTTTTCTTTACTTAAACTTGTTCCTCCCAAGACAACACCCTGATACACAAGACAGCCGGAACCGATTTCGGCGGTCTCGCCTATTACCACCCCGCTGCCGTGATCTATAAAAAAGTCCGGACCTATCCGGGCTCCGGGATGTATTTCTATCCCGGTTATAAATTTAGAAAACTGAGAAATACACCGGGCCAGCACGTACTCTTTCCTGTTGTACAACCAGTGAGCTATACGGTGAAACCAGACAGCATGCAGTCCGGGGTAACAAAGAACAATTTCTATTACATTCTTAGCCGCCGGATCTTTTTTAAATACATTATCAATATCTTTTTTTAAATGAGTAAACATTTTATAAAATTAGTCCTTAAGCGGCGACATCTTTCTCAACCGGTCTATTATTGGAGGCAATTTCTCCAGTACGTAGTCAATATCCTCGACTGTGTTGGCTTTGCCCAGCGAAAACCTAACCGAACCCTGGGAAAATACAGCTTTTACTCCCATAGCTTTAAGAACATGCGAATGCTCTAAAGTTTCAGAAGTACATGCCGAACCGGTGGACACCGCTATCCCCTCCATGTCCAGCATCATAACTATTGATTCGCCTTCTACATTCTTAAATCCCACGTTTAAAGTGTTGGATAAGGTACTGTCCCAATCTCCGTTTAACTTTACTTTATCTATATTCTTATTTATTCCTTTCCACAACCTTTTCTTTAACTTTAGAATTTTTTGCGTTGTTCGGTCCAGTCGCTCAAAAGCTACTTTTACCGCTGCGGCCAGACCAGCGATTCCGGCTACATTTTCAGTTCCCGGTTTTAATCCTTTTTCATGATGCCCACCGTACATTACCGGAGAGATATTTAGACTCTTTTTAACATAAAGTAATCCGGTTCCCTTAGGACCGTTAAATTTATGCCCGGAAAGTGAAAGCATATCCACCCCCAAATTTTTAATATCAAGGGGCATTTTACCCATGGCCTGAACCGCATCGGTATGAACTGCTATATCTTCTGAATAATTTTTAACCGCCCCTGAAATTTCTTTAACCGGTTGGACAGTTCCGGTTTCATTATTAGCCAGTATTACACTTACCAAGGCGGTGTTCCGGTTGAGCTCTTTAACTATGTCAGAAGTTTTTACCCTGCCCTTTTTATCTACATCTATCCAGCTAACCCGATAACCGTTTTTTTCTAAGTATTTAAATACATTTAAAACAGCATGATGTTCCACCCGGGTAGTAACTATATGTTTTTTATATGTCTTTTTAATATGACCCTGTATGGCTATGTTATCAGATTCGGTACCTCCGGAAGTAAATATAAGTTCATCTTCGGAACAGTTTAAAATCTCTGCTATATTTTTCCTACCGGATTCGACAATACTCCGGGCCCGTACTCCATAGCTGTGGAGCGAAGAAGGATTACCATAAATATCATCCACTTCGTTCATCCGTTTTTTCACCCCCCCGTCCAGCGGGGTAGTTGCATTATTATCAAGATATACTTTCATTTTACAACCTCCTAAAATCTTAGTTTATAGGTAACAATTAAATGTGTCAAGTTTTTGTTTTATTTTTCAATAATTTTATTTAGATAGAATCAGAAATTTGAAATTTATATGAATTTTACAGAATGCCTTCACATATCGGAAAATTATTGCTAAAATTAAATAAAAATATAAAATAAGTATTAGAGGCTTATACGCCTGTTACATTAAAAGCTTGTATTTTATAAAATCTATGAATAAAAATAAAAAAATTACAAATCCCCAGATATTAACTATTTCAGCTTGGCTGGTCATAGCTACCATTATTGTAGCAGTTCTTTCCCTTGCCGACAGTTTATTGATACCTCTGTTTTTCGCCATATTGATCTGGTATCTTTTTAATACTGTCGTTTTCTCTTTGGGACAAATTGATATCAAGGGCTTTACTCTACCCCGCTGGGTTCGGTTAATATTAACCCTGGTAATATTCGGTTTTATTTTCAATACGGTCGCTGGCATTATAGCTACCAGCGTCTCCAGCATAATAAGGGTGGCCCCTCAGTACCAGGCTAATCTTGAAAAAATGCTGGCCGGGCTGGAAACAATACTTATGGATCTTCCCTACGGCATTGAGATAGAAGAAGTTCCCGCCCTGTCCCAGATGATTTCCGGTATTAATATAAGCGGTTTAATACAGAGTATAGCCCGTGAACTTGCCGGTTTAATGGGCAATATAGGTCTGGTTATTATATATTTAATATTTTTATTTTTAGAGCAGCGCTATTTTAGCAACAAGATTAAAATGGTAGCCCGTAGATCCAGCAGAAAAAAAATGATTGACAACATCCTTTCCCAGATAGACCGGGATATTAAACGATATGTGGGGGTCAAATCTCTGCTCAGTTTTATAACATCTATGGGCGCATGGATTCTTATGACATGGGTGGGACTGGATTTTGCCGGGTTCTGGGCCCTGCTGATATTTATCCTTAATTTTATACCCCATTTGGGTTCTATCGGAGCCACAACCATGCCCGCCCTACTGGCTCTTCTTCAGTTTGATACCTTTAAACCGTTTTTTATTATACTGGTCGGGGTTTTTGTACTTCAGTTTGGTATAGGTAACCTTCTTGACCCGGCGCTTATGGGCAAATCGCTTAATGTAAGTCCGCTGGTAATTATATTTTCTTTACTGTTCTGGGGCAGTATATGGGGCCCGCCGGGAATGTTTTTATCTGTACCTGTAACGGTAATTCTTATGATTATTCTAAATAATTTTGAAAATACACGGTGGGTAGCCCGGGTTCTGTCCAGAGACGGTAATTTAAAGAATTTACATACCTCAAAACAGAAATAAAAATATATTTTTAAGTTCCGTATATACGGGGTCTGGTAAAACGGTTTATAAGAGGGGTAACGGCATTCATTAAAAGGATGGAGAACATGACTCCTTCAGGATAACCGCTGAAATTTCTAATTATCAAGGTAAGTAACCCGGTACCAATACCGAAAACCCATTTCCCTTTGCCGGTTACCGGAGTGGTAACAGGGTCTGTGATCATGTACGTCCCCCCCAGCAAAACCCCGCCAAGTAAAAGAGTTGACAGAGGATCAAGAAATTTGTCCGGTCTTATCAACCATATTATGGTAGACAAAGCTATTACGGTGCTAAAATAAGATACCGGCAGACGCCAATCTATAACTTTTTTAACAACCAAAACAGCCAGCCCTATTAAAATTAACAATGCAGAAGTTTCTCCGCTACTTCCTCGTTTTGAACCTAGAAAATATCTCAAAAAATTATTTCCGTCGATTTTTTCGCCGGCTATTATTTTTACCCTTTCCGGATTATTATCTTCAAATTTAAACTCAGTTAAAGGCGTTGCACCGGTAACCGCCCCAACTTTGGAAGTATTCGAATCAGTAATAAACAGTGGTCTGGGGGCAACCCCGTATGTAGTTATGAGTATTGGAAAAGCAGCAGTAAGAAAAGCCCGGGCCATAAGAGCGGGGTTAAAAATATTCTTTCCTGTTCCTCCGAAAATATACTTAACCACCACAATGCTAAAAACAGCACCCACTGCGGCCGCCCAGAAAGGAAAATCCGCCGGCAGAATAAGAGACAGTATTAGTCCGGTCACTACCGCACTGCCCAGTTCATTTTTCATGTTTCTACCAGTTAGAAACTTACAAAATATTTCAGTTATAACCGCCGTGCTAAGACAAACTAGAATAAGCCAGAAAGCCCGGAAACCGAAATAGTATATGCTTCCTAAAGCCGGAAAAAGTAAAGCGACCCCCGTCCATTTCATCATATAGGATAAGGTTATATCCTCCTTTAAATAAGGCCCCGGATTTAAATTTATATTTTTTATTTTTTGTGTCATCTATTTACTTTAATTATACTCTCTATGGTTTCTTCGACAACCTGTTTGTTTTTTCCTTTTTTATCGGGAAGAATCTCCAGTAAATACTCTAAGGCTTTACGATCACCTATCTCTTTAAAAGCTTTGCACACCTCCGTTATTAAATATCGGTCCTTCAGCAACAATTCGCCCAGCGGGTCAACACTTTCTGGAAAGCCCAAAGTTCTCAAGACCGCTGCCGCCGCTTTTTTAACTTCAGAATTATCGTCTTTTAATGCCAGATGAACGGCCTCTCCCGCTTCACGGGTAGCTATTGAACCTAGGGCATAAACCGCGTTCTTTCTTAAATTATAATTCGGTTCACTACTTAATATTATTTTTAGATTATCTATAACCGTATCGTTCCCCCGGACCGATAAAATATTTATAACTCTTCTTCTTACTTTATAATCTTCGTCTCGGATAAAATCGGCGATAACTTCTAAGGATTGCCCGGTATCAATATTTTTTAGTATCTCAATTCCGGCAATTTTTAACTCAATTTCTTCCTCAGAAAGAAATCGGGCCAGAGGCTCGACAATACCGGAAGTACCTATTTTTCCCAGAGCTTTTACGATTTTTAGTTTAGTTTTTTTATCCTCACTTTCCAGTCCCCGAACTAAAATTGGAATTGAGTCCGGATCTTTTAGATTAGCAATTTTTTCTATGGCCAGTAATCTAATTTCTTTCCGGTCATCATTTATTGCGTCACCCATATTTTCAATAAGATGATTACGGGTGGCTCCGGTGGAAAGCTCCACGGCAATTTTGTGAAGATTGTCTACAGCCAGCTTTCTTAATTTTTTGCTGGAATCATTTACCACACTCGGTAAATATTCTATGAGAGTTTCTTGATTTTGGATTAAAATGTTTTTTAAGGCTTTAAACCTGATCTCTTCATTTTCATCATTTAAAGCCCCTCCGATGGAACTAACTGCAGGCTGTCCTAAACCTATTAATACATTTAAAGCCATAACCCGGATTGTTGATTGAGGGTCATTGTTTAAAATTTCTGTAAGAGGGGGGATTGTTGTATCATCCCCTATGAATTCAAGTTCTTTTACAACAGCCCGGCGGACCTGCGGGTTTTCATCATTTATTACCCCTCTTAAAAAATTTATTTTGCCCTCAACATCGGATACGGATATCCCTCTAACTGCATGATAACGAATCTGCCAGTTTTCATTTTCCATCTTCTCGGATCGGTCTGACCCCAGGGTGTAAGCTGCCCTGATCAATAAACAGACACTAATTCCTATAGAATATATAACTTTTTTGTATCTAAAACTTATGCAGTAACTAATAACTGTATTTAAAAACTTCATCGATTCTTAAAAATTTTATTTATTAAAATAACTTTCTAAAAAACTGTTAAGCTTTTCCGGTTTTACAAAGCTTTTTTTATCCTCTTTTCTTAACTGAACTTCAAATTTGCCGCTATCTAAAAAACTTTTGCCGGCAACAATTTGAACAGGTATCCCAATTAAATCCGCATCCTTAAATTTAACTCCCGGGTTTTCATCTCTATCATCCCAGAGTACCTCGTAGTCTTTACTTAAATCCTGATATAATTCGTCGCATACTTTTTGAGTTTTTTTGGAAAGCTGTAAAATAGTTACCTTAAAGGGGGATATGGGAACCGGCCAAATTATCCCCTTTTTATCATGACTTTGTTCGATTGCCGCAGCCACTACCCGGGTTACCCCGATACCGTAACATCCCATTATGATGTCCTTCTGCTTCCCGTCCGAATCAGTAAACTTAGCCTCCATACTCTTCGAATATTTTGTCCCCAGCAAAAAGGTATGACCAACTTCTATGCCCCGTTTAAACTTCAGCTGGGCACCGCATTTTGGACAACGGTCCCCCTTTATTACTTTTCTGAAGTCTCCAGCCTGGTCAACTTCAAAATCCCTTCCAAAATTAATATTTTTAAGATGATAATCTTTTTTATTTGCCCCGCTGACCGCGTTTTTCATTTTAAGTATGGCCCGATCGGCGTACACTTTGTGGATTTTGTTCTTCTTAAGCCCCACCGGTCCTGAAAAACCCAGTGGCCCTCCGGTTACCTCAAAAATCAATTTTTGAGTACCCATTTTTAGTCCCGGAGCTTTCTGTTTTACTGCATTCTCATTTATCTGATGATCCCCGCGAACTAAACATACCACCGGCCCGTTATCTGAATCATAAATAAGAGTTTTTATAAAATCTCTGGGTTTTTTATCCATAAACCCGGACACCTCTTCAACAGTTCTTACATTTGGAGTATGTACTTCTTTAAGGTTCCCCGGACCCCCCTCATTTTCCGAAATATTCTCCCTCTTGTAACCGGCCAATTCCATATTGGCCCCGTAACCGCATTCACAAAAGGCTATCACTTCTTCACCGGTATCAGCCAAAACCATAAACTCGTGCGAAGATTTACCCCCTATATTACCGGTCTCTGCTTCTACAATCTTAAATTCCAGACCGCACCGGTCAAAAATCTTAGCGTAAGCGTCGTAATTTTCTTTATATGATTTTTTGCAACCTTCCATTGTGGTATCAAAACTGTAGGCGTCTTTCATATAAAATTCCCTGGCTCTCATGATTCCGAATCGGGGGCGTATTTCGTCCCTGAATTTCATCTGGAACTGATACAAAATAAGGGGAAGTTTCTTGTATGAATCTATATTGTCTTTAACTAACTGGGTTATCACTTCTTCATGAGTGGGGCCCAGACAGAATTCTCTCTCTTTCCGGTCCTTAAATCTTACCAGCTCATCGCCGTAAAGGTCCCACCGGCCGCTTTGTTCCCACAGCGATTTAGGCTGCATTGCGCTCATTATAAGCTCCTGACCGGCGATAGAATTCATCTCTTCTCTGATTATCTGCTCTACTTTTTTAACCACTCTCCATCCTAACGGTAAAAATTCGTAAACTCCGGAGGCAAGTTTTCTTATCATTCCCGATCTAACCATTAGTTTATGGGATGGAATCTCAGCTTCCTGGGGATCCTCTTTTAAAGTAGGTAAAAAATACTGTGACAATCTTCTGGAATCTTTCATGATTTATGTAAAAGTTTTACTAACTTACTTAACTCCTTTCCACTCTCTAATTTCTCTTTAATATTTCCGCGGGATATCAGCAGACTTCCCTTCCGGGTATAGCATATCCCAAAATCAGCTTCTTTTGCCTCCCCGGGTCCATTGACTTCGCAGCCCATTATAGCAATCTTATATTCCCTTTTAAAATCTTCTTGGCTAAGTTTTTTAGAAAATTTTTCAACCATTTCAGCTACATCGGCATGGGCCCGGGAACAGGCCGGGCAGGATATTATTTCCAATCTTTTCAGCTTGTCATTGGCAAGTTCTTTTAAAATTATTCCCGTCTTTACTTCTTTTATTGAACTGCCGGTAATAGAAACCCGAACGGTATCGCCTATCCCGTCGTTTAACAAAGCGCCTATTCCCATAGAAGATTTAATCATTCCCAATTCTTTCATACCTGTTGCCGTTACTCCTACATGCAGCGGAGTATCAGAATAAACGCTGAAATACCTATTAGCCTCAATAGTTTCCTTTACAGAAGAAGACTTTAGAGAAACCAGATAATTACGAAATCCGGTCTCTGAGACTTCTTTATCCCATTCTAAGGCCAGTTGAGCAAGGTCTACTCCCGTAGACGCCGAACAGGAACCTGTATTAAAACCCAGCCGCAGGGCTTTTTTCTTCTGGTGGGCCATTTGAACAATTTCCAATATACCCTCTTTGGAGGTATTACCCGGATTTACTCTTATTTTCTCGAATCCCGACTCCAGCGCCTCTTTACCGAGTCCGGCCCTAAAATGACAATCGGCTATTAATGGTACGCCCAGTTTCTTTAAATTCCGGTATACAGACCCGGCCAGCCCTCCTTTCGGAATGGCGCAGCGAATAAGATCCGCTCCGGAATTCACCATTTTTTGACCTTCTTTAAATAAATCCCGGTGATTATTTAAATTTCCTTTAAGCATTCCCTGTACTCTTACGGGATTTTCTCCGCCTAATGTTAAGTTACCAATTTTTATTTCTCTGGTTATCATCTCTATTCTAAAAATATTCTAGCTATATCCTGCCAAGTCACAAATATTAACAATGAAAAAAGCAGTGCTAAGCCAATCATATTGGCAATATTCATCTTTTTCTCGTCAACCGGACTTCCTTTTATTTTTTCTATTACTGCAAAAATTATATGTCCCCCGTCTAAAACAGGTATGGGAAACAGATTTATCATCCCCAGATTAATACTGATAATAGCTATAAACTGAAAAAGATGTCCTAAACCCTCTCCGGCAGCATCGGAAATCAAACCACCTATACCGACCGGGCCGGCAACTTCCGCCTCCATTCTACCGGTAATCATCAACCATAGAGATCTTAATATTTCAACTGTAAGATAACCGGTATATTTAAAGCCTTCGTAAAAAGCCCTGAAAAAACCTGACTTTATCTGCTCGACAACAGGTATAATACCTATCAATTTTCTATCGTGCTCTTCCATAAATTGCGCCTGGACAGCAATATTTATTATATTACCGTCCCGGTCTATTTTTAAGTTTATTTTATTCTCTGAGTATCTGGCTATGGTACCGGTAACTTCTTCCCAGGTAGATACTTCTTCCTGATTTATGCTTAAAACTTTATCTCCATCTTGAATCCCTGCTTCCAGGGCCGGTGAATTTTCCATTACCCCACCTATTTTAGGTTCGTCCACTACCCGGGGAAGGCCTATCAAATAAAGGATCATAGAAAAGATAAGAGCCCCGGCTAAAAAATTCATAACCGGCCCGGCAAATAAAACTTTCAATCTATTTAAAGGATCCTGGGAGACAAATGAATCTTTATCATCGGCTCCTTCCTCTACGGGGTTTTCCCCTTTCATTTTCACATATCCCCCTAGTGGCAACAACGAAAGACGGTACCTTATTCCTTTACGGGTCACTCCAATAATTTCAGGTCCGAACCCCAGAGAAAAAGTTTCCACCTTAATTCCAATTTTTAAAGCTACCAGGAAGTGTCCCAGCTCATGGACAAAAACCACTATGGAAAAAGTTAAAATTATAGCAAGTGCGGTAATCATATCTTATCTTTGGCAATTAAACGCCGGGCATATTCCTGGCCTTTGTAATATAGTTGCCTTACATCCTCCATATTTTTTATAGTATTACTGAAATTTTTTGATAAAGTTTTATCTATTAACCGGGGTATCTGGGGGAATTTAATATTACCTTTAGAAAAAGAACTCACCGCAACCTCATCGGCAGCGCAGAGTAAAATAGGTTTTGCTTTCCCCTGTTTACCCGCCTCCAAGGCCAAATTCAGACAGGGAAATTTACGGGTATCCGGCTTTGAAAAGTTTAAATTTTTTAAATCTTTTACAGTTAAACGGCCTACCAACTCGGGGCCCCGCCGGGGCTGAGTTAGAGCGTACTGTATAGGGATTTTCATATCAGCTCTGGACATATGGGCCAGAACCGTCCCGTCATTGAATTCTACCAAACCGTGAATTACCGATTGAGGATGAATGTATACATTTATTTTTTCAAAAGGTAAATTAAAAAGATTATGGGCCTCTATAACTTCCAACCCCTTATTCATTAAAGTTGCCGAATCCACAGTAACCTTAACTCCCATATCCCAGTTGGGATGGTTTAAACAGTCTTTTATATTAACTTTTTTTAAACTATCCGGAGTTTCATTGTACACCGCTCCTCCCGAAGCGGTCAAAGTAATGCGATAGATATCCTTTTTATTTTCTTTAGATAAAATCTGGTATATAGCTGAATGTTCACTGTCAACGGGAATAAGTTGACCGGTATATTTTATATTCTCCTCAATTAAAAACCAGCCCATGACTATGGACTCTTTATTAGCTATCGCAACTTTTTTATCCGCTTTTAAGGCTTCCAGAGTGGGTTCTAGACCGGCAAAGCCGCTCAAACCGTTAACCACTAAATCCACTTCTTCCATTTTTAAAAGTTTTACAATCCCCGGCATACCTTTTAAAAATTTTACTTTTGGAAATTCTTGTTTAAATTTCCCCAGATCTTTATTATAAGTTTTCTCATTAGTTAAAACCACAAACTGGGGTTTTAACTTTCGTATGTTAATTTTTAGCTGTTTTAAATTAGTATGAGCGGTAAGCCCCGTAACCTTAATATTTGTCAGATTACTGGCCACTGCAACCGTACTTTTCCCAATTGACCCGGTTGAACCTAATATTATTATATTCATTTTAAATTACCATCCATCTTAAGTAATAATACACTGCCGGAACAGCAAATATTAAACTGTCCACCCTGTCTAAAATTCCACCGTGACCAGGCAGAAATTTTCCCGAATCATCGCAGTCTAAACTTCTTTTTATCATAGATTCGGTAAGATCTCCAAAAATAACCGCTAACCCGATAATGCCTCCCAGAAAAGCTGATTCCGGCAAACTCATAAAGTCAAGTCCCATAATAAATTTTAAAATTATTGCGGTCAAAATACTGGCTCCAAGGGCCCCAAAAGCGCCGATTTTACTTTTATTGGGACTGGCCACGTGAAGTCGGGACCGGCCGTATTTTAGTCCTATAAAATACGCGCTTGTATCCGATATCCAGATACAGATAACAGTCAGTAGAGTAAACTCGTATCCAAGCGGTTTAGTCTCTCTTAAAAATATGGCATGCATTATCAGCCAGGTTATATAAACTACACTAAAACTTGTCATCCCCAGATCCGCGACACTCTCTTTTATATCTTTTTTCAATATTAATATCACTGCCAGCCCGGGCACCATCAGGGTGAAAATTAAAGTATAAAAATCTTTTGCCCAGGTAACATATTTACCTGAGGTTATTAAATAGGCATTAACAAGTAAAGCCATAGAAATAAGATAACCCCACCACCTGGTAACCGGTATATCATTTTTAGACAGCATATTATAAAATTCCATGAGCCCCCCCAAAATTACCGCAGTAATTAATAAAAAAAACGGAAGCCCACCCCAGAGAATAAATAAATAAACTACGGGTACGGCTACAAATGCTGAAATTATTCTATTTTTTCTCATTAAACTCTTTTACCGAACCGCCGGTTTCGGCGGCGATAAATCCTTAAGGATTTGTCAAATTCTTTTTCATTAAAATCCGGCCAGAGCACGGAAGTAAAATATAGCTCGGTGTAAGCCATTCTCCACAGCATAAAGTTGGAAATTCTCATCTCCCCGCTGGTCCTTATCATTAAATCTAAATCCGGGACCTGAGGAAGATAAAGATTTTTCTTAAATTCTTTCAACGAAATTTTTGATTTTATTTCTCTCTTTGCAACAGCTTTATTAATAGCATCTATAATTTCCCGGCGGCCGCCGTAATCCACGCATATAATTAAGTTTAAACCGGTATTTTTTGCTGTCCGGTTAACCCCCTTTTCCATGGTTTTTTTTACTCTTTCTGAAAATTTATCTTTTCTTCCGGCAAACATTAGTTTGACATTATTCTCCATAAGATTTTCAACTTCAGAGTTTATGAAAATGACAAAAAGATCCATTAATGTCTGGATCTCCCGGGAGGGTCTTTTCCAGTTTTCAGTTGAAAAAGCATAAAAAGACAAATATTCAACCCCTACCTTTCCAGCTTTTTTTACAATTTTTCTCACCGCTTCGGCTCCCCGGCGATGGCCTTTATCTATATTTAAACCTCTCATCTTAGCCCACCGGCTGTTACCGTCCATTATTATACCCACATGTTTAGGGATTTTTTTCTTTTTTTCAATTTCCATTATTAGTTTTAAATTACAGGAATAACTTTTAAAAGATAAGTCACCGCGATTTTACACCGCCAACCCAGATAAAAGCAAGCACATTTGTGTAGGATAAGGTGATCTTCAGTCTTCCCTTATCTCTTTTTCTTTATGGCTAAGATTTTTATCCAGCTGCTCCGTATATTTATCGGTTATCTCCTGGATTTTATCTCTGTTACGGTAAGCCTGGTCTTCAGAGATATCACCATTTTTTTCTAATTTTTTTATCTTATCGTTGGCATCTCTTCTTATATTTCTTATCTCTACTCTAAAATCTTCGGTGATATCGTTTATTCTTTTGATAAGTTCTTCTCTTCTTTGAGCTGTCAGAGAAGGCACCTGAAGTCGTACAATTTTGCCATCAACATTAGGCGTAAGACCCAAATTGGAAGCGACAATAGCTTTTTCAAGAGGTTTCAATGCATTTTTATCCCAGACCTTGATCTCAATAAGACGGGGCTGTGGGATACTGATATTGGCCAGCTGATTAATAGGAGTCCTAGAACCGTAATAATCCACTCTTATGCCTTCTAATAAAGCGGCTGAAGCCCGGCCGGTCCTGATTCCCCTCAATTCCTTTCTTAACCTTTCTACCGTTTTTTTCATCTTTTTCTTAGTATCTTTTAATATTTGACTTACCCGCATAGAACCTCCAGTTTTTTATTTTACAACCGTACCTATATCTTCACCGTTTACTACCCTTTTTAGATTTCCTTTTTTTGAAAAATTAAAAATAT
Source organism: uncultured bacterium (assembly GCA_964476445.1). Classification (GTDB taxonomy): domain Bacteria; phylum CG03; class SLGR01; order SLGR01; family JAGXOG01; genus CAYZAK01. The sequence continues at coordinate 42,985 of CAYZAK010000012.1, forward strand.
GAACTTTTAACCGGTTTTCAGATAAAATGGAAAACGCCGAACTGTCCATAATTTTCAAGTTTTCTCTTAAAGCTTTTTTATAACTTAAAGAACCCCGGAACAGTTTTGCAGTTTTGTCTTTAGCCGGATCAGCCGAATACACCCCGTCAACATTAGTGGCTTTTAAAAGAATATCCGCTTCAATTTCCAGAGCTCTAAGCGCCGCTGCAGTATCTGTGGTAAAAAACGGGGACCCGGTTCCTCCGGCGAATATAACAACTTCATTGTTTTCCAGGTAATGTACAGCCTTTTCCACGACCATACTTTCTGTAATATTCTCAACTTTCAGCGCGCTCAAAATTCTGGCTTTGATGCCCGCTTTTTTTAAAGCGTCCTTTAATCCCAGGGCATTCATTACAGTTCCCATCATCCCCATAAAATCCGCTGTAATTCTGGAAACGCCTTCGGTTGAACGGGCCCGTACAAAGTTACCCCCCCCCACCACCACGCTTCCCAGCACACCGTTATCTACCACAGTTATTATCTCACTTACAGTTTTTTTAGCATTTACCGGAGTCAATCCGCGGCCCTCCCCCCCCAGCATCTGACCGCTTAATTTAAGCAGTATACGGCTGTACTTCATTCTCCGATTGCGAACCGGGAAAAACGGTTTATCTGGATATTTTCTCCCAGTTTAGCTATTGCTTCCTGGAGAACTTCCTTTATTGTTTTACTGTCATCCCTTATATACGCCTGTTCTAAAAGACAGTTCTGAGAATAGAACTTATTTAATTTTCCCTCAATAATTTTGCCCAAAATATGCTCCGGTTTTCCGGCTTCTTTAAGCTGTTTGGTCATTATTTTCTTTTCTTTTTCAATTTCTTCTTCGGGTACATCTTCTCTTCTAACCCATCCCGGAGAAGCGGCTGCTATCTGCATAGCAATCTCTTTGGCAAAATCCTTGAATTCATCTGTCCGGGCCACAAAGTCTGTTTCACAATTCAACTCTAACAGAACTCCCACCTTGCTTCCCGGATGTATGTAGGAATATACAATGCCTTCGGAAGCGTCCCGGTCGGCTTTTTTGGCCGCCTCGGCTTTGCCTTTCTCTCTTAAAATTTCTACCGCTTTATCAATATCATTGTCACTTTCAGCCAGAGCTTCCTTGCAGTCCATTATCCCCGTTCCGGTCATCTTTCTCAATTTCTGAATCTGTTCTATCTGACTCATCTTTATTCTCCTTTATCTTTTTATCTTTCTTTGTTTTTAGTGTCTTTTTTTTTTGGTTTTTCTTTCTTTGCTTTTGTTTTTTTGGCTTTTTCTTTCTTTGCTTTTGCTTTTTTGGCTTTTTCTTTTTTAGATTCGGCTTTCTTCTTTTCAGCTTCTTCTTTAGCCCTACGGGCCTCTTCCTGTTCTTTTTTGGCCCGCATATTTTTACCTTCCTGCACCGCATCGCCTACAATTTCAGAAATAAGCTGTATGGAACGTATAGCGTCATCGTTGCCGGGTATGACATAGTCTATCGCTTTGGGATTACAATTTGTATCCACCAGAGCCACTATAGGAATATCTAACTTACTGGCTTCGGCAATGGCTATCTCTTCTAAATCTATATCTACCACAAACATTATGCTGGGCAACCGGTTCATATCTTTAATACCGGACAACCCTCTTTCCAGACGGGATTTTTCTTTTTTCATTCTGGACTGTTCCTTTTTAGAACGCCTGCCCATCTCCCCACTCTCTTCTAAACGATCAAGTTTTTTTAATCTTTTTACGCTCTTGGATATAGTCTCAAAATTAGTTAACATTCCTCCCCACCAGCGGTAGTTTACATAGTACATACCACATTCTTCAGCTATTTCCTGAACTATATCATTACCCTGTTTTTTGGTACATACAAAAAGAACATCGCCTCCATCGGCAACAGTTCCCCTGACATAATTATACGCTGCTTTAAGTTCATCTACTGTCTTTTCTAAATTAAGAATATGTATTCTATTCCTGTCGGTAAAAATATACGGTTCCATTGCCGGATTCCAATCTCTGGTCTGGTGCCCAAAATGGACACCTGCTTCCAATAACTGTTTCATGCTAACTATAGCCATTAAATTAACTCCTTTATTATTTCTCTATTAATTTTCCTTACTATTTCGAAAAAGTATTGTAATAAATTTATTATTTATATTCAAGAGCCCACACTAAACTAACTAAATATAGCTGTTCCAATATTTATTAATTATTATTTAAGCTCTAGCCGGAATTGTAAAAAAATATCATATAGATTCTAAATTAAAAATATATCCTCTACTAAACGATAAAAATTACAAAACTTTCACCAGTACCGGAAGATTTAACGGCTTCACTTTCGGAAATTGACGTCCTGGCTCCTAACTTCTAACAGCTATTAACTAAATCAACCATCCTCATTAGTGGGGGCTTTCTCTTTGGGGGTCTTAAATTCTTTTACAAGTTCAATACTCCATATTACAGAATAAACTGCAAATAAAAAGACAAAAATTAAGAGAAGTGATACATTAAGTTCTACAGGTTTTTGGAGATTGGCCTGTATAGACAGGATACCAGCTCCAAATAATAATATAAAAACAGATATGCCGTATTTATATATTAAACCGGATAATTTATCCTCCGCTTTGGATTTATTTTCGGGAGTAAGCCAGTAATCTTTATTAGGGATAAATAACCATTTATCCGGTAAGTTGAATGTTAATTTGGGCAAAAAATAAAAAAGTATAAATAAACCGGTATGTAAAACCATAAAATTAAAAGAATGTGTAAAGCTGGAGACCCACCTGTCAGCTACTCCACCGGGCCCGTAGTGAATAGCTACATCACCGGATAAGATAACCCATGACAACAGCATAAGTATTATATTACCAGCATAGCTGATAATAAATAAAATTCGTAATTTATTAGATATATTTTGTTTTTTAAGGTCCATCTTTAG
>CAYZAK010000013.1:0-39974 GCA_964476445.1 uncultured bacterium
ATTATTGCTCTTTGATAATCTGTTTTTTTTACTTGACATATTATAGGATGTCTTTATTCATACCTTAAAGCGTCAATTGGCTTAAGCCTGGAGGCTTTTTTTGCCGGCCACATCCCGAAAAAGAAGCCAATGCCGGCCGAAAAAAATACTGCTAAAAATACTGAAGCCGGCGATATTTTTGTAGACCATTCTGCAAATTCAGATAGTATCTTTGTAATACCGTATCCAGTTATTATACCAATTATTCCCCCCAGCATACAAATAATGATAGATTCTATTATGAACTGAAAAAGGATATCTGCACTGTTTGCCCCCACAGCTTTTCTCAATCCTATTTCCCTGGTTCTTTCGGTTACCGAGACAAGCATTATGTTCATTATGCCCACCCCCCCCACGAGCAGACTTATAAAAGCTATGGAACCCAGCAGCCAGGAGAATGTTTTGGCCGTTGATTCGGCGGCCTCCTGTATTTCAGACCAGTTTCTAACATCCACCATTTCCACCTGATCCCCGGTTAAATTATGACGTCCGGCTATGATGGTTTGAATCTGGGCTTGGGCCAGAGGAATATCAGCGGAATTTTTTACTTCTACATCAATATTATCTATATATTTCTTCCCCAATACTCTGTACATAGCCGTGTGCAGGGGAACTATTATTATATCATCCTGATCCCGCCAGCCGGCGGAGCCTTTCTCAGGGAGAATTCCTATCACCCGAAAATTATTTCGATTTATTCTTATGATCTTCCCTATCGGTTGTTCAGCTTCAAAAATTTCCTCCGCCACCGTCTGCCCGATTACGGCTACACGGGAACGGCTTAACATCTCTTCTTCGGTAAAAAAACGGCCTCTTTGGGGAATATGAGAACGGATATGCATATATTCGGTATGGGCTCCGTAAAGACGGGTACTTTTGTTTCTGTCCCTGTAATTCACCTCAACACTGCCGTCCACCAGACCGGAAGCTCTTAAAATCAGGAGGCTGTTTTTAACCGCTTGTACATCCGAATCAGTCAGACGGAGAGCCACTCCCGAAGCGGCAGACGGATTGTTCCTCCTCCATCTGCGGTTTTCCCTGACGCTTAAAATATTTGTACCCAAATGGGCCAGCCTCTCTTCTATGTCCTGCCTGGCTCCCGCGCCCAGAGCCAGCATGGCTATAACCGCCGTTACCCCGATAAGAACCCCCAAAATAGAAAGAAGGGTTCGAGTTTTATTGGCAAAAAGAGATTTAAAGGCCTGGATAAAATAATTTTTCATCTGAAAAATATCAAACCCGTGTTTTTTAATTTTATTTTTTTTATCCGGCAAAGAATTTAAATCCCGGGGACCGGAATAATCTTTTCTTCTTTTATCGGTTACAATCTCCCCGTCCACCAACTTTATTATTCTTCCGGCTCTGGAAGCCAAAACATCCTCATGGGTAATCATAATTATTGTCTTTCCTTCCCGGTTTAATTTTTTTAAAATTTGGACAATTTCTTCGGCTGTTCCGGTATCCAGGTTTCCGGTGGGTTCATCGGCAAGAAGTATATCCGGATCTTTTATTAGGGCCCGGGAAATTGCCACCCTCTGCTGCTGGCCTCCGGAGAGTTCATTGGGCCTGTGCTCCATCCTATCGGCCAGCCCCAATTTTGAAAGTACTTCCCCGGGGGTACGGGATACTTTTTCTGTGTGCCCGGAAGAGTAGATTAATGGTAAAGCTACATTTTCAGCCGCACTCAGCCGGGGTAATAAATTGAACATCTGAAAGACAAAACCCAGATATTCGTTTCTCACTGCCGCCAATTCTTTTTGAGAAAGACCGGACATTTCCATGTCCATAAGCCGGTACGACCCTTTATCGGGACTGTCGAGCAATCCCAGGATATTTAGAAGGGTGGACTTACCGCTGCCCGAAGGACCGGTTACCGCTACAAAATCCCCCTGTTTTATTTCAAGGTCTATATCTTTAAGAGCGTGTACTTTATTGTCCCCCCGGATGTAAGTTTTAGATAACCCTGTTAATTTTATCATTTTACATCCCCGGAAGACCCCGGCCACGTCCTCTGCCCCCCCCTTCGCTGTCCGGAATTTCCACCATCACCGTATCCTCAACAGAAAGTCCGGAAACAATTTCCACTTTCTCACCGGTTTCCAGTCCGGTTTTTACCTCTTTTATTACAGGCTCGCCGGTATCCGCTTTTACCAGCACTGTTTTATTGCTACCATCGCTAAAAATAGCAAATAAATCCAGTACCAGTACATTTTCTTTTTCTTTTATGGTTATATTTATTCCGGCATTCATGCCCGAGCGCATCAGGTCGCTCTCCTGCAACGGAAGAATATCAACCTTATACACGGTAACATTGCTTACCACCTCGGATTCAAAAGCAATATGTTCAATTTTCCCCGGGAGCGGATTTTGGGGATAGGCGTCAAGCTGGATAGTGGCCAGCTGGTCTTTTTCAAGTTTGCTAATATCTATTTCGTCCACTTGAGCCTGTACAATTAATTCATCGGCCATTACCATGATAGCATCGTTAGAACTAACTGTCTGGCCCGGTTGTATATCTCTCCTTATAATAAATCCGGAGAGGGGGGCTATAATAGGTGTGGGCCTGTATATATCCTCCCATTTTTTAAGTTCGGTTTTACCCCTGGACCGGGCGGTGTCTAAAAGTGCCGACCGTTCCGTTGAACTCATCCAGGCTATTACTTCCCCTTTTTCAATGCTATCACCTTCGGCGATTATAACTTCTTCCAGTCTTCCCGACAAAGGAGGCTTTATTTCCAGGCGGTTTCGGGGTCTTACCACCCCGGTAGTATCCACTGTTATCTCAATATCCGTAATTTCGGGACGGACAGTTCTATATCTGTTGTCCGGGTCGTCATTTCTAAAAATCGTAAAATAAATGACAGTACCTATAACCATCAGTCCGAAAATAACATATATCTTTTTCATAAAATTTTCTCCGTTTCTTATTCTGTTTTGCCCATTGTCCGCATCAGCTCAGCCCAGGCGATAAACGTTCGGTAACCGGCTTCCTGGAGCCGGCTTCTGGCGGTTATGTACTCGTTTTCTACCGAATCCCACTCGTAAAATGAAATTAAGCCGTTTCTGTACTTCTCGGTAGCCACTTCCACTCTTACTTTTAAAGCCTCCATATACGCCTTCCTGATTTCCATATTCCCAACGGCGTCGGTAAAATTATTATAAGCATTCTCCAACCTGTTTCTGACCTCAACCTCGGTCTCCCAGAGCTCCAGGACGGCAATCTCCCGGTCTATATCCGATGTTTTTTTATCTATGATATTTTTACCCCCGGAAAAAAAAGGGAACGAAAAATTAACTCCCACCCGGCGAGCGTTATCCGGCGGCCAGTCGGTTCCGGTCCAGGAAAAACCGGCGGTCAAGTTTATATCCGGTAAAAAATTTTTCTTATTTATACTGACCCGGTATCTGGCCGATTCCAGTCGGTATTTAGCTGCTTTATAATCTAAGTTTTCAATAATTTCTTCTTCAAGAGCGAATTCTACTACAGGAACTTCAAAAGTACCTTCTACCCTGATATTCTCCCGGCCGGTAGTACCCATTATATTTAAAAGCTCCCGTTGTTTTGTTTTTAAATCTCGGTCGGCTTTCTCCAGATCAAACCGGGCCTGCTTTAAGTCCGCTCCGGAGCGCAGGTACGTACCCTTATCCTCCCGGCCGGCTTCGTACCGGAGACTTACCAGTTCAAGGTTATGCTCCCTCCGGTTGTATATATGTTCATAAAGAGATATATTCTGCTGGGCTATTAAAAGGTCCCCGAAAGCCCTGCGGGCTCCGGCCAGAACCTGGGCCAGGGTATTTTCATATCTATTTTTTTGAAGTTCCAACCGGGTACGGCTGAGTTTTATCTCATCCGTAATTTTTAACCCCGGAAAAAGCCTGATATCCCCATAAATCCCGTAATCAAACGGCTCGACACGGGACGGGCTGGATTCAGTATGGGCCGCTCTGACCGAAAATTCCGGAGTAAACGCGGTGAAAGTTTTCCGGTGGTTCATCCGGGCTGATTCCAGAGTCTTTTTGGCCTGTTCTATACTAACATTATTTTCCATAACTTCTTGTTTAATTTCTTCCCAACCCATCACCCGGGAAGGTGTTCCCCCGGCATTCCGGGTATTGAACGTTAATAATCCAATAAAAATAATATACAGAACAATTTTACGATTCATCAATATCCTCTTTTCACATATTTATTTTAACCTGTCCTTTAGAATACACAAACAGTATTGTATATCAACAAGGGCAGCCCTACCAAAAAAGAAGAACTCCGGGTACTCTATCCTATAGTACCGTTTGCCTTTAAATACTTTTATCTCCTTAATCTAATTTAAATAACTTATTATATTTAGACAGTTAAAATGTAGAAAAAGTTTCAACCATTTTTAATGGGTAAGTTTAAAAAACAAATCAGGTGAGTTTTTTCTGAAGGCTCTCAAGGTAGTTTAATTTTTTAAGACAGAACTGACTAAAACTGTCTTCTTTCAGGGCTCTCATTATACGCTTATTATCCCAGAGCATATAGAACCGGTTGTACAATTTTCTGTACTCTCCGTCACGGACTCCCTTCCAGACATCTTTTTTGTTCTCTTTAAATTGTTCAACCGAACCCTTTTTTAAATTATCGATATTCTCAAAATAGTTATCCAGTGGAAACCGGGCGTTATATTCCTCCCACAGGGAAATATTTTTCTCCCCGGCAGTCCTCTTCTGCTTTTTCCAGAACCCGTACAATTCTTTTATATGGTTTTCCGGTTCAAAACCCTTTTTTCCCCCGTCATAAATAACACATGCTTCTAAAGCTATTATCACTTTTTCGAACTGGGAATATTCAAATTCGGGTGTAAGCAAAGCCCCTAATTTATAACTTCTTAAAAGATCCGTTTCAGGCATTGTGTTGTTCAGGGGGATGTCGGCACGGGAAAGAGCAAATTTACCCTCCAAATAGCATAAAATTGTACTTTGATAATTCGGATATTTTTCTTTAAAATGACGGTGCCATTTTTTAAGTATATTTTCTACTTCATTACATCCGATCGTAAAAAAGACAAAATTCTTAATTGAATATTCCTGTGAATCCATGAAGGCGTCAAGATATTTTAAGGCATTGTCCAGAGAAACTCCTGAAGCTACTATGTCGGCACAATAAATAGTAGCATTATCCGGAACAATAAACTTACGGTAAAAATCTTCACTTATTTCAAATTCGCCTTCCTTTAGAACCCGCTGGCTGGATATATAAGAACTGCTGTGCCATTTGTAGCCAAAAGCCTCGTTTAAAGCCTGGGAAACCTGGAAATTTAATGCCCCTCTTAAGATATGGTAAACATTCACAGTACGGGAATCTATAGAACTTAGACTCTTTAAATGATTTATTCCGGTTAAGGCTGCTGCAATTCCTTTTCTCATCTTATCCGTAAAATTTATATTTACTATCTCCGGATAATTCATAAAATCACGGGTGTACCTGGTCGAGGCCATATATTTATAAAAGTCCCCCCTGTTTCCACCGTTTAGTTCATATATGGAAACCAGTTCATCTTTAAATTTTCTAGTAATATAACAATTCATGTTTGTATTAATTTAAAATTATATTTATTTTAAATTTCAGTTTAATTTAATCAGATTTGGCTTTGTTTTTCAAGTTTAATAATATTTTCCCAAAAGAGTAAACTTAAAAATTACCCAATAAAATTAAAATACCTAAAATTATAAATATGCTCCCGCCTACCATTTTTATGAACTCCGGGCTAATATACTTGCCGGCCACCGATCCGAGCAATACAGATAGGCCGGTTATTAAAGCGTATCCCGCTACAGATCCGATAAAAACCGAAATCGGCTTCCCGGTCTCGGCAGCCATATTTATTCCCACCAGCTGGGTTTTATCGGCCAGCTCGGCTGCTATTATAACCAGAAATGTTGCTCCAAATATTTTAAAATCCATTTAACCAAAGTCTGTTTTTTAAATTAACCATTCTAAATAATGCTTAATTTTCTGAATCCAAACATTTTAATTTTAAAGCTTCTTTGGAAAAAATATTTCTTCCGGAAGAAGTTTTTAAAAATCTTTTTAACTCTTCAGAAGAAGCAGTTATTTTAGACTCGTCGTCTTCTACTACTCCTCTTAATTCGCCACTGTTTATATACTGCCGCTTTAAATCGTTATCTATAAAAAACAGCGATATCGTATCATCTTCTAAACTGTAACTAAAAATAATATAGTTATTTACAGCTTCAGCTCTCCAGCCGTTCTCAAACATATCAACAAATACTTCTCTGTTCACTTCCGCTGCGCTGAGTATAGAAAAATCTTCAATTTTTCCGGGTATTAAAAACATTACCTCAGACTGCAACTCAAGAGAACCATTTTTTTTGCGTGTAATTGACTCGCCCCGAAGAGTGTTTTCAGGAAATTCACCGCCTGCAGGTTCAATATGGTAATAATGTACCTGCTCTCTTCCCCAGGTAGCCTTCCAGAGGCCATGTAATTCATCAGCTGATACGGCATTGTCAGGATGGATAGCCGGTTGCTCCGAATCTACACATCCCATAAACAATAACGCTATTAGTAAAATTTGGCTTAATTTTACTACCCTAAACATTAGTTACCATTACTCCTTTTATTTAAGTAAAATTATTTTAAATATTTTGCAACTTTTTTAAAAAAAATATCCAGATCACTGTTTTCATATAAAGAGACCCTGTCCCGGGGAAAATTTGGACGTCCCTTATTGACTATAGTTATTTTACCGTTACAGTAACCGGGCAAAGAAGCTACCGGATGTACGGTAAGTGAAGAACCAATAACAATAAACAAGTCTGACTGCACAGCTAATTGACGAGATTTCTGAAGATATTTTACCGGCTGACCAAAAAACACTATATCTGGTTTTATAACTCCCCCGCAGGAACAGCGGGGTATTTTTTGAAAATAAATCTTATCTTCTATTTCTTTAAAAGAAAATTGGCTTCCGCATTCCATACAGTAGTTTTTCCAGAAACTACCATGAATTTCTAAAATTTTTTTAGAACCCGCCCGCTGATGAAGCCCATCTATATTCTGAGTTATTACTCCCCCGGTTAAATTTTTCTGTTCCAAATCGGCTATAAATTTATGGGTATAAGTAGGTTCTATATTTTTAATTTCATCCAAAAATCCCCGCGCAAAATCAAAAAGGGTCTGGGAGCTTTTTTAAAATATCTATAGTCGAAAACTTTATGAGCATTATATTTTCCGGTTTTGTATATGCCATTTTTACCCCGAAAATCAGGGATACCGGCATTGGTAGAAACCCCAGCACCGCTTAGAAATACAGTAGCCCCAGATTGGGTAATTAACTGGGCTAATTTACGAGCCCTGTTATCACTCTCTGATATTTTGAAACCTCCAATACTTAAACTAACTAATTTCTATCACATCCAGTTCGGCGGCAGAAATGATATTTAAATTATTGTCCCGTCTTTTGCTCTGGCTCTTAAATTTTTTCTCTAAACTTTTAAGCTCTTTGTCACTTCGATTTGGGTCATGATGGAAAAACACAAGATTTTCCACCTGTGCCTCTTTGGCCAATTCTAGTGCCTGTTTAAAAGTAGAATGACCCCATCCTATTCTGGATTTGTATTCCTGTTCTGTAAATTGAGCATCATGAATAAGATAATTAACCCCCCGGCAAAATTCAACAAATTCATCTCTGGTAGTTCTAGGATTTTTACTGTTAATCTCATTGTCAGTAATAAAAACAAAAGAAGAATTCTTACCCATAAGTTTTAATCCCAAAGTATAAATAGAATGATTTGCTTCAATAGTTTTTACTTTGTACCCTTCCCTTTTATATCTGGTATTTAGATTTTTAATAAATTTAGTATTAGCTTTTAAATCTAAGAATCTTACCGGAAAATACTCAACCGACATCTGCTTGCTCAGTATACTTTCAATCTTTCGATACGAATTTGAATTTCCAAGTATGTTTATATTAAATTTTTTTTTATAGATAGGTGAAAAAAACGGAAAACCATGAATATGGTCCCAGTGAGTATGAGTTATAAAAATATCAATATCTTTTACATCCCGGGTTAGAATATCCTCCCCAAGTTTCCTGATACCTGTCCCCGAATCTATAACTAATATCCTATCCTTAAACGACACTTCCAGGCAGGTAGTATCACCGCCATATTGCATCATTCTCTCATCAGGAACTGGAATAGAGCCCCTACACCCCCAGAATTTAATTTTCATAATCCACTTTTACCTTTTAAATAATCTTTTTAATACTGTTAACGAAATTTTTGATTTATAATTAATTTAACTAAACACAATAAACGATTTTTACAAAGGATTTAAACTTAGCTACCGGATTTACAGCTCACGCATTTCCGGGCGTACGGAATAGCCTTCAAGCGGTCAATACCTATTTTTTTATTACAGCTTTCACAGATACCATAATTACCCTTATCTATCTTTCTTAAAGCATCATTTATATCTTCTGCACGGCGCCGCTCGTATCCACTTAAATAAAAGAGCACCTCACGATGTGAATTCCCAGCAGCCTTATCTAAATTATCCCCCACCTTATCGTTAAGATAAGAGTCTTCCCGCTTTTTGATTTTCTTAACTTCTTCTCTTAAAATTTCGCGCTCTTTTTGAAGTTCTTTTTTTAGTTTTTTCCATTCTTTTTTGTTCATATTATTATATAATACTTAAATTATTCTAAAATTCAAGCAAATTAAAACTTTAATTGCTGTTCAATACCAAAATAGATATCCCGTTCCTCAGAAATCCTACCTCTAAAAAACTGAGAGTCCTGTAATCTGTACAACATATCAAATTCATGATTAAGACGTAATTTATTTTCATAACCCGGGCCCACCTCCATATAATACCCCATAGAAAAGCGATCGGTTAAATTACTTCCCACTCGTAAACCGGCTCCTGTCAACCGCATAGTTTCTTCATCTTCTGAACTATCTACCAGTACATCAACTTTGGCATCGTCTATTATAGTTGTTCTTTGTAAAATATTTTTTACCAGAGGAGATGTAAGGTTAGCATCTATCGCCCGGAGAAGCTCGCGCCGGAGAAGCATATTTCTATCATCTCTTGACAAGTTAGAAAAATCGGTTCCCGCTATAGCTATCTCGGCGGTCTTCTCAGAGGTTAAATCTTCTCCAATCTCATCGGAAACAAACCGGGGGGATATATTGCCTACTCGGTCTCTGGGAATTATTAAACTAATATCTTCTGTTGTCCAGGTACCTCCCTCCGTTCTGCGTTGTACCTGGGTTGTTGCCCGTCCGGAAAGTTGCTCTACACTATCACTAAATATTAATGTAACTTCCTCAACTTCAAATTCCCGGTTCAAATATGAAACCCTTCCTTGCGAAGAACTTACTGTACCGTTTACCATTAGATCTTGTTCGGGAATTTTTTTAAAATTTAAGCCGCCGTCCACTTTTAGTCTGGCATAAGTATTTTCATACCATACGGATTTCCCGGCATTTAAATTAATATCAAGTAAAATTATATCCCATACTTCAAGAGCCGGTGGAGACGGAGAAGTGGCCACGGGCGGATATGTAAAATGAGTTTCTGCTAAATTAATATCTCCGCTGATTCTGTACAAGTCCTCCTCGGTTGTAATATTAATTTCAAAACCGGGTTCACCGTAAGATGGTAAACTTAAATATCTCCCAAATAATCCGCTTTGAGGAATATTTAAATAAGGTATTTTCACCAAAACCCCTTTATCGCCAACCGTTTTTAAACTAAACTCAATCTCCGAAAAACCAGGATCAATGTCAATATAACCACTGCCCTCGATTCTTCCTGGGGACCATTGGGCATTAATATGATCAATATTTAATCTGGTTTCCCGGGCTGTTATCCTGGAATTAATTTTATTAATATCCCCTATAATTTCACGCCCTTTTATTCTTCCGTTAGCCAAATCCAATTGCCCGGAAAATCGGGGGTTATTTAGAGTGCCAATTATCTTAAACTGTCCGGAAAAATATCCTGAACTATCTTTTATCTCTTCGGTAAGTAACTGTAACGAAGAAAGAGAAAGTCTTTTGACATCCACTTCAAGCCCCGGTTGAGCTTCCCCTAGAGTGCCTTTAACTGCCACATTTAAATAATCCGAATCCTTTATCTTTGTATCCTTTAAATCCAGGATCCCGTCTCTGTAATTAAAATGACTCTGTACCCGTTCGATCGGTATTTTTCTATACCGTCCTCTATTAACAAGTAGATCACCAGAAATATTAAAAGAATCTTCTTCCCTGTAATAGATATCTATTTCAAAATTTGACCGGCCATAAAATTCCACCGGTTTATCCAGAGCTTTTATAAATTTATTTATCTCCACATTATTAGCGGACAGATTAAAATCAGCTTCGCCGGGAGTGTATTTTCCCTCTCCGGTAAAAGACTTATTTCCGTCTCTATATTTCAACTGTTCAACTGTTATACGACCTTCAGATAGAAATTTAACTTCAGATTTTAAAATATTATTTACATTTAATTTTAGCTTTTTATCTCTGTAATCCATATTTAATTTATTTTCCAATTTTAACCGATTTAAAAATAAGTTTTCCGGATTTAACTTTAAATCAATAAAGAAGGGAGATAAACCAAAATCACCTTCAACTCCGGTTTCTCCGAGAAAAGTAACTGGAGCTACAATAAAATTTTCAAATTTACCTTTTCCTTTAAATTTAAAATTATTGTCGCCCTTTATTAAAACATCGGTATCTGTAAGAACAAAAGATCCGTCGGGTTTAAATAACTCCGCCCGGCTGATATTTAAGTTGTTGTCTTCTAATACCGCTGCCATCTGAGCCCGTCTTAAATCCAAGGAATCAAAATTTAATTGCCGGCTGAGAATTTCCATCTTGACTAAATAACGGTCCAGAGTCCCGGTTAACCTGAAATCACCGTCCATCGATAAATTAAGTTGATCATTTTTAAGCGTAGACTCTATAAAATCTGTACTAAAGTTGCGTACTTCGATTTTTAACTCACTTTTTTGGGCGTGTTCCAGGCTTCCGTCTATACTTATTCGCCCATCACCTATAGCCCCAGCCGCATCTATTACAGTTATTATTTTTCCCGGTTTATAAACCACTTTTCCCTTTAAATCGAAAGGGGTGTCCCGTAAGTATCCTTTATTAATATCTCCGTCATAAGTTAACAAAGGGTTGCTATAGCTATCTTCAATTTTAAAAATACCCTTCGCCGCACCGGTAATATCATGCACTAACCCGGACCGGGATCTACCGGTTTCAAAAAACGGATGTAATTTCTGGAGGTTAAAATCAAACAATTGTAATTCTCCGGATAACTCATAGTTTTTATCTGGTTCTATATTTAAATTACCTTTAATTAATTCCCGAATATTTAAGGTCAGGTTCCATTTATCTTGAAAATAAACCCCGTTAATCTTACTTGCCGGCCAGTCATGACCGGAAATATTCATATTTTCAAACTCCGTTTCAAAAATGTATCCCTCTTTATCTTTATATTTACCGTAAAATTTACCCCAACCATCTAAAATTTTATGATTAAGATTATAGCTATCCATAACAATTTCTAATTCCTGATCAGGATAGAGTTCGCCGTCTATATTTATTTTTCCTTGGTCACCGGAAACATCTAGTTCTTCTAAATACCATTTTTCAGCATCATATTTCATTACCCCGTGTATGTCTCCGACAAATATTTCCTCTATATTAAGTTCCCGGACGTTAAACACAGACCGCCCAAATTCAGAATCATAATTAAATTGTCCGTTTAAAATACCGTTATTTATTCCCGGTCCGGGGCTAATTAAATATTGAACCGGCGGTAAATTTAGTTCTTCCGCTCTAAACTTTAAATCTTTTATCCTGTATTTAGAATTATTAATATTAAGTTTTAATCTGCCAAACAGAGATCTATTTAACTCCAAATTAAGTAAATTTAAATTTTCACTCACTCTACCCGATTCATAAACAACATCTGTTTTAACCTCATAATTGTACTGATCTAATCCTGCATTTTCAGTATTTAAATTTCCTTTTAAAAAAGTTTTATCCGCTCGGCTTTCTAATGTACCGTCAAAGTTTAGAATACCGGTTATGCTATCATATTTTTCAGTTAGCTGGGGTATCTCATTTATAGGTATCCCAACCCCATCTATTTTCAGTTGAGCTTTCAAAGGGGAATAGTTAAAATACCCTTTACAATTTAACTGTCCACCCTCGGGAAAAAGAAAGGAAAACTGTTCTATTTTACCGCTTTTACTTTTTTCTTTTAACTTAATCCGGGTATTAAAATGATATTTGTCATCCATAGTGAAGCCACTGGCAATAAAATTTTCATCTGAATAATTAAATGAGGTATTCATTATTCCTAAATTTTTTCTGCCAATATTAAATTTGTGTATATTTAAATTTCCCAGCACCTGAAGGGATTTAAGATCATCCCTGCTTAAATCTATATTCCCTCCAGCGTACCCGGAAATAGATTCTTTTCCTGCGATATCGTTTAAATCTAAATTTTCAAGACGTATATTTACATCGAGATCCTCTCCGGGATACCCTACATAACCGTCCCAGTTTAAATTTCCCCCGCCGAATTCTAAATTTCCGGTCTTAAAATTTAGCTTTTGAGAATAATAAGAGACCGAAGTTTTTAAGTTTTTAATATCAATACCGGCTAATTTTCCGCGAGCCATATTAAGCCCCCCGGATATTTTAATATCTTTGGGTTCCCCCGTAATTTCGCCCTCAAAATCTACTGTTCCTTTAGCATTTTGAGCCAGTCCGGCCGGCACAACTTCCGAAATCCCGATATTACCAAAGGCGGTTACATCAAAATAAGGTTCCTTCAAATAACTACTAATTTTCCCGGACAGAGAAAAATTACTGTTTCGCCAGGCTAACAGCCCTCTGTCCACCAGAATTCTATCCGGAGAAATATTTAGCTGGGCTTTTTTTATAGAAAGATTATCAAATTTTGCGTCTCGGACAACAAATTGCCCGCTGCCAGTAATATTCTCAATATTTTCCTTTATTTTATCAATATTTCCCCCCAACTTAATATTTCCTTTTAACGAACCCCGGGAAAACTTTACGGGTTGATCTAAAAAATTAAATTCTGACAGAGAATCCAGCATAGCATCTTTGATATTTAAACGGGATTCAAAATTTTTACTTACTATATTATAATCCAAATCAACCCCTAAATTCTTTATTAAAAATTCCTCATAACCGGTTCGACTAATACTGAATTGGGTATCTCCGGTAAGCCGGGGATAAGAGGCTAAGGAGAACTGTCCCCGGAAATTTCTTATTTCTAAATCAGAATAATTCTGAAACATATTATCCTCAAGTTTAAATCTAAATTCACCATCTGAGAATCTAATATTCCAGGGTGGCAGTGGGGGACCGCCGGTGGAATTAGACATTAATGTTTCCAACCCTTCTACAAAAAATTTGCTATCCGAATACTTTAAAGTTAACCTGGGCTGATAAAGTCGGATTTCTTTAACCAGTTCGGAAATATTTCGCACATTTTTAAAAAATTTAATCAGAGAATAACTTATTCTGGCCCGTTTAACACTCAATTGCTGCTGTCCGGTTTCTTTATCATTTAAAGAGATATTAGTAAGTACAATTCTATTAAGAATATCAGTGTGTATTCTTTCAATCACTACTTGCTTGTCAGTGTATGAAGTGAGCTGTTCGGTTATCGTTTTTTTAAGCTGCTGATTAAACTGGTTGCTTTTTATATAAATAAATATCCCCCCTCCGACAACCCAGAGGGCGATAAAAATTATAATTACTTTTTTGAAAAATTTATTCATAATTATCCTTCAAAAAACTTTATCTGTTCCCGTCGGAATTTTTTATTAATATATTCTTTGTATTTACCTTTGTAATCCCTCTCTTGTAAATTTTGAATTTCGCATTTTATATCTTCATATTTAGCTGCCGGAACACTAAAACTGTTCACTCCCGCGTCCAGTAAAACTGGATAATATAACTCAAAACTTCCGATTTCCCCGCACAGACAGACCGCCTTGCCGTTTTTATCTGCCGCTTGGGTAATCATTTTAAGCATTTTCACTACGGAAGGATGCAGAAGATTATAAGTATGGCTGGAAATTTTATGTTCTCTTGAAGAGGCAACCAGATACTGCAGTAAATCATTGGTGCCTATATTTGCAAAATCCGTTTCCGGAAACAGTTGATCGGCGAGAAGTGACGCTGAAGGCGTTTCAAACATTATCCCCAGTTCAGGCTCGGCATAATTTTTACCCTCTTTTTTTAACTGCGCTACAGCTTCATCTATTAAATTTTTAAATATATAATAATCATCCATGTCCGACACCATGGGAAAAAGTATTTTTATATTACTCTCCGAAGCTGCGCGGAGAAGGGCCCGGGCCTGGGTTAAATATATATCACGGTACGTTAAAACTGCCGATGCGCCCCTTAAATTCATATCTGTATTTATACCCGGCGGTATATTAATAAATTTCGGTACTTTATCCCCACTTAAGTCCATTATTCTAACAGTAACCGGCCGCTCATTTGCCGCTCTTGAAATTTTTTTATAAATTTCCAATTGCAATTCCTCGTCGGGCGGTTCATTTTTATTCATAAAGATAAACTCGGTTCTTAATAATCCCACCCCGTCATAGTGCACGGTATGTTCATCACTTTCTTTAACACTGGCCGCGGTTTTTAAAAGTTCCAGTTCCCCTAACGTACTTATATTCACTTTTAAACTTATTCTTTTTCCCTGGGCGGTACGGGTCGGTTGGGACAGGTTTAATTTGCAGAGCTTTTTTCTTTTATGATACTTTTCCTGCATTTGGCGGTAATGTTTTAATATTTTTTCGGCCGGGTTAACTATTACCTTACCCAAAGAACCGTCAACTATACAATGACACCGGCCGTTTAACTCCTTTTCGATATCGATACCAAAAACAACCGGGATCCCCAAGGTTCTGGCTAAAATACTGGCATGAGCGGTAAGACCTCCTTCTTTTGTGACAAAAGCTAAAACATTATCTTTTGGAATTTTGATAACCATTGAAGGAGTAAGTCTATTGGCTGCTATTATTACCGGACTTTTTTCCCCCACCGGACATTCAAATTTACCGGAAGATTTTTTAAAAAAAGAATCTAATAATCTATCTTTTACGTCAGCTATATCATGAGTGATTTCCTCGAAATGTACTTTGTCAGATGAAATTCCGGTAAGTTTTTTGATATACGATTCAAATACATCCTGAATAGCATGCTCAGCATTAACAAGATTTACTGAAATATCTTCTTTTATCCTGTTCTGAAGACCTTTATCTTTTAAAATGGAAAGATGAGCCGATATTATATCATGTCCCTGATCCCCAAATAAATTACCCGAAGCTTCTTTTAACTGCTTAATCTCTTTTTCGGCTTTTAATAAAGCTTCATCCAATCTATATAATTCGTTTTTAAGTTGCTTTTGGGATATATTGTAATGTTCTATTTTAGAGGAATCACTGGCTTGATATACACAAACTATTCCGATGGCCACCCCGGGAGACGCCGAAATGCCTGTTAATTTTTTCATTTTTATAGCTACCTTTTTTCAAAGAATATCTTATCGTTTTTTAATTTACATTTTATTTTAACAGGGGGTTGAATCTGTTTTTCAAGCATTTCCCGAGCTAACGGATCTTCAATATACTTTCTGATAGTACGCTGCAACGGACGAGCTCCATATTCCGGATCAAATCCTTTTCTGGCAATAAATTCTTCCACTTCTTTAGAAGGCTCTATTTGGATATCCTGCTCAGAAAGTTTATTCTGGAGTTCTTTAAAAAATATTTCCACAATTTTAATAATATGCTCCTTCTCAAGAGAGTGAAATACTATTAAATCATCCAGGCGGTTTAAAAATTCGGGATTAAAGTTTTTTTTGGTTTCGTCCATAACTTTATCTTTGATCTTATCGTAATCCATACTTGTCTCGCCCCCTTTTTGAAATCCCATCCCGCGGCTTTTCAGTTCCCGGGCTCCCAAATTAGAAGTCATTATAATAACAGTGTTTCTAAATATTACCTTGTGCCCCAGATTATCGGTTATCTGCCCGTTATCAAAAATCTGAAGTAATATATTATAGACTTCCGGATGGGCCTTTTCGATCTCATCCAACAACACAACAGAATAAGGTTTGCGTCTAACCGCTTCGGTTAAAGTGCCCCCTTCATCATAACCGACATATCCTGGAGGAGCCCCTATCAGCCTGGACACAGCAAATTTTTCCATAAACTCACTCATATCAACTCTTATAAGAGCATCTTCATCCCCGAAAAGATATTCCGCCAGAGTACGGGCCAGTTCGGTCTTTCCCACTCCGGTAGGGCCCAAAAACAGAAATGAACCGATAGGCTTGCGTTTCTCTTTTAATCCGGTACGGGAGCGTCTTATTGCATGGGAAATTTTAGTAACCGCCTCATCCTGTCCCACTATTCTATCATGCAGTTCATACTCCATATTTAAAAGCCGCTGAGATTCTTTTTCGGTTAATTTGGAAACCGGGACTCCGGTCCATTCTGAAACAATATCGGCCACTATCTCCGGAGTTACAGTATTATTTCCGGCCTGCTTATTAGTTTCCCACTCCTGTTTTTGGCGTTTAAGCTTTCTTCCTAATTTTTTCTCTTCGTCCCGTAAGTCTGCCGCTTTTTCAAACTCCTGCGAGGATATAGCGGACTCTTTTTCTTTTGTTATATTCTCTTTTTTAATCTCCATTTCCTTGATTTCTTCGGGTAACACATTTGCATTTAACCGCATTCTGGACCCGGCTTCATCTAAAACATCAATAGCTTTGTCCGGCAAAAAACGGTCGGTGATAAACCGCTCGGATAATCTGGCCGCGGCATCCAAAGCATTATCAGTAAATTCAACCTGATGATGGGCTTCGTATCTATCTCTTAATCCCTTTAGGATATGCACCGTTTCCTTAACAGAGGGGGGATCAACCAGAATCTGCTGAAATCTACGCGCTAAAGCCGCATCTCCTTCAATGTTTTTTCGATATTCATCCAAAGTGGTAGCTCCGATACATTGAAGTTCTCCTTTAGAAAGAGCGGGTTTTATAATATTGGAAGCATCCATCGCTCCTTCCGCAGCGCCGGCCCCCATTATGGTGTGCAGTTCATCTATAAAAAGTATTATCTTGCCCCGGGCTTCGCGAATCTCATTTATAGCTTTTTTTAACCTTTTTTCAAATTCGCCCCGGTATTTAGTACCGGCTATCATAGCCGCCAGATCCAGAGTAATAATTTTTTTATTCATTAATATTTCAGGAACCTCGTTGCTGGCAATCTGCTGGGCCAAGCCTTCTACTACCGCTGTTTTACCGACACCGGCATCTCCTACCAAAACCGGATTATTTTTTGTTCTCCGGGAAAGAATCTGAACCAATCTCTGAATTTCTTTTTCTCTCCCTATCACCGGATCCAATTTATCTTCTTTAGCCATGGTTATTAAATTTCTCCCGTAGGAGTCAAGAGCGGGAGTTTTACTTGCTTTTTTACCCTTGCTGCTATTCTGAGAACCGCCCAGAGGCTGAAAAGCTCCTTCACCGAGTAGGTTTAATATAGTATCTTTTATCTTATCCCGGGATAATCCCGCTTCTTTCATGACCTGATTGGCAACTCCTTCCTCCTCTTTAAGCAGTCCGAGTAAAATATGTTCTGTTCCCACAAAATTATGGCCCAGTTTATTGGCTTCTTTAACAGATAAAGAAAGGACCCTTTTAGCTCTGGGCGTCATTGGCCTTTCTCCGGTTAAAAGAACATTGTCCCCCTCTCCGATAATGTTTATTACCTGACGGGTTAATTTTTTTCGGTTTATCCCCATGACTTTAAACGTTTCGGCGGCCACTCCTTCATTTAAGGCAAGTAATCCCAGCAATATATGCTCCGTACCCACATAATCATGGTTTAATTTTTTTGCTTCCTCCTGGGCCATAACTAATACTTTCTGCGCTCTTTTGGTAAATTTATTGTACATAATATATTAACTCCTGTTTATTCTGTTTTTTACTAAAGGTATCTATTGGAATATAAATCACCCTATATCTTCCTTAATTATTTTTGCTCTTTTTATATTTCTTTCCTGAGGATTCAATTCCCTATTCTCAATTTCCTGCACATGGGCAGGCTGAATTTTAATCATCAAATTATTTAAAGTTTTTATTTCTATATCCAGCAGGCCCATATATACTCCAAACCTGATATTAGATAAAAGTTCCAGAGCTTCTTCTATACTTATTCTATAAGCGCTGGTTAATATGCCGTAAGATCTACATACCATATCTTTTAGATCATCCAACATTTCTTTACCTATTTTGTCCCTTACTTTATCTTCTCTTTGAGCTACCTGCACAACAAGTCGGTTTAAACTGTCAACTATACGATTTTCAGAAATCCCCAGCGTCACCTGATTGGAGACTTGAACCATATTCCCCATCACCCGGGTACCCTCCCCATAAAGCCCCCTTACCACCATACCCATTTTATTGATATTTTCCATGGTGGTTTTTATACCGTTGGTCATGCCCAAACCAGGAAGGTGCATCTGACTGGACGCTCTCATTCCAGTTCCCGTATTTGTGGGGCAGGCTGTAAGGTACCCCCACTTCTCCGAATAAGCTATATTAAGGTGTTTTCCTAAATCATCATCTATTTGGTTTAAGATATCCCATACCTTAAAAAAATTCAATCCACCTTCTATAAATTGTATTCTTATATGATCCTCTTCGTTTACTATTATACTCAACCGTTCCTTTTGGTCTATAACCACCCCGGTTAACTTTGAACTGGTTGCTGCTTCATGACTTATAATATGTCTTTCCACAAGTAATCTTTTGTCAATTTCAGAGCAATCATCCAGTTTTATTTTTTTGCTTTTCTTAAAAAAAACGCTTTTATCACAAGCCACAAAAATTTTTTCCAAACTCTTTTTAAGGTGGGCTTCCGAAGCACGGTAGGGAAATTGTATACCTCTTAGGTTTCGGGCCAACCTTATCCGGGTTGAGATAATCCCGGGATTATCTTTAGGATTCCTACCAAGCCAGCCAATATCTTTAAGAGCCAGGTTCCGTAGCTTCATTTTTTTTCTTAATTTCTTTGATTTTATCTCTTATTACCGCCGCCCTTTCATAATCTTCCTTTCCAACAGCATTATCCAGTTCATCTTTGAGTTTATTTATTTCAGTAAGATTTCTCTTTCCCGGTGGACTTTTTCCGGCATGCTGAACAGCGCCCTGTAACCGCTTTAGCAGAGATTTTAATTCCTTGGAAAAAGCATCGTAGCATTCATGACAACCAAACCGTCCGCTATTTTGAAATTCCTCAAAAGTCAATTTACATACCGGACATTCTTTAGATGTTATTTTATCCGGTTCCGTTTCATAATTTTCCATTGAACTAAAACCGGCAAGCATATCGGATATATTGGAAAATAAATTTTTTTTGAAATCTCCGGAATCGGTTTTAAAATGTGAAATTTTAGAAGCACAATCTTCACACAGATTGTACTCAATTTTATTTCCGTTTTCTATTTTTTTAATAAAGACGGCTGCTTTTTTCTTATTGCAGATTTCACAGAGCATCAGTTCTAACCCTGATAGTTAACTTTAATGCCTTCCCGGGGAGCTATTTGACGAAATTTTTCTATTAATTTCCAGGTTATCCGGCCCGGTTGACCATCCCCTATCAATCTGTCATCTACATTAACCACCGGGATAACTTCCGCTGCGGTCCCGGTTAAAAAACATTCCCGGGCATTGTAAAGTTCAAACAGCGTAAAAGGTATTTCCCTTACCTCTAATTCCAGCTCTTTTACTATATCTATTATGGCTGCCCGGGTTATTCCTGTTAAAGTACCTACATAAGGAGGAGGAGTTAAAATCTCCTCATTATCGGTTACTAAAAATATATTATCCCCCGTGCACTCGGCAACATAACCCTCGTTGTTTAACATTAAGGCCTCGGGGACATCATTTCTGTTCGCTTCAATTTTTGCCATAATATTATTTAAATAATTTAAGGATTTTATCCGGGGACTTAAGGCATCCGGAATATTTCTTCTGGTGGAGGCAGTTATAAGTTTTAAACCATTTTCATAAAATTCTTCAGGATAAAGAGTTATGGAATCCACAATTATAATTATATTTGGAGAAGGACATTTATTTGGATTTAATCCCAAATCACCCGGGCCTCGGGAAACTACCAGCCGGATATACGCATCCTTAAGATCATTTACTTTTACGCTTTCTACCACCGCTTTCTCCATTTCTTTTACTTTTAAAGGAATATTCAACATTATTGCCCTGGCGGATCTGTATAACCGGGTAAGATGCTCCTTTAATTTAAAAATATTTCCCTGGTAAACCCTAATTCCTTCAAAAACTCCATCTCCGTATAAAAGTCCATGGTCAAAAACAGAAACTTTTGCTTGTTCTCTTTTCACATAATTCCCGTTTAAATATACAAGATTTCCCATTTCTTACTCCTTTTTATCCACCTGAACTTGGCCTGCTTCTATTAAAAGGTTTTTATCACCTTTTTCTGTGAGATTATGCTCATGCGTTGCAAATATTATACCTACTTCACTTTCAGACTTCAAATTTTCCATGAGTTTAACTACCATCTCACTGTTTTTAGAATCAAGATTACCGGTTGGCTCATCGGCTAAAATGAAATCCGGTTTATTTATCACTGCCCTGGCTATCGCCACCCGCTGTTTTTCCCCCCCGCTCAATGTAGAGGGTTCTCTGGAAAGTAACCCCTCTATATTTAGCAGTTTCAATACTCTATTAAACCATTTTCTGTCATAGTTTTTATTTTTAATCAATACCGGTAACAATATGTTTTTTTTAACACTTAATTCATTCATTAGATGAAAAAACTGAAATACAAACCCTATCCTTTTGTTTCTCCAGGCCGAAAGTTTTCTGTCCTTTAGAGAGTAAATATTATTGTTTTTATATACTACCGTACCCTGATCGGGTTTTTCCAATCCCCCCAGGATATTCAACAAAGTTGTTTTTCCACTTCCCGAAACCCCGTATATTGTGTACCATTGTCCGGGAACTAGTTTTAAATTTACGTTGTTTAAAACTTCAACTTTTTTTTTGCCCTGAAGATATATTTTATGAATATCTTTTAACTCCAGAGAAAAATTCTTTCTATTCATATCTTAGCTCCTCGGCTACTTGGGTATGACCCGCCCGATAAGCCGGATATAAAGTAGATAAAAAACTAATGACCACTGCTGTAAATCCTATTATTGCTATGTCGGTAAGATTTATCTGCACCGGGAGCTGGGATATTAAATAAACTTCCGGCGGAAGCTCAATAAATTGATATTTTTCTATCAGTAAACTTAAAAATATTCCCAGTCCTATTCCAAGTACTGTTCCTCCCAGCCCTATAAGAATCCCTTTCATATTGAATATAAGCATTATCTGTTTTTTAGTAGCTCCCATAGCTCTTAATATACCACAATCTTTAGCCCTGGATACGGCTACCATTATAAGAGAACCGGCAATATTAAAAGTTGCCACCACTATAATCATAACCAGTACAATAAACATCATAGTTTTTTCCAGTTTCAACGCAGCGAAAAGGTTTCTGTTTTGCTCCTTCCAGGTTCTTATTATACTATATCCCCCTACATTTTCTCCAAGCCGTTGAGCTACGGCCTGAGCCCGAAACGGATCCTTAATAAAAATTTCCACTCCTTTTGAACTTGAAGTATCCTCAAAAAGTTTTTCTACCACCTTAAAATCTGCATGCACCAGTCCCGAATCATATTCAAACATCCCGGATTCAAAAATACCGCTAACCGTAAATTCTTTGATTCTGGGAACAACTGGCATACCTATATCCTCCACTCTGGGTATAACCAGATATACTTTATCATCTATTTGTAATCCCAGACCTTTAGCAAGATTTTCGCCAATACTTATACTATTTTCTCCACCTTGGGTTCCAGATTTTAACTCCAGATATTCAGTTTCGGTCTCAACGCCTTTTACCACCACTCCCTGACTTTCCTGACCGCGCTGAAGAAGTCCGCGGCCGTATACAAATGGACCGTAACCTTTAATATCTTCTATTTCGCTAGCTGCTGGTATTATTTTTTGTTCTATAAATTTACCCGGCTTAGAATTCATTACCGTAATATGGGGGGTTAATTTTAATAATTTGGCGGTAATTTCTGTATGGAAACCGTTCATTACCGAAAGAGTAACTACTAGAGAGGCAACTCCCAGAGCTACTCCCGCTATCGATATGATAACCATCACCCCCAGGATACCCCGGGACCATATTTTTTTCACATAAGCCCAAGCCATTTTAATACTAAAAATCATCTTTAAATTAAAAACAAAAACACATAAATATTGTCCGGCATTTTTATACTATTACTCCTTATCAGTTACCGGTTTTTCAGCATTGGAAAAAGTATCACTTCTCTTATAGATTTTTTCCCCGTGAGCAACATGGTTAACCGGTCTATCCCTATTCCCAATCCGGCAGCCGGGGGCATCCCGTATTCCAGAGCCTCAATATAGTCCTGGTCCACTTGTCCTCCTTCACTGGCTACCTGCTGTTTAAACATCTCTTTTTGAATTCGGGGATCATTCTGTTCACTGTAGGCGTTGCCAATTTCCTGACCAGCAATAAAAAGTTCAAAACGTTCGGCAAGTAACGGGTTTTTATTAGATTTTTTGGCCAGGGGTGAATCCTCGGAAAGATAACCGGTCACAAAAGTAGGTTTAATTAGTTGTGGCTCAACATATTTAGAGAAAATTCGGTCCACTATCTTTGCAGTTGAATCTTTTCCGGGCGGGATTTCCAGTTCTTTAGATTTTTTCTTAAAAGTTTCAGGCTCATCTTCAGGAGAAAAACTTTTACCGGTGTATTCTTCCAGAAGCTCCCAGATATTCTTTTTTTCCCAGTCCCCCGAAATACAATCCACTTCACTTTTAATACCCATTGATTTTAACGTGCCAGCGGCATTTATAACTATATCTTTAGCCAGTTCCATCATATAATTATAATCCGAATAGGCGCTGTAAACTTCCATCATGGTAAATTCAGGATTATGACGGGTAGATATTCCTTCGTTTCTGAAGTTACGGCCAATTTCAAAAACCCGGTCCCAGCCGCCCACTATCAGTCTTTTCAGAAATAACTCCGGGGCAATACGCAAAAAAAGATCACGGTCAAAAGTATTGTGATGTGTTTTAAAAGGCTGGGCGGCCGCTCCCCCGGCATTTTTCTGCAGTATAGGAGTCTCTACCTCAATAAAACCTTTTGAATTTAAAGTCTCCCGGATACTTGAGAGTAACTGGGACCGCGATTTTAAAATATTAGAAGATTCTTTATTTACCAGAATATCCAGGTATCTTCTTCTGTATCTTGTCTCTTTATCCTTGAGTTTATTCCATTTTTCAGGTAACGGTCGTAAAGATTTAGCTAAAAATTTAAATCTTTTTGCCAAAACTGTCTTCTCCCCGGTCCGAGTTTCAAAAAGTTGTCCTTCAACTCCTATAAAATCCCCGATATCTATATCTTTAAAAAATTCATACCGGCCATCTTTAAGCTTATCTATCCTGAAATAAACCTGTATCTTAGCGGTGGCATCCTGCAAATGGGCAAAAGTGGATTTTCCCATTACCCGTTTACTCATCAATCTTCCGGCAACTTTTATCTGCTCGCCTTTATCTTTAGTGAGGGCCAGTTTATTTGCGATCCTGCCCTTAAAATTTTTAGGATAAGGAACAACCCCCTGTTCTGTAAAACGGTCCAACTTTTCTTCGCGAATTTTTCTTAAATCATTTTTTTCTTCCGACATATCATCTCCTTTTATTCTGTAATTCCATTACTTAAATATAAATATATACCCTTGAATGTCAATATATAATTATAGTTGTTATTATTTCCCGTGGGCAATAACCAGGGCGCTGACCTTTCCCGATCCGGCTTTTACAATAACTGAGGCACAGTTTTGTACGGTAGAACCGGTGGTAGCTACATCATCTATCAACAAAACCCTCTCACCGTGTAATATTTTTGTGGATCTAAAAGCGTTCTTAAGATTTTTTATTCTTTCTTTTCTGGTAAGCTGATACTGTGGTTTCGTTGTCTTCACTCTTTTTACTATACTATTTGCCAGAGGTATTTTAGTTTTTTTAGATAGATTTTTAGCAATTAAGGCCGCTTGGTTGTAACCTCTTTTTTCTAATTTCCCTGCATGTAAAGGCACCGGAACTATAAGATCAAATTCAGGTTTAACAATTTTGGAATATCTGTTAAAAAGAATCTCTGAAAGTATATTTGCCAGATATCCTCTATTTTTATACTTTAAATTCTTTATAATATTTTTTATGGGACCCCGATAGTAACAGGCTGTTAAAAATCTATCCGTATAAGAACTCATCTCCCAGCATTTTGGACAAAAGGTTAAGCCTTCTTTCACCGGTTTGCCGCAGTAATTACAGCAATTGTTATTTAATACTTCTATATTTTTAAAACAGGTGCTGCATAACCCGTTAATTTTTTTTGGGTTCACCCGGCCACCACAGCCGCCGCACTCGACCGGTAATATTAAGTTTATAAACCGTTTAAACATTAAAACCGGATTTCAAAATTTGTACTCATGTGAAAAGCAAAATAACTATTTTCTTTTTTAACAGTATTGTGAAGATACTGGCTGCCCATTCCCAGAGTAAATCTCATATTACTGGATACATCCATTCTTCCCGAAGTTGTGAATAGATATTTATTGGTATTGGTACGGGCTACATCAATTTTACTTCTGGAAATTTCAAGTTTAAAAGTTGAATCCAATCTCAACCGGTTGGCCATATCCACTTCTCTGTCAATAAAAGGTATATTAATAGAAGCGGGCATATCTATTATCCCGTCCAATCTTATTTCCGGTGTATACATTCTACGGTCAGTTAAAAATTCCTCTCCCAAATGATCAAATTTTTCAGTCTTTTGCTGGGAGTACCTTACAAGTAAATCCCAATGATTTTTAAAGGGTATCTTTACCTGAGCGCTTAAAGTTAAATTCTTAGTTTCTTCATCCGGCGCCTCCAGTTCAAGATCTATTTTTTCTTCACGGCTTTGGGAAAATTCCAGCAATGAATCATAATCGTTTAAAAGTAAAAACCGACAATTTCCGCTGTAATTAACATTAATGGTTTTAGAAATTTTCCGGTAATTTGAAACTGTCAGGTCCTCTTTATATCTATAATCATTTCTAAGGCGAATATTTTTGATCACATCTTCTCCAACCGGCAGTTTATTGACCTGTCCAAAATTTAATCTTAAATCCGGCCACAGGGTAGTAAAATTTTCCAGTACCGTACCGGTTTCTTCTTTTCTATATTTCTGATTATTATAAATAATTCGGGAATCCAGCCCACCAAAAAAGTTGGCAAATTCATCTCTGGAAATATCTAAATAATCTAAAGGTTTCCAATTTACGGTATACCTAACTGACTCCCGATTGGTTAAAGTTTCCAAAGATGCTCCAGGTGTTGAAGGTTTAAGTTCATGCCGGTGATCCAGTTTGTTAAACGTATAATAATCATTATCAATATTTTTGTAGGTTTCCCCCCTTTCAGTATTTAAATTTAAATTTAAATTCATTGTTTCTAAAGGTTCAACCCAAGGTAAAATTTTATTGATCCCAAACCGGACGCCGGTATTAAAATCATAATTTCTGTTCACATCTTTTGTGCCACTTAACAGAGATAAAGAACCCTGGTCGTTATAATTATAATTTTCATTTATAGTAGAGGAATAATTTAAACTGGGTCGAAACCAATCCAGTAGCCTGACGGAAGCTGATAACTTTGCATCCTGATCTTTTGTCCAGGGCCATCTTTTGGTCTCTTTTTCGTATTTTCCGGAATAGAAATCCCATTCCCTATACTTGATGTTTTTTCTATAGGAAGGCTGCATAGATACTAAATCCAGAAGATTAAAACTGGCCCGGCCGGTGTATTCAACTGTTTCTTCCAGTCTGTTCTCAAAACCCCCTTCAGGGTTCTCATTTTTTTTAAATTCCTTCCAGTTAACAAAAACATCGGACCTACGAAAAGAGCCGCTTATTCTATCCGGAAGCACTCCAAAAGTACGGGGTAAATTATAAGAAATATTTCCCCGGTAGCTCTCGGATATTTCTAATTTACCGGAAAAGTCAGAATCTTCCATACTCCGGGAATAGTTACCGCTTATATCAGGTAGATGTCTAATATTTAAACCGGTATCAACCCTTCCGTATTTTTTCAAAACTTCTCCCCGGTCCGCCGTTCTTAAATATTCGTTTTCATCCCCCGGGGTAATTCTATCCTCCGGGGTAGTCACTTTACTTTCAGAATATCTCCCGGTAAGGTCCATAAAAGGTAAAGCGATCAACCGGGCATTTGCCGAATAGGTAGTCTCATCCTGATGCTGGGGAGGGGTGGTTATGGTTTGAAAATCCCTATCCACTTCTTTATAACTGCCTCCCAGCTCCATTAAACCGGGAATACAGGTGGTAAAGCTTCCCCGCATTGCCGTACCCTGCCTACCCACGGGGCCGTGGGCGTAAAGTTCGTTGAACCACACTTTTCCCGAGTTGATTGGCGCTCCAGTTCTGTTTACAACGCCCAGCCTTATCAGGGTTATATTAGTCAACTGAGGCTCTCCGGTTATCTTAAAGTCGGCCGGAACTTTAAAAGTCTTCTCCTGCCATCCTTCATAGTCAACATTAAATACTTTGGTAAAAACATTATCGCCCGCACCAAAACTTATAAAATAATCCACATTGGTATCGTGCGGATAAATTAACATGCTTATTTTGTCATGGCGGGAAAAATCAACCGCCCGGGGATAATCATAATACGCCCAGGCCGTCGCTCCGTCTTTAAGATCGGTATATTCCAAGGAAAGGGCCTGTTCTTTTTGCCGGTCGGAACCTCCCACTTCCCGGTAAATATCCTGGTAGATATCATCTTCCAGCGGCGTCTTATACTCATCGTTATCATAATTATTAACCGGAGTAGCGGTGCTGTTTACTCCTTTCCAGCTGCTGCCCACCATTTCCATACCTGTGAACTCCAGTTTACCGTTAATATCCTGCCCTCTAACAGTAAGACGGACATGTTTTAGCCCCCGCCAATCACTGTCAGTTCCTCCACGGGGTAGAACTATTCTGTTCCAACCGGTATCTAAATCATCGACATCTATGATAAAAGTATTTATCTGCTCCGGACGGTTTATATCTAAAGTTCCGTCCCTATCAAGATCGTTGGTATCCAGTCTGCCGTTATCTTTCCCGATAAGAATTACTTCATCCTTATAGACGTACTCCCAGCCCGTGTCCTGATCCTCGTCCAGAGTTCCGCTGCGATTGATATCTTCGGTTTTCAACTCCCCCGTACCGTCGGCATCTTCGGATACAAGACCGAAATCTATCTGCAGTTCTCCCCGGGCTCCGGACCTTTTCTTTACCCAGGTAAATAACTGGTCTTTATCGCTTAAATCTATCCCTCTTCTGGAAATCGGATTAACTATTGAAGTCTCTTTATCGCTTCCACCCGAAGGTAAATTATAGCTCAATTCCAGAACCCTTAGCCGAAGATCATCGGTTTCGGGAACGGATGGATTAATATCGCTTAAATATACTTCGTCTTCATCAAGTGAAAACCACCCGTCCACTTCTTCTCCGGTTGGGGTTTGTCCTTCCGGTTTCTGGATCTGGCCCGAAGGGGTGGCGGCCACCTGCCAGGAATCTCTGGCAGTAGAAACGGAATAAGTTTGGCGGGCCCCTTCCATATTATCTATTACGGCTTTGCCCAAAGTATTGGGGTTGTATTTACTGGAGGCTATTTCGCCGTCTATGGAAGTGGGAAAAGGAAAATAATTTTTTTTGGGAATATCTACTTTAAAGTCGGTATCCAGGACCAAAGTACTGCTTGGGGTGGACTGAATATCGGGCAATTCCCGGGGAGCCGAACCCCATTGATACAGTAAAGTCCCCCCCAGATAGATATTTCGGGAAAAGTTGTACTGCCCCCTCAAACCTACCAGTGTTTCCTGATGCTGCCCCATGAACGGCATATACTCATAAGTAACTTCTATTTCAGTTGTCTCATCAATTGTTTCGGGATCCAGAAAAGCCAGAAAGCCAGAAGGGTAATCAATAGTATAATCAACATTGCGTTCTAGAACAACTCCATCTCGAACTACTCTTTCACTACCTCTTAGAATGTTGGGTCTTAAAGAATAATTGCGCACTCTTCTTTTATATTCTACATATATAATATAATGACTTCTAGGATCGGAATTATCATATATTTCTTCATGACCGGCTCCGGTATCTTCATTGTAAAACGGTCTCCGCCGAGAAAATTTAAGCAATCCACGATCGTAGTCTACTTCGTAGGTCCCATGGGGTAACGAAACTTCATTACGGTTCTGATCTAAAAATCTAAGTACAAACTCGTCCCTGCTTATATTCCGGGCTCCCAAATCATACCGATTTTTAAGTTCGTAATCCAAAGTTTCCTGTTCATTTTTAATCATCACCGGTCCGGTTGATTTATCGCCGCCGTCATAATCGAAACTCACCGCAACCACATAATTGTCTCGAATACTTTCTTGAAAAGTTAATACACCGTTATCTAAGTTAACCGTAAAATCCCTTCCGGCCACTAAATCATAAAAATATCCGGAGTAAGTTTCGGTGGAAGTAACACAGGATACCGTCATTGTGGATTTATTTTTTTCTCTTATTGTGGAATCGTCTTTATCATCCACATATACTCTCAGACTTCCCTGGTCTATGGGTAAGTAATCTTCCGAAGTGGACAGTTCAAGAGTATAATATTTTCTTCTACGGTAGTTTATATCTTTTATATCCTTTCTTTCAAAAGTTGTCTGCCCGGTAAATTTCTTTACCTCGGTACGTCCTTTGGTCTGGGAACCTATAGCCATAAAGTCAAAATTCTCATAACTCCCTTCCACATTTATGCCAAAAACATTTTTAGAGTACCCCACAAAGTGTGTAGAAGGTAAACTTAAGCTAATATCTCCAAAAGCTGCTTTCTGTATGATCTCATCCGGATCCCCCCGGTACATAACCGAAATCTGTCTGGCGTCTTCATCATAAGCCGGTTTTGTGTCATCATAATCCACATCTACAGTTATCTTGTCACCCACCTCCCCCTGAATACGGACTCTTAACTCCTGATCCATCTCAAACCCTTTTGTAGCTCCCGCCGGTACACCGGTGACGGTACGTTCTTCCTCATCGCCTCTGTAAAATATATGACCGTATTTAGCCGATATTGATTTATGCCCTGTAATATTCATCCGTGTTTCGTAGGGTAATTCGACCTCAGCTTCTGGAAGATCATACAGAGTTTCCGTAGGCGTGGACACTTCAATATACACATCCTCAGCGGGTTCGGCAATTTCATATTTATCTTCTTCTTTTTCTCTTTGTATATCCCGCCAGATGCCGTCTTCATATTCCATAAGCCGGTCTTCTCCCCAATCCTGAGGTGCCGCCTCTGGCGTTGACTCTTCAACTTTAAAATGCTTTTTGTAGTCTTCATCTAAAATATTTAAACCAAAAGACCGGAGTTTAACAAGGCAAAGCAAAAGAACTAAGACAATAATGATTTTATTGATTTTTTTCATTTTATTGATAAAATTTATGTTTGAATTGGATCTTTATTAATTATAATCTATAAATTTTTAAATATCAAAAATAAAAAGTCCGGTATATTAATATATCCGAACTCTGACTACCCTTTAATTTTTTTTTCTTTACTTGTATAATAATAAATCATGCAAATATTTACAAAATTATCAATAAAAAATTATATTGTAAACCTGTTTTTAAGTTTACTGCTTTTTACCTTTATACTTTTAATGGACAGAGTATTCCAACTGGTTAACCTGATAATTAACAAAGGAATCAATCCCGTTGAAGTACTGTTTTTACTTTTTTATTCCCTGCCCACAATCCTATCTCTTACTATGCCTATGGGAACTGCATCGGCGGCCATTTTAACTTTCGGGCAGATGGCTTCTTCAGGAGAAATTACCGCTTTAAGAACTTCTGGCTGCACTCTAAAACCTATTATAGCTCCGGTTATTTTCTTTACCCTTTTAATATCTGTATTAATGTTTCCATTTAACTACCATACAGCTCCAAAAGCCCAATTTGCTTTTAGAAGAAATTTTAACAAATTGGCATTTAAAAACCCCACAGTAACTTTTAAAGAGGGTTCTATTCTTGAATTTGATTCTTATACTATTTTTAGTCATAAAATTGATAGAGATGCCCAACTATTTCATGAGATTATCATTCATAAAGAACCCGAGGAAGAAAATGAACCGGCCCTGTCTATAACCGCCAGGACCGGTAAGTGGGCTACAGGTTCTCGAGGTGAAATAACCCTTACTCTGTACAACGGAAACATTAAACATATTGACCCCGACAAACCGGAAAGTTTAAGAAGTATGAATTTTTCCCAGCATTCCTTAACTTTTAATGAACCGGATGAACAACAAACAGTTAGCAAAAATCTTATTTCTATGACCGGTCCAGAGATAAGAGAAGAAATTGAGCGTTTGAAATCCAAAGATTTAAATGTCGACAGCATATCTACCCGGTATTATCTCAGAGGCTCACTGGCCGGGGCACCCCTTGCCCTGTTATTAATAGGCATACCCCTGGGGATAAGAGCGGAAAGCAGGGGGAAAACTGTGGGGGTGGGGTTAAGCATTATTACTATTGCGGTTTATTATTTTTTAATGGTCGGTGGATTAAAAAGTGCATTTTTAGGATATATACGGCCCTGGTTAGGAGTGTGGTTTCCCAACTTTTTAGCGGGAGGGACCGGTATATTCCTATTAAGTAAAAGTTACCGGAAATGAAAACCATAAAAAAACACGTCCTGTTTACTTACTTAAGACCTTTTTTATGGAGCATAATCGCTTTTCTTATAATAATGATTGTGGTTCATTTTTTTGATTTTATGCACACTTTTTTAAGACATAGACCCACATTGTATTTACTGCTTAGATATTTTTCAAACCGGATTCCGGAATGGCTTGTTCTTATAACTCCGGTCGGGACTCTGGTAGCTACTCTTTTTGCCCTGGGAACTCTTAAAAAAAACAACGAACTTGTAGCTATTCAAAGTTCAGGAATCAGACTGCTTTACGTATTAAAACCTATTGTTATTTTTTCTTTATTTGTAAGCATTACTTCAGGAATAATAGCAGAAGGAATAGTCCCTGAATCAACTTCCAGGGCCGATAAATTATTCTCTGTTATTAAAGATGAACAACCTGAAGAAATCTCAAAATCCAGAGAAAACTTTACCTACCTTTCTGAAAATTCTAACCTATTTTTTATCAAAGAATTTGATGGAAAAAATTCAATTACCGGACTAAATATTACAACTTTTTATCAGGATACAACCATAGAAAAAGAAAGATATACCGCTGAAAAAGCAATTTATAAAAATGGAACCTGGAAATTAATTAACTGGACCCAAAGAATTTTTGATAAAAAAAATAGCGAAGTCCAGCTTTTTGAAAAAAACAGAGAAAAACATATTAATCTTGAGATCTCTCCGGATATATTAAGCACCCCCCGAAGAGAACCCGAAGATATGGGACTGGTTAATTTATATAACTACATCCAACGCTTCCAGGCCGGGGGGCATTCTACTACCGGCGAACTGGTTTTATTACACCATAAGATTGCTTTTCCGTTTGCCAACACAATAATTTTAATTTTGGGAATCCCCCTGGCTCTGGTTGGAGAAACCCACAGCCGGACATCAGGATTTTTTATTTCTTTAATTATAAGTTTTATCTACTGGGGGTCTATATCCGTGGGACGTTCGCTGGGTACCGGCGGCGTGTTGCCTCCGGCTATTGCAGCCTGGAGCGCCCATTTGCTTTTTTTTACTATAAGTCTAATATTAATGCGCAAAGTAAAGCTTTTTTAAGGCATGCCAATTTTAAAATTTTAAAGTATTCAATATCTAGAATATAAAAATCCGGAATTAACTTACAGTTTTCTACTTTTAATTATTATGAATTTATCCTAAGTACCTAAATCCCAGGAGTTCAAGTACTCTTTTTGCTCCGGGGTTAATTTATCGATTTCAACATCCATACTCTTGAGTTTTAACCTAGCTACTTTATTCTCAATGTTTTCAGACACGTTGTAAACTTTATTTTCAAGTTTTCCTTTATTATATGCCACATACTTGCAGGCCAGAGCCTGGGTGGAAAAGCTCATATCCATAACCGACGCCGGATGGCCTTCCGCGGCGGCCAGATTAACCAGCCTTCCCTGGGCGATAAGATTAATTTTACGACCGTCCTGTAATACATACTCGTCCACCGAGGGCCGTATTTCGCTATTCACTTCCACAGCCATATTTTTTAACGCCTCTATATTTATTTCCACATCAAAATGGCCCGAATTACATACTATAGCTCCGTCTTTTAATTTTCTAAAATGCCTTTCATCTATTACTTTTATATCCCCGGTAAGAGTACAAAAAAGATCCCCCACCCGGGCAGCTTCATCCATAGGCATTACTCTGAAACCGTCCATCACCGCTTCAATAGCCTTTACCGGATCTACCTCGGTAACAATGACATTGGCCCCCATGCCCCTGGCCCTCATGGCAAAACCCCGGCCGCACCATCCGTACCCGGCGGTTACCACATTTTTTCCGGCCAGCAGGATATCTGTAGCCCTTATAATACCGTCTAAAGTTGATTGACCGGTCCCATAACGGTTGTCAAAAAGATTTTTTGTCCGGGCGTCATTAACAGCTATTACGGGTATTTTTAAGGCACCGTCCCTCTCCATGGCTTTGAGCCGGATTACCCCCGTCGTTGTTTCTTCCATACTTCCGTATAGGTTATCGCATTTTTCGGGGTAATCAGAATGAAGTGTTTTAACTAAATCAGCGCCGTCATCCATAGTTATTAAAGGGTTGTGGTTAACAGCAGCCTGTATATGTTTATAAAAGGTATCCGTATCTTCTCCTTTTAGAGCAAAAACTTCTATCCCGAAATCTTTTACTAAAGAAGCGGCTACATCATCCTGGGTGCTCAACGGATTAGAAGCGCAAAGCAACACATTTGCACCGCCCGCTTTTAAAGTCCTCATCAAGTTTGCCGTCTCCGCGGTAACGTGAAGACAACAGGATATGTTTATATCTTTTAACGGTGCCTCATTTTTAAACTTCTTCCTCATCCGGGCCAGGACAGGCATATCGTTATTGGCCCACTTAATTCTTTTTCTTCCCCCGTCTTTTAAATTTTTATCTTTAATATCACTCATTTTAAAGAACCTCTCTTTTGTGTTAAATTATTTCTTTTCTATCTTTATCTATTACGATTATATATAAAACAAATTTAAAGTAAAATTCGCTATATTACGGTTATCAAATAAAAAATCCCAACCTTTCCGGTTTTTATTCAGGCTGTCTTTATAATCCTTATATCTACCGGGACCGGGATTTTTTTTACTGATTTTATTTAAAATATTACCACTTCTTTCTGCGAATGGACCCGAGTTTTCTCATGCTTCCACCGCTAAATTCCTGTAAAAAAATAAAATGAGACATAAAATAATTGCGGCAATTAAATTGGACAGAGGCATCTGTGGGCCCACCAATTATTCACCGCGGTCCTGGAAAAACTGACCGAAACGGACATTCCAATAAATATATTGTTTAGTACATTAAATAAAAGCTCCCTGTTGGATTTAGATAGTATTTGTGTTGGAAAATTATACACAGTATATAGGAAAAG
This sequence comes from uncultured bacterium, assembly GCA_964476445.1. Lineage (GTDB taxonomy): Bacteria > CG03 > SLGR01 > SLGR01 > JAGXOG01 > CAYZAK01. The sequence goes on from CAYZAK010000013.1 coordinate 33,948, forward strand.
CTTGGCCAGAATAGCGTAGGCCATAGCCTGGGGAATATAAATTATTCCCGGTGGAATATCCTATACGGTTGAATTAAGATAAAAACATCATCTCGGCATAAGAAGGGAGGGGCCATAACGCGGCGGAGACAGAAGTCTCCAGTTCATCAACAATTTCCCTTAAACTCTTCATTTTATCTGTTATTACGGAAATTTTTTCCTCTTTAAGCGCTGTATCAAGTTTATTTATGGCATCCTGCAAATTCTCTACTTTTTTATTTATACCGGTCAAAAACTCTCTACTATTTGAGATTTCTAAATTATTCTTCTCTGCCCTATTTAAATCAACTGATAAATCTTTTCTGTAGTTAATTCCCGCCGGTAAGACAAGAGTTCTTGCCATATCCAGAGCAACTTCGGCCTCGATTCGGATTATTCCTTCATACTGATCTTTATAAATTTCATATCTTGAAAAAAGTTCTTCTTTAGAAAGTATATTATGGCGTTCAAAAAGATTAACTGTTTTTTCTTTTTTATATTCTTTTAGGGCCTCTGCAGTTGTCTTTAGGCGGGGTAATCTCCGTTTTTTGGCTTCCTCTCTCCACTGACCGGTATAACTGTTTCCGTTAAAAAGTATTTTGTTATGTTTTTTAACTACTTCCTGTAATACTTTCTGAAGAGAATGATTTAAACTTTCCCCTTTTTCCAACCGGTCTTCAACACGGGTGCATATTTTATCCAGAGAGTCGGCGACAATAGTATTTAATACCAGAGCGGAACTTGCACAGCTCTGACTTGCCCCCACCGCCCGGAATTCAAACTTATTTCCGGTAAACGCAAAAGGAGATGTCCGGTTCCGGTCGGTAACATCCTTTATGAATTTAGGAAGCGTAGTTATGCCCAGCTCCATAATTTCTTCCGCTTTTGAGCTTTTCGCTCCGCCTTTTTCTATCTGTCTAATTATATCGGTTAACTGTTCACCCAAAAATATCGAAAGTATAGCCGGGGGAGCTTCGTTGGCGCCCAGACGGTGATCGTTTCCCGCAGAGGCTACCGAAGCTCTCAGTAAACCGGCATGGGTATCTACGGCCTTCATCAAGGTGCAGATAATTGTAAGAAATTTTGCGTTTTCATGAGGATTATCGCCCGGATTTAACCAGTTACGTCCATCGGGGCCCTGTATGGACCAGTTTATGTGTTTGCCTGAGCCGTTAACTCCGGCAAAGGGTTTTTCGTGAAGAAGACATATGAAATTGTGTCTTTCGGCGACCTCCTTCATTATCTGCATGGTTAGCATATTATGATCTACCGATAAGTTAAGTTCTTCATAGACCGGGGCAAGTTCAAACTGGGCCGGACATACCTCGTTATGCCTTGTTTTTGCCGGAATACCCAGTTTCCAAAGTTCTCTATCCACCTCTTCCATATAATTCATCACCCGTTCTTTCACGGCTCCGAAATAATGATCATCCATCTGCTGGTGTTTTGCCGGAGTTTTACCGAAAAGCGTTCTACCGGTCTGTAAAAGATCAATTCTTTTTTCATAGAAATATCTGTCAACCAGAAAATATTCCTGTTCAGGGCCCAGAGTAACTTTAGCTTTACTGTTATCTGGATTGACCCCAAAAATTTTACCCATACGCTCAATCTGTCGGATAAGAGCATCTATTGATCTTAAAAGAGGAACTTTTTTATCCAAAGCCTCGCCGGTGTAGGAATAAAAAGCAGTGGGAATACATAAAGTAGAACTTTTCCCTCCTTTCTTTATGAAAGCCGGACTCCGGGGATCCCAAGCCGTATACCCCCGGGCTTCAAAAGTAGTTCTTAAGCCACCGGAAGGCAGACTTGAAGCATCCGGTTCCCCGCGAACAAGTTCCTGACCGGAAAATTTTAACAGTATTCCACCCTCCCGATCCGGAAATATAAATGAATCATGTTTTTCGGCAGTAGCGCCGGTCAGGGGCTGAAACCAATGGGTAAAATGAGTGGCTCCTTTCTCCAGGGCCCAGGCTTTCATGGCATCCGCTACTTCATCGGATATACCTGAAACTATGGAAGTATTGTTTTCTATAGTTTCCATTAAAGAATTAAACGCCCGGTCTGATAAAAAATTCTGCATATTTTTACGGCTAAATACATATTTGCCGTAACTATCAGTTATTGATTCAAAATATTTTTTGGAGTCGTTCATTTTATTGTAAATATTCCTCTTTCCCTAATATTTATTTAAGTATACCATACACAAAAAAACTTAGGCCTAAGAATACTCTGAGTTTTACCGTAATTTGAAAACCCGCCAAAATAATCCGGCGGGTTTTCAATACTGGTTTTACAGTTCCATCTTTAATAAATTTTTATCTACGAAATCAGCTACAAAAGGTACCCTGTATTTTACACCTGTAAACGCCTTGTACATTAAAAAAATCCAGAGTACTAATGTAAACGGGGTAATAAGGATCGTTATTATTCCTATTATTGGAATAAAACCCAAAACTATCTGTAATATTAATAGTCCTAAAAATACTACCGCTGATTGGGCGGCATGAAACTGAATGTATTTATTATCCCTTTCAATAAGAAAAAACACTATCCCGGACAGCCAACCCAAAACATAACACAGACCCGCTTCAATATCAACCGGTATACCCAACTTTGTCGTATTATCTGAAGCAGTTTCTTCTACTCCGACAACTTCATTTTCTAAATCTTTCTTTTCTTCATCCATATTTTCCTCCTTTTACTCAATATTCACCAATTACTTTGGGATTATAACTTAATTTTAGGGCCATTGTCAAAAACCTTCCCGGTATTGTAAATTTCGGCTAAGTTAATATAATTTAATTAATAAGTTTTATAATATTATTTCAAGGAGCATAAAATGAACTGCCCACAATGTAACGGAAAATTAAAAAACCATATTAAAAGAGGCAAGCTATACCACAGGTGTAGCCAGTGCGTAGGGTTCTGGTTTGACAAAGGTGAACTGGTCCAGCTTAAAAAAGAAAAAAACTGGTTTAATATAGATTACCGGCACAAAGATTCTATAGCAAGTATTTCCAAAGGCTTTGCCGTCTGCCCCAGGGATGGGGTAAAATTGCAGGCCATTGAATACGAACAGAATACAGGCATTAAAGTGGATGTCTGTCCAGAATGCGAGGGTCTGTGGCTTGATGCCGGCGAAGTGGTTGCCATACATGAAGCCGAAGAAACTTGGATTCAGAAGCTAAAAGAAAAAATTGACAGCGAATTGACTGCTGTAGAATTATTTATAGCAAAAATAGGTCCCTATCTACCTAAATAAGTACTTAAAAGAACTCTATATCTACATCTGTAATATTTAATCAAATGCATACTTTTTTTTTGATTCAGCGTACCGCCGGATGTTAAAAACTACCGCTATACCAGCTGGCCGTACCGGTGAAGATCATTTTTTGTCACTTCCGCTATAGCGGTAACATACCTGTTTTTGATGCGGTCTATTATACTTTTAACAATACCACGTTTTTCTTTAAGACTGTTGCCACCGTGTATCACAAAATTCAACTCTACCGTACCGGTTATCATTTACTCTCTTATACCCGGATTATCTAAGGCCTCAACGGCTTGCTCTTTAAAGACCTCTGCCGATCGATTTTTATTCCTGTTTTCTATCTCCAAAGATGCAAAAAACGAAACAATTACACAAAAAATTACACCTATTATGGGAAAAATATTTTTCATTTTAAACACCTGTTACACTTTATACAGTCTATATCTCGTTTATCCTTAACTCTCATAATACACCGGGGGGGTATACGGTTATCTTCATGTATATCAAAAAATGAAAGTTTATTTGTCAAAGCCAGCAAGGCCCCGGCCGGACATAGATATCTGCACCAGAACCGGAAAAAGAATAACGGAAAAATTATAACACAGAAAAACAGAATCCATTCCCAGATACTCACTTTAGATACAAAAAAATACTGCAAGGGGTTAAACCGGAAACCCCCGTAAAAAATGCCGGTAACAAAAGCAATTGAAATAATAACAAGTATTATAAATTTTACTTTTCTCAACCCATCCTCAATCTTTCTTTCTATTATTATTAAAATTCTAAGTTTTCGGCCCAGCATGCTGATAAATTCCTGACAGGCTCCCACCGGACACAGGTAGCCGCAGTAAAGCTGGCCGAAAAAGACCCCTATAATAACCGGTACTCCAAAAAGAAAAAACCAATTTAAATTACCGGTTATCTGTCCTAAATTTAAATTCAAAACACTAACCCAGCCGGCAAGAGTATAGTAATAACTGTAATAATATCCCAAAACAGCTATTGAACTTCCCATCAAGATATACCGAAGATATCTTTTCTTTAAATGATAAAATAAAATACCGGTAATAATAAAACCGGTCCACACTACCTGGACAGGGTTTAGCTCTGTTTTTTCCGGTTCAACTTCAATCGCCTGAAGTTCTTTAGCCACTCGGTCTACAATCTTAACCACGGCGTTGGAAGTTTCAGTGGCCGAGGTCATGGCATCAACTTCTCTAAGGGGCTCGTCTCCGCTAAAGATATTTATCCCCACAAACCGGTTCAAAAACTCTTCTATATCCGTAACAAAGCTGGGCGTTTCCCGGTGAGATATAACCTCTGCCTTTGCAATTTCTCCCTGGGCATTAAGAACAAGAAAAAGATTTATCGGCCCCCCGTACCCCTGAATATCCGGTGCAGCATTTACGGTCTCTATTAACCTGTACTTTATATTTCCCCCGGAGTCCCTCATAATTTGATGTTCAAAAGGTTCTCTAATAGTTTCAACATCGGCCCGGTCAAAATTAACGAATTTCTCAGCGGTACGGGCCTGAACCCCAAGTCCAAAAAGCAAAAACAATACTGCAAAAACCCGTAGAAGACAACCGTACTCTGATTTTTTTATTAATTTTTGGTACATATGAATTTTCATATTAACTGTTACCCCTGTTTATTAAACCCACCCCCCAAATACTTAGTTGATAGAGAATTAGTAACGGCCCGGCCAAAAAAATTTGCGTAACTATGTCCGGAGGGGTTAATACAGCGGCGGCTATAAATATTATAAGAACAAAATATTTTCTGTTTGTTCTAAAATAGCCCACCGGTACTATACCGGACACATCCAGAAAATATATGACCACCGGTAATTCAAATATAATTCCAAACACTATTGTTAGTAAAAATACAAAGGAGAGATATTCGCTCACCGTTATCATGGGCATAAGAGTTATCCCCCCGAACCCTAAAAGAAATTCGATGGCAATGGGCAGTACTAATAAATAGGCAAACCCGGCTCCTAACCAAAAAAATATAAGCAAAAAAGGAACAAAGACAAGGCAAAATTTTCTTTCCTTTTTTTTTAGCCCCGGTTCTACAAATTTCCATATCTGATAAATTATAAATGGTGCTGCTAAAAAAATTCCACCAAAAAAGGCAAGCTTTAAGTTAGCTATAAACGCCTCCTGAGGAGTGATAAATATAAGCTTATCAAGATACCGGGTTACTTCACTTAAATAGAACTCTCGATTTAAAAATATACCCGCTCCGGCAGCCAGAATAAACCCCAGACAGTAAAGAATTCGATGGCGTAACTCATCTATATGTTCCACAAACGTGTAGGAGTCGTTCATTTAAAAATTTTAGGATTTATTGTTTTTTTTGGGATCACTGTCGGAATTTTTAGTCTCTTTAGTCTCTTTAGTCTCTTCCTCGCCGGTGATCTTTTTTAGTTCCTCTTCTGATTCTTTCATTCCCTTTTTAAATGCTCCCATACTTTTACCCAGCGCCCTGGCAATTTCGGGAATTTTAGAAGCCCCGAATATTACTATGGCTATCAAAAGTACTACTAAAAGTTCCTGCATTCCTATTCCAAACATAATTTACCTCCCGGTTACAATTTAACTGTAATATTTAACTTATTTATTGTTACAATTTTTATCTAAATATTTCAAATTTTAAAATATGAAATCTATACTGTACCGGAAAAATAGTATTTTATTAATCCGGTTAATAATGGAATAAACTTCATTTACTAA
>CAYZAK010000014.1:0-21435 GCA_964476445.1 uncultured bacterium
TATTGCTCTTTGATAATCTGTTTTTTTTACTTGACATATTATAGGATGTCTTTAAACTGGAAATATTGAATTTAAAATTTTTACCGTATTTTAGTTGTTTTGTATTCTAAAATATCCTTTATATAATACAAAATCTTAAATATTTTGTAAATTTTGAGTACTCTAGTATAAAAATAAGATTAAATTATAGATTAAAAATTTGACAACCGGCGGTCGAATAAGAATAATTTTACTAAAAACCAAAAGGAGTATATAAAATTAGTATGGCAAAAAATAAATTAGTAATTAAAAACCTATCTATGAAATATAAAGATACATACGCGATTAGAAATTTATCTTTGAAGGTAGAGGAAGGTGAAATTTATGGTTTTTTGGGTCCTAATAGAGCCGGTAAGACAACTACAATAAATATCAGTTCAGGCTTGATGTTACCTACTGAAGGAAATGTTTTTATATGCGGTAAAAGTATTAAAGATAATCCCAAACAGGCTAAAGAAAAATTTGCTTTAATTCCTGACCATCCTGATCTTTATCCTTACATGTCTCCGGTAGATTACATCTCTTTTTTAGTATCTATATATGATCTGGAACCTGAAACTACTTTTCAAAAAGCAGATGAGTATTTTAAAGAATTTGAACTTTTTGACGCCAGAACGAAAATTATAGATTCTTTTTCTTTGGGAATGAAACAAAAGTTGATTTTTATATCCGCTTTTATAAGAGATCCGGAAGTTATTATTATTGATGAACCCATGGTAGGCGTTGATCCTCTGTCAGCCCAGAAACTAAAAAAAGAACTTAAAAACAAAGCTAATAATGGGGCCTCTATATTTATGTCCACTCATATATTAGATATTGCCAGCCAGCTATGTGATAGAATATCTATAATAAACAAGGGGAAAATAGTTAATACCGGGACATTAGAGGATTTGAGCAAAAAAGCGAATCTGGGTAATTCAGATCTGGAGCGTATTTTTATAAAATTGACCAGTGAAAGAGATAACTAGTCTATTCTTATTAAAGTTTATAACTGTTAAAAATAAAATTTTCCGGAGCAACCGAAAGCACTGGCTACGTTTTTTAATAATTTCTGTACTTCTTTTTATGTATATATTAGGCGGGCAGGAGTTATTTTACCAACTATTTTATCAGTTGGGCACAGATATGAGATTGGCTCGTTTAGCGGCTTCAAATATTGTCCACCTTGTCTTTGTAGGGTTATTCGGTTTTGTAATTTTCGGTGGTTTTTTCTCTACAATAAAAAATATTTTTTATCCTAGGGATATGGACTTTTTACTATCTCACAGCTTAAAATTTTCATCGATTTTTAGGGTGAAATTCATAGAAACGCTAATTACTATTTCCTGGATGGTTTTTACTGCAAGTATACCTGTATTTATAGGTTACGGGAGGTTTTTAGATGCCCCCTGGTATTATTATCCGGTTTCCTTTTTAGTATTAATGCTTTTTATACTGATACCGGCCAGCATAGGTATAGGATTGAATCTTATAATTGTTAAGGTGTTTACTAAAAAAACAGTTACGGTAATTACTTTTATTTTAGGGCTGGCTCTTTCTTTTGTAGTGGTTTTCTATTTAAATGAGATGAATAGGGAACTGGTAATCTCGGGAAATATGACTCAGAGATTATTTGATTTTCTAGTAAGAATAGATGATGTTTTAGAAGCAAAAGTGGGGTTTAATCCCATGTATATAGCTTCAAATTCGGTTATTAATCTGGCCTATAACAATATTGAAAATTTTTATAATAATTTTTACAGGCTGTTGGCCGAGAGCACAATATTGTTTTTTGCGGTTCTCTTTTTTTATCCCTATTTATATTCTAAAAAATTATTTTCTTACAGACTGGATTTTAAAAGAACAATAATTAATAAGAATAATGAGTTCAGCAAGAAAAGTAAAAGGTGGTGGGTCTGGAAAAAGGAACTTCATAATTTTATAGATGATATTATTTATTGGCCCCAGATTTTTATAATTATCGGAATAATAGTGATATACGCCCTACATATTGATGGACTGACTCATTTATTCCGGCCCTCTAGTTTAAATACCTCTGTAATTATAAATAACGTTTTTGTGGGGATGATAGTTGTTTCACTGGCCGGTAGATATATTTACCCCTCTCTTTCTGGGGAAAACGGTTATTACTGGATTTTAAAAAGTGCCCCTTTAAAACTTTCTGACTGGATGTATAAAAAGTTTTTTGTCTATTTCATAGTTTTGCTTGTTGCAGCTCAAGTTATGATTACAACTTTTAATTTAAGGATAAATACAACATTTTCCATGCATATTCTTTCCTGGTTATATGTTTTTTTTACTGTGTTTATGGTTACTGTTTTAGGATATCTTTTCGGGGTACTGTTCTTAAATTTTAAAGAGCCGGATATATGGAAAATAGCTACTAATGCGGGTGGTATTTTATATTTAATAACCGGCTTTATAATGGTAACCTTTATATCAATGATTATTTTAATACCCAGTTCAACTCCGTCTGGGTTTAGATTAATCCCCACTCTGGTAGGTGCTTCTCTAATTTTAGCAAGTTCCGTTTTTTTATTAAAATTATCTACAAAATTATTAAAGCAGCATTACTATTAGAATGATAAAACCATTTTAGAAAACCTTTTAAAATTTTAAATTTTTAAATATAATTATTGACAAATTATCTATAAATTGATAAAAGTTATAGGAAATAATCAACTGAATACTTAAATGCTAAGGAGGTAAATATGGCAGTTCCAAAAAGAAGACAGTCAAGATCCAGGACTAATAAACGAAGGTCCTCTAAAAAAATAAAATCTGCAGAATACAGTTTGTGTCCTAATTGCGGCGCAGCAAAACTACCCCACCGGGTATGTGGTGAATGCGGTACGTATAAGGGCCGGTCTGTGTTTGAGGAAGAAAATACGGAGAAATAGTTTTGAAAATTGCAATAGACGCTATGGGGGGGGACAGGGCCCCCGTTCCCAATATAAAAGGGGCCATACAAGCTATAAAACCAGAAGGATTAGGGGGAGTGCTTCGTAAAGATGAGATTCAGATTGTGCTGATCGGTAAAAAAGACCTTATAAAAAAAGAATTAAGTCGCCAAAGAGTTGGGAACCTTCCTATAGAAATAGAAGAGGCCACCCAAGTAATTGAAATGGAAGATTCACCTATGAGAGCGGTTACAAAAAAAACAGATTCATCTATTGTCGTGGGAGTAAAATTACTGCGCGAGGGAAAAATTGATGGCCTTGTATCCGCCGGAAATTCCGGTGCGTTTATGGCGGCGGCCGCCATCAATCTTGATAAGTTAAAAGGGGTCAAGAGGCCAGCCATAGCAGCGGTATTTCCTACTTTAAAACAATCCTGCGTTATTGTAGACGCCGGGGCAAATGCGGATTGTAAACCCAAACATCTCTATCAGTTTGCAATGATGGGAGAAGCCTACGTTCGGGATGTCTATAAGAGAAGAATCCCCCGGGTGGGATTGGTAAGTATGGGGCATGAGAAAGGTAAAGGCAATAAACTTACCCGGGCAACGTATAAGCTTTTAATGAAAAGCGATATGAATTTTATAGGAAATATCGAGGGAAACGACATAATTACCGGTGATGTAGATGTTGTAGTATGCGATGGTTTTACCGGAAACATAATACTTAAACTGGGGGAAGGCATAGCCGGGAGCATGTTGAAAATGCTTAAAAATGAGATAGATAAAAGTATTGTAAGAAAACTGGGCGCCGGTATTATGAAGGGAGCTTTTTCAGATTTAAAAAAGAGAGTTTTTTATGAGGAGATAGGCGGAGCCCCGCTCCTTGGTTTGGAAGGAACCTGTATAATATCTCACGGCAGTTCAAATACTAAAGCAATAAAAAACGCTGTAAATGTTGCCGCTGAATTTATAGAACAGGATGTTAACAAGCATATAGAAAAAAATTTAAAATGAACAGAGTTAAAATAATTGGAACAGGTTCTTATCTGCCTGAAAAAATTTTAAACAATAAAGAGTTAGAGCAGATGGTAGATACAAGTGATGAGTGGATTACCCAGAGGACCGGAATAAAAGAACGAAGGATAGCACCAGAAGGTATGGCGGCAAGTGATTTGGGGAAAATCGCCGCTCAAAGAGCTATGGAAGATGCCGGCATAGATAAACAGGATATAGACCTTATTATCTGCTGTACAATTACTCCGGATATGGTTTTTCCGGCGACAGCTTGTTTAATGAAGGAAAAAATCGGAATAGATAATGCAGCGGCTTTTGATCTGGAAGCGGCTTGTACCGGATTTATAACCGGACTTTCAGTAGGGGAAGGAATGTTGCGCACTGGAAATTATAAAAATGTTTTGGTTGTGGCCAGTGAGGTACTTTCCCGGATAACGGACTGGGAAGATAGAAATACCTGTGTTCTTTTCGGAGACGGCGCCGGTGCCGCAGTCTTAACTCTTTCTGAAGATAATGCAGGAATATTGTCCTCCTATATGGGGTCTGATGGAAGTTATACAGATCTTCTGAAACTTCCCGCTGGGGGTTCGTATAGCCCGGCAACCATAAATACGGTTAAAAATAAAATGCATTTTTTGAAAATGTCTGGCCGGGAAACTTTTAAAATAGCTATTAAAAAGATGGCTCACAGTGTGAACCAGGCCTTAGATAAGGCCGGTGTATCTGATAGGGATATCAAGTTTGTTATACCTCATCAGGCTAATTTAAGGATAATAGAGTCTCTGGCTAAAATTTTAAAAATAGAAATGGACAGGGTTTTTGTCAATATACATAAGTATGGCAACATGTCGGCCGCCACTACTGCGGTGGGCTTGGATGAATGTCTTAAGAAAAACAATATTAAAAAAGGTGACCTTTTGCAATTGGTTGCTTTTGGCGGCGGACTTACCTGGGGTTCTTTAATAATAAAATTTTAGAACACTGAATTTTATAAGCTTGAAGACATAAAAACTATAAGGAGAATAAAAATAATTATTTATGAGTAAACTGAAAACTGTAATGTTTTATCCTGGACAGGGTTCTCAAAAGCCGGGGATGGGAAAGAAATTTTATGCTCCCAACAACTGGTGTGATAACATGTGGCAAGAAGCAAATGAAATTTTAGGTTATAATTTGAAGGAAATTTTATTTAGAGGGACAAAAAAAGATTTAAAAAATACCGAGATAACTCAACCTGCCGTATATATGACAGAAATGTTTACCCATAAAGCATTAAACCGTAGGGGGGTAAACCCGGATATAGTTGCCGGGCATAGTCTCGGAGAGTACGGTGCAGTAGTTGCCAGCGGTGCCATGGACTGGAAAACGGGTTTGAATTTAGTTGATTTTAGGGGTAAATTATTCTCAAAAATTTCTCAAAAAAATCCGGGGAGTATGATTGTGGTTATTGGAATGAAAGAAAAGCTTCTGGAGGCTGCTTTGGCGGATATTGACGGTGTTGCAGAGATTGTAAATTATAATTCCCCCGGGCAGTTAGTGGTCAGTGTACAGAAAAATATAGTAGGAAAAACAATAAAAGCAATAAAAAAGGCCGGAGCCAGATTAGTGAAAGAACTTGAGGTAAGCGGAGGTTTTCATTCTTCACTAATGGATGAAGCGGTTCCAGAAATGGCAAAAAAAGTAGATAAAATCACTCTAAAAGATCCTGATAAAGTTATTTATGCCAACTGTACCGGATTACCTTTATCCACGGGAGATGAAATTAAACAGGAATTGATAAAGCAGGTAAATTCCCCGGTCAGGTGGATAAGTACTGTTGAAAATATTTATAATGATATTGGAGACGCGGTTTATCTTGAAGTGGGGCCGGGCAAGGTTTTAAAAGGACTTGTAAGACGGATAAACCGGAATATAAAATTGCAGGGAATAACTACCCCCGATGATATAAATAAAATTTCTAGTGGAGGTTAAAATGAGTAAAAAAGAAAATATAGCTGTAATAACCGGAGGAGGACAGGGGATAGGAAAGTCGATTGCCGTAGAACTTTCCGACGCCGGGTGTGTTCCGATTATCGTTGACGTAGACCGCAAGAAGGCCCGTCTTACCTCTGAAGAATTAGAAACCGACTATTATATAGCTGATGTCAGTAAGATAGATGAGGTTGATAGTACGGTAAAAAATATTATTGAAAAATACGGTAAAATTGATATACTTGTTAACAACGCAGGAATAACCCGGGATAATTATATGATCAGGATGAGCGAAAAAGATTGGGATAGTGTTCTAGATATAAATTTGAAGGGTGTTTTTAATTTTTCTCAAAAAGTTATCCGGCATTCAATGTTAAAAAATAAATCCGGGAGTATAGTAAATATAGCCTCAGTAGTAGGGGTGATTGGAAACCCCGGCCAGGCAAACTACTCTGCTGCTAAAGGAGGAGTTATAGCTTTAACTAAAACAATGGCTAAGGAATTCGCCGGAAGAAATATTCGGGTTAACGGTGTTGCTCCGGGTTTTATAAAAACTAAGATGACTGAAAAATTACCCGAAAAAGCAAAAAAGGATTTTTTGCAAAATATACCGTTAAATAGATTAGGATTGCCTAAAGAAGTAGCCGGAGCGGTTAAATTTCTGGCACTTGAGAGTTCCAGCTACATAACCGGGCAGATATTAAATATTGACGGTGGGTTAGTAACAGGTTAGATATCAAGTAAATTATAGTAAAAAAGAAAGGAGAAAAAAAATGGCAGATATTGAAAAAAGAGTAAAAGAAATTATTGGAGAACAGTTAGGGGTTGAAATGGATGAAGTAGTACCGGAAGCATCTTTTATTAATGATTTAGGCGCGGATTCTCTTGATACTGTTGAGCTGGTAATGGCTTTAGAGGACGAATTTGACCAGGAAATTCCTGATGAAGAAGCTGAAAAGATAGATACCGTAGGAAAAGCAATAGATTATATTAAAGATAATTAATAAACTTGGATGAAAATTTTATCCATTTATAAAGGAGGTATCCTTTTTAAAAAACATAAAAATAATAGTTATCTGTATTAATATATATTACGGTTATTATTTTAATGGATAAATTTTTAAGTAAATAATATCAAGGAGATAAAATAAAAATAAAATGACCGACCGACGTGTTGTAGTTACTGGTATGGGAGCTTTAACCCCCGTAGGATTAGATGTAGACACTTACTGGCAAGCCCTAATAGAGGGTAGATCTGGAATATCCCAAATTACTAAATTTGACACCGAGAAATTTACATCACAAATTGCCGGTGAGCTTAAAAATTTTAATCCTCAGGATTATGGTATAGATAGTAAACAGCAAAGAAAAGCGGATGATTTTATACTGTATTCCCTTGCAGCAAGCGATGAAGCTATTAAAAGTTCGGGGCTGGATATGGAAAAAGAGGATCCTTACAGGTGCGGGGTAATAATTGGAAGTGGAATCGGCGGTTTACAAACCATAGAAAAACAACATAAAAGAATGTTAAAAAGGGGACCCCGTCGAATTACTCCCTTTTTAATTCCAGCTATGATAATAGATATGGCTTCAGGACAGGTAGCTATAAGACATAATTTAAAAGGGTGTAACTATGCTGTGGTAAGTGCCTGTGCATCAAGCGCTAATTCTGTAGGGGATGCTTTTAGAATGATTCAGTACGGTGATGCTGATGTAATTCTGGCCGGTGGTGCTGAAAATTCAATATCTCCAATGGGGTTGGGAGGATTTTGTTCGGCAAGAGCTCTTTCTTCCCAAAATGACAGTCCAAAAACAGCCTCCCGGCCTTTTGATAAAGAAAGAGACGGTTTTGTTATGGCAGAAGGGGCCGGTATTTTAGTTTTAGAGGAACTAGAACATGCTAAAAAAAGAGGTGCTGATATCTTAGCTGAAGTAACCGGCTATGGTTCTTCTGCTGATGCCTACCATATAACGGCACCAGCTCCAACTGGCGAAAGCGGAGTTAACGCTATGGAAAAAGCATTAAACGATGCCGGGTTAAATCCGGAACAGATGGATTATATAAACGCACATGGTACTTCAACCCCGTTAAACGATAAGATAGAGACAGCGGTTATAAAAAAGGTTTTTGGAGAATATGCTAAAAATATTCCTATATCTTCTACAAAATCTATGGTCGGTCATCTTCTCGGCGCTGCCGGATCGGTTGAAATAATAGCTTCTGTTAAGAGTATAAACGAAGGCGTTATACATCCCACTATTAATCAGAAAAATCCTGATCCGGAATGCGATCTTGATTATGTTCCCAACGAAGCTAGGGAAGCCGTAGTAGATTCGGCACTTTCCAATTCACTGGGCTTCGGGGGCCACAACTGCAGTATAATTGTTAAAAAGTTTACCGGATAAGAAAGGGTGGGGCATAAGTCAAAATTTGTAGAACTCATTGAAAAACTGGAAATAAATTTTAAAGATAAATCCTTATTGGATAAAGCTTTATTGCATAGTTCTTATGCCGCTCAGCACGGGCTGGACAATGATAATGAAAGACTGGAATTTTTAGGTGACAGCATATTAAATGCTTGTGTCAGTGCGATTCTGTTTGAGAAATTTCCGGATAAAGACGAAGGGGAGCTAACCCAGTTAAGGGCCAGAATAGTTTCTCGAAAATCATTAGAACAATGGGGTAAAGAACTTGACCTTGACAGATACGTTTTTCTAGGTAAAAGAATGTCGGGTCATGTACAGGACAGAAAAACTCATATAGTAGGAGATGCTTTAGAAGCAATAATTGGGGCTATTTATCTTGATGGAGGGTTTAAAAGAGCTTATAATTTTGTAACAAGCTATATAAAAGATAAAGATTTCAATAAAATAATGGATTTTAAATCCCGGCTACAGGAGATTTCGGTTAAGAAATTGGAGGTTATTCCTGAGTATGAAACTATCAATGTAGAAGGCCCTCCGCACAGCAGGCGGTTTAAAGTAAAAGTTGAGGTCAATGGTGAGTATTTCGGAGCGGGCCGGGGACGGACCAAAAAAGAAGCCCAGCAGGATGCAGCTCAAGAGGCTTATGGCAAACTAAAAGAATTATAAATACAGATTTATACGGAGAGAGTAAAGGAGAATAAATATGAATGATTACAATTTCACAGAAGAGCAACTTATGATACGTGATCTGGCCAGACAGATTGCTCAGGAAAAAGTTAAACCAGTTAGAGCAAAACTGGATGAGGAAGGAGAGTTTTCCCAGGAGATTATGAAAACCCTGGCCGACAGTGATCTGTTTGCTATTTTTATTCCTGAAGAGTACGGAGGTTTAGGTGGCGGGGCATTGGAGTTATGCATAGTTACCGAGGAGCTTTCCAAAGTGTGTGCAGGCGTGGCGGTGAGCTATGCTGCTTCGGCTTTAGGGGCTTATCCAATAATGCTTTATGGTTCAAAAGAACAAAAGAAAAAGTTTTTACCTCCAATAGCCAGTGGAGAGAAACTTGCCGCATTCGGTCTGACCGAGCCCAATGCCGGCAGTGATGCCAGTGGCATTGAGACAACGGCCAAAAAAGATGGAAAAGATTATATTTTAAACGGGAACAAGGTCTTTATTACTAATGGAGGCGTTGCCGATATATATACTGTAGTTGTTATGACTGATAAGTCCCGGGGTCCGCGGGGTGCTTCGGCAATAGTTGTGGAAAAAGGTACAGAAGGTTTTGATTTTGGTAAAGAAGAGGATAAGATGGGAATCAGGGCTTCGGCAACCCGGGAACTTATATTTTCCGATTGCCGGGTTCCGACTGAAAACCTTCTTAAAAGAGAAGGACTGGGGTTTATTGTGACCATGAAAACTTTTGATAAATCCCGGCCGGGCATAGGGGCCCAGGCAGTTGGTATCGCTCAGGGGGCCATAGATGAAGCTGTTGATTATGCTACCGGGCGGATCCAGTTTGGAAAACCCATATCCTCTTTCCAGGCTATACAGCATAAGATAGCGGAACTGTCAACCCGGACGGAGGCCGCCCGTAATCTGGTATATCAGGCCGCCCGGATGGTGGATAGCGATAGGAATGATGTTTCTAAAATAAGTGCTATGAGTAAGCTTTTTGCTTCTGATGTGGCCATGGACGTTACCACCGAAGCGGTTCAGATTTTAGGAGGATACGGCTATATGAAAGAGTATCCTATGGAAAAATACATGCGGGACGCAAAGATTACTCAAATATATGAAGGTACAAATGAGATACAAAAGGGTATAATAGGGCAGGAAGTTATAAAGGAAAGTAAATCAAGGAACTAAAAGATGAAAATAGTTGTATGTGTAAAACAAGTTCCCGATACCACAGATGTAAAAATTAATCCGGAGACAAACACCCTTATCAGGGAAGGGGTGGAGTCTATAATTAATCCTTTTGATATGTATGCCATAGAAGAGGCTCTCCGCATTAAAGAAAAATTGAACGGAGAAGTTATAGCTCTTTCCATGGGGCCTCCTCAGGCCGAGGATGCTCTGAAAGAAGCCATAGCCTTAGGCTGCGACGACGGAATTCTTCTTACGGACAGAAATTTTGCCGGAGCGGATACTTGGGCAACTTCCTATACTCTGGCCCGGGGAATAAAAACTATTGGCGATGTCGATCTTGTCATTTGTGGCAAACAGGCTATAGACGGAGATACCGCTCAGGTAGGGCCGGGTGTGGCCGAGATGCTGAATTTACCGTGTGTCACTTATGTTGGAAATGTAGATAAAATAGATGAAGAGAATATACAGGTTCGCCGGATGATGGAAGAAGGTCATGATGTGGTAGAGGCTTCTCTTCCTTGTTTGTTGACTGTGGTAAAAGAAATAAACGAACCCCGCATGCCTTCTTTGAGGGGGAAGATGAAAGCCAAAAAAGCCCGGATTGAAAAGTTAAATGCCGCTGACATTGCCTGTGAACTGGATAATATAGGTCAAATGGGATCGCCCACGGTAGTTGAAAAGATATTTGCTCCGCCCAAAAAAGAGAAAGGGGAGATTTTAAAAGGGGAACCGGATGTTACAGCAAAAAAATTGGTTAATGAATTAAGTAATAAAGGAATTATATAATGTCCATAAAAGTAAATCCTGAACTATGTTCTGGGTGCGGAGTGTGTGTGGACTCCTGTCCGTTTAATGTAATAGAGATAATTGACCGGCAGGAAGCTAATAAAAAACATTCAAAATATGAAAGGATAGCCGTAATAAAAGATGGCTGTAATCTTTGCGGGGCGTGTGAGGATATTTGTCCTCTGGACGCCATCACAATAACCAAAGTAAAGAAAAAAGTTAAAGTAAATATAAAAGATTACAGCAATATATGGGTGTTTGCCGAGCAAAAAAGAGGCAAAGTGCAGGAAGTTGCTCTTGAACTTCTGGGCAAGGGCCGCCAACTGGCCGATGACCGGGGCTGTGAACTCTGTGCTGTACTTTTAGGAAATAATGTAAAAAAGGAAGCACAAAAATTAATAGAACACGGTGCCGATAAAGTTTATCTTGTAGAAGATAAAGCTCTTGAAAATTTTAACGATGAACCATATACTGCGGTATTGAGTTATTTAATAAAAGAATACAAACCCGAAGCTATATTAATGGGAGCTACAACTATAGGGCGCTCGTTTGCCTCCAGGGTGGCGGCCAGAATAGATACCGGACTTACCGCTGATTGTACGGGGCTGGCCATAGACCCCGACAGTAAAGTTCTTCTTCAGACCCGTCCGGCGTTCGGTGGGAATATAATGGCTACTATTTTAACCGAGCATCACCGGCCTCAGATGGCTACGGTCCGTCACAAGGTATTTAAACCGTTAAATCCCGATAAAGATCGTAACGGAGAAGTATTTGAGGTCGATTTTCCCCATAGCTTGGAGTCCCGGACCAAAATAGTAAAGATAATAAAAGATGAGACCCAAAAGGTAAATTTAACCGATGCCGATATAATAGTATCCGGCGGCAGGGGGCTTGGTAAATCCGAAAATTTTGATTTAATAAGAGAGCTGGCCGGCGTACTTGGGGGAGCAGTGGGAGCATCCCGTGCGGCCGTGGATGCGGGGTGGATCCCTTATTCCCATCAGGTGGGTCAGACCGGGAGAACTGTTGCCCCAAAATTATACATTGCGGTTGGAATTTCAGGGGCTATTCAGCATCAGGTAGGGATGAGGTCATCTGATGTTATTGTAGCTATAAACAAGGATCCTAATGCCCCGATATTCGATATTTCAAACTACGGTATAGTAGGGGATCTTTTTGAAGTGGTACCTCATTTAATAGATAGACTTAATCGGGAAAAATAATAATTTTAAACTGTTAGCAGGGTAATATGTTTTAATGTAGGTAAGTAATTGCAAGAGGTAAATTATGTTTATAATGATGAAAAAATCAACAAAAAGAATTCTAGCCGGAATCGGTGTAGTTGTTGTACTGGCTCTTATTATTTGGGGAATAAAATTTCAATTTAGTATTCCCGTAATTACAGGAGAAACTCTCTTAAAATATGTGCCTGCGCAAACAGTTCAAAAAGAACCGCTTATCGGTGTAATTGGAGTAAATGATCTTTCCGGTAAGTACGGGGCATTAAAAAATACCAATTTTTTTAAGGCCTTGGAGCAAAGTAATATATACAAGGAAATGGAACTATTGCAAGAAACTAAAGAGGAAAAACAGGAACTGGATATAGACCAGCAAGATCACCGTATAACTTTTGAAACCGTAATGGAGCTGATAGGTAAAAATACTGTAGCTGGAGTTTACCGGAAAGATGATCTTAAACCTGACTACATTATTGTAACCAGTTTTCAGGATATAACCGGTATAAGAGAAAAACTTTTTGACAGATTGTCGGATGACGAAGATGTAGTTGAGGTGTATCGTACAAGAGGAATTCAGCAGTTTTCTGAGTATGGTTTTTATACTATCTTTGAAGGAAATATTATTGCTGCAAGCACTTTAGATTTAGTAAAGCAATCCATGGACCTAAAAGCCGGCGAAGCTAAGATAGGTAATTTTAATACAAAATTTGACTGGGTTGAAGATAAAATGGATAGAAGGGCAGATGGTTTTGTATTCATAAATGATAATAATGGCCTTCGTTATTTAGAAAGTATTTACCCCAAAGAGACCGGCCAGGAGGTACTTAGAAATTTCCTGGGAACTAATACCTATAAAGAGTATAATTTTGATAAGGGGTTGGAAATTAAGTCCTACAGCTACAGGAAAGAAAAAAATGAACCTAAAAAAAGCCGGGAATCCAATACTATAGATTTAATTCCTGAAAATCCTATGTTTGCAGGTTCGATCAATGATTTTAGTATAGAACGTAAATTGGAGGATTTTAAAGATATGGATTTGCCCGGATTATCTGAAAACGTTGATCTGGAGATGTTCGATGAATATATAGGCAGTGAATTAGGTTATGCACTTCTGGGACCTTCCGAGGAAAGCTTTGCTCAGATGCTTCCTGCCGGAATACTGTTAATAGAGTCTAATAAAAACAGTAGTTTAAATCATATTTCAGATTTATTGGAAGATAGCTTAGATATTGAACTTGAAAAGTTTTCTTTTGAGGGAATAGAGTATCAGCGGGGGGGGATACCTATTTTTATGGGCCAGGAACTTTCTATATGCGTAGGAGCATTGGAATATAAAGGGAAAAGTATTATTGCTGTAACCAGTTCAAAAAATAGCCTAGAAAAAATCATAAAATTAAAAAGAGGGGAAAACAATAGTCTCAAAGACAGTGCAAGCTGGCAGGAGGTAGCCGGGTATTTGCCCGATCGGTATTACAGTTTCAAATATGCTGATATAAACAGCTTTGTGGAGAAGATCGGTGGAATCGCCGCCCGTTTGATACTACGAGACCCGGATCTGGCTAATTTTTTAGATTCAGAGCCCTTAACATGGCTCAGTCCTTCAGGGAGTATAACAAATATAGATGAAAAATTTATAACTGTACATTCTTATTTTCCCATAAAGGATTTGGATGTTGAAAGCTGGGAAGAAATTTTTGATTCAGCAGAGAGTTTTGTAAATAATTAATTTTCCCAGTAATGTTTGATGAAAATATCCCGCAGCCTGCAACTTAGATTTTATTTATTAATTGCAATAAGCTTTTTAGCTATTGCACCTGTATCGTTGCATTCCTTTTCCAGAGTTCCCGAAACCATAGTAAAAGTGGGGTTTTTAACCGAAGTAGATAGAATACAGGTTAAAAATTATGTTAAAATTAAAGCTGTTGATATCTCAACCGGTGAAAAAAAATTTTTAAGTCCAGGTAAAAATTACGTTTTCCAAAAAGGTCGGGAAGGTCTAAAGTTTGGCGAATTTCAGTTGGGAAATTTAGTACGCTTAATTCCAGTTCAAGATACAGAGTTTATAAGAATTAACGGGCGCCGTTACCGGGATAATATCATTATTCAACAGAATGACGACGGAACTTTAACGGCTATAAATGAATTAGGTGTGGATGGCTATCTTTTTGGAGTTTTACCTGTTGAGGTTTCTCCCAACTGGCCTATAGAATCTTTAAAAGCCCAGGCAGTTGTTTCCAGAACTTTTGTCATGAATAATATTGATAAATATGCCCACAAAGGATATGGTCTTTCAGCGGATGTCTTTTCTCAGGTTTTCCGAGGGGGCGAAGTTGAAAATCCCACTACAAACCGGGCGGTCAAAGAAACTTCCGGGGAAGTGCTGTCCTACAACGCAGACTTAGCCCGGGGATATTTTTTTTCCAGCTGCGGGGGGTATACTGCGGATGTTAAAAATGTATGGGGCTCGGGTATACCGTATATGGAGGGGGTGACCTGCGGTTACTGCAAGGACTCTCCCCGTTACCGGTGGAACAAAACGGTGAGTCCGGAAAACTTAAAAATGAAATTAAATTCCGATGGATACAATATTGGTGAAATTGAAGATATTAAATTCTTATCCCGGACTTCTTCCGGACGGATAGATGAAATGCTAATAATTCATTCCCTGGGCCGTACAGCATTAACCGGTCATTCTTTTCGTATGGTGATCGGGCCGGATATAATAAAAAGTACTCTGATGAGTTTAGATCGGGATAAACCGGAATTTAGTTTTTACGGAAGGGGTTGGGGTCATGGGGTGGGCATGTGTCAGTGGGGTGCAAAAGGTATGGCTGAGAAAGGTTATAATTACAGAAAAATTCTCAAGTTTTATTTTCCCGAAATCCGGGTAGAAAAATTAACCTATTAACTGTTTTTTAAGGTTTAGAAAATGGATTTAAAATTTTATGGCTAAATTAAATTATAAACTTCCTCCAGATAAAATAGCGCTTTATCCTTCAACTCCTCCTCATTCATGTAAATTAATGGTTATAAAGCTTCCTTCCGGACAGGTTGAACATCGAAACTTTTATAATCTGGGTGATTATGTGAAATCCGGCGATGTCTTTGCGGTAAATAACAGTAAGGTATTAAAAGCCCGCCTGTACGGCCGGAAATCTACCGGTGGTAAAACAGAATTTTTATTATTAAAAATAATAAAAGTAAAAAATAACGGTAATAAAATCTGGAAGGCGTTCGGTAAACCGGCCTCCCGTTTAAGAGGGGGGATGGAAATCAGTGTAGAAGGGTCTGAGAAAAAGAATACGGTAGTTAAAATATTAGAAAAAAAAGAGCAAGGTTTGTTTTTAATTGAGACCCCGGATAATATATTGAATTATGGACATGTACCTTTACCACCTTATATAATAGCCAAAAGAGATTTAACTTCAGCTGATTCCAGCTTTTATCAGACAGTATTTGCCAGAGTATCGGGTTCTGTGGCTGCCCCCACTTCTTCTTTGCATTTTACAGATAATTTGGTAAAAAAACTGAACAGTAAGGGGACTAAATTTACTTCTCTTACTCTGCACATAGGACCGGGTACTTTCCGCCCGGTAAAAGAAAAACCGGGTCCGGAAAACATAAAGATAACTGAACCGGCGGCCAAAAGTTTAAACAATGCCGAAAGAGTAATTACCTGCGGTACAACAATGATGAGAACTTTAGAAAGTGTACATGCTAACGGGGAATTTAGACCCTTTGAAGGAAAAACGGACCTGTATATAAAACCGGGGTATAAATTTAAAACCCGAAAATTTTTTCTAACAAATTTTCATTTGCCGGGTACACCTCTTTTAAAAATGGTTGCCGCTTATATAGACAATTACCGGTCAGGTGAAGGTGAAAAGCTGGTTTTGGATTTATATAATCGGGCGTTGAAAAAGGATTATCGGTTTTTATCTTACGGTGACGCTATGCTTTTTGTAGATGAGGAATTATAACCGGAATGTTTGGATTTAATATCAATACAAAGTCTAAAAAAAACCGGGCCCGCACCGGAACAGTAAAAACTCCCCACGGAAATTTTAGTACACCTGCTTTTATGGTTGTGGGAACCCAGGGCACCGTAAAAGCGCTTACTCCAGATATGGTAAAAGATGCGGGCAGTGAAATATTACTGTCCAATAATTTTTATCTTAATTTACGTCCTGGATTGGATATAATAAACGGAGCCGGCGGGTTACACAAATTTATGGGCTGGGACGGGCCTATTCTCACCGATTCGGGCGGTTATCAGGTGTTTAGTCTTGAAGATTTGGTAAAAATTGAACCCGATGGAGTTGAGTTCCGCTCTCCTCTTGACGGTCATAAATTGTTTTTTTCTCCGGAGGAAGTGGTTAAATCCCAGAGTGTTATAGGGTCGGATATTATGATGATGCTGGATGAATGTGTTTCTTATCCTGTCTCCCGTGCCAAAGCTGAAAAAGCTATGCGCCGGACTTTAAAGTGGGCGGATTGTTCTAAAAAGAAATTTGAACAGCTGGATAGAAAATCAATAACCACAGGTTTAAAGCAGCAGTTATTCGGTATAATTCAGGGATCGAGTTATTTAGAACTCAGAAAAGAGTCTGCTCAAAAAACTGTAGATATGAATTTTGATGGTTATGCTGTCGGGGGGGTTAGTGTGGGGGAGCCCAGGAAAAAAATACTTGAAATTATAGATATTGTATCACGGTATTTACCAGAAGATAAACCTCGCTACGTTATGGGATTGGGGGATCCGGTGACTTTACTTAAAGCTGTTGAGAGAGGGATGGATATGTTTGACTGTGTTATACCCACCCGCCACGGCCGGACAGGCTGGCTATATACCGGGGAGGGAAAAATTGTAATCAGAAACGCTCCTTACAAAAAAGATTTTTCTAAGCCTGATCCGGAGTGTAACTGTTATACATGCAGAAATTTTACCCGGGCTTATCTTAATCATCTTTATAGAAGCAACGAAATATTGAGTTCTACCTTAAATTCTTTACATAATTTAAATTTTATGGTAAACTTACTATTTAAAATAAAAGAGGCTATTAAGCAAGATGACTTGGGGTCTCTTAAACAAGAAATAGAATCTAAATATGAGTAAAGAAATAGTAAAAAACAGCAAAAAAATTTTAACTGAGGAAGAAGAACTCAAATGCATGTATCTAAGGTTAAAAGAGATGGCTGCCAGGCTGGTGGAAATAGAACAGAGATATCCTCATGCTCAGAGTTTTCAAACGGTTATAAATAAAGCTATAACCGAACTTGAAAATGCCTCCCATCTTATTGACCAAGAGGTTAAAACGGTAAAGTCTTTAAGAGGGGCCAGCATCTTACGGGGAAAAAGAAAATTGGCGAAAGCCAAAAATTTTGAAGGACAACTAGAAAGAGGAGAATAAAATGGTGGAATTGTTATATGCGATGGGACAAGCGCCCGTGGGCGGCGAAGAAACGGTTTCCCAATGGGGAAGTTTATTACCAATAGTTTTAATTATTGGGGTATTTTACTTTTTGCTAATAAGGCCCCATAAAAAACAGATGGATGAGCACAACAAGATGGTTGATAATCTTCAAAAAGGAGATAAGATCATAACTTCAGGGGGAATACACGGAAAGATAACAGCTCTTAAGGGGAAAAAACTAGAAGTTGAAATAGCTTCCAACACCCGGGTGCTTATAAATAAACAGTCCGTTTCTTCAGCGATAAATTCAGCCCAAAACTCCGAAGGTGTAAATAAAAAGAATTGATTTGGGTAAGACTGCTTTTTTGCGTAAAGTTGGTAAATTAATAACTCATGAATAAAACTACTCAGTGGAAAATAACAATAACCCTGTTTCTTATTGGGGCGGCTATCTGGTTTTTATATCCTACGGTAAGCTGGTATACCAAGCCTTTTGAGGAACGTACCAGGCTAAGAGAAGTAGAGGATCCTATGGTGGGGAAAATTTTAAATCTTGGGCTTGATCTTCAGGGGGGTATGCATTTAATGTTGGAAGTGGCCCTGGACCAGGCCCCCGAAGGTTTGGATAGAAGAGATGCCATGGACCAGGCTCTGGAGATTATGAGAAACCGGGTTGATCAGTTCGGTGTTTCAGAGCCTTTAATCGCCAGGCAGGGGGACAGGTGGATAGTTGTCCAACTTCCGGGAGTCAGAGAACCGGGTAGGGCGCTGGATTTGATAGGTAAAACCGCTCTTTTGGAATTCAGGCTGGTTAGCGAAGATGAATTGCCCGGCAGAGAAGATGAACCTCCGGAAGGTTTTGAGGTTTTAGAAGATCGTATAGGAACTAGGTACCTGGTAACAAAAGCGGCCGAGCTCACCGGAGCGGCTTTAGAAGATGCCCGGGTAAATGTAGGCGGTGAATTTGGACAGCCCCGGATAAATTTTAATTTAAAACGGGATGCTGCGGAAAAATTTGAAGAAATAACAGGTTCCAATGTTGATAGACGTCTGGCCATAGTACTTGACGGTGTAGTTCAGTCGGCGCCGGTTATCCGGGATAGAATTCCCGGTGGACAGGGAGTAATAGAGGGCCAGTTCGATATGGAATCAGCCCGGGATCTGGCCATAGTTTTAAGAGCCGGTGCTCTTCCGGCTCCGGTGAATATCATTGAAAACCGTACTATAGGCCCCTCTCTGGGGCGGGACTCAATTACCGCCGGGGTCACGGCAATGTTGCTGGGTTTTGTGATAGTACTTATTTTTATGCTTATTTATTATAAAAAAGCGGGTATTATTGCCGACATTGCACTTATTATGAATATTTTGTTACTGTTAGGTGCTATGGCTTATTTTCGTTTTACCTTAACTTTGCCCGGGATTGCGGGAATAATTTTGATTATTGGGATGGCTGTAGATGCTAATGTTTTGATTTTTGAGCGGATAAGGGAGGAACTTAAAATGGGTAAAACCCCCCGGGTGGCCATTGATTCGGGCTACAGTAAAGCTACCACTACTATTATAGATGCTAATATTACAACTTTGATTGCTGCTGCTTTTTTATTTCAGTTCGGGACTGGTCCGGTAAAAGGATTTGCGGTTACTTTATTTATAGGAATAGTAGCTTCGGTATTTACCGCTATTGTGGTATCCAAGACTATTTTTGAACTGTTGACCCAGGAAAGAAAGATAGAGAAGTTGAGTATATAGATGCGTATTTTAAGTAACACCCATATAGATTTTTTAGGAAAAAGGAAGTTGGCTTTTTTTGTATCGGTACTACTGGTTATTCTATCGATTGCCCTTATCATAGTTAAAACACCAAACTGGGGTATAGATTTTACCGGCGGCTCGCTGGTGCACGTAGAGTTTTCAGACAATCCTACTTCCGGGCAGTTAAGAAATATAATGGAGAAAGAAGGTTTCAGGGATACAAATATCCAGCAGTTCCAGGATGAAGAGATAGCTATTATAAGAGTAAGGAGTCAGGAAGAAGGAATAGTTGATACCATAAGAACAAGTTTTAACCGGAGTTTTGGAGAGGAAAATTTTGAAATATTAAGAAGCGAGACTGTAGGGCCGGCCGTTGGAGGATATTTAAGAGAAAAAGCGGTTAAAGCTTTCTTATTTGCTTTTCTGGGAATAATAATTTATGTGGCCTGGAGATTTAAAGGAGGGGTGTGGGGACTTGCCGCTGTTGTGGCCTTAATCCATGATGTTATAATAACCTTTGGAGTACTTATTTTTACCGGAGTCACCATAAACCTACCCGTAGTAGCCGCGCTTTTGACCCTGGCCGGATATTCTATAAATGATTCCATAGTAATTTACGACCGTATCCGGGAAAACCGCCGGCTTAAGTACAAAGATTCCCTTTTTGACGTTATCAATATGAGTATTAACGATACCTTATCCCGGACTTTAGTCACTTCGGGCACTACTTTAGCGGTTGTTTTGGCTTTATTTTTTAAAGGCGGTGAAGTATTACATGGTTTTTCCGTGGCCCTGATTACCGGTATAATCGTGGGAACTTACTCTTCGGTGTACGTGGCTTCTCCACTTGTTTACGCCTGGCAGAGCAGGGGTAAAAAATAACCTCGGTTATACAGAAGCCGGACTCCGTACTTATTCTTTAAAATTAATTTTGTAAAATGAAAAAAATAAGAGGGTTTAAAATTAAATTACGCAAACGTGAAATACTCCGAAGTTTAAAATATACTTCCCAGGTCGATAAAATAGACCAGAAAATAGAAAATATAATTCAGAATCAGATCGAAACAACTTACCGTTTAATTTACCCGTCGGCTGTATACGAAACTTACCGTAAAAAAAGCAATACATTCGGAGAACTAAAAGATAAAATTACTTTGGGCTCTAAAAAAGTAAAGAATATTATAAAAGACTGTTTTGCCGTTACTGTAATGGCCGCGACAGTAGGAAAAAGAATTGATGTAGAAATAGATAATTTAAAGAAAAATAATTTAACTAAAGCTTTTGTTCTTGATGCAGCGGCTTCGGAAGCTGCCGAACAATCCGTAAATTTTATTACCCGAATAATAAGAAGAGAAGCTAAACAAAAAGAATGTTATTTGAGTAACCGTATATCGCCGGGGTATGGGGACTGGCCCCTGGAATCTTCCCGGGAATTACTTAATATGCTCCCCGTTGAGAAAATTGAGATAAAAATAGGTAAAAAAAATAATACAATGAATCCCCGCAAATCAGTTACCGCAATACAGGGCTGGATTCAGGAATGACCTCAAAAAATAAAAATTTAACTTTTTTAGATGGGGCAATGGGATCCCGATTGAAATATCTGGGGAGTGAGCCAACCACTAAAGCTAATATAAGCGCCCCTGAGACGGTAAAAAAAATACATGCAGAATATATTAAAGCTGGTTCCCAAATCATAGAAACCAATACTTTTTCAGCCACTCCGGTAAATTATGATAATTATAAAAAGCTCAATGTATTGGGGGTTCGTCTGGCCCGACAGGCGGCCAAACGGGTAAATTCAGGTAAAAAAGTAAAAATTGCCGGTTCGGTTGGGCCCACCGGAAAAATGATTAAACCTGTTGGAAACCTTGTATTTGAACAGGGAGTGGAAATATTTAAAAAGCAGTTGAAGGTTCTGGCCGGTGAAGGAGTGGATGTTTTTATTGTAGAAACTATGGATGATATTCTGGAAATGAAAGCGGCGCTTTTAGCTGCCGCAGAAATCGCGCCCGAAATTCCCGTCTT
>CAYZAK010000014.1:21445-35924 GCA_964476445.1 uncultured bacterium
CCTGACTCGTCCCGGAACAAGTCGTACTGCCACGGGTCCGCCGCCTGAAGTGGCCGCCCGGCTGATGGACAGCCTGGGAGCAAAAGTGGTGGGGGTTAACTGTTCTTTTGGACCGGATAAGTTAAAGGAAACGGTCCAAAGAATGAGAAAGGTGACAAAAAAGCCGTTAATTGCCCAAGCTAATGCCGGGTTGCCGAAATATAAGAACGGTCGGACGGTATATTCGATGAATCCAAAAGCATATACCCGGCAGGTGAAAAATTTAATAAAAGCCGGGGCTACTTATATAGGGGGCTGCTGTGGAACTGCCCCAAAATTTATAAAGGAAATGATTGTAGAATTTAAGGATCTGGATTTGGATTTTATAATGCCCGCCCCGGAAAAGATAGCCCCTGTAATTACCTCCCGGACAAGTTGGGCAGAGTTTAAAAATTTCCCGGTAGTTATAGGTGAAAGAATTAATTTAACCGCCCATCCGGAGTTGAAAAAATCGGATGAGAAAATAATAAAAGAAGGATTAAAACAGAAAAAAGCCGGCGCTACGGCGCTGGATATCAATATGGCAGATCGGGAAAAAAACTTACCGTCTATTTCAGATAAATTATCTCGCCGGGTGGGTCTTCCGCTGGTGTTTGATTGTCAGAATCCCGATATATTAAAAAAAACTGTGAGGAGTTATCCGGGGGTTCCTCTTTTAAACTCTATATCCGGGGAAGAAGAAAAAATGAAAAGACTATTTCCGGTAGTTAAAAAATACGGTATTCCTTTTGTAGGTTTATGTATAGATGAAGATGGCGTACCCGATAAGATGGAAAAAAAGGTAAGTATAGCCCGGAAAATTATGACCCGGTGTTCGGAGGAAAATATACCTGTAGAAAACACAGTAATAGACCCGGTTGTTTTTGCACTCTCCTCAAAACCAGGGAGCGCAAAAAATACTATTAAGGCTTTGAAAAAAATAAAGTTCCCCACTATTTTAGGGATTAGTAATATATCTTCGGGTTTACCCCAGCAGGCCCTGATAAACCAGGTTTTTGCCGCCATCTCCGTGTATAGCGGAGTTTCGGGGGTTATAGTGAATCCACTAGACAAAGATCTTATTTATAACATGTATGCCGCCGCGGCTATAAAGGGCAAAAAAGATACAAAAAATATAAACCGGTTTATTGAATATTTTTCTCCGGAGACGGATTCCTTTGAGTTACAGGATGAATTGTCCCAGTCTATTGTTGAGGGCAACACTGTAAATTCCGCTGAAATAGCTGCTAAAAGACTTGAACATGTTAAAGGTTTGAAAATAATAAATGATTCGGTAATCCCGGCCCTTAAAAAAATTGGAGAAAATTATGACCAAAAACTTATTTTTCTACCCCAGCTCATTGAATCCGCCCGGGCAGCCCGGAAAACGATGGATGTAATTAACCGAAAAATCAAATCCCGAGGCGGAAGTGTGAGTTGTAAAGGCAAAATTTTGATAGCAACCGTAGAAGGCGACATTCATGATATTGGGAAAAATTTAGTTTCCCTTATTTTAAAAAATCATACTTTTGAAGTTAAGGATATGGGAGTGGATATCCCGGCGTATAGAATAGTAAAAGAGGCAAAAAGCTGGGGAGCGGATATTATAGCTCTTTCCTCTCTTATGACAACGACAATGTCTTGCATGGAAGAGGTTGTTGAAAAGCTAAACCAGGAAAACTTAGATGTACCGGTTATTATTGGCGGAGCTGCTGTAAGAAAAAGTTATGCCCGTAAAATAGGGGCCTACTACGGTAAGAATGCTCTGGCAGCGGTAAAACTGGCCCGGAATTTAGTTAAAAATTAAAAAGTGTTGTACAAAATTTTAGTAATTGTAGGAATTTTTTATATCAGATTTTTGGGATGGACTACAAAATTTCAGCATTATAAAATAGCGTCGCTGCCGGAGCCACCATATATTTTTGCTTTTTGGCACAGCAGATTGATGTTCTTAATCTACTCTCATAGGGGGAGAGGAATAAATGTTTTAGTTTCCCGGTCCAGGGACGGAGAGGTAATATCCCAAATTATACATAATTTTGGTTCTGGTACGGTTAGAGGATCTTCCTCCAGGGGGGGAGCAATCTCGGCTATGGGGGTAATAAAGCTTTTAAAGCAAAATAAAGTGTGTGCAATTACGCCTGATGGCCCCCGGGGCCCTAAGGAAAAGGTAAAATCCGGGTTGCCTTTAATAGCTAAAAAAATAGGTTGTCCGGTAGTACCTTTATCGTATTCTGTGAAATACAGAAAATTATTAAATACCTGGGATAGCTTTGTCTTACCGGTACCGTTTAACCGGGGAGTTGTAGTTACAGGTCGTCCGGTTTATCCGGAGTCTAGAGAGGATATGGAAGAGTTTAGAAAAAGAATAGAACGGGGAATAAGTAATACTACCCGTAAAGCCCAAAATTTAAGAAAAAAATTGTGATTTATTGGTATACATTTTTGTATGTAATAATTTTTTTTCTGGCTGTTCCCTGGCTGGTGGCTGGAATAATTTTCAGTAAACGATTTAGAGAAAACTTACATGAAAGAATTTCTGTCTATCCCGGTTATAAAAAAGATAAACTGAGAAATACCAAAAAAAAATTATGGATTCACGCCGCTTCGGTAGGCGAAGTAAAATTAATTCGTACTTTACCGAATTTACTTAACAGAAGTGATGTTCTTATTACCTGCTTAACTCCCGAAGGCCGTCATCAGGCACGCAAAATTTTTAAAAAAGCAACGGTGGTACTTATTCCTCTAGATATTACCTTTTTATATAAAAAATTATTAAGTTATGTAAATCCCGGTAAATTAATAATTATGGAGACAGAATTGTGGCCGGGATTAATTTATTCCGCATCCGAAATGGATACAATTATTTTAAACGGACGTCTTTCTGTTAAAAAGTTCCCGGTATACAAAATTTTCAGAGGATTTATAAGTAATATGCTCAATAGAATAGAGGCTATATATCCAAAAGATAGAACTAACCGAAACAGGTATTTAAACCTTGGGATTTCTGCTGCAAAAATAAAGGAACCTTTGAATTTAAAATATATTTTTAATATACCCGGTGATAAATCAGAACAGTTAAGGGATAACCGTTTCCACTTACCGGATAATCCGGTGTTAGTGTGCGGTTCAACCCATTCCGGGGAAGAAAAAATTATTTTGGAGGTGTACAGTAAAATCCGCTGTAAATTTAAAAACTTAAGTTTAATAATTTCTCCCCGACATTTAAACCGGGTAAGTCGGGTGATAAAGTTAATTGAAAAATATAACTTTAAACCTAATCTTTGGAGTAAGAAAAACAAAAAAATCAATCCTGGAGAAGTTGTAATAGTAGACACTATTGGGGAGTTGGAAAAAATATATTCTCTGGCATCAGTAGCCTTTGTGGGGGGGAGTTTGATACCTCACGGAGGACAGAATGTAATTGAACCCGCAATCTATAAAACACCAGTTGTTATAGGCCCCTATTATCACAATTTTAAAGACATTGTTTTAGATTTAAAAGAAACCGGAGGGATTTCAGTAGTAAACTCAAAGCTGGAATTTCGCCGAAATATTGCTAAAATATTAAGTAATCCCAGGCAATATTCAAAAAGAGGCAACAGACTGTATCAAAATTTAATGCAGAAGCGTCGGCTAAACATGAATAAACTGGGTAAGATTTTGTAAACTACAGATTTATTTAAGATATGAATTTTTTAATTATAAGATATTCTTCACTAGGCGATGTTATTTTAACTACTCCGGTACCCAAAAATATAAAAGCTGCCGATAAAAATCATAGAGTAGACTTCTTAACTAAACCGGAGTACAAGAAGGTTTATTTCAACAATCCTTATGTAGATAGGGTTTTTACCGGAATATCCCGCCGGGTTCAATATGATTATATAATAGATTTACATAATAGTTTGCGATCCAACATTATAAAATATTTTTTTAAAGGAAATCAAAGAATTACTTACGATAAGGCCTCGGTGGCCCGGCGGACCTATCTTCATACCGGCCGCCGGTCAGAAAAACTTGATATGAAAGTTGTGGATAGATATTTAGAACCTCTTGAAATGATAGAAATTCCGAAAAAATATAACAACCCGGAAATATATTTAACTGATGAGGAGAAACATAAAGTTAATCAATTGACTTCGGGATATGAAAAATATATTGCCATCGTCCCGGGCGCCAAATGGCCTACCAAAGAATGGATTACCGAATATTACAGTAAGCTAATAATAAAGATAATAAGAGATACCAATTTTAAAGTTATTATACTTGGAACTTTAAATCAGGATAAACTTATCGAACAAATCATTTCCGGTACCGGTTTGTTAAAGAAATATGTAAAAAATTTAGCCGGGAAAACGGATTTTAGAATGCTGGCCGGGGTAATAGAACAGTCCCGGATCCTTGTGACTACTGATTCTGCCCCTCTTCATCTGGGTTGTGCTTTGGATACCGATACCATCGCCTTTTTTGGTCCTACTGTAAAAGAGTTTGGATTTCAGCCCAAAAATTCTAAGAAAATAGTTGTTATGGAAAAAAATATGGATTGTAGACCCTGCAGTCTACACGGATCAAAAAAATGTAAATATAAAGACCATGCCTGTATGAGGCGGATTGAACCTCATACGGTTATGAAAAAAATTAAAAAGATTTTGGGTCAGTAAGTTTCTTGTTAAAAAAAAGGAAAATTTTAATTATACAGACAGCTTTTCTGGGGGACTGTATTCTTACCTTACCGTTAATAAATACAGTTAAAAAATGTTTGTCAGCCCATGTATCTGTTTTAGTAACTCCGGCATTTAAAGATGTATTTAAAAATTCCCCTTCTGTTGATAAAGTTATAGTATACGACAAGAAAGGGGCCGATCGTGGTCCGGCCAATTTTTTAAATCTGGTTAAAATTATAAAAAATGAAAAATTTGAGCAGGCGTTTTTACCTCAAAGATCTTTCAGAAGCGGTCTGATTGCATTTCTGTCCGGTATACCAAAAAGAATTGCTTTTAAAAGGGGAGGAGCTAAGTTTTTAGCTACTGAAAGATGTGAATACGATTGGGATAAGCATGAAGTGGAACGGTTACTTAACTTGGCCCGGCTGGCAGGCTGTAAAAAGCCGGTAAAAGAGTTTAGTCTGATTCCGGACAATAATCTAATAAGAAAATATAAAGATTTATTTTCAAATCATTCTACAAAAAAAGTACTCGGCATCTGTGTTCAGAGTGAATGGAAAACAAAACAATGGCCGGTAGAAAGATATAAAAATCTTATAAAAGAAGTTTGGAAAGATTTTACAATAGTTATTATAGGCAAAAATCATGAAAAATGGGATGAAGACGTGATAAATCTTACCGGGAAAACATCTGTGAAGGAGTTACTGGCCGCGGTAAGCTGTTTAGATATACTTTTATCCAATGATACCGGGGTCATGCACATAGGAGCGGCATTTAAAAAACCGGTAATAGCTATTTTCGGTCCAACTGTTCCAGGGATGGGTTTTTCACCTTATGGGAATATGCATAAAATAATTGAAGTACCTTTAAATTGCCGGCCCTGCAGTCTTCACGGTCCTCAGAGATGTCCCTTAAAACATTTTAAATGTATGCGCGATATCGAAATAAAGAGGATTAAAAAAGATTTATACGACAAGGTAAAGGAATTAAAAACAGATGGCAAATAGTTGTAAGGCAAACATATGTGTAGTAGTTCCGGTCAAAAAAACAGGAACTGATCTGGAAAAATTATTGTTTAGGATAGATAAATCTCTGAATTTATCTTACAAAGTACTGGTAATGGATTTGCTTTCTTCACCACGGATGGAAAAAATTTGCAAAAAACTAAAAAATAAGCTTCCTGTTGAATATTTTAATTATGCCGGTAGGTCTTTACCGTTTAAAAGTATTTTTACTTATATATTGAAAACTATTCCCCGGGAAAGCGGGGTGATTACTCTCTCCGAAACCCAAAATTATAATGGGGGGGCAATAAATACAATGGCTCGAATTTTACAAAAAAAGGATATTGTAACTGGATCTCGTTTTCATAAGGGAGCGACCCGGAGAGAGGATAAAAAATTCAGTAATTTTTTGTCCTATATTGTGAACCGGCTGTTTTGGCTATTATTTCCTATTGAGGAAGTCCGTGGTTATCTGTCCGATTTTCGGATGTATAAGGTAAAGGTAATAAAGGAATTTAAAAAATCTACCGGTAACCTTCCCTTTTATCGCTGTGGTTATACGGATGATCTGGAAATGTTTTTGAAATTAGCTTATTTTGGGGTTTCTGTAAAAGAGATAGAACTGACTTGCAAAGGAAAAAAATCCGGTTATTTTTCAGATATTTTAAAAAAAACAGCCGGTTATATATATTTAATATTTAAACTAAAAGTTGAAAAAAAAATTATAAAACAACAAGCTCCAAAAAAAATTCTTCATATTGTTAATATACCTTGGTATTCGGGGCTGGCCCGTTTCGCGCTGGATATGGGAGAGGTCCCCGAAAACCTAAAATTCGGACCGGTATTTGGTGTTGTTAAAAATTCAGTACTTTACAAGAAGTCGGTAAAAAAGCATACTGTAATAGGCCTGCCGGGAAGGGGGACTTTGGAAAGTTTAATAGGGGCGGCGAAATTAGATGTTTGTTTGAAGCGGTTTAATATAAAAAAAATAGTAGCCCATACGGGCAGTTCTTTTTTTATAGGTACATTGATAAGTATTCTTACCCGGCGGCCAATTTACCGGGTTTATGCCCAGCGGGGTATGATAAGCGATAATTTTTTAAATAGATGGATGCATAAAAGATCCCGGGGAATTATTGTTCCGACCTGGCAATTAAAAACAAAATTTTTACAGGAAGGCTGGGATGAAGAAAAGGTGTTTTATTTACCGCCGGTAGTAAGAAAAAGATTTTCGAAATCTCGGATACCGGATGATAACAGGGTGGGAATTGTGGGCCGGCTTGATAAAGTAAAAGGGCACCGGATATTATTTCAAGCTCTTGGTTATATAAAAGATAAATTAAATAATTTTGAATTAACAGTGGTCGGACATGAAGCAGGTATAACCTGGGAAGAACTGAAACAGTGTGCCGGTAAGTTTGGAATTTCTGATAGGGTTAAGTATATAGGGTACATTAAAGAAGACAAAGTACCAGTTTTTATGAAATCCTGTAAGCTTGGAATAGT
Source organism: uncultured bacterium (assembly GCA_964476445.1). Classification (GTDB taxonomy): domain Bacteria; phylum CG03; class SLGR01; order SLGR01; family JAGXOG01; genus CAYZAK01. Next base: position 28,641 of record CAYZAK010000014.1, read on the forward strand.
TCCTTCGCTGGGCTCAGAAGCGGTAAGCAGGGTGGCCTTGGAATGGATGGCCAGCGGTAGACCGGTACTGGCCAGTGCTGTAGGATGTCTTCCCGAAATTATAGACTCCGGAAAAAATGGGTTTTTAACCTCTCCCGGAAAATATAAATTATTAGGAAAGAAATTACACCAAATTTTGAATAACAGACAACTTAATGTTAAGATGGCTCAAAATGCAATAGAATGTGTAAAGAAAAGACATTCTCCGGGGGTATATGAAAAAAACATAGGAAAAATTTTAAATGAATAATGTCACAGCAGTAATAGTTACCTATAATGAAGAAGATAATATCGGGATATGTATTAAGCATCTTGAATTTGTGGATGAGATAATAGTAGTTGATACAAACTCAACTGACCGCACCCAAAAAATTGCCCGAAATATGGGAGCCAGGATTATAAATTCTGATGTTAAGTATCCCGAAGCCAAAAAGAATATAGGGATGGATAAATCTAAAAACAACTGGATTTTGGTGGTGGATGCTGATGAGATAATTACTCCTGCTCTTGCCGGGGAGATACAAAAAACCCTTAAAGATCCGAATTATGACGGGTACTGGATATACAGGAAAAATTTTTTTCTGGGATATCCTATAAATCACGGGGGGTGGGAAAGTGATAAAGTTATAAGGTTATTTAAAAAAGAAAAATCCAGATATCCGGATAAAAGAGTACACGGCGAACTTAAATTAGCTGGAAAAGCTGGATATTTAAAGAATAAGATGGAACATCATTCCTATAAGTCCGTAGATGATTATTTTACCAAGGTAAACAGATATACAAAGTGGAGTGCGCTGGATAGAAAAGGAAAGAAAGTTACTCCGGGAAAACTTTTTGCCAATCCCATGGGGAGATTTATAAAAATGTATTTTTTGAAATTAGGATTTTTGGATGGCACAATAGGGTTTGTCCTGGCGGTAACAGCTTCGTTTAGCGTATTTACCAAGTATTTGAGGATTTATTTATTAACAGCAGCAAGGAGAAAAAAGTGAAAGTAAGCGGTTTTACATTTGTTAAAGATGCTATTAAATACGATTTTCCGGTAGAAGAGTCCATAAGGTCAATGCTGCCTTTATGTGATGAGGTATATGTTAATGTGGGGGTCTCAGAAGATAACACTCTGGAATTGATTCAATCAATTAAAAGCGACAAAATAAATATAATTGTTTCAAAATGGGATCCCGATTTTAAGGCTAAAGGACGAATATTAGCTGTTCAGACCAATATTCCCCTGTACCGTTGCCGGGGAGACTGGTGTATTTATCTTCAGGCTGATGAAGTACTTCATGAGCAGGATTACGATACAATAAGAAACTGTATGAGAGAAAATCTGAATGATGAGAGAGTTGAGGGCCTGGTTTTAAATTATCGCCATTTTTACGGGGATTTTAATACCTATGTTAAATCCTATCACTGGTACAAAAGAGAAATAAGAATAATACGGAATCATCTGGGGATTCAGTCTTGGCGAAGCGCACAGTCTTTTAGAGTTGACGGCCGTAAACTTAGGGTAAAGGAGTGTCCGGCCTACGTTTATCATTACGGATGGGTCCGGGATCCATATAAAATGGCTGCTAAAAAAAGATATCATAATTCTCTTCACCATGGGGATAAAGAAGACAAAAATAAAAAGAAAGAACGATTCTATTATGAAGAAAAGATGGACCCTTTTATGGTAAAAGATTACAGTAATACACATCCCGGGGTAATGGCTGAAAGAATAAAAAACTGGGATTATCCTTTTTGTCCTGAAAAATTTGAGTACAAATTGAATTTTAAGGATATAAGATACCGAGTAACTGATGTTATAGCGGATTTAATTGGAATAAGGATAGGCGAATACCGGAATTTCAAGCTTTTTAAGAGCTAAGGTTTAATGAGAATAGTACATCTGGATACTGGACGGACCTGGCGGGGGGGGCAGAATCAGGTTTTTCTTTTAATCAGGGAATTAAAAAAACGGGGACTGGAACAGTTGCTTATCACACCGCCCGGAACTCCCCTGGAACAAAAAATACAGAATATGGGGGTCAAAATAAAGAATTTAAATCCGGCAAACGATCTTGATATCATATCCGGATGGAAACTTAAAAAGATAGTGAGTAATTATGCACCCGGGATAGTTCATTTTCATACAGCCAAGAGTTTGGGAGTAGGTAGTCTTACGTTACGAAAATTTAGAAAAAAAACGGTATTTACCCGACGGGTTGATTTTCCCTTAAAAAACAATATTCTAAATAAAATAAAATACGGATTTCCCGGTAAACTGGTAGTTATATCTGATTTTATAAAAAAACAGATGCTTGAGTCCGGGTTTAAAAATCCGGAACGTATATATTCATCAGTAGACACTGAAAAGTTTAAGAGTGACAAAAAAACTGTGGTTCAAAAACCAAAAAATTTTAAAGTGGGAATGTCCGGCGCTCTAAATTTAAATCATAAAGATTTTTTGACTTTTATACGGGCCGCTCAAAAAGTAATTGAAAAAAACAAAAAAGTAAAGTTTTACATAGCCGGTACAGGCCGGGATGAAAAAAAAATTTTAGAATTTATAAAAGAACGCGAGCTGGGGAGGCAGGTCAGACTTAAAGGATTTGTGGAAGATATGCCCGCTTTTTATCATAATCTGGATGTTTTGGTACATACTGTACATTACGAGGGGCTGGGGACTTCGGTGTTAGAAGGGATGGCTTCCGGACTGCCTGTAGTGGCTACTCGGGTAGGTGGGCTAAAAGAGGTAGTTAAAGACGGTATAAACGGATTTTTAGTTGCCAAAAAGGATGATGGGGCAGTTTTTGACCAGCTCCAAAAAATTTTGTACGATAAAAGTTTAAGAAAAAAACTGGGTGTCCGGGGCCGAACAAGGGTAGAAGAAAAATTCTCAGTTAAGAAGATGGTGAATGGATATATAGATATATATAGGAAAATTGATAAATAATAAAAATGGAGCGGTAAAAAGCTGTGATTAGGATAAATACTAAAAAAACAGGGAATACTTTGTTTAACTGGGGACTGGTGTTACTGGCCATAAGTATACCGGTTTCTATATTTTTTATGGGTGTGGCTGTTGGTTTTTTGGGGGCCGCTTTTTTAATAAAAATTTTTACCGGCGAATTAAAAATCATAAAAACCGGGCTTGAAATTCCTCTGGGGTTATTTATACTGGCTTACCTGATAAGTACCATCTTAGGCTCACCCGAGCCGTGGGAAAGTCTAAAATATATTTTTAATAAACACGGATGGATGTTCTGCATGGTATTTATGATCTATATGTTTAAACCTGAACATATATGGAAATTTTTAAAGTTAATGGCCTGGAGTGCGGTTGTCGCCGGTATTTATACTGTAGTTCAGGGGTTCTCAGGCTGGGCTCTTTTAGGGGGGTTGGCCGCTAGCATAGAAGAAGGACTTCTTTCAAGTATATCTATGGGAAGAGACAGGATAGCACCGGTAACTGAATTCTTGGGTATTACTCTGTATAGGGGTTCTGGTGTATTCAGTCACCACCTGGATCTGGGGGGGCAGATGGCCATGCTTTCATTCGTGAGCTGGACAATAATTAAAAAGAAAAGATATTTTATGTTTATACCTGCCGCTCTGTTTTTTAGTTTTGCCTACAGTGCATGGGGAGGATTTATATTGGGATTAATATATATTCTTGCAGTTAAAAATAAAAAAGTTATTTACGGATTGGCAGTGTTGGTAGTGTTTACCTCTATTTTTCTTTCGGTACCCGGGAATATCTCGGTGGTTAAAGAGAAATTTTCAGGGCGACTGGCTATATGGGAGGCCTCCATTCATATGTATAAAAGTTCTCCTATAGTGGGAATAGGCGCCGGCCGGTACACTCCCAGGTTTAAAGAAAATAATTATAGGGAAAAGTTTCCCCATCTACCGACGTCCGGTTCAAAAGTTCACCCCCATTCAATATATTTAAGTATGTTAGTTCGAGGCGGTGCGGTAACTTTTGCGGCTTTTCTGTTTTTTCTATTAAAATTCATGCAATTATATATCCGCCCTCCCAAGGATTTTAAGTTTAAGAAATTCAATAAAGTATATGATTTTTTATGGGCTGCCCTTTTCTCAGTATTTAGTGCGGGCATTTTTCAAACCTATCTTACCTCTGCCCAAAATTCAGTTTTGATATGGACTCTAATCGGAATTATTATTTCTCTTAAATATCACTACTCACAGAAAAGTAAAGATGGAATACCGACAAGGTGACCGGTTTTTGAAAAGTATTTGTATTATAGTATAATAATAAAATGAGATTAGAAATAGACGAAATATACAAAAATTCTCTTAATTGTGGGATAATATTACTAGCAGTAAGCATGACTTTTTCCATTACTTTGATGAATGTTGCGGCCGGGTTACTTTTTATTGCTCTAATTATAAAAAAGTTCCGTAAAAACCTGAGTTTAACTCCAACCGGTCTGGAAATACCTCTGGCTGTTTTTATTGGTTTGTTTTTAGTGAGCTCTTTATTTAGTCCGGATATAGGGGGCAGTTTAAATAAAGTTGTACAGGATTACTGGTATATAGTTCATCTGTATCTGGTGGTGTATCTGTTTGAACAGCGGGAGATGAAAAGATTTTTAACTTATCTGGGCTGGGCGGCATTTGGTATAGCCTTATACACCATACTTCAATCTACTGTAGGTTTAAATTTTAATTTAGATTTTCAAATCGGTGAAACTTTCCGATTGATTCCTCCGGCCTTACAAGAAGTTATAAATATAGGAAATTATTCAATTTTTTTGGGTACCGGGATTATGGGCAATCAGATAACCTTCGGCGGTCAACTGCTGATGTTGCTTTTTATAACCGCCGCGGTTTTTAATAAATTATTTATTTCTGTACTGGTGTGTCTGGCTTTATTTTTTAATTTTACTTTCAGCGCGTGGATCGGGTTGATAATAGCTTTAATGGTCTATTCGTTTAAATTAAAAAAGAAGAGAATTTATTTGGTGCTATCAAGTTGTATTTTTGGGCTATTATTATTTACGGCCGGAGTAAATTTAGAGGTGGATAAAGGGGTTTTGGCCGAGGAATTAAATACCCGGGAATTAAACAGCCGTTTGGATAGAGCGAAAACAGCTTTAAAAATGTTTACCCTGCAGCCATTTACGGGAACCGGTGCCGGTAGATACCGGGAGGTTCTCAATCAAAAATACCCGGAAGCTTTTCCGGCGGATAGCGAATATCCTGTTCAGCGACCCAGTTCTATTTATTTAAATCTTCTTATCGATGGCGGTTTTCTGGTTTTTTTATCATTTATGGTTTTGATTTTTATATTTGTTAAACTTTACTTGAAACCCGATCCTTCCTATAAAAGAAGATGGAAAAATCTACACTATGCCTGCTGGCTGGCTCTTCTGGCCGTATTTACCGGCGGAGTATTTCGAGATTATCTAACTGCGGCTCAGAATTCGGTTCTGATATGGACTATTGTGGGATTAATAATAAAACTTAAACAATCTAGCTGGTCGCGCCGAATGTCCCTTCCCGAAAGTAACCTAAAATAAAATGATTCTAAAAGTTGAAATTAAAATTTCCCGGCTGGTAAAAAGCACCGGATGTAAAGAGGCATTAGCCCATTCCTATTTTATAAAAGAAAACCTGTGAAATGGATGCTCCAAATTACTTTTTTTATTATATATTAAAAATTATAATTAGATTTATTGTTTTTCTACCCCCAAAAATTGCTTTAAAAACAGGAAGGTTGCTGGGGATGACAGCGTATCTTTTAGTCTCATCCAGAAAAAGAATAACCTGTCAAAATTTAAACAGGGCATTCCCTGAGAAAAATAAAAAATGGATCCAAAAAACGGCCCGGGAGGTATTTAAAAATTTTGGAAGCAATATGGTAGAGTTTTTTAAATATGCATCCGGCCGGTTTTCGGGACGGGTTGTCTTTAGCGGCCCCAAAAAAATGCCCGATGGTTCCAATGGGGTAATATTTTTAACCGGACACATGGGGAACTGGGAAATTGCCGGACTTTCGCTGTCCGCCGCCAACTACAGTGTTTTTCCTGTATATAAAAAAATAAGTAATCCAGCCGTTGATAAGTTGATGAATGAACTTCGAGGAGCTTACGGTGCCCGGCCAATTTCATACAAAGGAGGTGCCAGAAAAGCCTTAAGGATAATAAAAAATAGGGGTAATATAGGGGTACTGATAGACCAGCGTATATCCAGCGGAATTCCGTACCCTTTTTTTAACCGGCCTGTGTGGATTACTCATTTTAATTCCCTTATTGCCCGGAGTACCGGGAGCAAAGTGTATCCTATTTACAGTTATCATGAAAACAAAAAGATAAGAGTTGTCTGTGAAAATCCGCTGAAATTGTCAAAAACTTCCGATTCGGTGAAAGATGTTCTAATTAATACCCAAAAGCAGATCTCCTGGATAGAAAAAAAAGTGAAGGCCAATCCTGAAGAATGGTTCTGGATGCATAATTTTTGGAAGGATACCTGGCCGGTTATATTTTTAGACCGGGATGGGACCATAAATAAAGATCACGGTTATGTAAGCAAAAAAGATAATCTTGAGTTTATACCGGGAGTGTTTAAAGCTTTAAGAAATTTTAGAAAAAATGGGTATATACTGGTAGTTGTTACCAACCAGTCCGGGATTGCCCGGGGTTATTACACCGAACGGGACTACAAAAATTTAAATTCATATTTTTTAAACCGTTTAAAACAAAAAGGGGTTGTCATTGACAGAGTTTATTATTGCCCCCATCATCCGGATGATAACTGTAATTGCCGGAAGCCGCATCCGGGTATGGTACTAAAAGCAGGCCGTGAACTGAATTTACAGCTGGAAGATAGCTGGGTTATAGGAGATAAGGTGTCGGATATAGAATTAGGTATAAATTTAGGTTTAGGAACCGTACAAGTAGGGACTAAAACCGTAACGTCCGGAGAAGAAAACTTAAAACCGGATTACCTGGCCAGAGATCTTTTAGAAGCTTCTGAATATATTTTAAAAAATAGTAATGATTAGAAGAATTATTAAAATAATTGTATGGCCAATTTTATTTGTTTTATCCTGTTTTTACCGGGTTGGTATGGGCATTTATTTTAAAACTATAAAATCAAAAGAGGTAAAGGTGCCAGTTATAAGCGTGGGGAATATTACTCTGGGGGGGTCGGGTAAAACGCCCCTGGTCATGGAAATACTGAATTATCTACCCGATGGCTTAACCCCGGCTGTATTGAGCCGGGGTTACAAAAGAA
>CAYZAK010000015.1:0-35362 GCA_964476445.1 uncultured bacterium
TTTCCGCCATTAGTGTCTGGTTTAATCTTTGTGCTTTATATACAGCTATCATATCCTGCTCCTGCTGACTTATGTGACAGTATTTCTTTCCCATAACATTTTAGTCTCCTATCGTTTTCCATTTTAACTAGAATGTTGCACTTTGTCATTGAATCCGTGTACTTAATATTTATTATTTAAAAAGAATTATAAGATTTTAAAAATAAACCTACAGGAATACCTTTTTACATCTGGGGCTTTATTTATTATTTTACCATGTTCAGTTTAGTTTTGGAATTGACCATGTTGCTGTTAAAAAAAATCTGTTTGTGACTTTTATGTTTTTGCTCATTTTTGTACATTGTTTTGACTTCATTGTCGCTATTTTATACAATTTCAATGTTGCTATCAAGTTAATTAAGACTTGTTAGTGGGGTCTCAGTAATAAGTGTGAAGTTTTTCACAAAAGAGATTGGGTTTTAAATATGATTAATAAATTTATAGTTGAAAGACTTATACTGTATAACAGAATTTGCAAATATTTTTCTAAAGAGGGTAAAAAATGGGTTACCTCCCGGGATATAGCTGCTGTTCTTTCCAAAACTCCGGCCCAGGTTAGAAGGGACTTATCCGAATTAGGTAAAAAAGGTAAGCCGGGTGTCGGATACAGAATAGATGAACTGGTTGAAGAAATAAATAAACTTTTGGGGCTTTCACAATTCTGGAATATTGCATTGATTGGGGCTGGTAATTTAGGACGGGCTCTTTTTTATTATCCCGGCTTTAAAAGAGAAGGTTTTAATTTTAAAGTAATAGTGGATAATGATTCCAAAAAAATAGGGACAGTATGGAATGATACTGAGATCAGGCCGGAGAAGCAATTGGTTGAAATTATAAATAAAAATAAAATAGATATAGCTATAATTGCAGTTCCGGTTTCAGCTGCCCAGAAAGTTTGTGATAAGGTAGTCACCGCCGGGATTCAGGAAATTTTAAATTTTGCGCCCTGCAACTTAAATATACCGGACAATGTAGAAGTTAGAAATGCAGATTTAGCTTTAGAATTACAAAACTTATCTTATACCCTAAAGAACAGAAAGAGTAGATGAAATATGTAATATCTGAACAGGAGTTAAAAAAATATTTAGAAAAATGGTCCGAGGAATACCATTTATTTGTCCCCGGGAAAAACGGGGAGTTTTTTTTATATAAAACTGATTTAGATATAAACTGGAATATAGTTCCGGTATGGGGAAGTGTAAAGGAATTTGTTTTTCCCCCCCGGTATCAGGTAGTTGGCCCGGCAGAAGAAACCGCCCCACAAGAAAAACCAGTAATACTTATGGGGGTTAGAAATTGTGATTTAAGAGCTTTAATCGGGATATATGATAAAATATTTTTAGAAGAAGAACCGGCGGATCCGGTTTATAAAAGTTTTAGAGAAAAGTTGAAGATAGTGACTGTAGATTGTACCGATCCAGCGGATACCTGTTTTTGCATGGCTGTGGGAGGTAATCCGTTTAATAAGACCAGGAATAACTTTGCTCTGAATTTAACCTTTTTAGATAATGAGATTATTATTACTTCTGGTAAAGAAGCGGATGAGAGTTTAATTGATTATGATCAGCTTTCCCGGGTTTCTCAGGGGGAATTAAACCAAAAGAAGGATTTAAAAAAAACGGCCGAACTTAGAGTAAAGAATAATTTTAAAAGAGATTATAAGAAAGATAAATTCGGCGCTAAAATTAAAAATAGTAATGACCAGGAGTACTGGAAGGATAAAAAAGACCGGTGTATGCAGTGCGGGGGTTGTAATTTCTGCTGTCCTACCTGTTATTGTAATGTTTTAAATGAGCTGTCTGATAAACGAAAATTTCAGAAAATTTTACAGTGGGACTCCTGCCAGTTTCCCGGTTACGCCAGGGTTGGGGGAGGGGGAAATCCCCGGGAAAAATTGTGGGAAAGATTCAGACACCGGTATTACTGTAAGTTTACTTTAATGCTTGAGGAATTTGAGATACCCGGTTGTACAGGATGCGGCCGGTGTATTCAGACCTGTCCGGCTGAGATTGACATAAAAGATACTGTGGAGGGATTATTTTGAAAAATAAAAACCCCTATGCCCCGGTAAAAGCAAAAATCACTAAAGTAATTAATGAGACACCCAATATAAAAACTTTTAAGCTTAACCTGGAGGAGCCTTTTAAATTTTCCGCCGGACAGTTTATTCAGCTGACCGTACCGGGTATAGGGGAGGCGCCGTTTACTCCCTCTTCAGAACCGGGAGCACATAAGAATATAGATGTTACGGTAATGAACGTGGGTACGGCCACTGAAGAATTACATAACAAAAAAATAGGTGATATGCTGGGCGTTCGGGGACCTTACGGTAACGGTTTTCCCGTAAACAGTTTTCAGAACAAAGAACTTTTAATAGTGGGCGGAGGCTGCGGTATAGCTCCGTTGAGATCATTAATATACGAAATATTAAAAGACAGAAATAAATACCCCAAGGTTCATCTGCTTTACGGTTGTAAGTCCCCCAAAGATGTTATATACAAAGATACGCACAATGATTGGGCGGATGAGTTTATTATGCACCGTACAGTTGACGAACCTGACGAAACCTGGAAAGAAGACGAGGGTGTAGTCACTACCTTATTTGATAAAGTTGATGTAGATACCGAAAATTGTCTGGCGGTTGTGGTGGGACCTCCGGTTATGATGAAATTTGGGGCTATGGAACTTGAGGAGATGGGTATTAGTGGAGATAGGATAATAATTTCACTGGAAAAAAATATGACCTGCGGTTTCGGAAAATGCCGTCACTGCCTGGTAGGTCCCTATTATGTATGCAAGGACGGCCCGGTTTTTAATTATAGTGAGGTAAAAGGACTTCTCGGCCTGTGGGATTAATTATTTTAAAATGTTGGGCATAGATTTAGATAAATGTTTTGACTGTAAAAGGTGTAAAGATTATTCTCCCGGGATATACACCTATGTTGAGAGGGGGATTCGGGAAATAGTATGCCGGCACTGTAAAAATCCGCCCTGTGTGGCTGCCTGCCCGGAGGAGGCACTTGAAAAAAAAGAAGAGGGAAATCTCCTCCGGTATAAAATGCTCTGTGTATCATGCAAGCAGTGCGCTACAGCCTGTCCGGTGGGTGCTAATCCTCCGTCGGTTCTGGCTTACCGTACGTATCCGGTTCATAAGATAGATATTAAGAAATGTTATAAAGATGCACTTTCAGAAATTGACCGGAGTTCCAAAGAATGGACGGTTATCGATGACGAATTTGCCGTAAAGGCAAAGGACTGGAAATGATTGTTATTGAATATCTTCTTTATCCGGGCATTATTTTTATAATGGCGGTATCATTTTTAGTGTCCTGGTTAGACAGAAAAGTATCCGCCCTGGTTCAGTGGAGGGTCGGGCCGCCTCTATTTCAGCCGGTCTACGATTTTTTCAAGTTAATGAATAAAGAAACCCTGGTTCCCCGGGACAGCAGCATACTGACTTTTTTACTTTCTCCGGTGATAAGTTTCTCGGCGGTAATTTTAATAGGTTTTATTCTTTTAAAAACCAATCTGGCTGCCGAAGGGTTCGGGGGAGATATATTTGTAATAGTTTATCTTCTGTTAATACCGTCTTTTGCCGTTATTATGAGCGGAGCTTCTTCGGCAAATCCGCTGGCTTCACTGGGATCTTCCCGGGAAATGAAACTGGTGCTTTCTTATGAACTACCTTTTATACTGGCTTTATGCGTAATATTTATAAAAACGGACGGCTTAATAGAATTGAGCAGTATAATAAGTTATCAGCAGTCCCACGGGGTAATAGCCGGCTCGGTTTCGGGGTTCCTTGCTCTTTTGGTTACAATAGTTTGTTTTCAGTCTAAGATGGCCCAGATTCCCTTTGATATTCCTGAAGCCGAACAGGAGATAATGGGCGGAGTTATGATAGAATTTTCGGGTCCTCCTTTGGGCTTATTTGTGGTTTCCAGATGGATACTTATGTCAGTACTGCCTTTTTTTACCGTAATATTGTTTCTGGGGGGGATTAATACCTGGCCCGGTATTTTAAAGTATTTAGGAATAATTGTAGTGGTAATTTTATTTAAGAATACCAATCCCCGTTTAAGAATAAACCAGACTCTTAGATTTTTCTGGGGACCGGTAACTTTACTGGCCGGAGTAAGCGTGATACTGGCGCTTATGGGATTATGATTTATGTTTAAAAAGAGTGTCTCAAAATCTATATGGGTATATCATTTTGCGGCTTCACCGTGTAATAACTGCGATATAGAAATTCTGGATGCCCTTACTCCTAAATTCGATGCTGAAAGATTCGGTGTAAAACTGGTAGGGAGCATAAGACATGCGGACTGTATGCTACTTACCGGGGTTATAAATTCTAAAGTACTTCCCCGGCTTAAAAGAATATATCGCCAGGCGCCCAAACCATTTTATATAATAGCGGTGGGCACCTGTCCGCTGGATACGGGGATGTTCAGGGGTTCGTACAACGTTGTAGGTCCGGCCGATAGACATCTTCCCGTGGATGTGTACGTGCCCGGTTGTCCCCCCCGCCCGGAAGCTTTGCTTTCTGCCGTGGTAAAATTAGTTAAAAAAATCGAAAATGAAGAGGTTGATAAACCGGAGAAAAGAAGATGAAAATACTTGATGAGATTAAACAAAAATTTGGAGATAATCTAAAAAGTGTAGATGATGTTAATGAAAAACGAATTTATATTGAAATAGAGCCCGGATATTTAATAAAAGCCGCCGGCTTGCTATTTAATAATTTTAACTGTAGATTTTCTACGGCTACCGCTATTGACGAGAAAGATTACATGGAGATAATTTACCATTTTTCCTATGATGAAGAAGGAATATTTTTTAACTTAACGGTTAAAACAGATCCGGTCAAACCCAGGGTGGATACCCTGACCGGTATAATAAAGGGTACAAAATGGATTGAAAGGGAGCTAACGGAACTTATGGGAATTGAGTTTAAAGGCAATGAAGATGCCAAAAACCTATTGCTTTCCGGGGAGTACAGTGGAAAAAAGTATCCTCTTAGAAAAAGATGAATAAAAAGAAAAAAAATAAAACAACAGAAATACCGATAGGACCCTATCATCCTCTGCAGGAAGAACCGGAGTTTTTCCGGTTGAAAGTGGATGGTGAAAAAGTTTTGGGTTTAGATATAGAATTGGGATATAATCATCGGGGGATAGAAAAATTATCCGAAGGGAAAAACTATGATCAGGTCCTTTTTTTAGTGGAAAGAATCTGCGGAATCTGTTCCACTTCCCATCCCTTTGCCTATGTAAATGCAGTAGAAGAATTAGGGGGTATTGAAATACCCGGCAGAGCTAAATATATACGTTCGGTTGTAGGAGAAATGGAGAGAATTCATTCCCATCTTTTATGGATGGGTCTGGCCGGCCATTTTTTAGGGTATAATACGGTGTGGATGTGGTGCTGGAAATACCGTGAGCCGCTTCTGGATCTTTGCGAGGAGGTGTTTGGAAACCGTCAGCACTATGGCATGATGAAGATAGGGGGGGCCAGAAGAAATATTTCTGTAAAACAAGGGGATAAAATCCAGAAAGCTATGGATGATATAGAACCCCAAGTTGATATGCTGGAAAAAGCCATTAAAGATGACCCGGTCCTGCGAGCCAGATTAAAAGTAGCCGGGACTTTACCGAAAAAAGAGGCCCGACAGTACTGCGTGGTTGGGCCTACGGCCCGAGCATCGGGTATAAAAATGGATATAAGAAAGTCCGATCCTTATGCCGCCTACGATCAAATAGAGTGGGAAGTACCGGTTAAAAAAGAAGGGGACGTATATGCTAAGACTATGGTGAGGCTGGAAGAAATTAGACAGTCTACCCGGATAATAAATCAGTGCGTAGATAAACTAAAAAATATTTCCGGGGATATAGATATTCAGATTAAAGATATTCCCGAAGGCCAGGGTATAGGTCGTCACGAAGCACCCCGGGGTGAAGTTTTTCATTATGTTAGATCTTACGGTGGGAGCGTTCCCTACCGGCATAAAATCCGGGCCCCGTCCTTTCAAAATGTACTGTCTAATGAGGTCGCAGTGATAGGGGGTACAATACCGGATGCGGCCATAACTCTTGCGGCAGTGGACCCCTGTTACTGCTGTACGGAAAGAATGCAGGCTGTAGCTAAAGACGGTCGGGAGTATTCTTCTAAAGAGCTCATAGAGCTTTCCAAAAATAAGACCGAAAAGATGCGGGAGAAAATGGAACAGGATAGCTGATGGAAATTTTACATCTGATAGCGTCCATACCTTTTTTACTGGGTCTGTTATCTATATTTATTCCCCTAAAGTGGGCTAAGTACGGGAGTATTTTAGGGGGCCTGTCAGGAGTTTCTTTAATGTTTGGTGGGATAAGAACTTTTCCAAATTACAGTCTAGAATTAGGAGGGGTTCAGTCTTTGTTCAGTGGAGGAATGTTATCTGTGGGTCTGGTAATTTTAACTGGTTTTTTCGGGATACTGGTTGCCCTTTACTCTGTTGGTCATTATGATGAACACACCGGTTTTTTCTGGGCTCTTTTCTGCTGGGTTTTAGGTGCAACTTCTTTAGTTTTTACTGCGGGAAATTCCATTCTTTTTATGGTGGGATGGGGGATAACCGGGTTAATCCTTTCTCTTATGGTCTGGCAACCCGGAAATGAAGATACCTGGAAAAAAACTTTTATTATACTGGGAGGAAGCGATGCTTTGTTGCTTATGGGTCTAGCCGGGCTAATCACAGTTGCCGGTACCCGGGAGCTTTCCGGGTTAAATATAGGACTTACCGGCCCTCTTAACTGGGTTATATTTATATCTTTGCTTGCGGCCGCTTTTACCAAAGCGGGGGCTTTTCCGTTTCACACCTGGATACCCGATACTGCAAAAGATGCTCCTGTGCCGGTGGTGGCTTTACTTCCGGCGTCTCTGGATAAACTACTGGGAATATACCTGTTAAAGAAAATATGCGTGGACTGGTTTATAGTGCGGGGAAATGCCAGTACTCTGCTCATGGCTGTGGGAGCTTTTACCGTACTGGCGGGTGTTTTTATGGCGCTTGCCCAGCATAATTTAAAGAGACTGTTAGGATATCATGCGGTATCTCAGGTAGGCTACATGGTTCTGGGAATAGGTACCGGAACGTTAATAGGAATTGCCGGCGGGCTACTCCATATGTTAAATAATGCATTATATAAACAGGCGCTTTTTCTGGGTGCGGGAGTAATAGAAAAAGAGACCGGCACTGCGAAACTTGAAAATCTGGGTGGGCTGTATAAAAATTTTCCAATAACTTTTATGAGCTTTACAATTTGCGCAATAGCCATATCCGGGATTCCTCCTTTAAACGGGTTTATTTCAAAATGGCTGGTTTATCAGAGTCTTATTGAAAAAATGACTGAAGGGAGTATCTGGGTCTTATGGTTGACGGCTGCTGTTTTTGGTTCTGTTTTAACTCTGGCCTCCTTTGTTAAAATTGTGCATGCTGCTTTTTTAGGACAGCCTGCAAAGGGTCGCCGATCACATTCAGAGAATATAAGCTGGGAGGTGCCGGCGCTTGTAGTTCTACCTTTGATTTGTCTGGGAATCGGAATTTTTCCGGAGTATCTGGTATATCCTTTTTTAAATATTATCGTGGGGGATTTTGTGGTTTCCGGTTTGTGGGTTCCGCGGCTTGCTGCCCTCTTTTTTTTCTTAGGTATAGTTGTGGGACTTTTGTTTTACGCTTTATTTAAAGTTAGCGATTACCGGAGGACAAAACCGTATATAGGGGGCGAAAAAATTAAGCCGGAAATGCGGGTATCGGGAGTGGAATTTTATACCACTATAGAAAACCTGGGTATTTTTAAAAAAATATATGCCTGGTCTCGCAAGGGATATTTTGATATATACGAGCAGTTAAAGGAATTTACGTTTTACTGGATAAAATTTTTAAAATGGATGCACGGAGGAGTACTAACTAACTATATTTTATGGGTTATAGCGGGGACGGCTGTGCTGATGTTTGCTTATTTAAGATGATAGAATTAATTTTAATATTAAAAATTATTGCGGCCATAATAGCCCTTGAATCTAAAAATCTCCTAGCTTCGATTATTTCTCTTGGAGGTGTGGGATTCGGTCTGGCTATTGTTATGCTTTTTTTAGCCGCGCCCGATGTAGCTATTGTTCAGATACTTGTGGAAGTTGTTCTTTTAATAATTTTAATAAGGTCAACTGTTAATAGAGACCGTACGGCCCCAAAAAGTCAGAAGGAATTTTTTGGATTGGTGGCCGGCGGGGTTTTACTCGGTATTTTACTGGTATTTGTAATACTCTCCATTCAAGATTTACCTGATTTTGGAAATAATTTAATTTTAAGAACAGACTCAGTTGTACCTTCGGTGGAATACCTTAAAGGAAGTTTAGAACAGACCGGAGCTCCCAATGTTGTAAACTCGGTAATTTTATCATACAGAGGCTACGATACTTTAGGAGAGGCAACTGTGCTTTTTGCGGCTATAATAGGGGTGCTGGCTCTTTTAAGAAAATCGTCGCCGGATAAGAGGGTTAACGATGAAAAATAAAAACGGAATGACAGAAATTGTCAAGACAGTAACTACTTTTATAGCAGCGTTTATTTTTATATACGGAGTAAATATTATATTATACGGTCATCTTTCTCCGGGAGGCGGTTTTGCCGGGGGGGTAATATTAGCGTTTTTGTTTATACTTTTATTTATAGTCTACGGTAAAAAAGAAGTTTTTAGGGAATTTAGTATTTTTAAGTCCCATGTACTGGAATCCGTGGGTTTTCTGGGACTTTTAATATTTTTAAGTTTACGGTTTTTTCTGGGCGGAGAATTTATGTTTGAATTATTAAATGGTATATATACGGGCCGGGGATTTCGTCTTTTTTCCGCCGGGCCCATGATAATTGAAAACCTGGTTATAGCTTTAAAAGTGGGGTTTTCGGTATTCATCGCATTTTCTGTTTTGGCATTATTTAGCCGGGAGACGGAAAATGATTAACTTGCCTTTAACTTATAGTCTCTGTATGGTACTGTTTTTTATCGGTTTATACGGGATAGCAACTAAAAAGAATGCCATAAAAATCATTATTTCAATAATAATAATGCAGAATGCAGTTAACCTTTTCATTTTACTGGTTGGATATCAAAAAGACGGAACGGCGCCCATAATAACCGAAGGGATGAGTGTAGAAAATTTTGTCGCCGGTTCTGTGGATCCACTTACCCAGGCTATGGTACTGACATCTATAGTTATAGGACTTTCGATTATTGCTTTGATGGTGGCCATAGCTATCCGGATATACGACAGGTTTAAGACATTTGACGTATCGAAGATAAAGGATCTAAAAGGATGATTTTGCTACCCGCTACAGTTTTAATACCTTTGGCAGCAGCTTTTTGCGTTACTGTACTTGATCTAATTAATAAAGAATTTAATGAAGAATTAGCTCTGGAAATAATCTCCGGAACGTCTATACTGGTTACTCTGATTATTTCTTTAGTTCTATTTGGTAATTACGGTATTTATAACATGGCCGGCTGGGAGTTTCCCCTGGGTATAATTCTGGTCCTGGACGGGTTGACCGGCCCGGTTCTGGTAATAACAAATTTTGTGGCGTTGATGTGCATTATATTTTCGTATAATTATATAAAGAAATACGGGTCCAGAGAGAAATACTACGCGCTCTTTTTGCTGATGCTGACCGGAATGAATGGGGTTATAATAACCGGGGATATATTTAATCTTTATATTTTTCTGGAACTGGCTTCTATAGCTTCTTATGCTTTGGTGGGATACGGGACCCAAAGGGAAGAGATAGAGGCGACTTTTAAATATCTGGTTCTTTCCAGTATAGGTACGGCCTTTATGCTTTTAGGGATAGGTCTTGTGTATGCCAATACGGCAAATCTTAACATGGCTTATATCGCTGAAATACTGGCCGCCGGCGGGCAAACTCCGGTCAGTATATACCTGGCCGCAATCCTTTTTATAGTTGGATTTTCCATAAAATCAGCCATTGTACCTTTTCACGCCTGGCTGCCCGACGCCCATTCTTCGGCCCCGGCGCCTATATCGGCTATGCTCAGCGGCGTACTGATAAAAACAATAGGAATTTATGCTTTTATAAGGGTTACCTATGTTATGCTGGGAATGAATTCGGGCCCGGTTCCTCAAATTTTAAGAATTTTCGGTACAATGTCCATGGTAGCCGGCGTTCTGCTGGCTTTAGGACAGTGGGATTTTAAGAGACTTCTGGCCTATCATTCTATAAGCCAGATGGGATACATAGCTTTGGGGTTTGGATTGGCAACTCCCTTGGGCATTATAGGAGGATTATTTCATCTTCTAAATCATTCCGTTTTTAAATCCCTGTTATTTTTAAATTCCGGTGCCGTTGATTACCGGTTAAAAACCAGAAATTTAAAAAAGATGGGTGGCTTAAACCAGAAGATGCCGGTGACGGGAGCTACTTCCATGATAGCCTCCCTTTCTATTTCCGGGATCCCTCCGTTTAACGGCTTCTGGAGTAAGCTGGTAATAATTATTGCCGCATTTCAGGCCGGCCACCCGGTTCTTGCCGGCTGGGCGGTAATAGCAAGTATTTTGACTCTGGGATCTTTTATTAAACTCCAGAGATATGCTTTTATTGGAAACATAAAAAAATCTCTTAAAAAAATCAAAGAAGTTACTTACAGTATGCAAATTCCTATGATAATACTGGCTTTAGCCTGTATTTTTATGGGAATTATATTTATACCTGCAATTAGAGAAGAGGTGCTGGCACCCGCGGCGGAGCTTCTTCTTGACCCGTCAGGATATATAAAATTAGTCAGGGGGGGATTATGATAAATAATATAATTTATTATATAGCAACGTATATTATATGGCTGTTTTTGACCTGGCCGTTTAATCCTTTAAATTTACAGGATATAGTAGCGGGGCTGGTAGTTGCTTTTGTTGGGGTAATTGTTTTCAGTCCCCGTATCCAGAAAAAATATTCTAAAAAATCGCCGGCATCAAAATTTAAAGTTGAAAAACTGCTATGGGCGATACTATATGTTCCGATACTTATTTATTATATGATAGTTGCTAATTTTGATGTTCTTTACAGAATTATAAAAACGGAAAGGCTGATAAAACCGGGAATAGTTAAAGTTAATACAAAACTTAAAAATCCTCTGGCCCGGACAATTCTTTGTAATTCAATAACCCTTACCCCGGGAACTTTGACGGTGGATATAAAAGAGGAAGTAATTTATGTACACTGGGTAAATATAACTACTTCCAGTCCCCAGAAGGCTACCCAAAAAATTGCCGGAAGGTTTGAAAAGATTTTGAAGAAGGTATTCGAATGATAATAGATATATATTTTATAATACTGTTTATATGCTGTATTTTATGTGTGTACCGGATGGGCCGGGGCCCCACTGTGCCGGACCGGACCGTGGCTATAGATATGATAGGGACTATTGTAGTGGGGTTCAGCGCTCTGTTTACTTTAAAAACAGATACGGATTTTTATCTTAACATAGCTCTTTCATGGGCTCTTTTAAGTTTTATAGGTACAATAGCGCTGGCTAAGTATCTGGAAGGTAAAAATTTTGAGGAATAAAATCTGGGAAATGATATGTATTATTTAGGAATAATAATTATAGGGATCGGAATATTTTTTGATCTGGCCGGGTGCGTGGGACTTATCCGATTTTCGGATGTATACAACCGGCTCCAGGCTGGTACAAAATGCGTAACCCTGGGCACCTGTTCTATACTTTTTGGAATATTTATAATACACGGTTTTACTCCGGCGGGTACGAAGGCCCTCTTGGTGATGCTTTTTGTATTGATAACTTCTCCCACCGGGGCTCATGCGCTGGCCCGGGGGGCCTACAGGTACGGCATTAGGTTGTGGAGCGGTTCTAAAAAAGATGAGTACGGCGAGGTGTTTGACCAGAGCGGGATGGAAAAACCCGGGGAAGAATAAATTGTGAAACTGCCTAAACTGAGAGAATTAAAAGAAGCCCTGAAAGCTGTATTTTCCCCCCGGTACACTACAAAATTCCCGGACGTTAAACATAAAGCGGCACCCGGGTTCAGGGGTACGCCCGTTCCCGACGAGGACTGGTGTATAGGTTGTGAGGCCTGTATGGAGGTTTGCCCGGCAGAGGCCATTGAAATAAATGATTCTACTAAAGAAGAGACCCGGAAAATTTTACGGCTTTACGACAGATGTATTTACTGCGGTCAGTGTGAAGAAAAATGTCCTCGTCCCCAACCGGGTGTAAAACTTACCCGGGAATATGATATGGCTGGTTATTCTAGAGATGAAATGAATGTAATACAGGAATTTAAACTTATAGTTTGCAGTAAATGCGGGGAATCCGTAGCTACCGAGGACCAGCTTATTGCCACGGCCCGGAGGATGGGGCCGGCACTGGCCTCCGCAAATCCGGATTTAATTCTGACTAGGCAGAACAAACGCGGATTTCCCCAGCCTCCGGTAAAAAAGCGGGAAGTTTTCTATAGGTCCGATATTCTCGAGTTTTTATGTCCCGCTTGCCGTCATAAGGTATATTCTCTGGAAGCCGGTAAAGAATAAATGTAAATATCTGTATGGTACTTGAAAATATCTCCCCCAAAAAAAATATTATAGTGGCCGGAGTGGGAAATTTAATGCGTGGAGATGACGGAGTCGGTATATATACGGTTAAAAAACTTAAGAAAAAAGGGTTTAAACAGGTATATAACTGTCAAACAACTCCCGAGAATTATCTGTCGAAAATTTGTCGTAACAGCCCGGATTTAGTTCTATTTATCGATGCTGTGGAGCTGGGGAAAACCCCCGGATACATAGATATCAAAAAGGCCAAAGAAGTATCTGCGGGATTTACCACTCACAATTCCGGATTGGACCTGGTGGCCGAGTTTATTCAAAATGACTGCGGGGCAGATATTTATGTAATTGCAGTTCAGCCTGAGAAACTTGAGGGAAACATGAGTGAAGAAGTTAAAACGGCCGGGGATAAAATAGCAAGTATCCTGGAGGAAAAATTATGCATGAATCGGTAAGAGCAAGAGAAATTGAGGATACCATATTAGAAAAAGCTAAAAAAAATAAAGTGAAAAAAATAAGTAAAGTGATAGTTAAAATCGGCCGCGGTGACGGCGAATCCTATGAAGATATTCGCCATATAATAGAGGATCACATGGAACTTAAAAATTTTAAAATAATAGAAGAAGATATTGTGCTAAAATGCACCAGCTGCGGGGATACATACGCCGATATAGATACTCTCAGGTGTCCGGAATGTAATTCAGCCAGCTTTGATATTAAAAAAGGTATGGGATTTGAGGTAGTATCGGTTGAATAGGACCATTTTTATTAAAGGGACGGTCCAGGGAGTGGGATTCAGACCGTTTGTTTACCGGCTGGCTAAACAACTAGGCGTTAAGGGGGAGGTGAAAAATACGGGTACCGGGGTAAAAATCAAGGCGGGCGCTTCTTCAGAAATTTTGGATAATTTCATAACAAATATCAGAAAAAAATCACCGCCGTCATCTTGTATAACCGAAATTAAAGTAAAAAAAAACGGAGTTAATAATTATAAAAGTTTCAACATAGTAAAAAGTTCGGGTCAGGCCGGTTCCGGACTTAACATTCCCCCGGATATAGCTTTGTGTTCAAAATGCCGGGAAGACATAAAAAGCCCGGGTAATATAAGATTTGAATATCCGTTTACTACCTGTTTGAACTGCGGTCCGCGTTTTACGATGGTTGATAAACTTCCCTATGACCGAAAAAATACCCGGATGGAGGACTTTAAGATGTGTGACCGGTGTAAAGAAGAATACTCTAACGTAGATAACCGGCGCTATCACGCGCAGCCAGTATCCTGTCCTGAATGCGGTCCTGAATATAAGTATATAAAAAAAGGGGATTGTACCCCCGGAAGAAAAGGGGATTGTACCCCCGGAAGAAAAGGGGATTGTACCCCCGGAAGAAAAGGGGATTGTACCCCCGGGCCGGTCAAAAAAGCAGCTTACGATTTGAAAAAATCAGCCGTAATAGGTCTTAAAGGGTGGGGAGGATTTCATATAGTGGGTAACGCATTAAATACCGGGGTAATTGAAAAAATAAGGGAGTTAAAGAAAAGAAAACACAAACCCCTGGCCGTCATGGCCCGGGATATAGATAGAGCAAAAATACTGTGTAAAGTGGATAAAAATACCGCCACTGCTCTGAAAAGTTTCAGACGACCTATTTTACTCTTACCCAAAACTAAAATTAATAATAATATAGTGAAATTGATAGCTCCAAACAACCCGGCTATCGGAGTTATGCTACCTTATTCTGCCGTACATTTTCTATTATTTAAGTATTCGAATTTAAAAGTACTGATATTTACCAGTTTAAATGAGCCCTCCCTTCCCACAGTCAAAAACTCATCTCGGGCCGTACAAGTTTTTTCTGATCTTCCAGTGCTTGATCATAACTTGGAAATTTACAATCGTTGCGACGATTCAGTGCTTAAATCCACTACCGGCGGCGAGATTGTATTACGGCGAAGCCGGGGACATGTTCCCCGGGGTATAGAAGTGCCTTTTAAAGGTAGAATTTTAGCTTCGGGAGCTTACCGGAATGTAAACGTATGTTTTACTAAAGGGAAAAAAGCGTATCCCTCACAGTATATAGGGACCGTAAATAATGATGTCAGTCAAAAAATTTATAAAAAAACAATCAGTAAATTAGATGATATCTGGAACTACAATTATAAGTATCTGGCCTGTGATTTACATCCGGGATACGGGACGTCAAAAGTTTTTAAAGAACTCTCCTCCGGGAAGAATTTACCACTTTATAAAGTACAGCATCACCATGCCCATCTGGTAAGTTGCGCTGGAGAAAATAAGCTGGAGCCCGGAGGATATTTTATCGGAGCGGCTTTAGACGGTGCCGGGTACGGTTCGGATAAAAAAATATGGGGAGGAGAATTTATGAGTTTTTCCTATACCGGTTTTACCAGGTGGGGATGGTTTAAGAGAGTTCCTCTGCCCGGAGGGGATATAGCGGCCAGGGAACCCTGGCGCATGGCCATAAGTTATCTTAAGAAAGCCGGTCTTGACTGGCGGAAACTTGACCATTTAAAAAGTATGAAAGATGGAAAAGCAGTGTCTAGGTTAATAGATAGTAATATAAATTGTCCCTTAACTTCTTCGGCGGGAAGATTATTTGACGCGGTCAGTTCCATTATCGGGTTGATAGATTATAATACGTACCCGGCCCGTGGCCCCATAGCTCTTGAAAATGCGGTTGAGGAAAAATATCTTAATGAAAAATATGATTTTGGCATAATAGAACATAAAGATAAATTTATTATAGATACCCTGGATTTAATAAACGGGGTATTTAAAGATACATTGGCTGGATTGCCGGCGGGTAGAATAGGGGCCAGATTCCATTCAACGGTCGCTTGTATGGTGGTAGAAGGCCTAAGATATTTAAGCGAAAGACAGGGGGTGTACAGAGCCTGTCTTTCCGGAGGGGTTTTTTGTAATTATTATCTGGATGGTCTGGTCCAAAAAAAAGCAAAAGATTTCGGACTTAAAATATATACTCACAGCCGGGTTTCCCCGAATGATAACGGCATTTCTCTGGGGCAGTCAATTGTCGCAGGGATGATTGACAGCAAAGGAGAATACACTTAAAAATGTGTCTAGCGGTACCGGTTAAAATAGTAAATATTGATCTCAAAAAAAATAAAGCCATCGGGGAAGTCTCCGGCGTTAAACGGGAAGTGGATTTGGGGTTTTTAAAAAACATAAAAGAAGGCGACTACGTTCTGTTGCATGCCGGATTCGCCATACAGAAGATAAACGAGAAGGAAGCCGAAAAGTCTTTAAAAGTCTGGAAGGAAATGGAAGATATCTCATGGTAAAATACAGAGATGAATATTACGACAAAAATATTATCAATCGCCAGCTTGATAAAACCCGAAAGCTGTTAAATAAACCGGGTAAAGACAATATAAAACTTATGGAAGTCTGCGGGACCCATACTATGAATATCGGCCGGACGGGTTTAAGGAAAAGATTTCCCCAAAAATTAACATTGCTTTCCGGACCCGGGTGTCCGGTATGTGTAACACCGGATAAATATATTTCAAAAGCGGTTTACCTGGCCGGTCTGGAAAACACGGTTGTTGCAACTTTCGGAGATATGCTGAAAGTACCCGATAGTTCTGGGAGGAGTCTGGCCCAATTTAATTCTAAAAAAGTAATTTCCGTCTATTCCCCGCTGGAAGCACTTAAACTGGCGGTGGAAAAAACAGAGAAAGAAGTGGTTTTTTTAGGGGTTGGTTTTGAAACAACCTCCCCGACAGTAGCCCGGGTAATAAAAGAAGCGGATTTAAAAGATATAGAAAATTTTTCTGTTTTATGCTCCCACAAAATTATCCCCCCGGCCCTTAAATTGCTGGCTGCTTCTGAAGATAATAAAATTGATGGTTTTTTACTTCCCGGACATGTTTCGGTTACAATAGGGGAAAACGGGTACAAAAATCTTCCCCTCAGGGGAGTTATTACCGGGTTTGAACCGGCGGATATTTTAAGGGGAATAAATGCTTTGCTTGAAGAGCTGGAAAAAAATGATAAATTTATAAAAAATTGTTATTCCCGCGCGGTAACTCCAAAGGGTAATAAAATAATGCGCCGAATATTAGAACAGGTGTTTAAACTTAAAGATTCAACCTGGCGGGGATTGGGAACAATAGAAAATAGCGGGTACGGTATAAATAAAAAATTTGAAAAGTACGATGCGGATAAAAAATTTGATATAAAAAATTTTAATCGGGAAAAGAAAAAAGGTTGTATCTGCGGAGAAATTCTAAAAGGCTTGAAGATACCCTTCGAGTGCAAACTTTTCGGAGGGGACTGCTCGCCCGAAAAGCCCGTGGGGCCGTGCATGGTGTCTTCGGAGGGTGCGTGCAGCGCTTATTACAGATATGAAAGATAAAATTATAACAAAAGAACACGGTTACGGTGGGCGAAAGAGCAGAGAGCTGGTCGAAGAGTTGATACTTCCCCGGGTTGATAATATGTATGCAGAGAAAATGGATGATGCGGCGGAACTGAATTTAAGTAAGAACCGGATTGTATTTACCACCGACGGGTACGTAGTTGATCCCTATTTTTTTCCGGGTGGAAATATAGGTAAACTGGCCGCGGGAGGTACGATAAATGATGTAATTGCCCAGGGTGGGGTACCCAAATTTTTATCTGCTTCAGTTATAGTTGAAGAAGGGTTCTTAATAAAAGATTTGCAGGACATAATCATATCTGCCGCTGGCGAAACTAAAAATAATAACGCGGAAATTACCTGCGGGGACCTAAAAGTTGTAGAGGAAGGCGGAGCGGACGGTATATATATTACCACCGCGGGGATAGGGGAACGTATTGACGGCATTTTTAAAACTGCCCCCTGTCCGGGAGATTTAATTGTAGTTACCGGTCCCGTGGGGGAACACGGGGGAGCTGTATTCCAGGCCCGAAATAATATTTTAGAAACTTCAGAAAACATAAAAAGTGACTGTAGGGGACTGATAAAATTAATTCCTGTAGTTAAAAAATATTCCGGAAAGATAAAATTTATGAGAGATCCTACCCGGGGAGGGTTGGCCGGTGTTTTACTTGAAATGGCTAAAAAGTTAAAGTTAAAAATTGAAATAAACGAAAGAAAAATTCCGGTAAAAAATTGGGTTAAAGGTCTCTCATATATTACCGGAATAGATTATAACTATCTTGCCTGCGAGGGTAGAATGATTTTTGTTATAAACGAAAAGATAGGAGTGAATTTTATCAATAGTTTAGAAGAAGAGGGGTTTGAGGATGCAAAAGTTATAGGGAAATTTTTAGCCGGCGAGCCGGAAGTGGTGTTAAATACCTCTTCAGGAGGGAGCCGGAATTTAAATTTTCAGGAAATTTCTCAAATTCCCCGTATATGTTAAATGAAAAATTTGACTTACAGGGGCAGAACATTATAATTTAGCTTAAACCCATATTTTATTATCAGATAAAACTTTCGGGTGACAGTAGCGCTATATAAATTTAAAAATTAAAGGGGCAGCCTTTCTCACGAGGTTGCCTCTTTTTATTTATCCGACGAACTGAGTTTTTCTTCTTTTTTTATTTTTTTCCAGTTTTCTTTAATCTCTTCTACTGAATTAACCTTAACATTGGAAAAAACATGGGGGTGTCGCCGTATAATTTTTTCTTTTATGGAAGTTAATACATCGGTTATGTCAAAATGTTTGTTCTCCCGGGCTATTTGACAGTTAAATAATATAAGATAAAGCAGGTCCCCGAGCTCTTCTTTTAAATTTGCTTGGTCATTTTCAAGAACTGCTTCTTTAACTTCTCTGGTCTCCTCTTCAATATGGGGCATAAGAGATCGGTGGGACTGTTTTTTATCCCACATACAACCGGTTTCTCCTCGTAGTTTTTGACAGATATCGAGAATATCCTGAAATAATTTTAATTTTTTTTCTTCTTTTTTCATGAGTATTTAATAACACAATTGTTGACAAAAATCAAATAATTACTATTATCTATATATAAGACGCGGGGTGGAGCAGTCTGGTAGCTCGTCGGGCTCATAACCCGGAGGTCCTAGGTTCAAATCCTAGCCCCGCTACCAAATTTATATTAAAAGAATTCCGGTTTACCTTTGAGTGGACCGGATTTTTTATTTTACAAGGCAAAAATTTTATGATAGAATTCACAAATGATTAAGGATAATAAAGATTATTGTAAAAACCATAGATTGGGACAAATTTTAAAATCTCTGGATTTAATTGACAATGATAGATTAGAAGAAGTTCTTGACAAATACAGAAAGTCAAACTTGAGATTGGGAGAAATTCTTTCCCATATGGGTTATGTTGATAAAGAAGTAGTTTTATCATTAGTCGGTAAAAAATTGGGGGCTCCCTATATTAGGGTTTCAGAATTCGGAGACATTGATAAGGAGCTTCTGGCTTTGATTCCCCGGGAAATTGCCCAGAAAAATGAACTTATCCCTTTTAAAAAAGAAGAAAAGAAAATCCAGATAGCTATGGTTGAACCTCAAAATGAAAAAATTAAAAGTTCTATAGAAATACTTACCGGATACAATGTAGTAGCCCATATAGCCACCAAAGAAGAAATAAATAAAGCTATAGAAAACAACTATTGAATTTCTTCTTGAGCCTTATTCTTTAGCTGCATAAAGGATATATGTTCCCTTCCCAGAAAAAATAAACCGGTAGTACTAATAACAGAAAACTGTATTACGTGGGCCAGCAGTATAAAACTCATGGAGGCGTTTTCGGAGACGCCCAGCGCGGTTCCTGCTAAAATACCAAAATATTCATATACCCCTACATAAGCCGGAGAAGAAGGAATAGATATTCCTATGGCAATAATGGCCATTATAAAAATTCCGCCGGTGTAGGTAACTTCCGTAATTGCTATACTCCGGGCCGCAAGAAAAAAAATAGATGCATTGAACATCCATATAAGTAGTGATATAAAAATGGTTTTTAAAAGATTATGAGACTGTTTTAAAATTTCAAGGCCTTCTATAAAGGAATGAAACATCCCGGTTATCTTTTTATTAATTTTATCCGGAAAAAAACTTAGAAGTTTTTGTAAAAAAGAAAGGGCTAACGGCTTATTGTAAATCAGGCTGTACAGAAAAATAAATAAAAAAGCTAAAAGACCGGTAATTGCTATTAAAACAGATTTTATCTGATGGGGATACTGATAGGTAAATAAAGTGATAACAACTAAAATTAGTATAGTAAATACATCAAACAATCTTTCCAGAGCAAGTGTAGTTGCCGCGCCTGTTTTGGGAATATTTTCTTTTTCACTTACAAAGACTATCCTCACAATTTCTCCAGCTCTCATAGGCAATGTGTTGTTAGCGAAAAAGCCGATAAAAACCATACTCATTAAATCAATAAACTTACATTTTTTTATTGGATCCAGCAAATATTTCCAGCGCACAGCTCTTAACGACAAATCAATAAAAGTGGCCAGGGCTGCTAAAAAGATAAAAAGAAGATTAGCAGTTTTTAAAAGAGAAAAGGTTTCATGGATATCTATTTTTTGTACTGCAAGATAAAGAAAAAGTATACTTACGGGTATACCAAGAAGCAAACTGAGTTTTTTTTTATCTATTTTCATATTGAGGTATAAGTTTTTGGAAAGCCTTATAGACGTCAGCAGAAAATTTTTGTCTTGGAACTTTATTTTTATCTTTAACTATAAGATAGTATTCTAAAATAGAAATTATCTCCATATCCGGTGTAATATTTTGAACCGGCAAGTTTTCAGGAAATCCGCTGCCGTCTATATACCGGTGATGAGCTTTAATATAAGGCATTAAGTCCGTTATTAAATTTATACTTTTTATCATTTCAGCACCGACAACCGGATGCAGCCGAAATTTAGCGTTATCGTTTAACTGAGTGTCTATTGAAATACCAACCAGCTCGGTATTCTCCAAACCTAAAAATCCTATATCATGAAGCATAGCTGCGGAGTGAAGATTATTTATTTTATCAGCGGAAATATTTAGTTCTTTCCCGAAGCTGTTTACGTAACGGGCCATTTCCCAGGAATGTCCTTGTATGGTTTTTTCAGGATATACCAGAGTTTCTATACCCATTACTAAAAAATCCTGCATATTGGAAAAAAAGTTTTTCTGTTTAGCGAGTAGCTGGGTATTATCTATAGTTGCGGCAGCCAGTCCGGCAAACCCCATGAGCATCTCTTTATCCTCCGGGGTGAATTCGCCGTCTTTTTTATTTATTGCCTCCACTATACCCAGTAACTTATTTCTGTAAATGAGAGGGGAGCCGACTATAGAATCAGTCCGGTAACCGGTTTTTCTATCGGTTTCCGGGGAAAATCGTTCATCCTGATAGGGGTTATTTACAATAACCGGTTTCCGGTTCTTAGCTATCCATCCGGCAATTCCTTTACCCACGGGTATCTTAAGTTTTTTAAGAATTTCTTCACCGGTTGCAGTTTTAAAGTAAAGATTTTCACCGGTTTCATCAAGCAGCATTATAGAAGAGCGGTCCGCTTTTAGTATATCTTCTACAGCTTGGCTGATATTGTTAAGCAGATGATCTATATTCTCGGATTTGCTCAGTCGGGTAACAATATTAAAAAACTGCAGTTTTTTTTCTATATTTCTGTTATTATCTGATGAAGTACGAGTTGAAATATTTTCGATATCATCCGTCTGTTCTCTGTCTTTTTCCGGTTCAAGCTGCCCGGGCACAAGAGAATTCCCACACCGGGGACAAAATTTATAATCCGATAGTATTACTTTATCACATTTAGGACATGTATCCATTATTGACTTACCCTCAAAATTTCTTCATAAGTAGTTATTCCCTGGGCGATTTTTAATAACCCGTCCACCCAGAGAGACTGCATACCTTTTTTAACAGCCATCTTTCTTAACGGTCCCGCGGCAATATCTTCCATTAATAAATTCCGTATTTCCTCATCAAGTAAAAGAAGTTCATGGATACCGGTTCGACCTTTGTATCCTGATCCGTCGCATTCGTTGCAACCGGTTCCCTTATAAATATTCCAATTATCTTTTTTTATACCGTATTTTTCAAATTCAGTTATTAATTTTGGAGATATGTTTTTTTCTTTTTCTTTGCAACTGTCGCATATAGTTCTTATTAATCGTTGAGCCAGCACTGCTTCAATAGTTGAAGATATAAGATAGGTGGGCACCTGCATTTCAGATAGCCGGGCCACTGCTGTCGGAGCGTCATTTGTATGAATGGTAGATAGTACAAGATGTCCGGTCATTGCCGCTTCCATAGCTGTTTTTGCCGTTTCTCTATCCCTAATTTCTCCAACCATTATTATGTCAGGATCCTGCCTTAAAAAAGCTCTCATGGTGGATGCAAAAGTCATCCCTACTTCGGGGTTAATACTGGTTTGTACAATTTCGTCGAGATCATACTCCACCGGATTTTCGGCAGTAAGTATTTTTTTTGGAGAAACTTTAAGGTTTTTCCCGGTCGAACTAACTTTAGATTTTTGTAGTACATAATTTAAAGAAGAATACAAAGTAGTGGATTTTCCGCTGCCCGTCGGACCGCATACTAAAATTATCCCGTAAGGCTTGGCCAGTACCTCTTTAAATTTATTAAGTACTTCTTCTCTGAATCCCAGTTTAGGCAGGTCAACTTTAATGCTGGTCCGGTCCAGAACTCTCATTACACAGCTTTCCCCGTAAGCTGTGGGTATGGTATTTACCCGGAACTCTATAGGATGATTTTTGTAAGTTATTTGTATGCGTCCATCCTGGGGTTTTCTCTTTTCAGTAATGTCCATAGAGTGGGTCATAATTTTTATTCTTGCAAGTATAGCATTGGATAAAGATTGAGATACTTTAAAACTAGAATTTTGTAGTTGTCCATCCATTCTGTAGCGTATTTGAAGCCGTTTTTCAAAGGGTTCTATATGGATATCCGAAGCTTCTTTATTCAGGGCTTCAAGTATGATTCCGTTGGTAACTTTACGGGCTTTCTTTTCATCATCAGCGGTGGTTGAATCCATGCTGATCTCTTCCCGGTCTTTACCGGTTTCCTTAAGCCGGGCCTCTTTTCCGGCTTCAGATTCTTTAGTTACTTCTGAGATATAATCTGATAATTTAGAATCCTGGGTGAATATTTCATTTAAGCCTTTATGGATGTCCACAGGAAGAGTAAGGTAGGGTTTTATCTTATAACCTGTTCTTAGATGCAAATCCTCGATAGCTGTTATATCCCATGGCCGGGCCATGGCGGTATAAAGATACTTCTCGGATTTTGCAAAAGGAAGAATCAAATATCGTCTGGCGGTAGTTTCGGGCACCAAGCGAGCGGCGGCTTCATCAATTTCTATGGAGTCCAGATTTACTGCTTTTATATTCCAGTTATTGCATAAAGTTTTAAGAAAATTCTGTTTAGAAATCGCACCGGTCTCTATTATTACCTGTTCTAAAGGTTTATTAAGTTGGGTGGCCCGCAATTCCAAATTATTTAACTCATCTGCGGAAATGAGGTTTCTATTAACCAGAACTTCTTTTAATGTTGATTTACGTTTAACCATTTAATATTTATTAATTTTGTAATTAACTAATAGCTGGTGCCGGGAGGGGGAGTTGAACCCCCACGGGCCATAAGCCCGACGGATTTTGAATCCGTTGCGTCTGCCGATTCCGCCATCCCGGCATTTAATTTTTAAATTATACATTTTTATGTTCATTATTTCAAAAATTTATTTTTAAGGTTAGAGGTGTATATCGCTAATGTTAGATTAATTTAATTGTTTATTAGAAATTTCCTGGGCAAAATCCAGCACGGCGGTAACATAGGAATCGGCTGTAGTCCCGGAACCTATGTACCTTCGTATGGCGGTTCTCTGATCCCTGTTAAATCCTCCTTCATCTAATCTCCAGGCGAAAAAAGCGATGGCGTCGGGCATGGAGTAGGGATTAAATTTACCGCTGTTATCCAGATCCAGAAGGTGGATCTTATCATGTTCTATAATAGTGGTAAACCAGAATGGCATAAGCTGGCAGTAACCTGCCGCCCCCATGAAACTGGAGGGGGCAAATGGATCTATATTTATATCCGGGTGTTCCATTGCCTGTAAAAGTCCGTTAATATTTTGCAACACAAATGCTTTTCGGCCCGGGTTATTGTGATATACCGATACAAGAGAATTAAAAATTTTGTGTGTGGGATTGAGATTGCCCCAGCTATACTCCATACCGGCCATTGCCGAAATTACCGGTATTGCCTCCTGGTCCAGTTCAAATCTTTGAACTGCCCGACCCAGATATTCACTGTATTTTTCAAGAAAATTAGTTCCCGCTCTTTTCCCGGCAGGAGTAAATAGACCGAACCGGGGACTTTTAAAATAATCGACAGTTACTGCCTGGTAGGACTCGCTTTTTTGCCTAATTTCGTAAATTTGAAATAAAGGATCTTTAAATAATTCCTTAAATAAAGGGCCGGGTACTTCCTTACTTAAAGAATCATAAATTTCTCCTTTTATTCCGGTTAATACTATCTCCGCATCAGGTTTATTATCTACAGTGCCCTCGGAGGTACTCCCCAGAGTTAATAACATTATAATTAATAAATAAAGTAATTTCATAACTATACATTATAATAATATATTTAAAAATTAAAATCAACAATAGCCGGAAACGGCATTTGACAAAAGATAGGGTATAAATAAAATATATAGTGACTGACCGGTCAGTCAGCAGAAAAATTTATGGATAATTTAAAAGACAATATTGTAAGGGTGGCCAAAGAAGTATTTGCCCGGGAAGGTTATTACGGGGCAAGCATGGAAGAAATCGCCCGGAATGCTTCCGTGGCCAAAGGCACGCTGTATAACTATTTTTCCAGCAAAGAAGAGCTGTATGTAGAAGTGATTCTTGAGCTTATAACTATCGTAGATAGCTGGGTTGATGAGGCAATAGAATCGGAAAAGAAATTCTGGGATAAAATTGATTTTTTAGCCCGGAGGGTACTGAACTATTTTTCCCGCAATAAACAGGTATTTACTATAATAAGAAGAGAAACTCCCATCAACACAGCTATGCGTAAGGAAAGCGAACAAAAGATAATGGATTTAATGAAAGCCAGGGTGGATAAACTGGCCGGTATATTTAAAGAACACCGAAAAGAGGGGGTAATAAGTGATAAATATACTGACCGTGACGGCGCATTTCTTTGCCTGGTGGTAGTGGAAAGCATGGTAAGAAGAACTCTGGAGGGGTGGGAGAGAGATCCGGATAAAAATGCGAATATGGTGATTAAATTTTTAAAAAATGGGCTGGCCAAAAATTAAAAAATATTTTATATCGTTTTTTTTGTGTTGTACGGTGATTGGCAATATCCTGGCCCGGGAATTGACTCTGGATGATTTCATAAGCGAAGCTCTGACTAATAACTATGACATACGTATCATCAGGCAGGAAGTAAAGGAAGCCGGGGGTACAAAAAGAGAGCTTTGGGGCAATTTTTTTCCTGCTTTTTCGGCCTCTTACAATCAACTTTATATGGACAAAGTTCAGCAGGTTGATTTTGAAATGCCTCTGGTAACACCTAGCGGAGATATTATATACGAAAAAGTGGACATAGAAATGGGGCAGAAAGACATTTACGAGGCAAAACTGTCCCTGCAGCAGCCCGTATTCACTTTCGGGGCCATTTCCAATTCTTACAAAATTTCTAAAAAAGCGCTGAATATTCAGAAAAAAAAGCAGAGCCGGGCAAAAATAGAACTTATTCCCGAAGTACGGAAAGCTTTTTACCGGGTTATTATGGCCCAAGATATGGTAGATATTTACCAAAAACAGAAAGAACTTATGGAAGATAATCTGAAAATGGCAAACGAATTATACCGAAGCGGAAAAGTTTCCCATCTTGATACCGGAAGGATGGAAGTGCAGGTAGCCAGGGCAAAGAGCGGTATTGTAAATACTCAATCTAACTTAGAAAAAGCCAGAGAAGTTCTTTTTAATTTAGCAGGTATGGAGAACTCCAAGCCGGAAATTAAAGGAGAGTTAATTTATAAAGATTTCAACTTTAATTTAGATGAACTGGAAACCCGTGCTCTGAAAAACCGGATAGAATTGGACATTGCCCGCCGGGGTACTGAAATAAAAAAACTGAAAAAAAAACTTTCCCGGAGTGAAAATTTACCTAAAATATATGCTTACGGAAATTATACCTGGGAAAAGCCCTATCAAAACCGGGATGAATGGGGGGATTACTGGACAGTAGGGGGGAGAGTGGAATTTCCTTTTTTAGATGGGTTATCTTCACTTGGGAGAAGCAAAAGAAGGGAGGCCGCTCTTGAAAAATCAAAAATCTATACTGATAAACTTAAAGCCGCTATTAAGTTACAACTACGAAACAGCTTCTATTCTTTAAGGGAAGCTGAGGAAAATATCGAAGTTCAGGAGAAAAACCTCGACCAGCTAAAAGAAAATTTAAAAGTGGCCCGGAAACGGTATAGCCGGGGTTTGATAGACAGTATGGAGTTAAATCAGTCAGTTTTAGAATATACCCGGGGTAAAAAAGAATTAACTGGCTCAAAATTTAATTACCTTAGTGCGGCAGAAAATTTAAAAATTGCTGTTGGAGATAAATTAAATACGGGGCAATTACGATGAAAAAAATAATAACTGTTTTAATATTAGTTCTGGTGGTAGTATTATTGGGAATAAGGTTTTTAGATTACCGCAGGGTGGACCCCGCAGTTGAAAAAGAGGGAGTAAACCGGGTAATAGTATCCGAAGTCAGGCGTAAAAAAGTGGTACAGACCCTACACTACACCGGCACTGTAAAAGGAATAAATGAAGTAACGGTTTTTCCAAAGGTCCCTGGCCTTGTTGAGGAAATTTTTAAAAATACGGGTGATAAGATAGAAAAAGGTGAAACTATATTAACCATAGACCGGGATGAAGAGGCTTTAAAATATGCGCTTTCTGAAGTTGTAAGCCCTATCCGGGGACTGGTTCTTGAGGTACTGCCGGAACCTAAAAATCAAGTAAATCCGGCCCGTCCGGTGGCCAGGGTGGGAAATATGGATAATGTTAAGATAGACTTTAGCGTTTCCCCCCCGGACAGTACTGAGATCAGGACCGGAGACAGAATAACGGCCCGTTTTTCAGTTTATCCGGATAAAAAGTTTACCGGTTCTATTACTCAAATTGGTGCGGCTTTAAACCAAAGGAGCGGAAGAATCCCGGTTGAAGCGGAACTGAAAAATCCGGAGCATAAATTAAAATCCGGCCTGATCTGTGATTTGAGAGTGGCGGTGGAAGAATTACAGGATGTGAAATCGGTTTCCCGGTCTGCAGTTGTAAGCAGGGAGGGAAAAAAGGGTATATTTATTGTTGACTCTGAAAATATTGTCCGGTGGAAAACAGGGGTAATAGAATTAGAGGGCGACAATTACATAGCATTAAATGATAAAATTTCTGAAAAAGAGCTGGTTGTGGTGGAAGGTAATTACGGTCTTATACCCGATCGAAAAGTAAATATAATTGAATGAAACTACCTGATTTTTCAGTAAAAAAGCCGGTTACCATTTCTATGCTTATCCTTATAGTTATAGTAATGGGTTTGATATCGTTAAGTCGTATGGGACTGGACCTTATGCCGGATATAACTTTTCCAATGGTTACCGTGGTGACCACCTATGAAGGTGTAAGCCCGGAAGATATGGAAAACCTGGTAACCAGGCCGTTAGAGGATACGGTGGCTACCATACAGGGCGTAAAAGAGATAAACGCCACCACCAGGGAGGGATTTACCGCGCTTATGGTGGAATTCGAATGGGGAACCGATATAGATCTTGCCGCTCAGAATATCAGGGATAATTTAGATTTTATGCAAGCTTTTCTGCCCGCGGATATGTCCGATCCCCAGGTTATAAAATTTGACGCTGATATGATGCCCGTATTCGGTCTGGGAGTAACCGGAAAAATGGATCAGGTTGAACTGAGAAGATTTGTGGAAAACGAGATTGAAACCGCTCTGGAGCAGGTTGAAGGGGTCTCGGCGGTTTATCTTTGGGGTGGAGCCCGAGAGGAGATTAGAATAGAACTGGACCGTAAGAGAATGGCTTTCCACAAAATTCCCATCGAAATGGTAGTAGGGGTTGTGGGCAGGGAAAACCTAAATCAGCCCGCCGGTAGAATAGAAGAAGAGTACCGGGAGATCACCCTGAGGGCGGTGGGGGAATTTAAAACACTTGAAGATGTAAAAAACACACCGGTGACCAGGCGGGAGGGGGAAACTATATATATCAAAGATTTAGGTGATGTAAAGCAGACAATGGAAAAGAGCCGGGCCCGGGCCAGAACTAACTCAAAATCCAGTGTAATGTTAATGCCTTACAAAGAATCGGGGGCTAACACCGTACTGGTATCCGGAAGAATAAATGACCGGCTGAATGAACTGCGGGACACTTTGCCTCAGGATATAGAAATGTCCACTTTTTTGGATATGGGACAGATGATAACCCGTATTCTCCGGGTTACTCTTTCTTCTGCTTTGTGGGGAGCTGTTTTGGCGGTGGGAATACTTTTTTTATTTTTAGGTTCCTGGCGCCCAACCTTAATAATAGCTACGGCAATCCCCCTGTCCATGCTGGCCACTTTTTTACCCCTTTTCGGTGCCGGTTATACAATAAATTTTGTCATCCTTATCGGAGTAGCCCTGGGGGTGGGCATGATAGTTGATAACGCTATTGTGGTAATAGAAAATTCCTACCGACATCTTCAGATAACCGACCGACCGAAGATGGCTGCATCCATGGGGGCCAAACAGGTGGGCATGGCTATAACCGCTTCAACTTTTACAACTATTGTGGTATTTATTCCCCTGCTTTTTGCCGGGGGAGTTATAGGTAGGATTTTTTCCCAGCTGGCGGTAACAGTGGCTTCCGCTCTTATCTGTTCATTAATAGTGGCTCTTACAATTATTCCCATGTTGAGCTCAAAAATTTTACACCCGGAGGATGCCTTAAAAAAACGTGCCTGGTTTGATAAACTGCACCGGTGGTACGTAGATAAACTTACCTATTTTTTGGAAAATAAGGCGGTGATGCTGAGCATAATATTAGTTCTTACTGTATTAAGTATAGCTGCTTTTCCGTTTATGGGAAAAGAATATTTTCCATCAATAGATCAGTCCATGTTGATGATGAAAATACAAAGAGACATAGGTACTGTTTTAGAAGAGACTAACCGTATAGTGAAAAGAGTGGAGGAAGAATTTAGTCAGCAGCCCGAAATTTTAAGTTATTCGGGAATGATGGGTTTGATGGAGGGAGCGGAAATAGATGCGGCTATGGGAACCGGCCCCGCCGGTCCGCATGAAGCGGATCTTTTTGTCAGATTAAAAGAGAAAACCGACAGGGATAGAGGTCACCGGGAAATAATGGATTCAATAATTAAGGGTTTACCCCGGTATGAGGACGCCAGTGTCCAGTTTATCGATATGGGGGAGATGATGTTAACCGGGGGCGGAATTCAGGACGCGCCGGTTCAGATTCATATCTACGGTCGCGAACTGGTTGTTTTAGATAGGGTGTCCGGTAGTATAAAAGATAAAATTAAAGATTTACCGGGTATCTACAATCTAGACGTTTCTCTTGAACAGGGGCGTCCCGAGCTGGATATTGAAATTAACCGTAGAAAGGCCGCGAAATACGGAGTGGAAATTTCCAGAATTAACCAGGTTTTACAGACCGCTGTTCAGGGAACAATTGCCGGCAAATTTCGTCAAAGAGGGGAAGAACTGGATATAAAAGTTATTTTAAAGGAGGAGGACCGGTTGACCGCCCACCAGATCAAGAATATTCCGGTGCTTACCGGAGATGGAGCAATAATAAGCGTGGGACAGGTTGCGGATTTTTCCTATAAAGAAGGTCCCGTTAAGCTTGACCGGGAGAATCGCCGGCGGGTGGTAACGGTGAGCGGGGACTACCGGGGAAGTGATTTCACCGGGATTATGG
Source organism: uncultured bacterium (assembly GCA_964476445.1). Lineage (GTDB taxonomy): Bacteria > CG03 > SLGR01 > SLGR01 > JAGXOG01 > CAYZAK01. The sequence continues at coordinate 29,650 of CAYZAK010000015.1, forward strand.
ATGATGTCCGCCAGAAGGTTGATAAAGTATTTTTGCCCGCCGGTTATTCGGTAAGGTACGGCGGCGAAGCCGAGGACATACAGGAAATGTTTGTTACCCTGGCCCAGGTTTTCGCGCTGGCTTTTCTGTTAATATATATGGTCATGGCTGCCCAGTTTGAGTCTTTTGTCCATCCTTTGATAATAATGGTTACCATTCCTCTGGCCTATATCGGAGTAGTTTGGCTGGTGATAATGACCGGTAAAACTATCTCTATGCCAGCGGCCATGGGGGTTCTTATTCTTTTCGGAATAATTGTCAACAATGCCATAGTTTTAATAGATTATATAAACCAGCTGCGCAGAAATCAGGGAAAAAGTATAAGAGAGGCAGTGATCGAGGGCGGCCGGGTTCGGTTAAGACCAATACTTATGACCGCTTTTACAACCATGTTCGCCATGGTTCCCATGGCAGTAAACCGGATGGAAGGCGCTGCGGTAAGATCGGTGGTTGCTATATCCATTATCGGCGGACTTTTGGTGGGAACCTGTCTTACACTTTTTGTAATACCTCTGATATACGATTTTATAGAACACCGGTCGGAAAGAAAAAAGAACCTGGAACCCGTCCGGTAATCATAAATTCCGGTAATTGTTTTTTAAATGCACAAAAGAATTTATTTCCGTATACCCGGGCAGTGATTTCAAAAACATGTTACCGTATTTTTTTGTTTTTACCCGGGTATCCAAGACAGCCACTATACCGGAATCATTCCGGTGCCGTATAAGTCTACCGAACCCCTGTTTAAACAGCAAGGTGGCCCGGGGAACCTGATACTCCATAAAAGGATTTCGCCCTTTTTTCTTAAAATTTTCCAGTCTGGCTTCGGTGACCGGATCATCGGGAACTCCAAAGGGAAGTTTGGTTAAAATAACGCATTCTAAAAGTTCTCCGGGAAGATCTACCCCCTGCCAGAAAGTTAAAGTTCCCAAAAGCACGCTTTTTTCATTTTCTCGAAATTTTTTAAGCATGTACTGTCTGGGCAGTTCCCCGTGCAAAAGAAATTCGTTTTCCGGAAATCTGTTTATAAGCTCCAACCCCACGTTGTTTAGCATCCGGTAAGAGGTAAATAAAATGAAAGTTCGACCCCCTGTAAGGGTGAGAATATCACTTATAACATCTTCAGCGCCTTCCTCAAAAAGCTGGGGTCTTCTTATATCCGGTTGGGGAATATCACCGGGTATATAGAGCAAAACTTTATTTTTATAATCAAAAGGAGAGTTTAGAATTAGGCTTTTTGTCCGGTGAATTCCCAGCCTGTTTTTTATAAATTCAAAGGATTTATTCACTGTAAGTGTGGCCGAAGTTAGAATAATCGGTTTTCTTTTTTGAAACAAGCAGTCGTTTAAAATATCGGCAACTTCCACCGGAGCACCGTTAAAAGAACAGTAAGTTCTTCCTTTTTTGGTTTTTATTTTTAAAAAATATACATAGTTGGCGAGTTCCATATTTATTATTATTTTAAGTTCTTCGGCCATATCTCTTGCTCTGCGGGCGTACGAATCGCATTCCCGGCAAAGGTCCTCGTCCTCTAACTTTTCTGATATGTTTTTTAAAACATCCGCCAGAGCTTTAAGAGGACCCGAAAGAGTGTTGGCAAATAAACCCGGTTCCCGGATGCGGTAATTTATTTTGTCGGTACCAAATTTTTCTATTAAATCATTAAAAAAAATCCCGCCGATTTTTTTAAGTTTCTTAACTTTACTTATTATTTTTCTTCTATCTTCCACCCTGATATTACTGGCGGCTTTCCGAATAAAAGATCTTTTATTTTTACCTTTAAATAATTTACCTAAAAAATAATTTAATCTGAATTTAGAAACCTTAAATCCCAGGGTGTCTCCGGCCACATCCTCAATATTTTGAGCCTCGTCAAAAACAATGGATGTATATTTGGGTAGGAGATTGAAATTTGAGGCCACATCGTGAAACAACAGATGATGATTGAGAATTAGCAGGTCGGCCTCAACCTGTTTTTTCCGGGCTTTAAAATAAAAACAGTCTTTGTAATATTCGCATTTTTTTCCGCAGCAAAGTTCCGAAGTTCTGGATAATTCTCCCCAGAGAGTATGAGGAACCTCAAAATCTAAATTTATTTTGAGGCCGTTTTTGGTATTTTGTAACCAATCTGTGATTTTATCTAAAGCTTTAGCTTCATGTTTGCTGTCCAGAAGCTTTAACCGGTTAAAGTTTTGGTACCGTTTAATGCATAAGTAATTTTCACTGCCCAAACAGAGGGCCGCTTTAAAATTTTTTTTAAGGGACTTTTTCAAAAGGGGGATGTCTTTAAGTATCAACTGTTGCTGAAGAGTTTTAGTGTAAGTAGCTATAGCTATTCTTCTGTTTTTTTTATGAGAAGCCCATATAATAAAAGGCACTAAATAGGCAAAACTTTTTCCTATACCACAACCCGCTTCTATTAAAAGATGGGAGTTTTCCTCTATGGCTTCATGGATAGCATTGGCCATGGTAATTTGCTCCTTACGGTATTCATAGTTTTTTATATGATTTACTATAGAGGAACTGTGACCTAAATATTTTTTCATATTATACATTATTAAAGTTATAGGTAGAAAAACGATCTTAAAAGTTTAAGTGAAACACTTAAACACCTAAAATTTAAAATACTATAATAGCCCCCTAACTGTCAAGAAAAAAGTTTATAATCCAATGGAATTTAATTTTGAATTTTAAAGTATTATAAATTATAATCTATACAAGTTATTTTAGATTGATATTATCCGGTTATTGTAAAGAAAAAATACATTGTAGGATTTTAAAAGATTTAAATTTATAGTATACTTAAAAAACAAATGAAATTTAAAATTAAATATTTAATACTTATATTAGTTCTTGCTATTAGTTTTAGCGGAGTTGTATTTACCAGTTCTTTTGCCTGGCATGTCAATACTCGGGAATCGGTTCCGTACTATAATTATATTATGGGTAGAATATACTTAAAGCAGGGTAATTTTAACAGGGCACTTATAAATCTTGAGAGAGCCGCAGAATATTTTAAATACGATTGGGATATAAACTGGGATTTACTGCGTCTGTATTATGTAACAGGAAATTACGCTAAAGGTATTGAAGTAGCCGGACGTCTATTGTCTGAAAAACCGGAAGATGTTGAACTAAGAGAATTGCTCGGTGAAATGTATGTTCAAAGCGGTCGACCCAAAAAAGCTATACGGTTTTATAAATATCTTTTAGAGCAGTTTCCAAAAAATAATACTTACAGGAAAGAGCTGGGCAGACTGTACCGGAAAAACAACCAATCCCAACAGGCTTTAAAGATATACCTTGAAGCTTTTAAAAAAGAGCCTGACAATACAGTTCTCCGTCTTTCTATAGCTGATATATATCTAGAATTAGATAAACCTCGGGCAGCTATTAAAAATTACTTAGAAAGCATTAACTACGGGGCCGATGAAAATGAGATGTACAGACAGGTAGCCCAGATATATAATTTTAAGGGGGAGAGAAAAAAAGCCATAAATTATGTAAATAGAATTTTAGATAACGATCCGGATAATATTGAAGTACTATATTTATTATCACATATATATGAGGAATGGGAGCGTTATAGTCAGGCTGAACAGGTACTTAAAAGAATAGTTGATATAACATCAGAAAGTCACTCTGCCCTTATAAGGCTAGGCACCTTATATACTGCCTCTGAAGAATACGGTAAAGCGATAGATGTATTTGAACAGTTAACTACTAAATACCCAGATGATTTTTCAGGTTGGTATTATCTGGGACTAACTTACGAGTACACGGAAGATTATTTGCAGGCAGCAGAAACTTATAAAAAAGCCGTCTCCATAAGGGATGATGACCGTGTTTTTTTTAGATTAGGCGTGGTTTATGATCAGCTTGATAATAAGGAAAAAATGTACGAGATGCTAAAAAAAACAATACAGATTAATCCCGAGCACGACAGAGCCTTAAATTATCTAGGTTATACAATGGCTGAAGCCGAAAAAAATTTAGAGAAAGCGGAAGAATATATTCTAAGAGCTTTGGGATTTGAGCCGGAGAATGAAGCCTATATCGACAGTTTAGGATGGGTTTATTATCAGCAGGGAAGATTTAAAGAGGCCCTGGAAAAATTAAAAAGAGCTGCAAGTGACAGTAAAGATCCGGTAATACTGGAACATTTGGGGGATGCCTATAAGAAATTAAATTTTAACAGTAAGGCCAAAGAATCTTACCGGAAAGCGTTAAAAAACGATCCAAAAAATAAAGAATTAAAACAAAAAATAGAAGAGCTGGTCAATTGAAAAAGTATATATACTTAATTTTTATTTTGGTAATTGCTATTACAACTGCCTGCGGCCCTAAAATCCCTCATCCGGGTGAGATAGAACTCAACGGACATTTAGATATGAAAATTTATGATGAAACTGGGATAATGTTAGACCGGGTAAGTGGTATTTTTAAAGTTGATGGCCCAAAAAATCAGTTGTCCATGTTTTTGGATAATAGAGCCGGCATACCCATAGGGCATGTGGTAGTACGGGACGGAGACATCTCTGGAGAAGGATTATCTTTTGTAGAAGAGTTTAGTGAAATATTTAAATTTTGGCCGTATATATTCGGTATAGGTGCGGATGAAATACCGGGAAAGTATTCATACAGGGATATTGAGATAGAATATATAGATGGTTATCAGAAAGGGGGAGGGGAGTACGCAAAAACGGTGAATTTGAAGATGCCAGACGGAATTATAAAGTTAGATATTAAATATGAAAATTAAAGCTCCGGCAAAGATAAATATTTTTCTTAACGTCGGAGAAGAACGTGAAGATAAATTTCATGAATTGAGGACTATTATGGTTAAAGTCGGTCTTTGCGACAGTATCACTTTAAAGAAAAATAAAAATATAAAAATAGAAGGTATGGATTGGCTCAAAGATAAAAAGAACCTTGCCTATCGGGCCGCCGTTGAACTTCAAAATTACTCCGGTATTAAAAAAGGATGCTTGATCGAGATAGAAAAACTTATTCCCTCCGGGGCCGGTTTGGGCGGGGGCTCTTCGGACGCTGCTGCGGTTTTAAAAGGTTTAAATAAATTATGGGATTTAAATTATAAAGATGAAGACCTAGAAAATATAGGACAAAAGCTGGGAAGTGATGTTAACTTTTTCTTATATACCGGCGGCGGATTAGCGATGGGACGGGGGGAAAAAATAATACCCTTAAAAACTAAAAGAGAATTAGCTCAAAAAGTTTTATTAATATATCCGGATATTGAATTATCAACACAAAAAATCTACAATGCCTATCCCGGCGGCGATTTGACAGGAAAAGAAGAGTTGAATACAATCATAAAAAATTACCGTTCCGGAAACTGGCCGGATATTTTAAGTAATGATCTGGAAGAAACTGTTTTCCGGGAGTATCCGGTTTTAAAGGATATAAAGCATCGGCTTATAAACTGGGGATTGAAACCTTTATTGTCCGGCAGCGGCTCTTCAATATTTGCACTTTTTTCGGATATTGAAAAGGCAGAATCGGTAAAGTCCATAATGGACGAAGATTTTGGGTATAGCACCTGGATACTTAAAGTTTTATAGAAAAATTTAATTTTTGCTGGGGAGTAGCCAAGCGGCAAGGCACCGGGTTTTGGTCCCGGGACTCGTAGGTTCGAATCCTGCCTCCCCAGCCA
>CAYZAK010000016.1:0-34240 GCA_964476445.1 uncultured bacterium
ATTTGGTATTCTTTCCATTTTTGACACCTCCTTCTTTTGTGTCTATTTTACAAAACCGGTGTCCATTAAACCAATCATATACCAGACTTTGCTAATAATAATTTTGTGTACACCGGAAAAAAAAGATATATTAAAGTGACTGTTTTTGAAAATAATTTTTCGGATGGGATATCAAATACCTATCAGGCAACTTTAGTGTATTTGATAAGAAAAAAGGATAGGCAGGATATTTATAGCGAAGTTCAAAATCTGGGGCTTTTTTCAGTTAATACCTGGAAAAGTTTGTTAAACGAGAGAGGATTTAAAATATCTAAATATCAACAAAAAAATATCTATGATAATTTTATAACTGAAAATGGCAGATATACCCGTCAAATTTTTAACGGAATAAAAAGGTAAAACTTTACGCAGGTATCTATTTTAATTAAAATAATAAAAATCAGTATAGGAAAAATGAATTTTAAACTAAAATGTCCATAAAAAGAAAAGAAATCCCTTTTATAATAACTATATCTTATTTTTTAGGTTTTTTAGGTATAAGGATGACGGTGTTTCTTGCCGGGTCGGCCCATACAGAGTTTGCCCTGGCGGCCAAGGCCCAGCAACTGCCCGGAGCCAGTTTTCATATAGGCCAGAATATAATTCTTTTTGGCTATCATGTACATCATTTTTATTTTGGTATACTGTTGATCTGTATAGCAGCTTGGTTTGCCATAGCCGGCAGTGAATATTTTTCCCGGAAGTCTCTGGCTGTTATGTACGGACTTGGGTTGGGATTATTCTTTGATGAAATAGGTTTGCTTCTTACATGGGGGGATTATTACAGCAGTCTTTCCTATCTTTTAAGTCTGTTTTTAGCAGGAGTTTTTCTTAATATATTATTTTTCCACAATTTTTGGGAAAATGTAAAAGAAAATTTTACCGGAACTTACTCCAGTTCTTTATTGCATAATACAGTAATGCGGCATAACTCTTTTTTAAAATTCGCAGACAAATTGAGTCAAACTACCGGTCGGACTCGTAAAACCAGCCTAATATTTACCGGTATATTGTATGTTATAATAGCTTATATGGTTTTTAGCAGACCCCGGACATTAAGGTACTGGGTTTCCATTGTATTTATAATTCAGGGACTTAACTACTTTGTTGAATTTTTGACATCCAGTGAGGAGTAAAATAAATGAATATATCAGAAAAAATAAGTTTTTTGTTTACCGGTGTAGCCTATATAGCGGTAGGTTTTCTTATATTGTTAAGACCCCAGTTTTTATACTACTGGGTTGCCGCCATATTTTTAATACAGGGCATAGTATCATTTATCCGGGCGTTTACAGGCAATTCTAACGGCTGAGCAGTTATCTTTTTTTATGATTGGCCTAATCAACCATAACAGTGTGGAGGAAAAAGAGCTACCTGGTATTGACCTTTTGGTAATGTTTGTAACCTCTTTGGGATTCGAAAGTTCAATTAACAATTCCTCCTTTACGATAGCAGTAATTATCCGCCAGGAAATAAAAGATACCAATACTACTGCAGCCCCAATGTTTTAGGGACTTTACCGGTCCAAAAAATATTTTAACCGGCATGCTCCTACCTGGGATCTTAAAAAAACAAGAAAAGAGCCCCAAACCCTTAGAAATTTAATTAATAAAATTTTAATAGAAGAGGGGAATGAAATTTTAGATGCAGGGTGCGGAACCGGTATTCTGTTGCCTTTACCAAGTAAAAGAAACAGGGATCCCGGGAGTATTACCGGGCTGGATATCTCTGCTAAAATATTGGACACCGTCACCGAAAAATAAAAAATTTACTTTCCTCCTCAGGTTTTTTAAAAATAAGAATCGAAGATAAAAAAATATTATTTAACTTGTGCGAAAAAAGGGACGGTTTTTAAAAAGAATAAATTATAGTTAAATCGGCGGCCAGTCCCAGGTTATCCGAATCTTTAACTCCAACACCCGCTAACGGTTTGACAGTTAAACTGACCGAGCCCAATTCCATACCCCCTTTAAAAACAATTCCCCCGTCGTTTTGGGTCATATCGGTCCAGGAAGTTTTTAGCACCGGAGTAAATCTGGGCCCAACCGGTACCCCGATTTCAAAAGAAGCATAAGAACCCAGGGGGGGATAATAATTGTAAAGAGCTATAATAGTTGGAGAGTCGTCACCGGAAAATTGAATATTCGCTCCGTAACCCAGTTCGGTACCACTTCCGTTAACCCCGGCCAGTAATCTGGCCGATAAAGCGAGAGAATTTATGGAGACTCCCGGACCTATGTAACCGTAATAGTACTGGCTGACTTCGTTTTCTACTACCCCACCGCCCATTTCCAGGCCAAAATCCTCAAAATAATACCGGTATCCGGTCATCCCAGATTTTATGGTATATTCTTCAGAAAAAGAGATATATTCCCCAAGTATTACAAGGCCGCTTAAATCGCTGGACGGAGTAGAATAAACTTCTCCTTTTTCTAAACCTATTTTCATGCCTTCTGTAATTTGAACGTCTGCAAGAAGAATTACCACGGTATCCCGATCAGCGGAGAGGACCCGGGCATGGCGCTCAATAAGAACCCGGCTTTCTATTTCTTGACCGGTTTTGGGATGTTCGGTGGTATCTATCCGGAACACTTTTACGCTGGCCCCTTCTGTTATACTGTCTCTGGTGCCCATATCCACGGTAACCCGTGCGCCGTCAACATTTAAAACGTAGTTGGCCGCCGGCAAACTGCCAAAAGTGATAAAACCGATAATTACTGATAAAAGTATAGTTTTTTTCATAAAAATCCTCCCTATAAAATAATATGTAAAAATTTTTTATACATATATAATATATTAATTTTTTATAATTATGTCCACTTTTGTTAGCTATAAAAAGTTAAAAAATTTGACATTTAGTTAAAAATTATTCTATACTTTATAATGAAATTCAAAAGAATTTCATAGGAAACGGGTGATTGTAATTAATAAAAAGGTAATTAATTAGTTACCCGAAAGTATTAAGGAAGATATATAAGAATTTCTTCCATTTAAATTATAAGGAGAATAGTTAAGTGAAAGGTACAGTAAAATTTTTTAACGTAAGAAAGAATTTTGGATTTATAGAACCCGAGGACGGAACTGGTGATCATTTTGTACATACAAGTGATATAGAATCCGGTAATCTGGCTGAAGGCGACGAGGTTGAATTTGAATCGGTTGACGGAGAAAAAGGCTTAAAAGCAATAAGCGTAACTAAGTTATAATATAATATAACTAACTTACCTGTCCCGCCTGCGTAAATAATAACTGAAAAACTTAAAGGTTTTAAGATTTTTATCAGGCGGGATATGGTATAATAGCAGGAATTTAATCGGGGAAAAACCTTTTACCTGGGTTCATCCTATTTTACCCCCCCTCCCCCTTTTTTTTTATATCTATCCCCATCCATAATGTATATGAAAAAACAACCTTTAAATATTTGTAAATTTAAGTTATAATGCTTTATAAAAATAGTAGAGGATAAACCGGTTTTTTTATAAAGTTAATTGGAGATAAGCTAATTAGTAAAGAAAAAGATAAAAAAATATTAGTAGTTGACGATGATGAAAGCATAGTAAGACTTATAGAGGTTTTACTTAAAAGCAACGGATTTTCTGTAATAACTGCCCGGGACGGTTCTTATGCTTTAGAAAAAGTAGTTCTTGAGAAGCCGGATCTTATTTTATTGGACATTGATATGCCGGGTATGAATGGCTTTCAAACCCTGGAGAGGATTAAAAATAATCCGGCAACAAAGAGAGTACCCGTAATAATGTTAACTGCCCGCTCAGAAGCGGGAGCATTTGAGAAAGCCATGGATAGAGAGGTTGACCGGTATGTGGCCAAGCCGTTTAAAAGTAAATTTTTAATGCAGAAAATAAATCAGGTACTGGAAGAGTACGAACAAAAATATTCCTCTTAAAAAAAATGTTTAATTTTTTTAAAAAACCAGATAGTAAAATAAAAAAATATTTATTTGGTCAAATCATTAAAGTAGTTATTTTTGTTGTAGGAATAGGATTTTTACTATATATAGGTAATCTGGCGGGTAAGAGTTTTTTTCCGCCTTTAGAACCTCAAAAAATTATTGTAAGTGACGGTGAAATTTCTCCCGGCCAGAGTATTTACCAGGTGTTAATAGGAAATTTTTCTGCTAATCAGTCTGTTAATATAGGAAGAGCTCTCTCAAGGGTATATGATTCTTCCCGGATAAGCCCAGGAGACCGATATGAAATATATCATTCCACTTCCGGGGAACTTTTTAAATTTATCTACGAACCCGATCCCCTGGTAAATTATATTGTAGAACATACAAGTACCGGCTACGTCGCGGCTGAAAAGCAGCCTGCTTACGAGAAAAAAACTGTGGCAGTCAAAGGAGAAATAACTACTTCTTTATGGCAGGGAATGACTGAAGCGGGTTTGAACTCCACGATGATAATGAATTTTGCCAATATATTTCAGTGGCAGGTGGACTTTTTAACCGAGGTAAGACCGGCTGATGCATTTAAGTTGGTATTTGAAAGATATTACCGGGCCGGCATACCGGTTCAAAACGGGTCCATTCAAGCCGCATGGTATAAAGGAAGAAGAGCAGAACATACCGGAATAAGATTTGAAGATAACGGTGGGTTTGACTACTATGATTCTTCGGGTAATTCTCTTCGCAAGCAGTTTTTAAGAGCGCCTCTTAATTATACCCGGATCAGTTCGGGCTTTTCATATGCCCGTCGTCATCCTATAACCAGAGAAGTCCGCCCCCACCTGGCTATTGATTATGCAGCGCCAACGGGGACGCCGGTAGAATCAATCGGTTCTGGCCGGGTAACATATGTCGGCTGGCGCGGGGGCTGGGGTAGAACGGTCCGGGTAAGACATAACTCTATTTATACCACGCAGTATGGTCATTTAAACAGATATGCGTCGGGAATAAGAGAGGGAGCATACGTAAATCAGGGTCAGGTTGTAGGATATGTGGGAATGACCGGTACGGCCACCGGGCCTCATTTAGATTTTAGAATAGAAAGATACGGAAATCCGGTAAATTTTTTGGAACTGGAATTACCTCCGGCCGATTCGGTTTCAGATGAAAATATGGACCCATTTAAAGAATATGTAGCCCGGGCCAGAAATTATTATGAATATCTTGGAGATGATTTTTTTGCCGGGCGTATACGCTCTATAGATGAGTATAAAAAGAGTTCTCAAATTACTTATTTAAATGAATAATTTAAAGCATCTGTATATAGAATTTGACAATTACAATAAAATTTACATATACTAAAAACATTTACAGGAAAGGGGTTGAAGTAATTAATAAAAGGTAATTAATTAACTGCCCCGGTAATTTATAAAATTAAAGGAGAAACAGTAAAGTGAAAGGTACAGTAAAGTTCTTTAACGACAGGAAAAATTTTGGTTTCATAGAACCCGAAGATGGAAGCGGTGACCATTTTGTGCATGACAGCGATGTGGAAAGGGGTACTCTGGATGAAGGTGATCAGGTTGAGTTTGAATCGATAGACGGTGAGAAAGGGCTGAAAGCGTTAAGCGTTAAAAAACTATAAAAAGTAAACAGCCTAAATATAAGATGCCTTTTGTATAAGAGGTATGTCTGGGGGAATAGAGGGGATAAGTGGGGAATGTAATAACAGAAGTTAAACATGTGTTAACCGCACATAAACGATCCCGGCCTGATTTTATAATAATAGGAGCCCAGAAATCCGGTACGACTTCTCTGTATTCATATTTAAAACAGCATCCCGATTGTATCCCCTCTTATAAAAAAGAAACACATTATTTTGACACTTATTACACCCGGGGGTTTTTATGGTATAGATCCCATTTTCCGTACATTAAACAGCTTAAAGACCGGAGAATTACCGGAGAGGCATCACCTTCTTATCTATGCCATCCCCGTACGCCGGAGCGTATTAATAAAAAACTTCCCTGTATTAAATTAATTGTACTTTTAAGAAATCCTACAAATAGAGCTTTGTCTTCGTATATGCACCAGCGCCGCGCAGGGAGGGAAAAACTTCTGCCAATGAAGGCATTTAAAAAAGAAGAAAGTCGGATTGGTAGCGCTGTTAAAAAAATAAAAAATCGTAAGTGGGGAGTAAAAAAATACAGTAAAAAATTCAGAAGGTATTCCTACCTGAGAAGGGGAGTATATATTAAGCAGTTAAAAAGGTATTTCAGGTATTTTAGTTCTAAGCAGATGTTAATAAAATGTTCGGAACATTTTTTTGCTGACCCCCGTAAAACTCTCAGGGAGATATTTAAATTTTTAAATATTGATCCGGGTTTTGTACCCCGCAATATGCAACCCAAAAATGTAACAAATTATTCAAAATTCCCGGAGATAACCACCGGAGTACACAACTTTCTCGATGAATATTATGATTCCTACAACAAAAAACTTTTCAGGTATTTAAATGTACGGTATCCGTGGTAGAAATTAAGAGTAAGCAGAATTTTTAGGAGTTGGAAAAAGTATTTGTAACTTATAAGGAATATATAAATGGATAAAGGAAAAACAATTTATCAGTTGAAAGTAGGGGATACCGATTCTATCCGGGTAGAATTAGATACAAAAAAAGTTAAATATTTTGCCCGGGCGACCGGTGATTTTAATCCCCTTCACATGGATGATAGCTATGCCGGAAAAACGCAGTTTGGTAATCGTATTGTACACGGTGTACTTCTTACCGGAATTATCTCCGGAATGCTGGGAACAAGGCTCCCGGGTCTGGGTACAATAGCCAGAGATATGTCCGCCAAGTTCCGCCGGCCTGCGTATGTGGGAGAGACCGTTAAAGCTACTATAGAACTTATTCAAAAAAAAGAAAGATTGGGATTATGTATTTTTAAATACAAAGTTAAAAATGAAGATGATGAATTGATTGTAAAGGGAAAAGCAAAGGTTATTGCCCCTTAAAAAAACATTAAGTTAATTGGTAAATTTTCATAATAACTTTAAATATGTAATAATAAACTAATGAAACGAAATTTATTTACAAGGCATCTAATTATTGAAAGAACCAGATAAAGACACAGAATTTTTAATAGCAAAAGCCAAGACCGGGAATAAAGGGTCCCGGGGTGAATTGGTAAAAAAATTTGAAAATAAAGTGTACAACATAGCTTTAAAAATTACTGGGAATAAAGAAGACGCCGGGGATGTGGTCCAGGAAACTTTTAAAAAGGTTCTGGAAAAACTGGACACTTTCAGGGGGGAATCAAAATTTTCAACCTGGCTGTACAGGGTGACGGTTAATACTGCCCTGATGAAAAAACGAAAACAAAAAAGGCAGAATTCCGTTTCCCTTGATAAACCTATTAATACTTACGGCGGGTTTACTCTGAAGCAGCAGTATGAAGATAACTGGTCACCGGACCCTTTAAATAAAGTTGAACGGGAGGAGATAGGGAAAACAATTGATGAAGCGGTGAAAGAGCTGCCCGATAAATACCGTACGGCCATAGTACTTAAAGATATTCAGGGTTTTTCTAATAAAGAAGGGGCGAAAATAATGAATATTTCGGTTCCCGCTTTTAAATCCCGGGCCCACCGGGCCAGATTAAAGGTGCGGGAAAAGTTGAACGAATATTTCAGTAAAAGCAGGTTTGAAAATGAACTATAAACAGTTTTGTCAGCTTCTTTCTGAATATTATGACAAAGAGTTAGCAGACGATATTTGTCATGAATTTGAAGAAAAACTGCGGGAAAATCACCGATGCCGCATTACTTATAAAACTTTTAAAAGAACAATACGTTATGTTCGGGCTACCGAAGACAAAAAAATCCCTAAAAAAACCCGAAAAAAAATATACAGGTACTTAAAAATAAAAATAGATCTTTAATCTGTAATATTTGGTCTTCTATTTTTTTTGCCAACCTGTCTTTAATATATTAAAATAAAAACAAGTTAATAAACCAGTAAACCAGAATAGAATCACCATGATAAAAAAATTACGGAAAATTATCCCCCCAATTCCTTCAGTAATGATGCTGGGGGTTGTTTCTCAGATAGGGCAGGTCCTCCTTTTACGAGAATTTCTGATGGTGTTTCAGGGTAATGAATTGTCTATCGGGATTATCCTGTCCGCCTGGATGATCTGGGCCGGCACCGGCAGTTTTTTGGGATCCTGGCTGACCTGCCGGTTTAAAGATATCCGGACGCCTATACTGGTCAGTTCACTGGCTGTTACTTTTGTACTTCCTTTGACAATACTGTTAATACGTAATGTAAGGAGGTTCTGGGGAATTTCCCCCGGCGCTTATTTAACTGTTTCTGATATACTGTTTTTCTGTTTTACACTAATGGCTCCGGTTGGGTTGTTGATTGGGGCCCAGTTTGTCTTTTTAGCTAAAAACTGGAGAATAACCGGGGGGGGTGAAGGAACCGCCGGGGCCAGCAATACTTACATCACCGAAGCTCTCGGGAATATGGCCGGAGGCATACTTTTTACTTTAGTTCTGGTCCGTTATTTTACACCTCTCCAGAGCGGAGTAACGGTATCTGTTTTTATGCTGTCCGCGGCCATATTAATTTACCGAAATTCAAACCGAAATTCTATTCTCTCGGATTTGAAGCCCGGCGTGGTTGTGGCGGGGACCATAATATTTTTAATTTTAGTGTTCCCTGCTTTAGAGCAAATAGATAACCGGGGTTATGCAGAGAAGTGGAAGTATTTCACCCCCGGCTATAATCTTAAGCAGATCTCCCATTCCCAGCACGGTACCATATCGGTGGTTGAAAGCGAAAACCAGTATAATTTTTTTCAAAGCGGAAATTTAATTTTTAGTACCGCTGGAAAGGATACTCTCGCCCGGGGTCTGGAGGATCAGGATGGTGTAATATTTGCTCATTTCGGGATGCTCCAGCATAGTTCGCCCCGTAAAATACTGTTAATAGGGGGAGGGTTGCGGGGAACTCTGGCCGAAATTGTTGAGTACCCGGTAGACAGGATTGACTATGTGGAGCTGGATAAGGTTCTTTTAGATACCGCCCGGTCTTTTGTCTCTACCCCCACCCTTAAAGCTTTGGACCATCCGAAAGTAAATATAATCCATACCGACGGTCGTCTATGGATAAAATCCGAGCCTGAACAATACGATTTAATAATAGTTGATATACCCGATCCCCAGACCGCCGCTATAAACCGTTATTATACTATGGAGTTTTTTAAAGAAGTGCAAAATATTCTCAACCCCGGCGGGGTCTTCGTAATAGGAACTGTTTCTACTCCGGATTTAAGAAATATTGCTGTAGCCAACCGCAATACAACAGTGTACCACACACTAAATAAGATATTTAAAAATGTACTAACCGCCGGAGAGCGTTACATGTTTTACTTTGCCAGTGACAGCGACAAACAGTTAACTGTCGATATTGCAAAGGTAAAAAAAAGATTTATTAATCAGGAAGTAAAAAGAGATGATTTCACTCCGCTTTATCTTCAGAACTTTTTACAAAAAAACCGGATCCGGCGTTTAAACTGGATCGTTAAAAATCACGGTCACAAGCCTAAAGATCACCTTTCCGGGCCGTCGCCCGGGCCAGCCCGATTACCGTCGGTTTACGAGCAGAAAAAATATGAATTTGAGTTGCAACCGGTTAATGAAAAATATTTTATTAATTCTGATTTTAGACCTATAGGTTACCTGTATTCTTTAATGTTCTGGGAAAATCTTACCAGAGATTTTAGCCAGAGCAGGTTAATAAAATTACTTAAATTTAATTTTAGATGGTTATTTCTTTTAGTTATAGCGCCCCTAATTATAGTGATATCCGCCCGTTTTTTAACCCGGAACTCTAAAAAACGGCCGGATACGAGGTTTGGAATTTTATTTGCTGTGTTTACAACCGGTCTTTCCACAATGGCTTTACAGATTGTATTTATATTTTCGTTTCAGAGTATATACGGGTTTGTATATGAAGTAATAGGTTTAATAGTGGCTGTATTTATGGGCGGACTGGCCGCCGGCGCTTACATTTCCCACCGGTACATAGAAGATAAAACCAATTTAAATATTCTGGCCGGAATTCAGTTATTTATTGCTCTTATTTGTATTATTGTTATTTTTATTTTGCCGGAGGCTGCTTCTTTAAAGAATACGACTGGTATATTTATAGTTTTTTCATTTATGACATTTAGTACCGGTTTTATAAACGGTCTGGATTTCCCGGTGGAGATAGCCGCCTATAAAACGTTAAGTAAGAAGGTTGAAAAATCCACCGGATTAGTGTACGGTTTAGAATTACTGGGAGCCTGTTTCGGAGCCATACTGGCCAGCGTAATCATAGCTCCGGTCCACGGGATTATTGCCTGTTGTATTGTGGCCGCTGGAGCAGGAATTACTTCCCTGGGAGTTCTTTTAATATGCAGGAGGTCATATGGATAATAAGAATAAATTAAGTAGACGTAAATTTTTAAAATTAGGTTTAGCCGGAATAGGAGGTATTAGCCTTTTAACCGGCAGCAGCAGAAAAAGTTTTTCAAGTTCGCCAGATGCTGAACACCCTCCGGGAGCCCGGTTGGGGCTGGTGAAACCGGAACCGTCAATCTGGTTTGAAAAACTCGAAAATAATAAATTGAAATGCACCTTATGTCCTAAGTTTTGTGAATTAAAAGTCGGACACCGGGGTCCATGCCGGGTCAGGGAAAACCGTGACGGGAAGGGTTATACTTTAGCTTACGGTAATCCTGCTCTCATACAGGAGGATCCAATAGAGAGGAAACCTTACTTTCATGTTCTGCCAGGAAGCCGGTCTTTATCTATTGCCACGGCTGGTTGCAACTTGAGCTGTAAATTTTGTGAAGTATGGGATATGGCCCTGACTGCTCCGGAAGAATTGTACGCTTATGAAGTTTCTCCTGAAGAAACTATTGAATACGCCAGTGAATCTAAAGTAGGTTCTTTAAGTTACTCTTTTGGGGAGCCGGTTGTTTTTTATGAATATATGAAAGATATAGCCGTTCGGGCCAAAGAAACTGGGTTATTAAATTTAATGCACACCGCCGGCTATATAAACCGTGAACCTTTAGAGGAAATATCCGGTTATTTAGACGGGGTTAATGTGGATTTGAAAAGTATTGAAAATTCCTTTTATAAAGAAATTGTTGGCGGAGAATTACAGACTGTTTTAGATACTCTGAGATACCTGAGAAAAAAGAATATGCATATTGAAATTACTAATATGGTAATCCCCACCCTTAACGACGACCGCAAGCAGATAAAAAAAATGTGCGACTGGATAGTTCGGAATCTGGGGCCATCAATTCCGGTGCATTTTGCCAGATTTTACCCACTTTATAAATTATCCGGTCTGCCTCGGACGCCGGTTGCTACTCTGGATATGGCCCGGGAAACCGCGATGACAGCGGGGTTAGAATATGTTTATGTATCCAGGGTCACCGGACATGAAGGGGAAAATACTTTTTGTCCAAAGTGCAATAATAAAATAATATCCAGGGTGGGATTTGTAATAGATGAGATAAATATTGACCGGGGAAGATGCGAGTACTGTAAAAACCTTATCCCGGGTCGGTGGGGTTAATTAACGAAACATTCTCCTGAATCTTTCCAGTCTGGATTCCGATCTTTTATCTAAATTTCTCAGGCCCGCTTCTCTGGCCCATGTAATAGCTTCTGTAAATTCATCCCTGTTTATACTCCGGGCAATCCGTTCGTATTCATAAGCCTGGTGCTCCACCCGGTACTGGGACATAATATTTACGTAGGTATCTTTAGTTAAATTCTCCGCGATCCATTTGACAAATTTCCGGGTTCCGGCAACCCGGTTGGGCATGACCAGATGACGGACCATAACCCCCCTCAGAGCAACCCCGTTATCATTGGTAATTAAATCGCCCACCTGACGGTGCATGGCTTTAATAGAACTTTGAGCTTTTTTGGGGTAATCGTGGGCCCCGGTAAATACATATTTGTCAGCTTCCTCACCGTCCATAAACTTAAGATCGGGAAGATATATGTCCACAATACCGTCCAGCAGCTTAATATTCTGAGGCAGTTCATATCCGCCGGTATTGTAGCACAACGGTATATCAAGACCCTGGTGTAGAGCAATCCGAACCGCACGTAAAATATTGGGCATAACATGGGTGGGGGTGACCAGATTTATATTATGGCAACCTCTTTGCTGTAAATTCAGCATTATATCAGCCAGCTCCCGGTCGCTTATTTGCCGACCTTTTCCCTGGTGGGCGATAGGCCAGTTCTGGCAGAAGACGCATCTTAAATTACAGTTGGAAAAAAATATCGTTCCCGACCCGTTATTGCCCACTAAAGGGAGTTCCTCCCCGAAGTGGGGTTGATGACTGTAGACTACAACTTTATCCGGAGCGTTGCAGAACCCTGTTTCGCCTTTAATGCGGTTGACACCGCACCGATGAGGACAAAGATCACATTTTTTAAGTTTTTTATAGGCCTGTTCGATACGGGATTTAAATTCTTGGTTATCTTCTAATTGTTTATAAGCGGGGGCCCAGTTATTCGGTTTTTCAAGCGGTTTGTTTCCCATTGCCCGGGACTTACCGGTAAACCTGAAAAGGTAAGATAAAGCTCCTAAAAATAAGGTTTTTAAAAAATGTCTTCTTGATAACTTCATATAAATTCTCTCTATTTATTTTATACCGTTTAAATTATAAGTAAAAAATCTAAAAATTTCAAAAGGAGATGAAGTAAAATTAACTTTTCTGAAACGATTTAGATTTATATACATCTAAGTATTACAAACTTTTGAATAATAATAAATTAAGGAGATAAAAATGCAGTTAGATAAATTAACTATCAAAGCCAGAAAAGCTATAGAAAGCACCAGAAGTTTAGCCCAGAAATGGGGGCATCAGCAACTGGAAGTTGAACATCTTATGCTGGCCCTTTTAAGTGATGATAACGGTCTGACCGGGACTATTCTGAACAAAAGTGGAGTTCCTGTCCTCGGTTTAAAAAAAGATTTAGTAGAACATTTAGAAAACCGGACCCGGGTTTCGGGAAATGAAGAAATATATCTTTCACAGAGGTTAAACAGGGTTTTAAATAATTCTTTTAAAAAAGCGGAAAAATTTAAAGACGAATACGTTTCCGTAGAACATCTTTTACTATCTGTTTTAGAAGAAGATACAGGGAAAATAAAAAATCTAAAAGAAAAATATAATATTAATCCCGAAGATGTTCTTGAAGGTCTCAAGGATATACGTGGAAATCAACGGGTTACAGACCAGGATCCGGAATCAAAGTACAAGGTTTTGGAAAAATATGCCCGGGATTTGACAGAGCTAGCGTTCAAGGGAAAGTTGGATCCGGTAATAGGAAGAGATGACGAAATAAGAAGAGTGATACAGGTTTTATCCCGCCGTAAAAAAAATAATCCGGTGCTTATCGGGGAACCGGGAACCGGAAAGACGGCTATTGCCGAAGGTCTGGCTAAAAGAATAACCGAAAAAGACGTTCCCGAATCCCTAAAAAATAAAAAAGTTATAGCTCTGGATTTGGGAAGTCTGCTGGCCGGCGCTAAATTCAGGGGAGAATTTGAAGAAAGATTAAAAGCGGTTCTAAAGGAAATTAAAAACTCCAACGGACAGATCGTACTTTTTATTGATGAATTACACACTGTAGTGGGAGCAGGCAGCTCAGAAGGATCCGTGGATGCTTCTAATATGTTAAAACCGGCTCTGGCCCGGGGGGAGTTAAGGTGCATAGGGGCTACCACTTTAGATGAGTACAGGGAGCATATTGAAAAAGATGCTGCTTTAGAACGCCGGTTTCAGAAGGTGCTGGTAAAGGAACCGGATGTTCAGGATACCATAGCTATCCTGAGAGGGCTTAAAGACAGATATGAAGTTTACCACGGGGTGGAAATTAAAGATACGGCTATAGTTGCGGCGGCTACATTGTCTAATAGGTATATTACGGACAGATTTTTACCTGATAAAGCCATTGACTTAATAGATGAGGCAGCTTCCAGATTAAATATAGAAATTGAAAGCATGCCCGCCGAAATTGATGAAGTAGAACGTCAGATCCGGCAATTGGAGATAGAAAAACGGGCTCTTAAAAAAGAAAAAGATGAGGCCAGCCGGGAAAGATTGAAAAATTTAAAGAACAGGTTGGCTAATTTACAGGAAAAAAGTGATGAACTTAAAAGTCACTGGAAGCAGGAGAGAAATTTAATAGTAAAAATTAGAGATATCAAAGACAGAATAGAAAAAGCTAAAATTGAACAGGAAAAAGCTGAAAGAGAGACCGATTTGGAACGTGCGTCGGAACTAAAATACGGGGTTATAAATGACTTAAAAAATGAACTAAAAAAGATGAACGGTAAACTTGAAAAGCTTCAAGAACATAACCGAATTTTAAAAGAAGAAGTGGATGAGGATGAGATCGCTGAGGTTGTATCCTCTTGGACTGGGATACCCGTGTCTAAAATGCTGGAGAGCGAAAAACAGAAACTTATAAATATGGAACACAAAATTAAAGAACGGGTTGTGGGCCAGGATGTGGCTGTAAAACGGGTATCCGATGCGGTTAGAAGTTCGAGAGCGGGGCTTCAGGACCCCGACCGCCCGGTAGGATCATTTATCTTTGTCGGTCCTACCGGAGTAGGCAAAACGGAGCTGGCCAGGTCCTTGGCAGAGTTTCTTTTTGATGATGAAGAAGCCATGATTCGTATTGATATGAGCGAGTACATGGAAAAACATTCCGTGTCCAGGTTAATAGGTTCCCCGCCCGGTTATGTAGGTTTTGACGAAGGCGGTCAGTTGACGGAGACTGTAAGACGTAGACCGTTTTCGGTAATTTTATTTGACGAGATAGAAAAAGCTCACCGGGACGTGTTTAACATACTACTTCAGTTGCTCGACGACGGCCGGCTTACCGATGGTCAGGGAAGGACGGTTAATTTTAAGAATACTATTGTAATAATGACTTCTAATCTGGGAAGCAGACATATTATTGATGAGACGGGTGAGGAAAAGATAATGGATGAACTCCGGGCAACCTTTAAACCGGAGTTTTTAAACCGACTGGATGATATAATATTTTTTAATGGCTTATCTAAAAAAGATTTGACAAACATAGTTGATATCCAGGTTAATAATTTAAGAGAGTACGCCCGGCAGAAGGATATAGGAATAGAATTAACCGAAAAGGCTAAAAAACAGCTTGCCAAAGAAGGGTACGATCCTAATTACGGAGCCCGGCCACTGAAGAGAATAATTCAAAGAAAGATAGTCAATCCCCTATCCATGAAAATATTAGAGGGGGTATTTAAAGATGGGGATACAATTATAGCTGATATTGATAAAAAGACCGAAAAATTTAGCTTTAAAAAAGGGAACTGAATTTTGAAACGATTTTAATATACAGGCATCTAATTATTGAAAGGAAATAAAAACAATAAAAAAAAGGAGGTGTTTGCTATGACTGATTTAATTAACTGGGACCCTTTCAGAAAGTTAAGGCGAAAAGGTAGTTTATGGGATAGTTTTTTTGACACCGATATATCGGAACTGGTGAATATGGAGGAAGGTAACCGTCCGCCGGCTGTTGATATATATGAAGAGGATAATAAAATAGTGGCTGAAGCCGATATGCCCGGACTGGATAAAGAGGATATAGATATCTCTATTGATGAAGATATCCTTACCATCCAGGGAGCCAGAAAAGAAGAGAATAAACGGGAAGAAGATGACTGTTACTACAGCGAGAGAAATTATATGAGTTTCGCCCGGAGTATAAAATTGCCCTCAGCTGTAGATAATTCTAAAGCGGAAGCCAAGTATAAAAAAGGTGTACTTAAAATTACTCTGCCCAAGAAAAAAATTGAGGAGAAAAAACAGAAAAAAATTGATATAAAATAGCAGGGTAAACATATAATCCTCTGGAAAGAAAAGCGGGCCATTAATGGCCCGCTTTTTTTACATAAACCTACCGGGTTAAAACTTGCATAGTTATGTAAATTTTTTATATAATCATTGTTCATGAAAAATTAATATAGAAGTTTAAAAGGATTATAAAGGAGCAAAAGTGAGAGATCCTGCAGTAGCGGGTAAATTTTATCCTCAGGACCCTGAAGAATTAACTGATACGGTTAAAAAGTATATTGAAACCGCAGAAAAGGGAAAAGAAAAAGTGAAAGCAATAATTGTCCCACATGCCGGATATGTCTTTTCAGGTAAAGTGGCCGGTTTAACTTACTCCGGCATAGAGGTTCCAGAGCGTGTTATAATTATAGGCCCCAATCATACCGGCCGGGGCGAACCGGTAAGTGTTATGAGAAAAGGTTTTTGGAGTTTACCAGGCAAAAAAGTTGAAATTGCTGAAAAGTTGGCTTCAAAAATTTTAAAAAACAGCAGGTATGCAAAAGAGGATAAGTCCGCGCACCTGGCAGAGCATTCAATTGAAGTGCAGTTACCATTTTTATTGTATAAAAATCCTGAACTTCAATTTGTGCCCATTTGCCTGGGAGTTTCCAATGATAATGTTGAGTGCTTAGAAGAGCTCGGAGAAGCTATAGCCCAGGCGGTAAAAACAACTCCCTCCGACGTGCTGCTTGTTGCTTCAACGGATATGTCTCATTTTGTTTCTAAAGACCGGGCCCGTGAATATGATAATATGGCCATTGAAAAGATAAAAAAAATGGATTATAAGGGTCTGTTAAAAACAGTAGTAGATAACCGGATTTCAATGTGTGGAGCCGGGCCAGTGGCGACAGTTATTAAGGCGGCTCTGGAATTGGATGCATCAGAAATCCGTTTTGTCCATTACAATACCAGCGCCCGGATCACCGGTGATAATAACAGAGTTGTAGGATATGCAGGAATGAGAATAAAATAATGTCAAATAATTTAGTTGAAATAGTGGGAAAAGATTTAAGGTTGCCCTTTTCTATACATGTGCTGGCCAGTTCGTTAACAACCATAGGTATTAAGTTTAATAATGCTTACGATATAGCCAGCCAGGTAAGAGGCAGGTTAAAAAAGAAGAAACAGAAAAAAATAAACCGGGATCAGCTACGGTATATTGTAGCGTCTGAACTTGAAAAAAAACTTGGTAAAAATATTTCCCAAAGATATTTAAAGTTCAGAAAGATAATGGGGTTGGAAAAACCTCTTATAATTTTGTTGGGGGGTTCCACTGGATCGGGGAAAAGTACCGTTTCTGTAGAGATGGCCCAGAGATTGGATATTACATCAATGCTTACTACTGATATTGTACGGGAAATAATGAGATCTCTTTTTTCTAACGATATACTGCCAATGATTCATACATCTTCTTACCTGGCTTTTGAAAAATTCTGGGTTCCCGTGCAGGAATCAAAAAATCAGAAGATAATAGCTTTCCGGGAGCAGGCCTTAAGAGTTAACTCGGGTGTAAAAAGTATAATAAGAAGAAGCATAGTTGAAAAAACTTCATTAATAATAAACGGAGTGCATATATTGCCGGAACTTATTGATGAAGCCGATTTTCCCGGCGCTAATATTATAAAGGCTTTTATCTATGTCGAAGATGAAAAAGAGCATAAAAACCGATTTTATATGAGAGGACGTTCGACTGAAGATAGAGCAGCGGATAAGTATCTTAAAAATTTAGATGCAATACGGATGATTCAAAAATATATAATTGACGGAGCAAAAAAAAGAAATTATCCATGTTTTGATAATATGAATTCGGTTAAGACTACTAAAAAAGTTGTTAATACAATTATAAATAAGATACCTGTAAATAATTAAACTATACGGAGGAACTAAATGAAAGCAGCAGAAATAATGACCCCGGAAGTAATAACAGTTAAAAAATATTATACCATAAGAAAGATGATAAATATTTTGCAGGAGCATAAAATAACCGGTGCTCCGGTGGTTGATGACGAGGAAAATTTAATAGGTATGGTTTCCTTAAAAGATGTAATAAATGCGGTTTCCGATTTAATTAAAGTTCATGTAAGTATAGAAGAAATTGAAAGAAAACGGGGCAAATTTAATTGGGTGGAAGGAATAATGACCGATGAGGTAGTCACCGTTGAAGAGGATACGGATGTCCTGGCTGTATTTAATTTAATGGTTGAGAATCATATACACCGGGTTCCTGTTATGAAAAACGGTAAAATGACCGGTCTAATAAGTATATCTGACTCTCACAGGGCCATATTAAAATATTTTAAAAAAGACAAAGAGTAATTAATGAAACCGGTTACAAATTCGGGCAAAGGGTTACTTATTATAATAGACGGCTTGGGTTTAAGTGAAAAAACTGAAGACAGTCCGTTAAAGTATGCAAACACACCTTTTTTAGATAATTTAAATTACAAAAAGATAGTAGCCGTAGGACCCCGGGTGGGAATGACCGAGGATGCTATGGGATCAACCGCAGTGGGTCATGAAGTGATGAGCGGGGTTGATTATGTTCATCCAATGGTAAGAGTGGGTAAAGACATAAAAAAGGGAGTAATCAGAAATAAATCAATAGACGGAGTTTTAGAAAAAGTTTCTTCCAGAAAAAAAGCTCTCCACCTGATGGGATTAGTATCGACCAACCGGGAACATTCCGATATCAGACATCTTTACGCTATAATGAGAAGAGCTGTGCAAAAGGGCGTTAAACAGATATATATACATTTCTTTGCAGACGGGCGGGGCACCCCTCCTTTTTCCGCTGTCCGGTTTGCCGAGGACTTACAGATTAAAGGGGAAGAAATTGGCGCAAAAAAGACGACGGTGGATATAGCTACGTTGAGCGGTAGAGATATATCCATGAACCGGTCAACGGATTCCTGGTATAAGACAATAAAAACATACCGGGCCATAATGGAAGGGGAGGCCCTCGAGGAAGACAATGTTTTTAAGGCCCTTAAAAAGGATTATGAAGAAAAAATCACCGATCAGTACATAAAAGTAAGGGTTTTGGGGGACTATGACGGAGTTTCAGAGGGAGATGCCCTTTTTCACTGGAATTTCAGAAAAGACCGCGCCAGCATGCTGATGAAAGTTTTTTTAAAACCCGAGAGAGAACTTCAAAAAATTATAGGAGAAGAAAATTTTAAAAAGCTAGATAAAAAAGATCTAGATTTAAGTACCCTGGATTTTGGGGCCCTGGTGGAATATTACCGGGATATATCCTGTCCGGTGGCCTATAAGGATTTACCTCAAAAACATTCCCTGGGAAGTATGCTCGAAGATTTTGGTTACACCCAGTACAGGATAAGTGGGATGGATAAAAAGCAGGCGGTGGTACTTCTTTCCGGAGGAAGCCGAGAGGAACCTTTTGAACATGAACACCGGGTGGTGGTTCCTTTACCTGACAAGATGGAAAAATACATGGAGGAGTACGAAGACAAAAAGGGCCAAACGGGTTTTAAAAAGAATCCCTATGAAAAATTTCCGGAAATAGAACTACCCCGGTTGACCGATAAGATTATAGAAACATTAAATCATAGCGAACCTAAATTTTTTGGAATAGTTAATATAGCTAATCCCGATATGGTGGGGCATACGGCAAACAAAGATGCGGCGGTTAAGGCAATAGAAAAGATTGACAGTTCGTTAAAAAAGATAATCCGACAAGCAGAAAAAACCGATACCATGGTTTTTATTACTGCTGACCACGGAAATTTAGAGGAACTGTTGACCGATGACGATACCCCTTCCACTTTTCATACTCAAAATCCCGTTCCGTTTGCTGTTAAAGATCCTTTAGGCAAGGATGTAAAAATACGTGAGGGAGGGTGCCTTAAAGATGTGGCCCCTACGGTACTTTACGCCATGGAACCGGATCGCAAGAAGGATATAGAAGAAAAATTAAAAGGAGAAATACTTATAGATGAAAGATAAAGCACTGTTTTTGATAGATGGTACTCATAAGCCGGATAACACTATTTTTTCGATAAAAGAGCTGGAAGACAGGTTTAATGTTAAAGTAGCCGCCCTTACCTGGATAGGGGGTACCGAGAAGATAGAGTCAAAAAATAAATTCAAAGAGATATTTAACAAAGAATTTGGAGTGGAGGTTTACTTTCCCCTTGATAAAGAGGGGAAATGCGTACCCGAAAAGGGTATAAAGAAAAGTTTAAGTGAAAACGGTAAAATAAAAACTGTAGTCCAGTTATCCGGAGCCCCCCAGATATTTAGAAAGCTGACCGTTAAATACGCCCTGATAGCTTCCGCATACGAAGCTAAGTATATAGCCGGCGGTACGGTATTTAACGAATACCGGGTCGGAACCCGTCATTCCAATCCTTCGTTGGGCCTTTATGCTACCAATAAAAGAGTGGGGAAAACTTCTTTTGGCTCCTACGTGGGAAATCTGGTTGCCGGGCTTAAAGGCAAAGCTACTTCCTGGAAACCGGTAATAATAACTCATTCCCGAGGAGGTCCGCCGGATCCCCCGTTAATTGATATATATAAAAAAAGTAAAAAGAAGCCTCTTGCCGATATAACAATAGAGGATATTTTAAAATCCAGGTTTAAAGAAGAATATCTTGAAAAACTGGTTAATTTAGGGCTTCACGGAGCATCGGATGTGTTTGAAGATGCCCTTATACTCTCAAAATATCTGGATGAATGGGAAAGAAAAGGTAACAAAGTACCCTATATGTCAATGATAGGTTGCCGCCGTGCCGGAGGCGGATACTTTAATGAATTTGTGGTATCCAACGCCGGCAAGGGAATTAAAAAAGCCAATAAAAGTGAGGCCAATATAACTATTCATGAAGGGAGCGGAGGTGAACATCCCCCGGTGGAAGTGGATAATATTATCTTTTTTATACCCTCGGATGTTCCTCTGGATCTACTGGATGATTTCCCAGGACTGGAAAAGGCCCGGTTATTTATTGTAGCCAACTGCCAGCCGGAAACCACCACGCCGGATAGAGTAAAAAAGGTAAAAAGTATAATAAAAGAAAGATCTTACGGAGCGCGGGTACTCAATACCCGGTTTGTACCTGAAATTGTAGGTGATACTGAAAAAGTAAAAGGTAAAAAATGTGCTTTTTTTACCACCGCGCCAGGATATATACTTAACAAACTGGGAAAGCAGCTGGAGGAAACTTACGGCTGTGAGATTATGAAAGTCTATAATAATTTAGATTCCGATGAACAGATGAAAAATACCATAGATAATTTAAGCGAAAAAGGAGTGGAATTAATTTTCTTTGAAATCAAAGCCCGGGGAGTTGAAGGCGTAAAATACGCTTCCAAAAAATACGGGTTGTCCACCCGGTATATTAATAATATCCCCCAGCATGTGGATGAGGATTTTGAGCCGGCAAAAAACAATCAAAATCTGGATAAAGCTATAATAAACGAAATTAAACGGACTGAAAAAATTTTTAAAGACCTGATCTAATATCTAAATAATGGGTAAAGAAAAATACAATAAGTTTGCCCTGCTTACCGACCTTTACGAGCTTACTATGATGCAGGGCTACTATTTTACCCGTCCGGATAGCCGGGTAGTTTTTGACCTTTTTTTCAGGGAACAACCGTTTAAGGGAGGATATTCGATTTTTTCCGGCCTAAAACCGGCGGTGGAAAAAATTTTAAATCTTGCATTCACCGAGGAAGATATAGAGTATTTAAGAAGCCAGAACCTTTTTAAAGAAGAGTTTTTAGATTATCTTTCTAATTTTAAGTTTACCGGAGATATTTATGCTTTAAATGAAGGTACTGCTGTCTTTCCCGGTGAACCTGTCATTCGTATTCACGGAAATATTATAGAAACCCAGCTTATTGAAAGCCTTCTTTTAAATATAATTAATTTTCAGACTCTCATAGCCACCAAATCAGCCCGGGTTCGGGAAGCTGCCCGGGGTCGGGCGGTGCTGGAATTCGGTCTGAGAAGGGCTCAGGGCATAGATGGAGCGTTATCGGCAAGCCGGGCGGCCTATATAGGCGGAGCGTCGGCCTCTTCCAATACTCTGGCCGGAAAGATTTTTGACATTCCGATTAAAGGAACAATGGCCCACAGCTGGGTTCAGTCTTTTGGCAGTGAAGAAGAAGCTTTCCGAAAATTCAGCGAACTTTATCCTGAAAGCGCTATACTTCTGGTGGATACCTACGATACCCTGAATCGCGGAATTCCCTCAGCTGTAAAAGTGTTAAAGGAAAAAAAACAGGTGATAAAAAAGTCCGGTATTCGTCTGGACAGCGGAGATCTGGAATATTTAAGCAAAAAAGCCAGAAAAAAACTTGATCAGGCCGGCTTAAAAGAGACTAAAATAGTTGTTTCCAATGAACTTGACGAATATATTATTGAGGAGCTGCTAAATAATGAAGCCCCTATAGATTTTTTCGGAGTGGGAACAAAAATGGTAACCGCCCAGGACAGTCCCTCCTTAACCGGGGTGTATAAACTGGCCGCAAAAACCGATGGCGGCGGAACCTATAAACCTTCCATGAAACTTTCGGACAACCCGTCTAAGAGGAGTAATCCGGGAATAAAAAATATAATGAGATTTTATAAAGAAGACGGTGATATGGCTGATCTCATCTTTTTGGAAGATGAAAGAGATGATATTGAAAAAAAGATAAAAAAAGAAGAAGCTGTACAATTTTTTCATCCCACTTTAAATAATCAGAGTTTAGTAATGAATAATTATAAAAAGACCGGGATACTTCTTGAAAATATTGTTAAAAAAGGCAGACTCAATAAAAATTTTTCTTCATTGAATGAGATGAGAAAGAGGACACTGGTAAGTTTAGAAACCCTTCATCCTACGTATAAAAGGTTGTTAAATCCCCACAGGTATAAAGTAAGTTTAACCAATCGACTTAAAAACTTAAAACAAAAAATTATAAACGGGAAAAAAATATGAATATTTATGTTGTACTGGGTTTAGTCCTGTTTTTTATACTATTGATTTTTAAGATATTAAAAGGAATAGTAAAGAAAATTTTTGGATTTATATTAATGTGTCTTATAATATTAGCTGCAAACTACCTTATTTTACCCCGGTTTGAAATAGAACCGGTAGATATAGGTTTGGATCGATTTTTTGTTGAGGTCAAGACCAGCGTAGAACAAAAATGAGATGAGTACAAGAAAAAAAGTGAGGAAAAAACCCGGGATGCTCAACGCAAAATGGAAAAAGAGAAAGAAAAATATAAAAATTTAAAAAATTGATACAGATAAGGAGAAAAATTTAGTGAATAAAAAAGAGATTATAGAAACAGATCAGGCTCCGCCGGCCATAGGAGCTTATTCTCAGGCAACTAAGTATAACGGCTGCGTATATGTATCCGGACAGCTGCCCATGGACAGCGCCGGAAATTTAGTTGAGGGGACCGTGGCCGAGAAGACTCACGCAGTGATGAAAAATATCCGGGCGATTTTAAAACAGGCGGGCAGTAGTTTTGACAATGTACTTAAAGCCAGGGTATATGTTGATGATCTGGGAAATTTTGAGGAGGTTAATAAGGTATACGGAAAATATTTCTCCGATAATCCTCCGTCCCGGGCGTTTGTTCAGGTTGTCCGGCTTCCTAAAAATGCTCCTTTGGAAATAGAAGTAGTTGCGGCAGTTTGATAATAAAAGGAAACTTGTTAATTTTTACAAAAAATTTTAGAGGATAAATTAAATGCAATTTAAAATAAAAAAAGCGCTATATATAATTCTTTGTATTCCACTAATCTTGGCTGCCGGATGCGGTCAAAAAGATATTCCTCCGGATTTAAGCCGGGGAACCGTTCATAATCTTACAGTAATGAGTACAACGGACGAGCATCAGCAGTTATTGCCCTATAATTACATGGAAGATGAAGAGGACGGGACAATAGGGCTAAGCAAAGTATATTCAGTTGTAGAGGAGATAAGAGGGGAAAATGTCAACACCCTTCTTTTTTCGTCGGGAGATGTAATTCAGGGTAGTCTGATAGGGGAATTAGAATCCATTGTAGACCCTTTAAAAGACGATGAGTACCAGACTATAATAAAGGCTTTTAACCTCATGGGATACGACGGGGTAGCGGTAGGAAATCATGATCTTACGGATTTTGGTATGGAGTTTTTTGAACGGGCCAGAAATAATTCGGATTTTCCCTGGCTATCTGCAAATATAAAACTTGCTCGCAGTCCGGATGAATTTTTTGTTAAGCCGTACACCATTATAGAAAAAACTGTAGACGGGATTCCCTTAAATGTAGGTATTATTGGATTTGTCCCCCCCCAGATAATGACCTGGGGCCGCCGCCATCTAAAAGGAGAACTTATAGTAAAAGATATAGTTACTCAGGCCGAAAAATATATACCCGAACTCCGGGAGAAATCCGATATTGTTATAGCGGTTGCCCACAGTGGCATAGATGATTCCCCGGAGGCCAGAGAAAACGCCGGGTATCACCTGGCCGGTATCGAGGGTATCGATCTGCTTTTATTGGGACATCAGCACAATAAATTTCCCGGAGATTATGGTCATATTGACCGGATTGATGAAGATAAAGGTCTAATCCGGGGGGTACCCGCCATGCTTCCTTCTTCCTGGGGCCGGGCGGTGGGAGTGGCGCACCTGGAACTTTTTTATTCCGCTGAAGGTCAATGGAGTGTCATTGACGGAAAAACAAAATTGAGGGAAACTGAGCCCTACCCCTCACATCCTGAAATAGAGGAGCTGGCTGATGATATACATTCAAAAACTCTTGAATATATAAGAACTCCCATAGGAGAAACAGAGGTGGAATTAGTTTCTTATTTTTCCAGGATAAAAGATTCGGCACTTACTCAGATTATAAATAATGCTCAATTGTGGTACGGCGCCGATATTATTGAGGGAACAAAATATGAAGATATTCCTCTTCTTAGCGCTGCCGCCGCCTTTGTTGCCGGCAGGGAGGGGCCGGACTATTATACAAGAGTCTC
Organism: uncultured bacterium; assembly: GCA_964476445.1. Taxonomy (GTDB): domain Bacteria; phylum CG03; class SLGR01; order SLGR01; family JAGXOG01; genus CAYZAK01. The sequence goes on from CAYZAK010000016.1 coordinate 24,903, forward strand.
CGGGGAGATAACTATTGGGGATGTAACGGATATATATATATATCCCAATACAGTGGAAATAGTTAAGGTGACCGGCAAGCAGCTTAAAGATTATCTGGAATATACGGCGGAGAACTTTAAAACTACGGATACTCAATCGGAAACCCCCGGGCACCTGGTTAATTACGACCGGAGGGCTTTTAATTACGATATTATAGAAGGAATTGAGTATACTATAGATGTTACCGAACCGCCGGGCAACCGGATAGAAAAAATAATCCATCAGGGTGAATCAGTTGCCGCTGATATGGAATTTTTAATAGTGATGAATAACTACCGGGCCTCCGGGGGAGGGGATTTCCCCCACATGACTGGCGAAAACGCGGCTTTTTCCACTACGGATGTAAACCGGGAGATAATCATTGAATATATTCGGAAAATGGAGGCGGTCAATCCCCAACCAACCGGTAACTGGAGGATAAAGCCCGAAACGACAAAAGGGCCGGTACTTTTTCGTTCTTCTCCGGCCGGCCGGGAATATCTAATTCGAAAAAATCTCCCCGGAATATCTTACTTAGAAACCGATGAATCCGGATGGGGTATATATAAAATAGATTTAACAGATATTAACCGCTAAGAAAAAAGTTAAATTGGTATCTTACTTTTAACCGGAATACTCTCTTTGGTAATAGGTTTTTCCATAGGTATGCTTGGTGTAGGGGGTGTCTTTTTGACACCGGTTTTAATTTTGACCGCGAATTTAGATATCTCATCAGCTATGGGAACTGCGCTGCCCACCTTTATGGGAACGGGGCTTCTGGGAAGTTATATATATCACAGGGAAGGTAATATAAAGTGGGGTTATGTTGTATACCTGGTCCCCTTTAGTATACTGGGGTCGCTTATAGGGTCGAATTTAAATTTAACAATAAAAAGAAGTACCCTGGAAATTATACTTGGGATATTCTTAATTTTTATGTCCATTCTAATTTATATCAATAACAATACAACTTCTCTCTCGTTTAATAAAAAGAATAATTTCAGCCCGGTTTTTTATATGGGTATAGGATTGTTGACCGGTTTTTCAGCGGGCTTATTCGGAGTGGGCGGCCCTGTTTTAATGGTTCCGGTGCTTAACTTTTTGGGGTGGCCCCTTTTATATGCCGTGGGTGTAAGCCAGGTAGTAAGTTTTTTTGCCGCCCTGTTTGGTTCTATAAATTATTTTATAAACGGTAAAACAGTAGTTTCGGTGGCTGTATTTGTACTGGCGGCGGAGATGGTGGGAGTGTGGGGGGGAGGAAAGGCCGCTCACCGGATTGATAAAAAGTGGTTGGTGGTTTTTTTATGTCTGGTTCTGGCGGTTTTAGGAATATATTTTATGCGGAGTTAAGTTTTTTGCTTTTAAAAAGGTGTTTTTGTATAATCAAAAACAAAATAAAGTATTAAATATAGATTTTCAAGGCGCCCGTAGCTCAGTTGGATAGAGCGTTGGCTTCCGGAGCCAAAAGCCGTGGGTTCGAATCCTACCGGGCGCGCCATTTATTTTAAAAAGACCGTACTGAATAAACATTAAACGGTATAAATAAATTTTTAATAAATTATTAGTTAAAATATACTTGCCGGGAAAACTAAAAAGGGGTATTAAAATTTATGAAAAAACAACTTAATTTAAAGGATTTAAAGTCGGCGAAAAACTCTAAAAAAGTGGTTGGAGTAATAGGGGGCTCCAGGGCGAATTCCGGGGTAAAAAAGGTAGCCCGGGAAGTGGGCCGTCAAATTGCGCGGAGAGGATATATACTGGTCTGCGGCGGTCTGGGTGGAGTAATGACTGCCTCCTGCCGCGGAGCCAGCGAGGTGGGTGGATTTACGGTGGGAATTTTACCCGGCCGGTCAAAAAAAAGTGCCAATCCGTTTGTGGATTTACCCATAGTTACGGGAATGAGCCATGCCCGGAACGCCATAATAGTAAGGACTTCGGATATCTTAATAGCCATAGACGGTCGCTACGGAACTCTATCAGAAATTGCTCTGGCTAAAGCCTGCGGGAAAAGAGTTATAGGCTTGATGACCTGGGACGAAGTACCCGGTGTGGAGGCTGTAGAAAGCGTTGAAGAAGCCATGATGAGGGTTGAAGGGCGTTGAGAACGGTCATTCAAAGAGTGTCCTGCGCTTCGGTGGTGAGCGGGGGTTATAAAACCAAAATAAGTTTGGGAATTGTAGCTCTGGTGGGGGTCGGAAAAGATGATAAAAAGTGGGATGTTGATTATATAGCGGATAAAATCTTAAATTTGAGAATTTTTTCCGATGAAAACGGAAAATTAAATTATTCCTTAAAAGATAAAAATTGGGAATTATTAGTTGTTCCCCAGTTCACCCTCTACGGTAATTGCGATAAAGGCCGTCGGCCGAGTTTTGAGCAAAGCGCCGGTTTTTCAAAAGGTAAAGAAAAATTCAAACTATTGAAAAATAGATTAAGGTCAGGTTATCTGGAAGATAAAATTAAATGGGGGTTGTTCGGGAAAGATATGAGTGTCAAGATGGTTAACAAAGGACCTGTTACGCTTATAATAGACAGTTGAAAAAAATCTATTTATCTGTAATTAAAAAATTTACTGAAAAATCCTATATTGCAGTATTTACAGTGGTGCTTATAGGTTCGGTACTTCAGTTAATGCTTTTACCCTCTTTAAATATTAAAACAGACCGGTTGGCCTATCTACATTACAATATAATCAAACTTGAAGTTACCGGGAATAAAAATATAGTAAAAAATTCGTCCGTGGAAGCTGTTATTTATAAAGACGGCGAGAAAATCTCCACCGTAGGGGGGGCTGACCGGGTTGAATTTATTTACTCAGAAGAGGAACAAAACCTGAAAAGAATATTTCCGGTTCCCCGCCGGGCTGAGAATGGCTTTTACAATGTTAAACTAGTAAAAGACGGCGAAAAAATAATTTGGGAAGATGTTTTTTACGTAACTAACAGGGTACCTCAGATTAATTTAGAAGAACCACTTAAAGTTTTTAATCTGGAAAGCACAAGAAATATTCACCGGTTTGAAGTAGAAACCCCCGAGGGAGAAAAAAAAGGCTACAAAGGAATTTTCGACTGGATAAATTACGTGGGAGGTAATACACTGTGGTATCTGGCCGCTCAGACATCTTCTTATTCCGAAGGGGATATTGACCGAGATCTTCCCTGGCTGAAAGATAATTTAACAAATTTAAATGAGTTTGCCCGAGCGTCTGGAGAAGCAAAAATAGGATTTGGGGCCTGGATTACCTGCTATAGGATTTTCGGACGCCGGAATTTAAAACCGGACTGGTACAATTACAGTTATAAATACTACAGATCTTCGGGTGAGGTTAAAGAAACAGAAGGAATTTCTCTGCTGGACAGCAGGCGGTACAACGATATAAAAAAGATGGCCCGGAGATTTAACGAGAATCCGGATATAGATTATATAGGTCTGGACTATATACGACCCGCCGGCGGTGGGCTGGAAATGGTCGACGAGTTTGTTGTGGCTATGGAAATTGAAGTACCGGATAACTGGGATAATCTGGAGAAAGAAAATAGGATGGCCTGGCTGGGAGATATAGTTACCCGGTCCGTAAACCGGAACGATCCAATAATAGAAAAATGGAACTGGTGGAGAGCCCATAGGGTATCAACAATTATTTCCCGGCTCAGGAGAGACATAGACTTTAAAAAACCGCTATGGACTTTTACTTTAAGCTGGGAGCTGGGGCACGAACACGGTCAGGATCCTATTATGTTTCAGGATGCCGGGGCGGATTTAGTTGGGGTGATGATGTATGAAACGGATGGTCCCAGGTTTGATTTTTTAATAAGCCGCTGGAAAGAATATACCCGGGACCACCCGGTCAATCTAGTTATGGGAAATCAGATTGACTGGCCCCTTCATCAGTATTCTGTATATCCGTCCGGGCCGGCAGAATACAACCGGAGGCTCGAGAAAGGTATAAAATCCATAAAAGAGGGTAGATACCAGAATTTAAAAGGGGTCTTTATCAATGATTTCAGCCGGGCCCTGTGGGGGAGAAAAGGACCTTATTCTAAAATGGAGTGGGTGCTGGCTTCAGCAAGAAGTTTTACTAAAGTAAGAGATGATAAAAATATAAATATTGATATTATTGTTCCTCCTATAGTAGAACATAACAAAGAATATTCGGGCCAGCTTAAGATAACTAATTTACAGAATAAAAATCTTGATGATATAAAATTAAATTTTATGCCTACCCCCGGAATAAATTTGTCAAAAGAAAATTACAATGTTAATGTATTAAAAGGAAAGGATCCTGGGGTAATTGATTTTGATTTTAAAGTTGAGGGAATCCCGGATTATAGGCTGGGAAGGTATATGCTGGGGGTGCGAGGGGTATACAATAAAAAAGTGTATATAGATTTTAAAAATTTATGGGTCAAAAATGTTCCTCCGGATATATTGAGGGACCACAGATAAAAATAATATATTGGGAGTATTAAAAAATGGAAGTACATCCGGTAAAATATATTTTAATATTAAGTTTTTTTATATTTATTAGCTGCGGCAGTTCCCGGTCGGAGAAAACATTTTTAGAGCAGGTAGAACCGGTTACTAAAGCGGTCTATGAATATGAAGATATTGATAAACTTATCGATTTTTTAGGAGAAGGGGATTTAGTTCTTTTAGGCGAAGCCAGCCACGGTACCAAAGAATTTTATAAATGGCGGGCTCATATTTCTAAAAAACTTATCTGGGAACATAATTTTGATTTTATAGCGGTAGAAAGCGACTGGCCCTCCCATTATGAATTAAATAGGTATGTAAAGAGTTTGGGAAACGGTATGAGTATGGAAGAACTTTTTCAGACTTTTGACCGTTGGCCGCCATGGATGTGGCGCAATGAGGTAATAGTAGAGCTTAGCCGCTGGTTAAAGGAGTATAACACGGAAAATACATCGTCGGTGGGTTTTTACGGCATGGATATGCAGGCGGAATCCAAATCTTTTAACATAGTTAAAAATTTTTTAGAAAGTACGGATCATAAACTGGCCGGAAAACTTTTAGAAGATTTACTTTGCCTTGAACCGTATTTTGATGATGTTCGAAGTTATCTCAGGAGAGTATCCATCCGGGGGGAAACTTGCAGTGAAGAAATCCGAAATTTGTACAGGCAACCTATGAATAATTTTGTAAAGGATTTAAGTCGGGACGGGGAGGAGGTGTTCAATATTGAGCGCAATATTGCTGTACTCAAGTATGGTGAGCGTCGCTGGAGGGCGCATATCGATGATGCTCTTAACAGTTGGAATGTAAGGGTAAACTACATGTACGAAACGGTGGAGGCTTTACGGGAAAAGTACGGAGAAAACAGCAGGGGTATTATTTGGGCCCACAATACACATGTGGGGGATGCCCGGGCTACAAGTATGGCCAAAGCCGGCCGGGTTAACATAGGACAGTTAAAGAGAGAAAGCTTGGGTGAAAGTAGAGTCCGTATTTTAGGGTTTGGTACAGGACGGGGAACGGTAAAAGCCGGCCGGTCATGGGGCGATCCTGGTGAAATAATGACCATTCCCGAACCGGTATCGGGGAGCGTTGAAAATAAAATTTCTCAGTTAGAAAATGAAATCACCCTCCTGAAACTTTATGAGATAGACCAAAAAGCCGGTCCGCTTTTTAACAGTATAGGTCACCGGGCCATGGGGGTGGTATACAGGCCGGAAAGAGAACATCTTGGAAATTTTGTCCCTACTGTTTTACCTAAAAGATATGACGCTTTTTTGTTTTTTCAAGAGACGGAAGCCCTTAAAGAATGGAAAGGGACCAACGAATAATTTAAATGTTCAGGAGAGCAAAATGGAACTTACTCATAAACAAAAGTTGAGATTACTAAATATAGCGCGCACTACAATTGAGGAGTATATAAAAAACGATAAAAAAACAGATTTTAATGTGAAGGATGGGGAGCTGAAAAAAGAAAAGGGGGTTTTTGTAACTATTCATAAGGATGGACAGCTCAGGGGATGTATAGGTTCAATATTCCCTCAGGATAAGCTGTATAAATCGGTTAGAGATATGGCTATCCAATCTTCTATTAAAGATCCCCGGTTTCCTCCTGTCCGGCCGGAAGAAATAGCGGGCTTAAAAATAGAAATTTCAGTTTTGAGTGTTCCCAAAAAAATTAAAACCGCGGGTGAAATAAAACTCGGCCGGGACGGAGTAATAGTAAAAAGAGGTCTCCGTCAGGGGGTTTATCTTCCCCAGGTTGCTAATGAAACCGGGTGGAGCAAAGAAAAGTTTTTTAACAGTTTATGTAGCCAAAAAGCGGGATTGCCGGAAGAGGCCTGGAAAGATGAGAAAACGGATTTACTTGTATTTCAGGCCGAGGTGTTTAGTGAAAATGAGATGTGAAAAGGAAAATAAGATGAAAAAGTATAAATATTTAATTTTTGGTTTAAGCTTAGTTTTGGTAAGCGGTTGTAAAAGCGCGCCTAAGAGGGAGCTGGATACCCGGGAGGGAGTAATTGCCGCAAATTTTAATTTGCACCGTGAAGAAGTAGAAAAATTGAGTGAAAAAGAGCTCACCGAAGACGAATTGATTAAATTATTAATAATTTCCAAAACTACTTATCTTACTCCCGAAGAAGTGTACAGCAGGTTTTTACAGGGAGAAGAATTAATGGCAATCGGTGAGGAAGCAGGACTTACCAATAAGATGCTGGAAGAAAAATATAAACTGGTGAAAGAAAATATTAAGGACTACTGAGTAAATAGAATAAAGAACTGTCCCAGGTGTATAATACCCAGAGCCGGAATAAGCCAGATTATATTTACGGAAGGTAGTATGAAAACTGTTCCCAGGCAAGCCAGCAGAATACCGGTTAAAGGAAATATAATTGTATAAATGTAATCAGGCTTTTGACTTAAAATAGAGTACATGTTACCAATTAAGTAGTAATTACTGCCAAATAAAACCCCGCCGGTTAATGATAAAAAAACTGAGCCGGTTAAACCAAACTCGGAAAAAACTGTTTTAAGTAAAATAAAAATTATAAATAAACCGCCACCCGTTATAATAGAATAATTTTTAAGTTGCTTTCGGGGAGAAGAATATTTCTTATTTTTAAGTAAAAAAATACTTACCGTTATACCTGAAAATAGTCCCATTAAAATCATAGAAATTTGGGAAAAAATTTTACCGGAGTATATCTGGCTGATAAGGATCAGGATATATAAAAAAAATCCTGCATTAAAGGAAGTCATTATCAACGAGCAATTAATAACCGATAATTTTTTTTCCTTTTTGCTTGTTATGTACAATACAAAAATTAAAATTGCGGTTAAAAAATAAACATATATTAAATCTAAAAACTCTGTGAAAGTAATGAAAAATTCTCCTAAGATACCGGAAAAAAGTATGAATTGAGTAAAAGAGTATCTTAAAGATGAAGGTTTACTGGTTGTATTTTGAATATTTTTATTGATATTTAGGGCTTCTTCTGCTTTTTTTTGAGTGCTTAATTTATATCTTAAAAAAGCGGGAGAAATAGATTCTGGTATTCTTTCGATGGCGTTTAGGAATTGGGTAAGAGCTTGATGAGAAGTTGCAAATCCTCTGTTATGAGAGGCTAAAATATAAACTTTTTGGTTGTACATTTTAAGAGTATTGGGGAAAACTTCTTTTAATGCCTGATATGAAGAATGGGCTAAAGTCTTTCTATATATATCCGTATTGGGTTCGCCGGTTTGTAAAGTTAGACAAACTATGGAACTATCGGACATGGTAGTTTTTAAAGTTTCAAAGAATTCCCGGGTATAAAATCTATTAAAAAAAAGATTTGTGGGATCGGGAACAGCTAGGAATACAACATCAAATATGTTTTCATTTTTAATGTTTTTTATAAAGACGCCCGCCTCCGAATTTTCAATGTGTCTTACCCTCAGAGCTTTATGGCTTTCGGGAGGTTGGGATAACTTTTTATTTTCATAAATAAATTTAAAATTGCCGGGTACCGGTGAAGTCCAGTGTATACTTTCCACGTCCGGATATTTTAAGATTTCTGAAATTATGGTATGGTTTCCACCTATTACCAGCACTCTTTTGGCCCAGGGATAATGGGACAAAGTCGAATGGACAAGTTCCCGAGAAGCTTTTTTATCAGGATAGGAAGATAATTTTGACTGGTTGATTAGGGTAAAGTATTCTTGAGAATCTTTAAGCAAGGTTAATTCTCCATACGGTGTAGTCCGGGTATTTATAAATTCAATCGAGGTATTCCTGATAAAAGACTTAAATAAAGAAGGAATATTTTTTGTAATGGGGCTGAAAAATGTAAATATCAGCAGAACTCCAACAAACCCGAACAGGTACCGGGGTAGGGTTTCAGGAGAATTAAGGGATAATAGAATAAATCCGATAAGAGAACCAAACAGAGCCAGGTATAGAGGTGGAAGAGTATGGAATAACAGTAAATCAAGACCAAGTAGAGTTAAACCGCCGAAAAAAAAGGAAAGAACGTAAAATTTTTTTTGAGTAAAAAAGTAAGATAGCATAAAACCTGTTGAAATAGAGATAGGGAAGATTATCAAAGCGGGAACAAGATAGACTGCGTATCCGGGCAGTGGATGATAAAAAGTAAGACCCAGCAGAGCTTTTTCAGTGGTTAAAAGAAGTAAAAAAAAAGGAAGATAGACAGAAAAAGATAAGAAGCCCAGGTAAAAAACATTTTGACGGTCTAAAAAAGATCTAAATTTTTTATATGTAAAAAAACCAATAAAAACTTCAAAACAAAATAGACCAAAAATCACCGGAAAATGAATCAGTGGAAATCCAGACACAGTATACACACCCCTGAACAGAAGGATAACAAATATAGTTAGTACACCCCCGGTAAAAACACCTACTAAATTAGGCATAAGCTGAGCTAGGTTAGAAGATTTTTAATCTTCCATAGTTATAGCGGACATGGGACATGATTCTTCACAGATTCCGCAACCCGTACAGGCGTCGGGATCTACTAAGACTGCGATATCGCTTTCCATGCCCAGCGCGTCGGTAGGGCATTCATCTACACATATTGTACAGCCGGTACATAAATCATCATCTATTACTGGTTGGGGAACGTCAGACATAGGTTTCTCCTTTTTATAACAACTTTCATTTACTATTAACCCTAAGAAGCATATAACAAATTTTCTGTTTTTTTTCAAATACTAAAATGAAAAAATAAGTTTATAAAACCGGAATAAATAGTTAGATTGTCTTAAAAATTTTTAAAATTTACGTATTAAATAAAGGCGGATTCAATAATCTAATGCAACACTCACTTAAAAAAAGTATAATACTCCA
>CAYZAK010000017.1:0-31842 GCA_964476445.1 uncultured bacterium
TTTATTCTTAAATTTTAGGTTGGATTATAAAATCAAGGTTTTAGGATAGAATTATTCTAATATCCGTAAATTTTTAAAAAATTACGGCAATTTAATAAAAAACCCCGATCCGGAAGTACTATTATACCGCCGGACCGGGGTGGTTATCAGAAACTTGGGTAGATTTATTATTAAAATTCCATTCCCAGTCCAAAGGATAAATTAATTGCTGAATACCTGCTGGTCCATCGAATCAGGGCGTCACCGTGCAGATTATCGCCCAGCTCCATCCTGTAACCGTATCCGGCGGTTGCTCCTATACCCGGAGTTATGCCGGAATCGGTTTTTGTAGGGGTGTAATATTCACATTCGTACGAAAAATTAAGCAGAAAAATCCCGGCACCGGTTGTGGCGTAAAAATAAGAGTTATCCTGAGGAGAACCGAAACGATAACGGATCTGCCCTATAATAGGTATTACGCTATAATTTAATTTATGCAGACCGTTTTGATCGGTATACTCCCAATTGTAAAGGGGTAAATATCCGGTTTCCAACCCGAAATCAATTTCATACATCCGTCCAAAACTGACTTTACCGAAATAGGAGCGGGCTGTAAAACTGATTCCCCCATGAATGCCGTCTTCTTCAGGGGCGCAGTAGTGGTACCTGTCCCACATCGGAATAGAATATCCCGGCGAAAATGTAATTTCAATGTCCTCCATGGTATCCACGGTCACTACGTTATACGCATAAAGGTTGCCGGTAAAAAACAGTACCGCCGTCAGTAAAAGAAATAACTTTTTTTTCATTGTAATGCCTCCGTTTTTTTTATTTTCTGCAGTTAAGAATTACCTTTTATATAATAGTATTATAGAGTCCAAAAAACAAGGGTTACCTTAAATAAATATTTATTTATACTTATTGTAAAAAACCTGATCTTTTAGGGGCTTTCGGTTTTCAGAATCAGCTTTTTTTCTTACAGGATCTTTATTTTTATAATCTTCTTGAGGATATCCCATAGAAATAATAAGGGGAATCTCTATTTTTTTAGGAATGTTCAACACCTTTTTGGTTTTTTTCTCATTAAACCATCCCACATAACAGGTCCCCAGTCCTTCTTCAGTAGCCTGCAAGACCAGGTTCTGGCACACTATCCCTATATCCATAAGGTAAAATCGGGTGCTGCGTACAAAAGAACCCACCCGGGTTAAAAAAGATCCTTTCCGGGCCAGCACCAGAATCAAAACAGGGGCTTTTTGAATAAATTTAGTTATAGTGTAGGGACCAGAAGTAGCGGCCCGGGCTACTTTCGCCCTCTTTTTTTCATCATCGAGAACTATAAATTCCCAGGGTTGGGCGTTACATGCCGAAGGGGCTAGCCGGGCGCTTTTAAGACACCGATCTATTTTCTCTCTTTCAATGGATTTACCACGGTATTTACGGCAGCTGTATCTTTTGTTTACCAGTTCTTTAAAGTTCATCTGTTTTCTCCTTAATTGAATCAAAGGTTAAATTAATTTTTTCTTTATTTTGTTAAAATAAAGTATATCAAATTTTTTATCAGTGCAAAAGGATGATAAAAAAAATGAAAATAAAAATTTTCTAAACCATTTTAGAATGTATTAAAGGTAATACCTCCCGACAGAAAGATATGGAGGCTGTGGTAAATGAGGCCAATGCCCTTCTTATGACAGGCGCCGGCGTTCAGCTTCAAAAAGCTACCCGGCCCATGGCCCCGATATCTCCCGGAAAAGCGGTAATAACCCCCGCGTTCTGCTGCCTAATAAATATGTAATTCATTGTTTGGGCCCAATTTACGGCAGGGATAAACCGGAAAATGTGCTACCGGAATACTTTAAAAATTGTACAGGATAAAAGGATTGGCTCAGTGGCTTTTCCCTGCTGTGAGCGTTCGGTTACCCGGTTAAAAAAGCCGCCTATGTGGCTTTAAAAACAGTAGTGGAAATAGCGAATAATTTTAAAAATGTAAAAATCATAAGATTTGTACTCTTCTCAGAAAAAGATTTACGTATTCATCAAAAAATATTAAACAATATAACCGGCAGTTACCCCTACTGTTTTAGACCTGATTTTTTTACTATTGCTTTGGCCAGCCGGGGTCTGTTCATGGTATAAATATGTATTCCCTGGAGGGTATCGCTATTTATTAATTCGTGCACCTGGGCGGTGGCGTAGTCTATACCGGCTTTTTCCATATCTTCCGGTTTATTTTTGTACTTTTCTATTAGGTTTCTTAATTTTGACGGAATACTTGCCCCGCACATCTGAACCATTTTTTTTACCAGTCCGGCTCTAAATACCGGCATAATACCGGCTGATACGGGAACCTGTATACCGTTAGAGCGGATTGTATCAATAAATTTATAAAAGAAATCGTTGTTAAAAAAAAGTTGAGTTATAATAAAATCCGCGCCGCAGGTTACCTTATATTTTAAATTTTGGATATCTTTTTCATAGCTGGACGCCTGGGGGTGTTTTTCTGGATAACCGGCAACCCCCAGGGAAAATCTGTTTTTCCGTTTGATGAATTTTACCAGGTCGCTGGCGTACTTAAAATCATAGATGAGTTCATTGGGATTTTTACCCTTCGGAATATCTCCTCTGAGAGCCAGTATGTTTTCTATGTTTTTCTTTTTAAGTTGGGATAAAATTTTTTTGATACTCCGGGATGTAGAATCAATGCAGGTAAGATGCATAAGAGTTTCCATGTTAAAATTATTTTTTATTTCATCAACCATTTCAACAGTTTTACTTTTAGTTCCCCCGCCCGCCCCGTAGGTTACGCTTATAAAATGGGGTTTCAGTTTTTTTAAGGATTTAAAAATAGTGGGGTCTATGCTTTTTTCCGGTTTCGGAGGAAAAACTTCGCAGGATAGAACCGTCTCGTTCTTATCGTAAATTTTTGAAATTTTCATTAGTATTCAAGCCTTTCTTCTGTTTTAGGATCAAAAAACAACATCTTTTCTATATCAAGATAAACCTTTACTGTTCCCTTAGAGTAAGGCAGTTTAGTGAAATGCTCTTTGGCTACTCGTATTTTTAAAGAATTATTTTTATGTTTTAAATATAAAATCATTTCCGGACCTAGAGTTTCTTTTACATCCATTTCAAATTCCCAGCTGCTATCTTTATCGGTAATAATTATATCTTCGGGTCTTAATCCAATCAGTACTTTTTTTTGAGTAAAATTAGGAATTACGGGCATATCTATTTCCCCGCCCAGCACCGAAAGATAACCTTCTTCAATGGAAGCAGGAAAAATATTTAATTCGGGATACCCCATAAACTTAGCCACAAATAAGTTTTTGGGATTTGAATAGATCGCGTCTGGATCGCCAATCTGCTGTATCTCTCCGTCGTTCATAACCGCTATCCGATCTGCCAAGGTCATGGCCTCTTTCTGATTGTGGGTTACATAGACAGTGGTGATATTAAGTTCTTTTTGTAAACGGGCCAGCTCCACTCTAAGGTGCTGGCGAAGTTTAGCGTCCAGATTAGAAAGGGGTTCGTCTAAAAGAAAAACATCCGGTTTTCTGACCAGAGCTCTGCCTACAGCAACCCTCTGCTGCTGACCGCCGGAAAGGTTTACCGATTTTTCAAAAAGTATATCGTCTATCTTTAGTAAATCGACGGTCTGTTCGACTATTCTTTTTCGCTCTTTTTCCCAGACATTATTCATTTTAAGAGGAAATTCCAGGTTCTCTTTGACGGTCATATTGGGATAAAGGGCATAATTTTGAAATACCATTGCCGTATTTCTTTGTTGAGGGGGGAGTTCGGTCTTATCTTTCCAGTCAATTATTACCTGCCCGCGATCCGGTTTTTCCAGACCGGATATAAGGCGCAGAATAGTGGTTTTACCGCATCCGGACGGTCCGACAAGTACAAAAAACTCCCCTTTTCCAACAGAAAATTCTATATCCTGACAGGCAACTGTTCTTTTAAACTTTTTTGTTATATTTTTTAATTTAAGCATGTTCTATTTTTTTACTCCTCCGATAGATATTCCTTGAATAAGTTTTTTTTGTCCCAAAATAAAAAGAATTAAAACAGGTACGGTAACTATAATAACGGCGGCCATTAATTGAACATAGTTAGTGGCAAACTGTTCCTGATATACCGATAATCCAAGCTGTACATTTCTCATCCGGGTAGAATCTGTGAAGATCAACCATTTAAATAAATTATTCCATTCAGCGATAAAAGTAAATATAAACAGCGTACCAGCTGCCGGCCAGGCCGCGGGAAAAACAACTTTCCATAATGTTTTCCATCTGGATGCCCCGTCAACGGCTGCAGCTTCTTCAAGTTCCCAGGGTACCTTCATAAAAAACTGTCTGAAAAGATATATTCCGAAACCGTTGGCCAGCATGGGTACTATCAAGCCCTGATAGGTATTAATCCATCCCAGCTGGGAGAGCATGACGAATAAAGGTACCACCAGTATATGGTAGGGTATTATCAGGGTGGCCAGCACGGTCATAAAAACAACTTTACGTCCCTTAAATTCCATTCTGGCCAGTGCGTAACCGGCCAGTACAGAAGTTAAAATCTGCCCCAGAGTAACACTGACGGCAACTATAAAGGAGTTTAAAAATTGTCTGGAAAAGTTAGCCGCCTGCCAGGCGTTTTTGTAGTTTTCAAAATTAAATTTTTCAAGTAAAAATTCATAAGAACCGATAACCTGGCCTGATTCTTTTAAGGAAGTTACTACCACCCATAGCACCGGAAAAATAAAAATCATACTTACCAGTATTAAAATAATATAAGAAATTAGGGATTTTATTTTTTTCATACCTTTTCCTCCGGACTGTAATATTTTATTTTTAACCAGGTTGCCGTAATAACCAGAAGAAAAAGAACAGTTGAAACGGCGGCGGCATAACTGATGTTAGCTTCGTTAAAAGCGGTTTCGTAAATATAGTAAACCAGAGTGGTGGTTTTTCCCAGAGGGCCACCCCTGGTCATTATATATATCTGGGAAAAATCTCTGAAAGCAAATATTAGATTTATTATTATTACAAAAGAAGCGGTAGGTAAAATATTAGGCCAGATAATGTATTTGAATTGAGCCCATGCCCCGGCCCCGTCTAATTTTGCCGCTTCGTAAAGCTGATCCGGTATAAGCTGCAAACCGGCAAAGAAAATTATCATGTTATACCCTATTCTTCTCCAGAGAGTAACTCCGGCCACCGACCCCAGAGCCAGTTTAGGATTGCCCAGCCAGTCAATTTTATCAAATCCCAGTTGTATAAGATAATGGTTTAAAATACCGCCCTGGTAATCATACAGCCACAGCCATATAATACCGGTTGCCGCTAATGAGATAATGAACGGTAAGAATATACAGGTACGGTAAAAGTTTTGCCCCCTTTTTCGGCGGTCTATAAGAACAGCTAAAAACAGTCCGCCCGCCACTCCGGGGGGAACAACCATCAGTACGTATAAAAATGTGTTTTTAAGAGCGTTGTAAAAGCTGGAATCCTTAACCAAACGGGCGTAATTATCCAGGCCCGTAAAAGTGATTTGACCGCCGCCGAAAATGTCCCACTCAAAAAAAGAAAGGGCAAAAAGAGCTAAAATGGGAATGATTATAAAAGTAAAAATAAAAAACATTCCCGGTGTTAAATAAAAATAAGCTGTAAAAGATTTTCTTCTCTTATTATGTTCCATCAGTAAGTAAATCCTCCACTTTTTTGTTCGCCTCCCTAAGGGCCTCCCCGGGACTCTGTGTCAGGTAAAGTGCCCTTTCTATTCCCTGTCCTATTATTATGGATATTCTGGAATATTCTGGAACGGGAGGCCGGGATTTTCCGAACTTCATTAATTTTACGAAAGTTTCCATAAAAGGGTTCTCTTCAAGATACTTTACATATTCCGTTGACTCGGCAGCTTTTCTATTTACCGGAATATAGCCGGACCAATCTATCTGGAAATCTTCAGACATAATATATTTTGCAAATTCCCAGGCCGCTTTCTCTTGTTCCGGGTTGGATTTAAATATATATAGATTTTCTCCGCCTATATTGGTGGACCTTTTCTTATAGTCAGGAAGAAAAAAAGATCCGTAATCTACTCTATCCTGGTTTTTTAACACCGAAACATTCCAGAGCTCGTTTATCATAATGGATACCCGTCCGGCCAGGAACATGCCCGTTTTGTATCCGGTATCTGCAGCCGAAAATACGGCTGCTTCATGTTTAGTTTTAAGGTCCATCCAAGATTGTAACGCTTTTACGCCCGGGGGTTGGCCAAACACCGGACGTTTTGACTCTGTCCTTAATCCCCCCCCGGCCTGCCACAGAAAAGTCTGCCAAGTCCACACTGTCCATTCTCTGGTGCCCATGGGAATAAGAAACCCGTATCTGTTGTTATCTTTTTGGGTAAGCTTTATAGAGCTCTTTCGAAACTCTTCCCAGGTGTTGGAGGAATTAAATTCTGGGTCATCAAAAAAAATTTCCGACTTTAACTGTTTTCCGCTGGTGGCCATTTGACCGGTGTAAATTGGGGCCATCCATAAAAGTTCCGGCTGCCTGCCGGCGGCCATGGCATTCATTATCTTGGGCATGGCCTTATCCTGTGCACCGATATTATCTGTAACTATTTTAATACCTGGATTAGCAGCTTCAAATTCATCTATTTTTTGTCTTAGAAGCTGGTTGTTATGAGGGCTTTCAATACTGTGCCAGAATTTTAGATTTATTTTTTCTTTTTGGTTTTCGCTGCCGCATCCGGCTGCCCAAAAAGTCAGAATGGCTGTGAAAAATAATAGTACAATTTTTTTAAAAAATAATTTACTGAAGCAGACCATAGCATGAAATACCCTGATTGAAATTTCCAGTTACAATATTTTTCCCGGACTCCGTAGTAAGCCACCCTATAGATAGTTTATTCTGCTCCCCCTTAATATGACCGGTCTCCTGTCCTGTACGATCAAATATATAAATATGCCCGTCGTAAGTACTGACCGCCAGCAAATTGTTGTCCGGATCCGATTGAAGATCATATATGCCAGATTTAAAGATAGGTCCCAGAATAACCTCCCATATTATATTGTAGTCTCGGTCCAGTATTTTTAAGATTTCATTATTGCCGTCGCTGCCGGAAAGTACAATTATTTCCTCTTCGCCACGTATTACTTTCATGAAATCTATATACAAAGAACTTTCAATCTCTTCAATTAACTCCCCTCTGCCGGTCAATAAATACAGCCTTCCGTCATTGGAAAGAGCCACCAGATTTTCTTCTTCATTACTATAATAAATATGGGTAACATTTACCACGCTGCTACTTTTAGAAATTATAGAACCTGTTGAATTTAAAATATAAACCCCTTCCTGTCCGCCTGTCCCCACTACAAATTGCTCCCTATCGTAAAAATTTTCCGGTACAGCCAAATCGTTTACAGACGGAATTATTTTGGTTTGCCACAACTGTTTTCCGGTGCTGTCTATGGCATTTAAATTTCTCTCTCCCCTTTTATAAATAAGATAGTTTTGCCTGGGTTCCCCGGTTGGGTAAAATTTATGTAACCGGTCAAACCGTCTGTTTACTTTAAGCAGACTTTCAATATTCCCTTTTTTACCCACCCGTAAAATATTGCCGGGCGAAATAATCGCTTCTATTATTTCACCTCCGGTTAAGTGTATAACATCGGCGGGGATATTCCAGAGCTGGTAAACGCCTTCGTTATCCCCGGGAATTTCTTCCCGTCCCGAAGAGATAAACAAATTTATATCCCTGAATATCTGCCGGATTAATCCGGGAAAATAACCGGTATATACCTGGGTTATTTTTCCTTTTATGTCTATTAAAAATCCAGTTGGGAAAGTGTTAATCTGGTACAACTCTTTAATTGCATGACTTCTATCTTCTCCAAATACAATATTATGTTCATCTTCAGCAATAAATTTTTCAATTAAATTAGATTCCATATATTCTGATATAATAATGAAATTTAAATCTACCGTACTGTATTCCTCTTTTATTTTTTCTAAATTTCTAAAAATATTTTCGGAGTCTTGCGCCTCCGGATCTATAAAAAAAAGTACCAGGGGCTTATCAAGATAATCCGCTATATTTTTTACTTTATCCGAACCGTAAGGCAAAAATTCAAAATCCCGGTAATTGTTTCCAGCGTAAATATCGGTACCGTCCATGAATTCTCTGGCAAAAAATTCTTCGGTTTTTTCTAACTCCTCATCGGGCTGAAATTCAAATAAATCTTCCTTTATTTCAGAATCGACTTCTATATTTTCATGAAATTCTGTGTAACGCATTTTTACTTTTTCAGCGATCATATCTTTATGCCGCTCTTCTATGATATTTTTTATATCTGCCTCAATTTTAGTTATAATTTTCTTTTGGGAATGAATCCACAATTTTAAATTTATATCCTCGAAGCGTACATTTATAATTTTATTAGAAATGCCGTCAATTACTTCTTCTCCGGTCAGTTCCATAGTAAGATCATCGGAATTTAAAAAATCCGGCTCCTGTTCAAAAAATTTAAATAAGAGAAACTGACCCGAACTTAAGTAAGCCGGAGAATCTAAATTTGCTTTCAAAGAATCCAAAAAGTTTTCCGGGGCTTCTTCTAAAGTATACTGGTTAAGATGGGTAAGATAGGTCCACTTCTGCTCGCCGTTTGAGTAGATCTCCTGGCTTCTGTCCATATTCCTGGCCAGTAATGCGAATTTATTTGGTTTTTGAATATAAAGCTGGTATTCCCGGGTAAACATATTGTCCACATTACCCATGGTCATTACCATCTCCGCTCTGATCAGACTCTTATAAGTCTTTAAAGAGGTGTACTCCCGGATAACCTCCTCAACTATTTTTCTTGCTTCCGGGTCCCCATAATCGTCAGCCTGACCTCCTAAAGATATAAGCAGTAAAACAACAGATGATAAAATTAAATTTTTCATATATTTTACAGCTCTATGCCTTTTCGGGCTTTAACTCCATTTGTATAGGGGTGCTTTATACATTTTATTTTGCTTACCATATTGGCTATCTTTACTATTTTAGGAGTTGCTCCCCTTCCGGTCAAGACCAACTCAGAATTTTTTCTATTTTTTTCTAAAAAATCAACCAGAATATTTTCGGGAATTATGTTGTTTTTTAAGGCTATAAGAACTTCGTCAAGTATCACTAGATCATATCCTTCTTCCTCTATTTTTTTAGAAATTTCTTGTAATGCTGAAATAACTTCTCTTTTCATTTTCCTGACCGGCCGGGGACTTTCCCGTGTAGCACATTTAACGTAATATTTTACCTGTATACCCTCACTGGATAAAATAATATGCTCTCCGAATTTTTGGGCTACCGGTTTAAAAAAATAATTATAAAGTACCCGCCACCCGTGAGAACGGGCTCTGATAGCCAGGCCCGCCGATGCAGTGGTCTTTCCTTTGCCCGACCCGGTATATATATGTATATATCCTTTATCGGGGTTCATACAGTTGCTTTTTATACCTGTAGTATTTAAGTGAATCTTTAAACCACTGCCTGGTATTTTTTATAAAGCTTTCGAAATTCTGGGCCAGGCAAAAACCCCGTGCGGTATCTGAATTGGCTTCTCCTATAAGCCCGCCGGCCGGCGCAAGATCGAATTGAACTCTTAAAGGGACTTTACTTCTTTCACTTGGAGGCAGGGTTTCTAACAGGGCTTTTAAACCCAGTGCTCCTTTCTTTAAAATTCTGTACAGCCGCTCCTGTCCCCCGGCGGCCTCCACCATTAATTTATTGATGGGAACAAGTCGGGCCAGCTCCAGTTCTCCGGTCTGCTTATTGGAAATATTATCCGCACCCACATATCCTATTCCTTTTTTGGAAAATCGGATCTGAAAAATACGTGCGTATACTGTTTCCAGCTGAATTCCCTTCCCGGTCAGCCGGTAATGGGCTCGTAATCCCCAGGAGCCAAAATCTATATAATGATTTACAATAGGGTGATATTTCCGGTTAAATTTATTTTCAAATTTAGTGATGGACCCGGACAGTTTGGCAATAGCTTCTTTACGACTATAGTTTTTTGGATTTTTTCTGGTTTCCAGAACCTTTTTTAGTTCAGAAATATTACGTATATTTGTCTTTATGTAGTTTTTACTTAAAACCGGATCTTCTTTAAAATAGTTGTAAATCCACCACAGTTCCTCTAAAATTTCTGGTTTTTCGGCGTCTACGGTTAGATTTATCATCCTGGGCCGGGTGGTATCCCCGGATACCCGGGACAGATCAGGAATTATATAATTATTGTTGCCGTTCCGTGAAACTTTTACCAGCCGGAATCCTCCCAGCCCTCCTCCTCCCTCAGGGGGTTTGATAAAAAAGCTTTTTGTCTTTTTAATACCGTCCACTGCATCTAGTATTTTACCTGCGGTTACCTTTGGATATTGAGATTTATCAACCGGCACATCTTTAAAATTAGCAATCAGGTTATTATTAGGATATTTTCGGGACAGTAATTTATAGGTTTTTAGTTTATTGCTGAACAGCCCTCCCGGAGCGGTTACCGGACCGGGTGAGGTTACGCTTCCTTTTTTTTCTAAATGTATACTTAAATTTTTATCATAGCAGTCTTTTTTAACACACTGAGAAAGAAATAAAGTTTCTGTCCGGTTTTTTTGAGATTCGGTTAAGAGTTCCTGGCGGCTGTTTACTATCCTGCCCTCCCCTGATACCCTGGCCGCCTCACTGGTGGCCGGAAGTTTGTCCTGGGAGGCGTCTATCCATACTATATTCTTCGGAGTTCCCTGTTTACCTGAAAGGTTAAGAAAAATATCTTTAAATTCCGGTTCCCGGACAATCTTTTCATTGAAATTGTCAATAATATTTAAAGCTAATTGATTCTCAGCGCTGTCAAATCTTCGGGCGGCCTGTAAAAGCTCCCGGGAATAATATTCTGGGTTTCTTTTCATAGTCTGTATTATATCCTCCCTGCCATATTTTTTTTAATAATTATTCGCCAGTTAATTTATTGTATATTTTTTTAACCGTAAGTTCAATTTCCGGTTTAATATCTTTGAGGTTTTGCATAAGAACGGATTTTTTATAGTGTAATTTCAGTAAAGGAGCCCCTTTTTCTACAACCGTATTTTCTCCTAAAACCCCGCAGCATACGCAGAATTCTTCCTTCTGTTTTAAATCTAAAACTGAGTAACCGGGACGTAGAAACTGTAATTTTTTATTTTTATCAAACTTATATATTCCCGGTTTTATCTCTTCTTTTACGGTGATTTTTTTTCCTTCTAAATTATGCATTATTAACTGCGCTCCGCCGGGTCCGGTTGTCTTAAATCCAGAATATACCCCCGGGGGGGTTAAAGAACTGTTAAATTGACAGATATGGTAATAGACCAGGGGGACGGCGTCCCGGCTTAATTCAAGCAAAGTTAAAAGAGAGGTTGAATTCTGGAATCTGGGATTTATCTCCACCGGATATACTTTATTGTTATAAACCATAAAATCCATTCCCATCATTCCCCGGAACCCATAACTTCTCATGAAATTGCCCGCCCGGAAAGTTATCTTTAACAGGCTCTCTTTTACAGCCGGAGGAATTTGAAGGCCGGCAGTAAAATCATTTCCCGAAAAACCAAATCGCCGGGGATTTAAGCCGGATTGGCCTATAACTTGGATGGAAGGAGCGGAAATATGTATTCCATTTTGTCCTATAACCCCGTTTATATTTACCGGGTAGCCGTCTAAAAACTTAGTGGCAATTACCGGGCTTTGACGGTGCTGATATTTTTTTTGAATTTTTGTGTAGGTTTTTTTACTGTTAATAAAGTAAGTATTTTCTCCCGATGATCCCACCGGGTATTGAATAACAAATTTATCTCCCAATTCCCTGACCATTTCTTTAAATTTGAAATTGCTAATATTGATAATTTTTCCCGGTAGCCGGGGAAGTTTTAGGCGACTTAAAATCTTACGTAAAAATAGCTTGCTGTCAAAAGTGTTCTTTAAATGGACCGGCGCGGAATAAATTTTAATATTATTATCCGAACCGGCTGATATCTTCTCTAAATTTTTCACAGAGCGGTACATCAAGCAGGAAAGATCTCTTTTAAAATACTTTCTTAATTTATTTTTTGAATTAGAATTTAAGAAATTATTTATATCGTTATTAGAATAGTTTTTACGGATTCCTTCTTTTTTTTCTATGGAAATAATATTTTCTGTTTTCCAAAGAGTTTTAAATTCTGTTCCCCAATCGCAGGAGATAATACAGTCAAATTTTATAAACTTAGCGATACCCAGAGCATCGTGAGCCCGCTGCCCCCACCAGGACCAATTTTCTTCAACGGCGGCCATCTCGTTTTTTATTTTATTTAGATTTTTCAAAACTTTATTCCGGGCTGGTAGCGGGGGGGTACCAGAATATTTTGTCTTAATAGTCTGTCCGATGATTCAATATCTTTTAATCCTATTTTACCGGTAAAAAGTACTTCGCGAATTCTTTTTTTACTTAAATTATTTTTTATTTTCCGGTAACCGGTAATATAGTGAACGTCTTTAGTTAAAGCACCCGGTTGAGCAGTACGGTGCAGGCCTCTTTTAGCTCTTTCAGTAAGACGGTAAGCCATTTTGGGGGCAAACCATTTTTTTAGTTTTTGGTATACCTCCCTGAATGAATTTTTTAAAGCCAGATCCACTGCTTTGAGACGCCCGGCGTAGACTTTCATCTGCCTTAGACATTCCCGGCGGTAATTTTTATCATAAATTTTACCGTACTTGTTCTCATAAAATACGGCTAAGCCCTCTTCGGCTTCCATATAACCGGGCAGACCTCTTTTGAATATACCGGCCTTTTGACGATCGCCGTTTTCTGCTCTGAAAAGATGAACCTGTATTTCGTGTATTTTTAGCCTTCGCCCTTCCCCGGGATAAAAGCTGTAATCTTTTTTAATAAAAATTTTTTTAACCAGAGGTTTCACAGTTACTTTAGAAGCAATGTCTTTTTTTAATATTATCTGCCAGCCGGATATACCCGATTCGTTTATTTCCTGCTGTAATATTTTTTGGATATCTTCCGGGGAAATTTCTTCAGTACCGGTAGGGTCCTGGTTCTTACGGAGAAAGTTTTCGGCAAATTTTAGATCAGATTCAGAATATGAACCGTAAATTTTTTGGGATAATTTTGAAAACTGTACCGGCTTTTTAGTGCCGGTTAGCATTTTCAGCATAATTTTAATTTCCTCTATTTCCTGTCTATAAAAATATTTAAACGGGGAATCTGGTATCTTAATTCGATCTA
Source organism: uncultured bacterium (assembly GCA_964476445.1). Classification (GTDB taxonomy): domain Bacteria; phylum CG03; class SLGR01; order SLGR01; family JAGXOG01; genus CAYZAK01. The sequence goes on from CAYZAK010000017.1 coordinate 13,265, forward strand.
TTTTGAGGGTTACATTTTTTATAAGTGTCAAGTTGATTTTGTACTGGTACACGGGATTGTATTTTTTACTGTTAAAAAATTTTTTTTGCTCAGATTCTCTGTTAACCGGAGTGAGCCAGGAGTAAAACGGGATCGTTTCCCTTAAGTTTTTTAGCTTTCCGTCTATGTCCATAATTTTTTAGAAAAACAGTTTATCATTCCTGTTCATGTTCAGCCCAGGCCATGACCAGCTGTCCGTGTTTTACCCCTTTGACCGCTTTTAATTTATCGGCAAGTTGTTCTATGTTTCTATTTTTTTCTTTCACCACTATTATTTCCAGGCAATTAATGTGATCCAAATGCACGTTTTGGGAACATATTATAAGCTTTCCGTAATCATGCTGTATACCGGTCAGTTTGTCCACCATCTGCTTTTTGTGATGGTTGTACACAAGAGTTATTGTCCCCGTGCCCCTCTGCCCTTCTTTAATGTAAGTATACTTCATTTTATTTCTTAGCAGGCCCCCTATTGTTTTCGACCGGGAGGAATAATTTTTATTTTTTATATAACTGTCAAATTTTTGGAGAAGATTTTTATTTAAAGATACGCCGAATCTTTTTATATATGACATGTACCGCTCCTTTGTAAATTAAACCTGATTGTTATCTTCCTGCTCAAGAATTTCTATCATGACATCTACTATTCGGGGATCAAATTGGGACCCTCGCTGGTCTTTTAAATTTTGTATGGCCACTTTTTTAGGTAAAGCTTCCCGGTAAGGTCGGTTTTCCCTCATTGATACATAGGCGTCTACCACTGAAAGTATCCTGGCAAGCCGGGGAATTTTCTCCTCGGACAACTGTTCGGGGTAACCCGTACCGTCGTAGTGTTCGTGGCGGTATTTTATGATCGGGATTATTTTTTTAAAAGCTTCTATATTTTCCAGTATTTTCACACTGTTTAAAGGGTATTTTTTTATCTTTTTCCAGTCGTCGCCGGACAGTTTATCTTGTTTTTGGAGTACATTTTCAGGTATGCTCAGTTTGCCGATTTCCTGTATGGACGCCGAAATAAGCAAATATTCTTTTTTCTCAGGGCTAAGATTTAGGCTGTCGGATATTTTTTTAAGATATTTTTTTGAATTTTCAATATGACGATGATAAAACTTATTTTTTGTTTTTATCGTCTCTACCAGTACATTTACCGTGGAATTCAACCATTTTTCTTTTAAAGAAAAAAGACGGGCTTTGTTTAAAGCTATGGAAGCATGGGAGGCCAGCATGGAAAGAAGTTCCTTTTGTTCTTCTTTAAACGGTTTTTGGGATTTATCTCTGGCAATTACTATTAGCCCTGTTGTTTCACCGGCAACTTTTAAGGATACCCCCATAAGCAAAATACAATTATCTCCGGTGATATCCTTAATTTGAGAGTTTGCTTTTTGTTCTTTGCTCATAACCGTCGACCCTGTATTTATGATTTTAGATAAAATCCCTCCTTCCGGTACAATATTTTTTATCTCTTTCTTATTGTCTTTACGCCATAGTTTAAAAATGCCGGGTTCGTCTTTTAAAAATATATAACATTTTTCGGCGTTAAAAAATTCTTTTGTGTTGCTTTGGATAAGTTTAAGCAGCTCGTCTGTCTTTCTTGAAGAACTTATCAATTCGGTAACCGAAGCCAGTTTTTTTAAAGCAAAAGTTCTGGATTTTAAAGAATCCAGCTTTTTAAACAGTTCCACCGAAGCTCCTATATGTCCCCCGATGCTTAAAAGAAATTTATTTTTATCGGATTTTAATTTTTGAGGGATATTATAAAATTCCAAAAACCCGATTTTTTTATTATTTACCCTTATTGCAACGGTAAGGGTATTATTTATATTTTGAAGAATTTCTTTTATGGTTTTTCGGTAGCCCTTAATTGAAATTCCGGTGTCCGAGAATTTAAACTTATCGGTGCCTGCTATAATACTTTGAGCTGGGTGATTATCAGACTTAATTCTGTAGTTTCTCAGCTCAAAATTCACTTTTTTTTCTCTGGCAAAAGGGAGGTCTGCTCTGAAAGCTGCAAAATTTAAAAACTCAGAGTTCTGATAAAGAAAAACGGTTCCCCCTTGGGCTCCTATGATATCCAGCATTACCCCCAAAGTTTTATCTAGAAAACCCTTTATGCTTTCAGATTCACCGGTTAACTCATTAAGTTTTTTTAAAGTATTGTACCGGTAGTTTAAACCTCTTATGGTAGATTTAAGCAGCTTTATGTTTTGTTCCATTGTACAGGTCTCTCCTTTTCTAAACCTAGCCGGTGTTCCAGTATGTCAGCAATCCTTTTTGACGCTTTTCCGTCACCGTAGGGATTTACTGCTTCTGCTATTTTACTGTAAACATCTTTTTCTTCAATTAATTTACGGCCCCAGTGATAAACTGAATCACCTGAAGTTCCTATGATTTTTACCGTACCCGATGTAACCGCTTCGGGACGTTCGGTAACTTCACGTAATACCAGAACGGGTTTACCCAACGAAGGGGCTTCTTCCTGTATCCCCCCGGAATCCGTAAAACAATAGTAACATCGTTTTAAAAGCCAGGCCATATCAGAATAAGATACCGGAGAAATCAGTTTAAAATTTTTTATGTTTTTAAAATATTGTAGGGACAGCTTCTTAATTTCCGGATTTAAATGAACCGGATAAATAAATAATATATCTGACTTTTGTATAGCAAGACGTCTCAAACCGGAAAAGATATTCTTCATAGGTCCCCCCCAGTTTTCCCGGCGGTGAGAAGTCACCAGTACCATCTTTTTATCCTTAGGTATCCGTCTCAGTAGTTTGTTTTTAGGAACTATTTTTTTTCCGGTTATCATTTTAAGGGAGTCTATTACTGTATTACCGGTAACATATATGTTTTCGGGTTTACAGTTTTCCTTAATAAGATTATCCTTATTTCCGGCAGTGGGAGCAAAAAAATATTCAGAAAGCCCATCCGTAAGTTTTCTGTTTATCTCTTCTGGAAAAGGATTGTACTTATCGTATGTCCGCAATCCGGCTTCAATATGACCAACGGGAATCTTATTATAATAGGCCGTAAGAGCCGCTCCTAAAGTTGTGGTGGTATCTCCCTGAACTAATACAATATCGGGATTTTCCTTTCTGAAAATCCCCTTCAAATTTTCAACACACCGGGCTGTAATCTGCTCCAGAGATTGAATTTTATCCATTATATCTAAATCGTATTCTGGCTTTATATTAAAAAGTGTAAGTACCTGATCCAGCATTTCCCTGTGCTGAGCCGTTACAGTACTTATAACTTTTAGAGTGTTCCGGTTTTTAAGTTCCTTTACCACCGGGGCCATCTTGATAGCTTCCGGACGGGTTCCAAATACTGCCATAATCTTCTTTTTTTTATTTATAGTCATCTAAGTAAAGTTATTAATACGGCAATTAAACCCAGACCCGCAGTTACGGCGTATATGGTATAATCAACTTTTTTGGCATTCCAGCCTCGCTGATAAAGCAGCCGGTGATGCAGATGTTCCCGGTCCGCAGTCATAAAAGACTTATTGGTAACGATTCTTCTTATAAATGAAAAAAGAGCATCCATGAGGGGGACTCCAAATACAAGTACTGGAACTATTAAAGTCAAAGCCCCCGCTGTTTTTAATATACCCGTTATTGTAATAACTCCGGCCAGAAAACCTAAAAGTAAGCTTCCCGAATCCCCGAGAAATATTTTTGCCGGAGGAAAATTATACTTTAAAAATCCGGCCGTACTACCGCAGATAACAAGGCTTAAGACTGCGACAAACCTTAACCGATTAATAGACTCCGGCGCCGACTGTACGGTTGTTTGGTACAAAGTTATTATAAAAAAAATTAAGAAAGCTATGGATACCACCCCGCCCGCCAGACCGTCTACTCCGTCAATTAAATTTATAGAGTTTATAAAACCAGTTATCCAGATAATGGTAACAAGCATAGCGATATAAAGGGGCAACTCGGTATAAGTTCCCGAAAAGGGAAGCCGTATACTGGCAATTTTTATTCCGTACTGCATAACTATCATGGCCACTATTATCTGACCTAACAGCTTGGTAGTAGGTATTACCCCTCTAAGATCATCTATAATACCCATTACTGTTATTACCACCGCGCCCACGAATATGCCTTCCAGAAGTTTTAAAATCTGCCCTGAATCTCCAAATAAAAGGGTATTGAATTCCGGGAAAATTCGATTTAAAATAAAAATTGTACCGAAAATAGAGATAAATATGGCACATCCTCCCCACAGAGGAATTTGTCGCCGGTGAATTTTACGCCCCGAGGGTTTATCTATAGCTTTAAATTTTATTGCGAGAGAACCAAAAATAGGAGTTATGAGGAGGGTAAAAAAAACTGAGATAATAAAAGCAAGAAAATAAAATTCAACCCGCATTTTTAGGTAGGTAAAAAAAATGCATTTTTCTATTTAGTCCCAAAAATTCTGTCCCCGGCATCCCCAAGCCCGGGAAGAATATAACCGTGTTCATCAAGACGCTCATCAACGGCGGCGGTAAATATCTCCACCCGGGGGTGATGTTTTCGGACTTCTTCAATACCTTCGGGCGAGGCCACCAGGCACATAACTTTCATGTTTTTAGCGCCTTCTCTCTGGCAAGTATCCAGGGTTTCTACCATGGTATGTCCTGTAGCCAGCATGGGGTCAATTAACAATACCAGCCGGGATTGTCCAATACTCTCCGGGAGCTTGTGGTAATATTCTACGGCTTCCAGAGTATCCGGTTCCCGGTACATACCGATGTGCCCGACCCTGGCCCGGGGAAGAACGTCAAGTACACCGTCCACCATACCTATACCCGCCCTTAGAATAGGTACCAAAACTATACCGGACTGATCTATTTTAACTCCTTTAGCTTTTATATTAAGAGGAGTCTTTACATTTACATTTTTTACTTTCAGATTACGGGTAACTTCAAATACCATAAGAGTAGCCAGTTCTTTAAGTAAAGCTCTAAAATCTTTACTTTGGGTTTTAATATCTCTCATCATAGTTAGTTTATCCTGAATTAAAGGATGTTTTACTACGGTAACTTTTTTCACTGGTCTCTCCTTTTTTGTTTGGGTTATATCAAATAGTAAAATTCCGGCATAGCTTTTGAACTTCTCTAAAAGTGTCTTTTATTTTATCTTGTTTTGGTTTTTTCAGCAATCCGGCAATTAATTCGCCTACTTTTTCAATTTCTTTTTTACCTAGGCCCCGGGTTGTTAAAACCGGGGTTCCCAAACGCAATCCTGAAGTTACCAGCGGTTTCTCAGGATCGTAGGGTATGGTATTTTTATTTCCTACTATTCCCGCCTGCTGGAGAACTTTTTCAGCTTTTTTGCCGGTGATTCCCAGGGATCTTAAATCTGCTAAAATAAGATGGGTATCCGTCCCGCCGGTTACCAGGGTTATTCCTTCACTCTTTAAAGTTTTTGCCAGAACCCGGCAGTTAGAAACTACTTTTTTTATATAATCCCTAAAATTATCATTTAAAACTTCTTTAAAACAGACTGCTTTAGCCGCTATTACATGCATCAGAGGCCCCCCTTGAGTACCGGGAAAAACAGATCGATCTATTTTAGGAGCCAGCTCTTCGGTGCACATAATCATCCCTCCCCGGGGGCCTCTTAAGGTTTTATGGGTAGTGGTAGTCACAATATCGCAGTACGGAACCGGGTCAGGATGCTCCCCCTTAGCCACCAGTCCGGCAATATGGGCTATATCGGCCATAAGATAAGCATCTACTTTATCGGCTATATCTCTGAATTTTTTAAATTCTATTTTCCTGGGATATGCCGATGTTCCGCAAACAATTAAATCCGGATTGTTCTTTACGGCTATATCCTCTACACGGTTAAAATCTATGAAACTGTTTTCCTTATCCACGCCGTAGGGAATAATATTAAAATATTTACCGCTGAAATTTAACGGATGACCGTGAGTTAAATGTCCCCCGCAGGAAAGATCCATACCCATTATTTTATCCCCTATATCTAATACTGCCAGATATGAGGATATATTGGACTGACTCCCGGAATGAGGCTGAACATTTACATGTTCGCAGTTAAAAATATCTTTGGCTCTTTTAATAGCTAAATTCTCAGCAGTATCCACATTTTCACATCCGCCGTAGTATCTTTTACCCGGATATCCTTCAGCATATTTATCAGTCAGCCGGGATCCCATTGCCTGGATAACTGCTTCGGAAGTATAATTTTCTGACGCAATCATTTCCAGATTATTAGCCTGTCTTTTGTATTCCCGGGCAATTGCCCCGTAAACCTCGGGATCTTGATCTTTTAAAGTTTTCTTACTATTTAAAGTCATTTATTAATCTTTCCTTTATTTTTCTTATATATCCATTAATCTCCTTAAAAGCTTTTCGATAAGCTTTCAGACCCTGACCTATTGGATCGGAGATATCTTTTTTTTCCTGGCCCGCAAATTCGCTTAAAAGAAATATTTTATCTTTATAGTCTGGAAACTTACTGGTTAAAATTTTTTTATGTGATTCAGTCATGACCAGTATTAAATCAGATTTTTTCATTATTTTTTTGTTTATCCGGGTTGGAGTATGGTCTGAATAATCCAGATCATTCTCCTCCATAACTTTTGCCAGGTCTCCAAAAATTGAATAATGGGACATAGCTCTGGTGCCGGCTGAACCAGCATTTATTTTATCTAATCCGGTACTATTGTCAATTATATTTTTAAAAATGCCTTCGGCCATCACGCTTCTACAGGTATTGCCCGTACACACAAATGTTATTTTTTTTAATTTCTTATTAATTTTTCTTCTCCTCCGCTTAAATCAATTATCCGGGACGGTTTGCCGGTATAGTCCTGGTTAAAATTAACAACCATATCTACTTTGTTTTTTATATCCCTGGGTACATTTGTTACCCCAGGTGAGGCGTTTTCCCCGGAAACGTTGGCACTGGTCGCGCACAGGGGACCGGTTAATTTCATTATTTTTAGAACCGGTTTACAATCCGGCATTCTCACCCCTATAGTCTCCTCTTCCCTGGTATTTAAAATAAAGGTAGTAGCTCCCGGCCACTCTTTTTTTAATCTTTTTTTAATCTGCTCTGTCTCTTCTACCCAGGTCCATACCGATTTTATATCCGGTACCAGCAGGGCCAGCGGTTTGTCCATACTTCTTTTTTTGATGTCATAAATACGTCTGATACCTTCTTCATTTCCCGGTTTGGTACATATGCCCGCTACCGTATCGGTTGGAAGTATAATCACTCCGTTTTTATTTAAAATTTTAGCTACTTTTTTGATTTTTTGATTACTTTTCATGATAAATTGTTTTTTCCTTTCTGTATTATACTAGGTTAAATAATGAGCGTTTATCCTTACATACTCCGGACTTAAATCACATGTATACGCCAGGGCTTCCCCGTCGCCGGTCCCTAAATCTACCGTTAACTTAAACTTAGAACCCGAAAGTATATTTTTGATCTGTTCAAAAGTCTTTTCAAATATCTGTCCGTTTTTTATCCAGAGTACTCCGTTTAAATATAAGTTAAATCTTTTAGTATTTACTTTAATATTATGAGCCCCCAGCGCACTGACTACCCTGCCCCAGTTTGGGGAGGCACCGTAAAAAGCAGTTTTGCACAGCAAAGAGCCGGCTAAAGCTTGAGCTCCCCGGTGGGCGGTACTATTATCCGGAGCTCCTTTGATTTTAATTTTAACTAATTTAGTAGCGCCCTCGCCGTCAGAGGCTATCTCCTCTACAGTGGTGGTACACAGACGCTTTAAATGATTAAAAAATTTTTTATAATTCCCTGATTCTGTTTCAATCATCCGGTTCCCCGCTTTTTGGGTTGAGGAAATAAAGACAGTGTCGTTAGTACTGGTTTCACCGTCAATATTTAAATTATTGAATGTTAACCGGGTAACCTGTTTTAAACTTTTAGTTAACATTTCTTTTGTAATGTTTAAATCCGTAAAAATAAATACCAGCATAGTAGCCATATCCGGGTTTACCATCCCCGATCCTTTGGCAATAGCACATAGTTTAATATCTTTATCGTTTATAGTAAAATTAGAGCTAAATACCTTAGAATGGGTGTCGGTAGTTAAAATAGATTCAGCAAATTCATAAGGTTTTATCTTTTGCTGTTTAGTCTGGGACACTATGGAGTCTAACTGTCTGTCTGATACAGTTGGGATTTTTCCTATCGCCCCAGTTGAGGCGACCAGAATATCTTCTTTTTTTATATCCATTTTTGAACTCAGGCCGGTTATCATTTCCTCCATTTTTATTTTGCCTTTTTCTCCGGTGGCTGCGTTGGCGTTACCCTTATTAACCAGAATAGCTTTATGTTCGGAACGGTCAATGTTTTTTCGAGAATAAGATACCGGGTGGGCGGCATTTTTGTTTGCGGTAAAAACTCCTCCGGTTATCATACCTCCGGGAGTATGTATGAGAGCCAAGTTTTCGCCCTGTTCGGACATCAGTCCGTTTATAATGAATCCCCTTGGAAAGTCCATTTTTTTTATTACTGGGACATACCGGACCGGGTTAAACCGGCGTATTCATCAAATCCCAGAGCTATATTCATATTTTGCACTGCCTGCCCGGAGGCCCCTTTAACCAAATTATCTATAGCCGTAACTACAATTAAATCTCCCGTATCCGGGTCTGTTTTCAATCCCAGCCGGCAGTTATTGGTTGATTCAACATCTTTTGTCTGTGGAAATACCTCCGGTCCACAAATATCCATAAAATATTCATCCCCATAGTATTTACTGTATATACCCCGTAATTCTTCACCGGTTAATTTTTCTTTTAAATTAGTATATAAATTGACTAAAATCCCCCGTTCTATGGGAATAAGGTGAGGACAGAAAACCAAATTATCCCATTTTACAGAATTTGGATCGTTAATAACATGGTTTAAAAAACCGGTTATTTCCCCCATATGCCGGTGGGAATTAACTTTGTAGGGGGTAATATTTTCATATCTGGAGGCGAAAAGGAACTCGGAATTAAGTTTTTTTCCCGCCCCGGAAATGCCTGATTTAGCATCTATATAAATAGATTTATCAACCATATTTTCTTTTAATAAGGGATAAATTGACAAAACGGTAGCTGTCGCATAACAGCCTGGATTGGCTATTAAATTGGCTTTTTTAATTTCTTCCCGGTTTATCTCCGGCAGTCCGTATATCGCTTTTTTTAAATTATCTATATCCTCATGTTTGGTTTTGTACCATTTTTCGTATTCGGATGCACTGAAAAACCGGTAATCCGCTGATAGATCTATTATTAACTTTTTAGAGCCGGACAGATATGGTAGATAAGAAAGAGATTTAGTATGGGGAAGAGCTAAAAAAACTATGTCGCTTTCCGGAGAAATTTTTTCTGGTTTAGGACTGGATAAAATATTTGAAACAGAACCTTTTAAAGATGGATAAAGATCTGAAATATCCTCTCCGGCATGATTTTTTGAATACAGTTTATCAATCTGTATTTTATCATGGCCCGATAGAATTCTTACCAGTTCTCTGCCTGTAAAACCGCTGGCTCCTATGATAGAAACTTTGTTCATACGATAAACGCGCTAAAACTTACCAGCACCAAAATTGGAAAAAAAGCTACTCCGCCAATAATAATAAACCAGGGAGTGATAAAAGCAGCTACTCCATTTTTAAAAGGCAGGCCGTAAAAATAGTTTATTAACCGATATTGAAGATAGAGGCAAAAAAAAGATAAAAGTAAAACCAGGGGGATTGTAAAAAAAAAGTCTGACTTCGGAAAAAATGCTTTCATAATAAGGATCAAAGGAGCAAAAAAAACAAACGGCGCCCAGGTATAGGGGATAGCTTTAAAAAGGTGTCCGGGAGATCCCTCGCCGCCGAATATTCCGGCAAAAAAGTGATATAAAGACACTAAAATAAGTAACAAAAAGGCACCAAGAAATGTCCTTAGCAAAACCCCCCAGGTCAAAAGATAACCGGAAAGGCCGCTCCCCAAATTTAACAGCAGGGAAACTCCTGCTGCAGTTGATATTATGCCTCCGATCATAATGCCAAATCCAGAATAGCTTAAGTCTCGCCTGGACATCCGGTAAAAAGTTTCACCGGGTGAGGTTATAATATCAAACAATATATCAAACATTACGGGATATAAAGATAGCTCAACCCCCGGATTTGATTCAGCCCCAGGTTGATAAAAGAGAACTGACTGTCCATCATAGTAATTAGATTGTACCACCTGGGTTGATCCGGTTCAATAAAGTGGGGGTCTTTAACTTCGGCAAGCTCTTTTATGGTATCCCGGGCGGTAACTTCATCTCCAAGTATATCTACAAGTTTAAGTTCCCTGGCCTGTGAGCCGGAATAGATCTGTCCCTGAGCCAGTTCTTTTACGTTGTTCTCTTTTAGCTCTCGGCCTTCGCTTACTGTAGTGACAAACTGCTGGTAAGTATCTGTTATAATCCGGTCTAAAAATTCTATTTCATCTTCTTCAAAAGCCCGGTGAAACGAACCGGCGTCTTTATAAGGCCCGCTTTTTACTGTTTCGAATTCCACCCCGATTGTATCAAGAAGACCAGACATATTGCTGGACATAAAAATAACCCCTATACTTCCGATTATGGACCCGGGGTTTACAATTATTTTGTCGCATACCGAAGCTATGTAATATCCTCCAGAAGCTCCCACATCTTTAATTGTAGCCACCACCGGCTTGCCGGCTTCCCGGATTCTTTCTATCTCCCTGGTTATTTCCTGTACCGCCCCGACAGTTCCTCCGGGGCTGTTTAACCTTATCAGCACTCCTTTTACTTTATCCTCTTCCCGGTATCGCTTTAGAGTCTTAAGTATTTTATCCGTTCCTATCGGGGTACCAAACCCGGAGCTTCGCTGGGCGGAAGTAATAGGACCATAGATTTCAACGATACCTATAGAATCCTTTTTCCGGCGGTCTCTTTCAAAAGTAAATTCCGCTTTACGGGTTTCCTGCCGCACGGCAAGCACAATTGCGGAGAGAATAGAAAAAAGAAGCAACAGGCTTAATATGCCTTTGCTCTTATTTGTATCAAACATATTTTACCTCTTGGAAAACTGTTCGCTTTTTCTGGCTTTACGACGTCCCGGTTTCTTTCTTTCAACTACCCGGGGATCTCTGGTTAGAAAACCTTTACTTCGTAGAGTTTTTCTGGACTTATCGTCTAATTGAGACAGAACTCTGGAAATACCCAGTTTTATAGCTCCGGCTTGACCGGAAACTCCGCCTCCTTTAACATTAATCTTTATAAAACAGGAATGATCCATATTTAAAGCTTGAAAAGGACTGAGTGCGTCATTGTACTGCAGATCATGACCTTTAAAATATTCTTTTACAGATTTTCCGTTAACTATAATCTTTTTTGATTTTTTTTCCGGGAACATAAATACCCGTGCCACTGCTGATTTCCTGCGACCTACAGCATTTAATTCGTTCATATTATTAACCATTTGATATATCTATCTCCTCCGGATTCTGAGCCTGGTGAGGATGCTCGCTATCCCGATAAATTTTTAACCGTTTCAATCTTCTTGCGGCCAGCTTATTTTTAGGCAGCATACCTTTAACAGCCCGGTAAATAATTTTTTCCGGTTGTTTTTTTATCAAATCCCGGTACAGAATTTCTTTACTGTTTCCCGGATAAGTTGAAGGAGAAAAATATTTTTTTTCCTCGGCTTTTTTCCCCCCTACCTTTATTTTTTCAGCATCAGTTATAATAAGACAAGCTCCTTTGTCTAAATGGGGGGTGTAATCCACCCTGTTTTTCCCTGTAAGCAAACTGGAAGCCTTTGAAGCAAGCCGGCCAAGAATTTCACCTTCTGCACTAATTGTATACCATTTTCTGTTCATCATTTTCCTCATTTTATCTATTTATCCTCAAAAGTCAAATCATTATTCCCTATAATTATGGGGTGGGTGATCGGATTTGAACCGACGACCGCTTGGGCCACAACCAAGTGCTCTGCCCCTGAGCTACACCCACCGCTAATTTCTAAATTAGGATTATACTATTTAAAAATTAAAAATCAATTTTTCTTTTAGTTGGTACTCTCTTTGTTAAGGAGCATCTCAAAAGGCTGGGAATCTTCGCCAAAATAAAGTGTCCGGTGGGGAAAAGGGATTTCTATGTTTTTGCGGTCAAAAGTTTTCTTTATCCGACGTAAAAATTCTCTTCCGGTAAACAACTGTTCTCTGGGTTCCGTCTTAATTCGCCCTTTTACAACCAGGGAAGAGTTGCCTAACTGATCTAGTCCAAAAACTTCAAAATCCTGTATCTTCGGGCCGTACTCCTCATCTTTTTGTAATTCTCCCCCTATTTCTTTGATTACCCCTATAACTTTATCTATATCTTCTTTGTAGGCGACCCCGATTTCAAAGACATAACAGGAATACTCTTTGGTTAAGTTAGCCAGAGTGGTGATAGTGCCGTTAGGGAAAACATGTACTTTTCCGGCCAGATCTCTAAGGACCACTGTTCTTAAATTTATTTCACTGACCAGTCCCTTGGTCCCGTTGATTTCTGCTACATCTCCTATTCTGATCTGATCCTCGATAAGAATAAAAAAACCGCTGATAAGATCTCTTACTAGATTCTGCGCTCCAAAACTAAGGGCCAGACCTAAAACTCCGGCCGCGGTAAGCAGAGGACCTAAATTAATACCCAGTTCCCCGAGCATTACTGTAATACCTATTACCCATATTATAAGATAAATAATTTTATTTAAAATTATTATTACTGTATCTACTCTTTTTTCCCGTTCCGGATTTAGCTTTCCGCGGGATTTTGCCTTATCTATAAGATAATGTTCCACCCTGCTTAAAATTATTTTGGTTATAAGGGAAAAGATTACTAATATTACAAAAAAAACAACAATCTTGGGTAAATAAACTAAAGCCCTGCTCAGGTAACTATCAAAAACTGTTTTTATATTTCCCCACATTTATAACCTCCTTAATTGTAGTGTAACTATAAAAATTTTTGGGAAGGCCGGATTTCTTCTTGCTCATCCTCTCTAACTCCATTCGCTCCAAGAGGCTTTTTTCACTGACGTCCTCCGGACTTTTCTCCATTGAGGAGCGTTCATAAAGCTTCAAATTTGTCCTGCCCTAAAACTAAATGGTCGGGAAGGCCGGATTTGAACCGGCGACCCCCTGCTCCCAAAGCAGGTGCGCTAGCCAAGCTGCGCCACTTCCCGTTTTATTAAATTTTCCATATTCTTAAACGCTTTATACCGGTGGCTTACTCTGTTTTTTTTCTCCGTGGACATTTGGCCAAAAGTTTTTTTTAAATCTTTCATTTCAAAAACAGGATCGTAACCAAAACCGTTCTTTCCCCGCCTGTTTTTGGTTATATAGCCTTTAGCCACGCCCCGGGTAAAAAGAGTCTTTTTACCGGCTCTTGAAAATGCCACCGTTGTTCTAAATTCAGCGTATCTTTTTCTTTTGGGAACTCCTTTTAAATCCTTTAGGAGTTTATTAATGTTATCTTCATATGTAGCGTTACTACCGGCATATCTTGCCGAGTAAACTCCCGGTTTCCCGTTAAGATATTTCACAAACAGCCCGGTATCATCAGCTACTGCCGGTTTTTTTAAAGTATCGGTTACATATTCGGATTTCAAAGACGCATTTTCTTTAATAGTGTTACCTGTCTCTTTTACTGGTTTTAAAGATGAATACTTTACTGACCAGTCAAGTTTCAGTTCCCGGATACCCCGCCATATCTTTTTTATCTCTCTGACCTTGTCGCGATTTCCGGTTGCCAGTATTATAACCATATATATCGTTTTAAATAATATTCAGAGCTTTTTTCTGCTCTTCAAGAAGTTCTATAATTCCGCTGCTGGCCACCTGCATCATTTCATTCATACTTTCCGGACTGAAAGTGGCCTCTTCCCCGGTGGCCTGCACTTCAATCAACCTGCCGGCATCATCCATAACTAAATTTAAATCCACCTGCGCGGCCATATCCTCAACCGAATTTAAATCTAAAAGAACCCCCCCGTGTACCATACCCGCGCTTATAGCGGCCATAAAATTATTGACCGGGTTTCTGGATATTCTGTTGTTCTTCTTTAAATCTTTAAGTAAAAGGTACAATGCTACAAAGCCCCCTGTAATTGAAGCAGTGCGAGTTCCTCCGTCGGCTTGGATGACATCACAGTCCACAATTATACTTTCATAGGGTATGGCATTTAAATTGGTAACCGCCCTGAAAGATCGGCCAATCAGTCTTTCAATCTCTTTTGTTCTGCCTTTGGTCCCTCTGCGTTCCCGCCTGACCCGATCCCTTGCTGAATTTGGTAGCATTGAATATTGAGCCGAAATCCACCCTTTCTGTTCGTTTCTTACATGGGGGGGAGTCCAGTTATCAGTAGTAGCCGCGCACAGAACTCTGGTCTTACCGCACTCTATCATTACTGAATAGGGATTGGTTTCCAGATAGTTTATCTCTATATTGACATCTCTTTTTTGAATATTATCTCTGTTGTTATCTCGCGAAAATCCTTCTTTAGTCATAATTATTTAACTCCTATAATCTTTTTCCGGTTGGCAATGAATATCCCTCCTACTATTACCAGCAAAAGTAAAATACCACAGAACTTGATCCATTTATAATCTCTTTTTAGCTGTATCATATTTATATCTCTCAGATAGTTTTTTCCCGGCATATCATAATATATTGTTTGATTTGAAACAGAAAAATAAAGGTTACCTAATTTTTCGTCTCCGGGTAATTCTTTAAAAAAATTACGGTAAGTTTCAGGAATAAGCCAAATTTGGGGTGATGAACCAAATTTTTCCATTTTATCAAGCCCGTAACCGGCCAGCTTTTCTTGAACGTCCGGATTATAAAATAAAACCGCTGTATTCTTCCCCTGAGTCTGCCTGTAGTCAACATTACTAGCCCCGTTGAAATTCAAACCTTCACCATGTAAATATTTTCCCCGGGGAAAACTTTTTAAAATTTTCAGAGTAATATTTTCAATAATAGGTCCGTCCAATATTTGTATGGAACCGGTCCGGGAATTAAACAAAAACAAATTTTCTTCCCGTAAACCTAAAAGATATATTTTGCCCTTAAATTCTCCAATATTTTCCCAGCTCTGTTCAGCATTTTTATAAAAAATCCTATACTTGTCTGCTTCTCTTATCAGCAGGTAAAAATGTTGTAAATTGTTGGATACGGCAATATCTACAAATATTCCTCCCGGAATTTCATGAAAAGTGGACCGGGGTCTCCGGACAGAAGTAACTCCCGCTACTTTTTTTCCGGTTCGGTTATGTTCGGCAAAAAAAGCGATGTGGTCCGTATCCACCCACCGTATTAATCCCACTGTATAACCTTTAAGCTCCTCTACGGGCATCCATTCAATTTCATCTAAGTACTTAAGAACTTCGTTTTCAAGTATTAAAATATTATTCTCTCGCTTGCCAACTAATTTTAGAGGTTCAGAACTCCGGTAAATAATATTATTGTTGGCAAAAATTTCAACGTAATTTTCGGACCAGCTTTGATAAACTAACCGTCCGGATTCATATACCGGATTGAAACTTTCCCTTAGATGTGGATCGACCTCATTGGTATTCAATAATTTTAAGGAATTTAAATTAAAAATCCCTTCTTCTTCTTGGACGTATTGGCGGGCATCAACTTTAAAATGACCCTCGATTTCATTATTTTTAAGAAGATTGTAGAAATGGTAGCTTTTTTCACGGTGAAATTCCTGACGAAGAGATTCCCCCAGAGGACTGCCGTAATTCCCTATCATGGTAAGACTTAAATTTTCCGATTTCCAGATTGTGCTTATAGTTCGGGTTCCTGAAACCGGAAACACTATAGTTAGTAAAAAAAAACATAAAAAAAAGAGCTTTTTCTCCATTATAGCAACTCCTTTAGATTTTTTTCTAATTTTTGGAGCTTTGAGTTGAACTTTACTACTCTTTTTCTGACTTTGTCTACTACTTTATCCGGAGCTTTATTGACAAAATCATTGTTCTCCAGTTTTTTATTTGAATATTCTATCTGTTCTTTAGCGGAATCAATCTGTTTTTTTAACCTTTTCCGTTCGCTGTTTTTTAATTCTTCCGAAAGCGTAACATAGATGGACACATCTTCAGATACCGCTATCCCATCACCGGGTTTTTTCTCAACATCTGGACTAATTTTTAATTCTTTCAGTCCGGCGAGTATCTTAATATAATTGCTGTATTTGCTGAGTAAATTATTATCATCACCTGAGGCTTTTAATCTGGCGTTTAACTTATCAGAAGGATCGATTTTTAACTCTCCTCTGATATTTCTTATTCCGTTTATGATATCCATAATTTTATTCATCTTTAAGATATCATCCCTGTTAGATTTCACATTCTCCTGTTTTAAACCGTTAAACTCCAGAGGATTTTTCTCGGACATATTAAGTTCTTTAGCCAGATAGGTCCAGAGTTCACTGGTTATAAAAGGCATTACCGGATGGGCGATACACAGTAAGTGCTTAAGCACGTATGTCAGTACTCTCTGTACATCTTTTTTAGATTTATCATCTTCTGAATAAAGCCTGAGTTTGGCCAGTTCCAGATACCAGTCACAAAAATATTTCCATATAAAATCATAAAGATAGCGGGCGGTCCGGGCGTTGTTAAGTTCGGTGTATCCTTCATTTATTTTTTGAGTAAAATTTTTAAGTTCTCCCAGAATCCATGTATCAGCCAGCTCCATATTTTTTTTCCCGGGCAATTCGGCGGAGTCTATAGTAAGATTGTCAAGTATCAACCGGCTGGCATTCCACAGTTTATTGCAGAAATTTCTGGCGCTGACAAAATCATTGTTGTCTATTTGCATATCCCGTCCAGGAACCGCAGCCTTGGCCAGAGCAAATCTCAGGGCATCGGTTCCGTACTTGTCTATAATATTTAGGGGGTCTATTACATTCCCCTTGGACTTAGACATTTTGTCACCGTGTTTATCCCTTATCATCCCGTGTATATTAACTTTTTCAAACGGTATTTCACCTTTCATTTCCAGCCCCATCATAACCATTCTGGCCACCCACAGATAAAGAATTTCATTACCGGTAACCAGAAGCTGAGTGGGATAGTAGTAATCCAGATCTTTTGTGTCTTCCGGCCAGCCCAGAGTGGAAAAAGGCCACAGAGCCGAAGAGAACCAGGTGTCAAGTACGTCCTCATCCTGAACCATATCAGTTCCTCCGCAGTCGGGACATGTCTTCGGTTTTTCCTTTGCCGCAACCGGGGAACAGTCTTCACCGTACTGACAGTAATATACCGGAATCCGGTGCCCCCACCATATCTGTCTTGAAATGCACCAGTCGTGTAAATTCTCCAGCCAGTTTATATAGGGTTTTTCCCACCGGGGAGGAATAAATTCTATTTTTTCGCTGCGGCTGGCCTTTAAAGCCTGTGTGGCCAGACCTTCAATTTTGATAAACCACTGTTTGGAAAGAAGGGGTTCTATAACGGTATCGCACCTGTAACATTCTCCAACAGAATGATGGTAATCTTCTATTTTTGAGATGTAACCCTCTTTTTCAAGTTGTTCTACCAGAGCTTTCCGGCATTCAAACCGATTCATATTACTGAATTCTCCGGCCCGGGAAGTCATATTTCCTTCGTCATCTATAATTTTTATGAAATCAAGATTATGTCTTTTGCCCATTTTAAAGTCGTTGGTATCATGTGCCGGAGTAACCTTGACCATACCGGTACCAAATTCGCTGTCCACGAAATCGTCGGCTACTATTTTAAGTTCTCTGTCCACAACCGGGAGAACAACTTTTTTGCCTATAAGATGGGTGTATCTTTTATCATCCGGATTTACGGCCACGGCGGTGTCTCCCAGCATAGTTTCCGGTCGGGTGGTGGCCACAGTTATATATTTATTAATGTCCCCCTTAAATGGGTATCTTATATGCCATAAGTTACCATTTTTTTCCACGTGTTCCACTTCTATGTCCGAAAGAGCGGTATTACATCTGGGACACCTGTTTACCAGGTATTCTCCCCGGTATATTAATCCTTTCTCATACAACCGGACAAAGGCTTCCTTTACAGCCTTGGAGCACTGTGTATCCATGGTAAATCTCTGCCTTTTCCAGTCACATCCGCATCCCAGCCTTTTTAACTGATTGATTATGGTTCCACCGGATTCCTCTTTCCATTCCCACATGCGGTTTAAAAATTTTTCTCTGCCCAGATCGTGCCGGGTTTTTCCTTCATCCATAAGCTGTCTTTCAACTACATTCTGGGTGGCTATGCCCCCGTGGTCCGTCCCCGGCACCCATAGGACATTAACCCCGGCAATTTTGTTTACTCTGATGGCAATATCCTGGATAACATTATTTAAGGCGTGCCCCATATGAAGTTCTCCGGTTACATTGGGCGGCGGTATGACGATACTGAATGCGGACTTGCCGGATTCGGGTTGAGAATGAAAGATTTCTTCTTTTTCCCAGTAATCCGCCCACTTTTTTTCGTAATTATTTGGATTGTATCTTTTAGGTATATTTCTCATAAT
>CAYZAK010000018.1:0-31749 GCA_964476445.1 uncultured bacterium
TTAAATTATGATACACCATTTGAAGCGTTTGTTGCACTTACTGGTTGAATCCGTGGTATAAAAATTTTAAAATATTTTTATATTTGAATTAACCTGACCACTTCATCACCGAACTCGGTAGTTGATAGAACTTTCGCTTTACTGCCTTTTTGAACCAATTCTTCGGTTATAAACCCATCTTTAAATACTCTGAAAAGAGCATTCCATATTTCATTTGCTTCTTCTTTCAGGTCCAGACATTTTTCCATTAAAAGAGCAACGCTTCCTATCATGGAATAGGGGTTGGCTTTATTGGTATTTGCTATATCCGGAGCCGAGCCGTGTGCCGCCTCCACATAACCTTTTTGGGGACCGATACAGGCCGAGGGCATCAAACCCAGAGAACCCAGTATTCCACCCGCCTGGTCGGTAATAATATCACCCTGCATATTTTCCACTAAAACAACCCCGTTAAACTGAGCGGGGTTTTTAACCAACTGAAAAGCCGCATTGTCAACCAGCATAGAGGAGTATTCAACTTCTTTGAAATTCTCGGCAACTTCCTCTACTATACTTTTCCAGAACCGGGAGGTTGCCAGTACATTGGCTTTATGTATATTAATTAACTTTTTATTATCTTTTTGGGCCTCCCTAAAGGCAACTTTGGCCACTCTCTCTACCTGTTTTCTGGTATAAGTACATTCATCAACCGCTTGGGCCATATTTGTTTGGGATCCTTCGGTTTTTTTACCAAAATAAATTCCTCCAACCAGTTCTCTTATCATAAGTATATCTATACCATCTCCTATTATTTCTTCTTTAATAGGTGAAAATTTAGCTAATTCCCGGGGAAGCCTTACCGGTCTGAAATTCGCAAAAGTATCGTACCTTTTTCTTAAAGGAAGTATTGCCCCCTGCTCGGGCCGGGACTCAGGCGGGATTTTTTCCATCTCATCTACGGCCAGTCCCACAGGTCCTTTTATTATAGCATCGGCTTCATCGCATATTTTTTTAGTTTTATCCGGAAAAGGGCTACCCACGTCAAAATAAGCCCGGGCGCCGAATGGAGCTCTGACAATATCAAATTTATGAGCGTATTTTTTTTCTACAGTCTTTAAAATTTTTACCGCCTCTTTTACTATCTCCGGTCCTATACCGTCACCCTCTAATACCGCTATTTTTTTATTCATATAATTACAATCCTTTATTTTTTATATATTTATTTTCCTTCAATAATATTTCTTTTTTTAAGATAGGTTAATACCTTATTTTTGCTCTCGGTTACACTCTGTTTATCTGTATTAATGATTAATTCCGGGTCTGTCGGTTCTTGGTAAGGAGCAGAAATTCCTGTAAAATTATCTATTTTACCCTTTTTAGCTCGTCGGTACAGTCCCTTGGGGTCTCTTTTCTGAGCTTTATTTAAGTAAACTTTTACAAAAACCTCAATAAATTTACCTTCTCCAATAATATTTCTGATCCGGTTTCTATCTTTCCGGTAGGGGGAAATAAAAGCGGCCAGGGTTATAATCCCGGCATCGAAAAAAAGGGATGCTACTTCGCCTATACGTCGAATATTTTCCCGCCTGTCCCGGGGAGAAAAGCCAAGATCCATATTTAAACCGTGTCTTATATTATCCCCGTCCAGGACATAGCTCAGCCTACCCATACCGTGCAGGCTAGTTTCCACAGCCCGGGCCAGAGTGGATTTACCAGACCCCGAAAGTCCGGTAAACCAGATTACAACTCCTTGTTGACCCAAAAGTTTTTCTCTGTCTTTTTTTACTATATTTCCTTTATGCCAGGTAATATTTTTTGATTTACTTCTTGCCATTTATATATTATCAACCCTCTAATTTAAATTTTCTTCCTGTTTTAAAGTTGGTACCCCCGGGCAGATTCGAACTGCCGCACCCGGCTTAGGAGGCCGATGCTCTATCCATCTGAGCTACGGGGGTTGTTAAACTGTCTGAAATTACTCCAAAGGGGACACCTAAATTAAGCCCTCTTTATCTGACCGGTAGAATCTTGACCAAACCCCAAACCAGTCAACTTATTTTTTTAAACAAAATTACACTATTTTATACACCATAAATAAAATTCAGCCCTATAAATTACAACTTAATTAAAACTTTGTCAAACCCATCTGGAAAAAATTTTAATATAACTTAAAAAGTCAAACCGGTTGAAAACTGGTGAGTATTTCCTAGATTTTGGTATGGGGCAAAGCTATAGTCAACTTTAAACCGGGGCCATTTTATACCCAGTCCCGCCCTAAGACCTGTAAGACCGCCGGTTTGGGCCCGGGAATTATAACCGGCCCGTAACAAAACAACATCATATATTGTACGCTCAAATCCAAAGCCAAAATTTAATTTACCGTCCCGGGGCTGATTTATTTCTGTCCCTACAATAAGGTCTTTTACTGCCCGGGGACCGTAATCCGGCATCAACCAGTGTACCCCCAGTTTAAAATTTAAAGGCAGGTTACTTCCCCTAACCGAAGGGCCTATATTTTGAATACCGGCCCCAATTATTACTCTATCTGTAAAATAATACTTTCCCCCCATATCCAGTCCTATCCCGGTTGCCGTTTTTTGTTCTATCCTCTGACTTATAATTTTTCCTGTAATTCCAACATTTAGATGCTCGTTTACAGATTTCCCCCAGCCCAATTTAAATGCCGCTTCCCGAGTATCATAGGTCTCGTCCGTTTCAATAATGTAGCCGTACTCATCCTCAAGAGTTTTTCCTATTTTGTCCGAAAAAAGACCAGTAAATCCCAGGCTGAAAACACCAAATTTACCCATGGGCTCAGTGTAAGATACAAAATTATAGTTTAAATTTTCAAGATAAAACATGTGTGAAAAACTTAACCGGGTTTCATTTATGCGCCCCAAACCGGCCGGATTCCAGTACAGACTGTACCCGTCATCAGCTAAGGATACGTATGCTCCTCCTATGGCCGAAGCCCTGGCTCCCGGCTGAATACGTAAAAACTGAAAGGCGGAGGAGCCCGCTCCGGAAGACCATTCCGGAAAAATAAAAGCCAGAATTATCCCGGTGCTTAAAAACAATTTTTTCATTTACCCACCCCGAACTTACCTGTAGCCCGGTTCCCTTCCGGATCGGTTACAGTAAAAATATAAAGGCCCATGGCAACTTCCCGGCCTGATTCATTTTTTCCATCCCACTCAGCTTTACCGGTCTGCCCGTCATTATAAGGAGTATCCGGTTTTAAAATTTTAACCCGCCGGCCGGTTATATCGTAGATTTCAATTTTAGAATACCTGGTTAGACCCTGAAATTTTACCGTACCTCGTACAGCCTCGGAAAAATTAACCGGATTGGGATATACCGCCACTTCATCCAGAGAGTCTTTAACCGGGCTTCCAATAGTAAAAATGGATAATTTTTTAAGTTCAGCTCTTACCCGTTTGTCCCCCCGGTCCACCTGGTTGATACCCCCGTCGGCAACTATATCCCACTCTCTTAAAGTTTCGTTTAACCGAAGTATTTTTAACTCCTTTGCTCTAAGTTCGGTACCGTCAACCCGTCCGTCATCATTGGTGTCCACGTAGGGTATTTCAATTTCTATAAAATCCTCAAATGTGCCATAAATTTCTCCGGACGGGCCATAAGCTTCTATTCCCCTTACGGCAGGGGTAATTATTTTACCGTCCGGCGAATTATCATTTGCCCGGCTTACACATCTTTGTTTTTCCGGGGACATATCTTCCTTACCAATAATAAAAAAACGCACATCTTTAAGGATGGCCTTCCCTGGCACATTGATACGGGTTCCCGGAGCATCACCATAGTAAACAGTACCTCCGGTTTCATTTTTGACTTCTACTCCGGTTTTTATCTTATCCTGAAACGTAAATCCCTCGGCGAAAACTAAAATATCGGCAGTTTGGGAATACCCGCTTTCCAGATAAGGATAAAATTCAACTTCTACTTTCCCATCTGTTTTTGAAGTACCTGAAGATTTATTCAATGTTCCGATCCCCCCTGTTATACTGAATTCTACATCTACATTTTCTACCCCGTTACCATATATATCCATAACTTCCGCGGTGACGGTGCAGGTCTCTCCCTTTACAATATATTCCGGTTCTAAACTAACCTGAAGACCGGCCACCCTGGAGGATTTTACTGATACAGGGGAACTGGTACCTGTATTTTCTATGCTGTCGCTTACCCTAATAAGTATATCTTCGGCAGCGGTATAGGTCTGATTCTCAATAACGGATATCCCTCCGGTTATTTCCGAACTTTTTATACTCAACTCTCCAGTGCCGATCTGAGTATCTTCCTCAGACAGATAAGACTGTAAGTTTATGGATCCGGAAAAATAGGAAACAACTGAATCTCCATCTTCGGCAGTTACGGTTAGGGTAAAAGTACTGCCGGCTACAATTGAACCGGGCACCTCCACACCATAGTTGGTTATAAGATAGGTTCGTGCGGGACTATATTTATCTTCAATATTATCCTGTCCCAGTTGACCGTAATTGTTACTTCCCCAGCCATTAAGTTTCCGGTACTGGTTTTCCCGGAGCCCCAAGGAATGAAACTTATCAAGATGGGACTGTCCTTGCTCCCCTACATCTTCGGCCCCGCCGGCCGAAATCAAAATCCATGAACCCGTACTAACTTCCTTAGGGGCTAATTGGTCTTCTTCATGCCCTAAACCCAGCTGACCGTCTTCATTCCGGCCCCAGGCATGAAGGGTATTATCTTTTTGGATTCCCAAAGTATGGTACCAGCCTCCGCTAACTGCTTTCCATTGGGTATCCTGGGCTATTTCCTCGGGCGACTCAGTGCGGTCGCCCTTCCCCCCGTGGCCCAATTCTCCATAATTATTAAGTCCCCAGGACCAGAGAGACCTGGTATCATCTTTTTCTTTTATACCCAGAGTATGATTGTAACCCGCACAGACAATTACCCAGTTCTCATCCGATTTCATAACCACCGGTATGTTTGTACTTTCCCCTATATCATAATCTTCCCCCAGTCCTAACTGATCATATCCGTTATGCCCCCAGGCCCACAGGGTATCGTTATCTTTTAAAAAAACAGTATGAGAACCGCCGGTCGCGCCGGTTACCCACCGGGTGGATACTCCCACCCGGGACGGACTGGTTCTTTTATCGTTATCCCCCACTCCCAGCTGACCGTCTTCATTCCGGCCCCAGGCCCACAGAGTCCCGTCTTCTCTTATGGCCAGTGAATGATAACCTCCGCCATAAACCGAACTCCAGCTGTGAGTACTCACCTTTACCGGAATATCCCTGTCACCGGTGTCGCCCAAACCCAGTTGACCGTATTTATTCCATCCCCAGGCCCAAAGAGAACCATCTTCCTTTATAGCCAGAGAATGGCGGATACCGGCGGCAGTAAAATACCAGTTGTTGTCCGTTCCCACCTGAACGGGAACTTTGCTGTCGATACCCTCAGTAAATTCCTTGGAAACACCGCCGCTATTTCCCGTACCCAGTTCTCCATAGTAGTTGTTTCCCCAAGCCCATAAAGTTCCGGATTCTTTTAAAGCCAGAGTATGATAACCTCCGGCTGATATAGAATCAACCGGATTTAAACTTCCGGCTTGACTTACCATAACAAGGACAGTTACAAGTCCGGTTGATAATATTAAAAACTTGCGGTTTAGAGTTTTTTTAAAATAATTCATTATTTTTATTTTTTTATTCTAAATTTCACTATAAAAACCTTTGAAAATTTAGTTACCCGACGACTCAGTTTTAAAATATTTTACTCCGGTTCTTAAATAACCGGCTTCGTTAATCCCCTGAGCAACGACGCCGTATCTGGTATCCGGGTTTAAATTTTTAATTTTATGATTAAACTTCCCGGCTTCTGAAAATTTAAATATGGGAAAATGATACTCCCACCGGTTTCTTACCGGTATTTCCTGCCACAGAAAATATACTCCGGCATTATCGCTACCCCCGGTATCTGCCAGTTCGGACCTTAGCACCGCTGTAGTTTCGGTTATATTTTCTACAACTATATCTTCAAGTACGGGGGGATTTACAACGGTTTCAGGCAAAGGTTGCTGGGTTTCAGCCCAATCTGCATAAGGAGATTTCCAGGTAAGGTAGAAAGATTCCTCGATTATCTTATACAGATTTTTATCTTTAAAACCCAAGCCTGAATCCCGGCCAGAATTGTCAAATGTGAAGCGATCCCAGTTCATACTGGAAATAACTCCGTACTGACCGTCAACCAAGAAAATTTTTGTATGATTGGTTCCGCTCCCATCCACATAGGGGGCCGGGGACATATCTATAACTTTGACATAAGTATTTTCCAGCGACGCCAAATTGTCAATTAAACTTTTATCCGTGCGCGAGTAACTGGCCTTGTCCACCAGTAATTTTACCTTCACACCCCTCCGGGCGGCATCGGCAAGCCTTTCCTGTAAATTATTTTTAACTTGGTTAAAAAACGGATGGTAATGATATATTGATATGAATATTTTGTCCCGTGCACCACTGATTTTATCAATCTGGTATTCATGTACCGGTTTAAACTCATCGGGAACATACCTACCGTGAGCAAGGGGAGTTAAATTATCAGTCTTTCCGTATTCAGCAATAGATTCAACCGACTGCCCTGAAGCTTCCCACAAAGACTCAAAAAGATAAGTAAACGCTCCGGCGATTGTTTCATTTTCAACATTTAAATTAAATTCGTAGTTCTGTTCCATAGAAGACCAGGACCAGTTTGCCGAACCGGCGGTAACCTTATCTCCGTCCACTATCATATATTTTGAGTGAGCGGCGGGGTCCACATTTAGAACTTCAATACCCGGGCAATCAAAAAAATATTCATCTACATGTTCGTTATCTTTATTGTCTATGCCCAGGGCTATGCGGACCCGTACGCCCCGACGGCAGGCATTTTCGAGTTCTTCATAAAGGTCGCCCATTATCCCTGAATCGTACTTCCACATGTTCCACATTTCTATATCAATACTTTCTTTGGACCCGGAGATCCAGCTCTTTTTAACATCGTATATTCTCTTGATGTCTTTGTGCCTCATATCCACTGCATGGGTCTCGGAAGGAGTGTATTCAGTTTCTGATTTATACAAAGAATTTAAGCGGCACCCATTTATAAATAATAATACTGCAGCAGCAACGGTCTTTATCTTAAAATATTTTAGTTTTTTCATAGTTTTATATAATAATATTTAATTTCAAAATTAACAAATTTTAAAATTAAACGTTACCCTTTAAAATCCAACTTTTAAACCAACTTGTATACTATTGTAAACTTCTTTTTTTTTAAAATTTGACAATATTCTCTACTTTGCTATATTAATAATTAGAATTATAGAGTTAAAATCACTGATGTAAATTAAAATGGAGGTTAATTAATGATTACTAGCATTATCAAAAACTTAAGCATTTTGGGTATTATTATCGGTATCATGGCCTGTTCTCCGGGGGTAGAGGAGACAGCTCTTGAAGAACAAGATCCCCAACAGGAAGCCATGCCCAGACAGCCAGAAGCTGTAGATAGCAGCGATATAACCGATGAAGAATTAGATCAATTTGCCGGAGCTATGGAAGCTATACAGCCCATCACTAACCAGGCTCAAGCCCAAATGGCTGAAACCATAGATGATTCTGATATTTCCATGGAACGCTACCAGGAAGTAGCTATGGCCCAGCAACAAGGTAGAGAAGTGGATTTAAACCCAGAAGAACAACAGCAGTTACAGGAAATAGAGGATCAAATGCAAGCTCTACAGGCTGAAATCCAGGAAGAACAGATCAAGGGAATTGAAGAAACCGGTATGACTGTTCAGAGGTTTCAACAAATATCAGCTGCGCTCCAGCAGGATCCGGAATTACAGCAAAGATTTTCAGAAGTAAGCGGCCAAATAATTGGCAGCCCTCCCCAAGATCAAGAATAAATAAATTTTATTTAAAGTAATTTGAGTACTGTTTTTAACAGTTACTTCCGGCAGGCAGGTGGGTAAGTACAACCCGGGAGCTATTTTTTAAAGGTTCCCAAATTCCGAAATTAGGGCTGTTTGCCTGCAGTAATTTCCTGGTAATTTAATGTGGTTTTTTCTAAACTAAATAAATATGGTAAAGTGTTTTTTTAGAGGTAAAATATCGTAAATCCTAAATAACTTATTCCCAACACTAGAATTAATATATCTATCGAATTGATTTTCTTGTTTATTTTCCAAATTTTATTATTACAGGGAGAAATTATTTCCCGGTTTAATAAGGAAGCTTCAACTACATCCGCTTTCTTAAATAAACGAATAAAAAAAACAGTAATAAACGCCACCATTTTATCCTTTATGTTTAACCGGGTTTTTCTTAACCGATGAGCCTTTATTATAGATTCGGCCTCCTCAAGTATTAAGGGGAAAAACCTTAACGCCATAGAAAAAGTTAACGCAATTGAGGAAGGATTAAATCCTAAAAAAGAAAAAGGTTTTGTAAACCAGGCAACAGATTTCCCCAAATTTACCGCCGAGGTTGTAGAGGTGAGTAAGCATGCCCAGCCAAAAAGAAGAATAATTCTCAAACTTATATTGGCCCCGTATTCTATATCAGCGGGGGGAATAAAAGCGTGGAGTAAGAAAGTAATCATTACCAGCCATAATATAGGTATAATTCCTTTTACCAACACAGCTATCTTCATTTGAGAAAGTAAAGTCGCCACTCCAAGCAATAAAAAAGGTACGGTAAAATAAAGAAGTTTATCTATAAAAAACAATGATACAGAAATCATAATAATAAAAGTCAATTTAATGCGGGGATCCAAACGATGAACTAGAGTATCCCCTTCATTGTACCTACCTAAAAGAAAACGGTGTGCTATATTCATGCGGTTAAGTTTTTACAACTAAACAGCTTTTCTTTTTGTTAACAGCTCCGCGATTTGAATAGTATTTAGTGCTGCGCCTTTTCTTAAATTATCCGAAACCACCCACATATTAAGACCGTGTTTTACAGATTCATCTTTTCTTATCCGGCCGACAAAGACGTCGTCTTTACCCCATGAATTATTAGCCAGGGGATATATTTCATTCTCCGGATCGTCCTCAACTTTTACCCCTGGAAAACTACTGAGAATTTCCCTGGCCCGTTCAGGTGTGATTTCTTGTTTGGTCTCTACATTGACAGCTTCAGAATGTCCCCCTATCACCGGTACCCTGACTGCGGTCATGGTAACCTTTATGTTTTTGTCTCCCATAATTTTATGGGTTTCATTTAATAGTTTCATCTCTTCTTTTGTATAGCCATTATCATTGAATGCACCAGATTGAGGTATCTGGGGTAGACATTCAAAAGCAATCTGATGAGGAAATAATTTACATTTTACCGGATCACCTTCTAAAAACGCCCGGGTTTGCTCTTTTAATTCTTCAACAGCTTTCAGTCCCGCTCCGGAAACTGACTGATATGTAGCGATAACCAGTCTTTTTATCCCGGCTTCCTCGTAAATAGGTTTTAAAGCTACAACCATCTGGATGGTAGAACAGTTGGGGTTAGCTATTATACCCCGATGCTTCAGGGCTTCATCCGGATTTACTTCAGGCACTACTAAAGGAACTCCGTCTTCCATTCTGAAAGCGCTGGAATTATCTATTACCACCGCTCCCTGTTTTACCGCTTTAGGAGCATATCTTTTAGATCTTCCGCTTCCCGCAGAAAAAAGAGCTATATCAATATTTTTAAAATTGGCTTCGGCAAGATCTTCAACTGTTACCTTTTTATCTTTCCAAGAAAGTTTTTTCCCTTTTGAACGGGGAGAGGCCATATACCTGATATTATCAACCGGAAAATTTCGATCTTCTAGGATTGCTCTCATCTGCTGCCCAACCGCCCCAGTTGCTCCCACTACAGCGACATTATATTTTTTCGAGTTCATTAATTTCCTACTTTTTCAGCTACTAAATCTCCTACCTGTTTAGTTGTATAACCCATTTTTTTTGCTGATAAACTTTTTAATTTATCGGCGACCACCCATTGAACGGATTTTTCTATTGCGTTTGCGGCCTCGGTCTCTCCAAGTTCATCCAGCATAAGCTGCCCGGCGGAGATTGCGGCCAGAGGATTTATCACATTCATGCCGGTGTACTTAGGCGCTGAGCCTCCAATGGGCTCAAACATGGATACCCCTTCCGGGTTTATATTTCCTCCCGCAGCAATACCCATACCTCCCTGTATTATTGCTCCCAGATCAGTAATAATATCTCCAAACATATTGCCGGTAACAATCACATCGTACCACTGAGGATTTTTTACCATCCACATACAGCAGGCATCCACATGATTGTAATCCCTTTTAATATCCGGATATTCTCTGTCACCCATCCGGTTAAAAGCTCTCTCCCATAAATCGTAAATATAGGTCAAAACGTTTGTCTTTCCCACCAGGGTCACCTGACCAACTTTTCCATCGTCTTTTTCTTTATCTGTAATACCGGACCAGGGCCGAGGATTCCGTCTATTCTTTGCGTATTCAAATGCGTATTTTAAGGCTCTGTCAACCCCTTTTCGGGTGTACACTGCGCTTTGCACCGCCACCTCATTTTTATTTCCTTTATGGGTAAAGCCTCCGGTACCTGAATAAAGATCTTCAGTGTTTTCCCTTACTACTACAAAATCTACTTCCCGAGGGCTCTTACCTTTAAGGGGACATTCTACTCCCTGATATAATTTTACGGGCCGTAAATTTACATACTGATCAAGAGCAAATCTGAGTTTTAAAAGAATACCTTTTTCCAGAATTCCGGGAGCAACATCCGGGTGACCTATAGCACCTAAATATATAGCATCGAAATTTTTAAACTCCTCAATAGCCGACTGGGGAAGGGTCTCTTTTGTTTTTTTATACCTTTCTCCTCCAAAATTGTACGTAGTAAAATCAAATTTTATACCATACTTTTGACCGGCTGCTTTTAATACTTTCAAGCCCTCAGCCACTACTTCCGGACCGGTTCCGTCTCCTGGTATAACCGCTATATTATAATTTTCACTCATATTTTTTTCCTTTCCCGGCACCAAATTTTTCCATTAATCCGCCGAATTCTATTATATCTTTAATATATTTAGGGAATTCAGGTATATTATGGGATTGTCCAGTAGTTTTATTTTTAATTTTTCCTTTTTCAAAATCTATCTTTACTATGTCTCCGGTTTGGGCTTTAAAATCCTTTACCTCAACTATGGGAAGCCCTATATTAATGGCATTCCGGAAAAAAATACGGGCAAAACTTTCGGCAACCACAGCCCCCACCCCGCAGCTTTTTATGGACAAGGGGGCATGCTCCCGAGAGGATCCACAACCAAAATCTTTGCCCCCTACTATGATATCCCCTTTAGTTACTTTAGAACTGAAATTTTCATCAACCCCGGCCATGCAGTGAGCAGCCAGATTATCAGTACTTGAACTTTTAAGATAACGAGCGGGAATAATTTGGTCCGTATCTACGCTGTTGCCGAACTTAAAAACTTTACCTTCTACCAGCAGATTTCCTTTTTTACTCATTTTTCTGACAAACCCCCGGTTTTATATATACAATATTTTCCCTGTTAACAAAAACAGTATCCTGTTCATCCAGCAAATCGCCGGTTTTGCAATCAAAAATTTTAGCTTCTGTTACCGGAATAAATTTTCTGTCGCTCCGGTTTAGAGCATCGCTTAACCTACCCCGTGCATTACGCCGACGGGTATATATACATCCCTGTATTTTAATATCATCAAAATAAATTGTTAAATTTCCGGTCTCTCTAATTTGGGTATTCATTTAAACCTCCGTTTATTCTTCCATTACAGATGGCGACACAATATAACCGGCTACCGCAGAAGCGGCCGCTACTTCAGGATTTGAAAGATACACCTGAGAATCTTTGTGACCCATTCTACCTACAAAATTCCTATTTGTTGTGGAAAGAGCTTTTTCTCCGGAAGCCAGGATGCCCATATGCCCCCCCAGACAGGGTCCGCATGTGGGAGGACTTATAATCGCTCCCGCCTCAGCAAAAACTTTTAATATTCCTTCCCCGATTAACCTATTGTAAAGCTCCGCCGTAGAGGGTATCAATATAAGTCTCACTTCAGGTGACACTTTTTTACCCTCGATTATTCTAGCCGCTTTAACATAGTCTTCCCATCTACCGTTGGTACAGGAGCCGATAACTACCTGATCAAGTTTTATCTCTTCTATAGAATTAACCGATCTGGAATTGGCCGGAGAAAAAGGAAAAGCAACCTGGGGTTCTATAACATCGGCATTAATTTCTATTACTTCTTCATATTCTTCATCTTTCTTTATAGAATAATGATCCGGGAAAGGTTTATAAGGTCTTCTGGCTCGTTTTTCTATAAATTCAATTGTAAGAGAATCGGGTTCCATAATCCCGTACTTTGCCCCACATTCTATCACCATATTTGACATAGTAAATCTGGAAGCCATGGACAATTCCCCCATTGTATCCCCGCAAAATTCCAGACCTTTATATAGGGCCCCGTCAGTACCAAGCAGAGAGATTAAATGTAAAATAATATCCTTACCGCTAACATACGGGTTTAACTTACCGTTTATTATCACTTTAACCGCCGGGGGGACTTTGAACCAGCATTTACCGGTTGCCCACCCATAGGCCACATCAGTAGAGCCTACACCGCTGGCCACCGCTCCTAAAGCTCCGTAAGTTACAGTATGGGAATCGGCCCCAATCACAATATCCTGGGGTACAACCAGACCTTTTTCGGGTAAAAGCACATGCTCTATTCCGCAACCCCCTTCAAAAAAACTCAGATCCCATTTCCGAGCAAAATTCCGGACTTTTTTTACCTGTTCGGCCGAATCTATATCCTTGTTAGGGGTAAAATGATCCGCAACTATAACCACTCTCTCAGGATGGGCTAT
Source organism: uncultured bacterium (assembly GCA_964476445.1). GTDB lineage: Bacteria > CG03 > SLGR01 > SLGR01 > JAGXOG01 > CAYZAK01. Next base: position 12,914 of record CAYZAK010000018.1, read on the forward strand.
CTCTTTTATCCCGGATTTTTCAAAAGCATCTATAGCTAGCGGTGTAGTAATATCATTTGAAAGTATAACATCCACATCCACCTCTATAAAATCATTAGGTTTTAAATCTGTTTCACCCAGTTTATTTGCATATATTTTTCTACCTAAACTCACTCGTCACCTCCTCGTATCGATGCCACAATGCATTGTACCGGCACAAGATCTGCCGTACCGGTAAATACGCACTTTTAAAGATGCACTCTTTTGGAGTCACCTGATTCCTTCTTTTCCATAAGTAATAACCTGTTTAAAGCTGCAATATAAGCCAGAGCAGACGCTTCTATTATATCAGTAGAAGCACTCCGACCATGAATTTCTCTGGCCCCGCCGGTTTTCTTTATAACCACGTTTACCTCACCCATCGAATCCCCGCCTCTGGAGACTGCTTTAATCATATAATCCACCAGCATTACCTTCAAACCTGTAATACTATTTATAGACTTAAAGCAAGCATCTACCGGACCGTCTCCGGCGGCTGCTTTCTGAACTGTTTTGGAATTACCGTTTTTATTAATTTTAAGCTTCACCGAAGCACTGGGGATTATTCCCGTTCCCGCTATAGAATGTAAATATATCAACCGGTAAGTTTTCTTTAGGGATCCCAGCTGTTCTTCAAGTAATGCTAAAAGCTCATCATCGTAAACCTCTTTTTTCTTATCCGCTACTTTCTTGAATTTTTCAAATAAATCTTCCAGATCAATCTTAACAATATCTACTCCCAGACTTTTGAGCCTTTCTTCAAGGGCATGTTTACCGGAATGTTTTCCCAGAACCAGTGCTTCTTCTTTTCTTCCGATGGATTCAGGAGTCATTATTTCATAAGTAAGTTTGTCCTGAATCACTCCGTGCTGATGAATTCCCGCTTCGTGCTTAAAAGCATTTTCTCCCACTACCGCTTTATTCTTCTGAATGGATATTCCCGAGAGTCTGGACACCAGAGAAGAAGCAGGATAAATCTGCTCTGTATTCAACTCCACTTTCCGGTTGTAAATATCTTTACGAGTAACAATACTCATGGCAATCTCTTCTAAGGCTGCATTACCTGCGCGTTCACCTATGCCATTTATAGTACATTCGACCTGAGAAGCGCCATTTTCAATTGCAGCCAGCGAATTAGCGGAGGCCATTCCCAAATCGTTATGGCAATGAACGCTTATTATTACATTATCGGGTACAACTTTTTTTATCTCCCGTATTATCCGCCCATATTCTCCGGGCATAGTATACCCAACCGTATCCGGTATATTAACAGTGGAAGCTCCTGACTGTACAGCTACCTTTATTACTTTTTTTAAAAAGTCTATCTCGGTCCTGGTTGCGTCTTCAGCGGAAAATTCGACATCATCGCACAGGGAAGCCGCAAACTCTACAGCCTGGCGGGTTTTATGGATAACTTCACTTTTAGATAACTTTAACTTTGCCTTACGATGAATCGGGCTAGTCGCTATAAAAGTATGTATGCGGGGATTATTGGCCGGTTTTACCGCCTCCCAGCACCGTTTTATATCCTTTTTTTTGGCCCGGGCTAACCCGCATACTGTTGTAGTTCGCATTTCTTTTGCCAACCGGTTCACTGCTTCAAAATCTCCGGGAGAACTAATTGGAAATCCGGCTTCTATTACATCCACTCCCAATTTTTCCAGTTGGCGGCCAATCTGCATCTTTTCAGCCATATTCATACTGGCCCCCGGAGACTGCTCACCGTCTCTTAAAGTAGTATCAAAAAATATTATTTTATCCATATTTTATAACTTTTATTTTAGCCAGTCCATCATTTCACGTAATTTCTTTCCCACTTTTTCTATCCGGTGATTTTTTAACTTGCTCTGTTTTTTAGTAAAAACCGGTCTGTTTTTCCGGTTTTCTTCTATCCATTCCCGGGCAAATTCGCCGGAAGTAATTTCTCCAAGTATCTTTTTCATCTCTTTTTTAGTTTCCCGGGTTACTATTCTTTCTCCGCGGGAATATTCGCCATATTCTGCCGTATCACTTATAGAATAGTTCATGTAAGCAATACCTTTTTCATGAATTAGATCTATTATCAACTTCATTTCATGAAGGCACTCAAAATAAGCTATCTCCGGCTGGTATCCAGCTTCCACGAGGGTCTCGAAACCTTTCTTTATTAGCTCGACCACACCACCGCACAAAACAACCTGTTCACCAAAAAGATCGGTTTCAGTCTCTTCTTCAAAAGTAGTTTCAATAACACCCGCACGGGTACCACCGGTACCTTTAGCGTAGGCAAGCGCATAGTCTTTTGCCTGGTCTGAAACATCCTTATCCACCGCCACAAGCATGGGAACGCCGTTTCCGGCTTTATAGATATCTCTTACCAGATGACCGGGTCCTTTAGGAGCAATCATTACTACATCAGCATTTTCTGGAGGCTCTATCTGATTAAAACGGATATTAAAACCATGAGAAAATCCTAAAACCATTTCTTCTTTTTTTTCAAGATCTGGCTTAATCTCTTCATATACAGCCGGTTGTATGGTATCCGGAACTAAAAGATGTATCCAAAAGACATCTTCATCTCCGGCGGCCTGTTTTGCAGATACCGGTTCAAAACCATCTTCAACCGCCTGTTTCCAGTTATCTGAACCTTCCACATCGGCAACCACAACATCCATACCCGAATCTCTTAAATTAAGAGCATGGGCATGCCCCTGGGATCCGTAACCTATTACTGCAATTTTTTTTCCTTCCAGCAGGGAAAGATCTGCATCATCCTGATAATAAATTTTTGCACTCATTATTTTCCTCCTCTTTCTAAGGCTATAATTCCGGTCCGTACCAACTCTATAATATTATAGGGTTTCATAAGCTTTATAAAAGCTTTGATCTTATCTTCGGTTCCGGTAACCTCTATCATTATACTTTTATTGGCAACATCGACAATTTTTGCTCTGAATATAGAAACAATCTCCATAATTTCCGGTCGGGTTGACTTGCCGGCTTTTACTCTTATTAGTATGAGATCTCTTTCTATTATTTCCTTGCCCTGATAATCTTTAACTTTAATTACTTCAGGCAGTTTATTCAGTTGCTTAGTTACCTGTTCTAAAACGGCTTCATCTCCTTTCACAACTATGGTCATCCTGGATATATCCGGACTTTCTGTCTCCCCTACAGCCAAGGAATCAATATTAAATCCTCTGGCGCTGAAAAGACCCGAAATCTTTGCCAGGACACCAAACTCATTTTCTACTAAAACTGATATTGTATGTTTCATAATTTTAATACTCCTTTTTGTTTTTTCCGGGATTATCCATCAGGCCATATCCAGCAGAATTTCGTCTATTGCCGCTCCGCCGGGCACCATGGGATAAACATTTTCTTCGGGATCTACCAAACAATCGACCACTACCGGTCTATCATTAACTTTCAAAGCTTTTTCCAGGGCCGGTACAACTTCATCGGGTTCTTTAACCGTAATCCCCTCGGCACCGTATGCCCGGGCAACTTTAGCAAAATCAGGTACCCTGCAATTATTATCTTTTCCAAGACATACTGTCGAATATCTTTTATCAAAAAATAGTTCCTGCCACTGACGGACCATTCCTAGATAATTATTATTTAAAACCAAAATCAGTACCGGAATGTTTTCCACAACGCATGTAGCCAGTTCCTGAATATTCATCTGAAAACTTCCGTCCCCAGCTATATCAACTACCGGCGAATCCGGTCGGCCTTTTTTCGCCCCGATGGCCGCAGGAAAACCGTATCCCATTGTTCCCAGCCCCCCGGAAGTTAAAAAAGTCCTGGGTTCATCGTATTTATAAAACTGCTCAGCCCACATCTGACACTGCCCCACTTCGGTGGCAATCACGGCCTTGCCTTTAGTAACTTCCCAGAGTTTTTCAACTACATACTGGGGTTTTAATCTACCGTCCTCTTTATTATAAGTAAGGGGATACTGTTTTTTCCAGGCAGATATTTTATCATGCCAATCTTTACGATTTTTCTTCTTAACCTGTTTGGTCAGTGATTTTAAAATATCTTTTGCGTCGCCGACTATAGGAATGTCAGCTCTTACATTTTTAGAAATAGAGGTAGGATCTATATCTATATGAACTATTTTTGCTCCGCTGGCAAAATCTTCTAATCTTCCGGTCACCCGGTCGTCAAATCTGGCACCAATTGCGATTACCAAATCTGAATTCTGAACCGAATGATTGGCGTAATAAGTACCGTGCATTCCCAACATACCCAGAGACAAATCGGACTGGGCCGGAAAAGAACCTATTCCCATGAGAGTATTGGTCACCGGCAATTTGCCTTTTTTAGCAAATTTACGTAATTGTTCACTGGCATTCGATATAATTACTCCCCCGCCGGCATAAATGACCGGTCTTTCAGATTTATTTATAGCCTCGGCCGCCAGCTTTATCTGCTTGGAATTACCTTTTATCTTGGGTTTATATCCTCTGATATTAACTTTTTTAGGATAATTAAACTCTGTCTCGCTTATCTGCACATCTTTGGGTAAATCAATAACTACCGGACCCGGGCGGCCGGTCCGGGCCAGATGAAAAGCCTCTTTTATAGTGGCGGCAAGATCTTTTACATCGATAACTAAATAATTCTTTTTGGTTACCGGCCGGGTTATTCCAGTAGTATCGGCTTCCTGAAAAGCGTCATTACCCACAAGGTGAGTACCCACCTGACCGGTTATGGCCACTACAGGCACAGAATCCATAAAAGCGGTGGCCAGTCCGGTCACTAAATTAGTTGCTCCAGGGCCGGAAGTAGCCAGACAAACGCCAACCTTGCCGGTAGCTCGGGCATACCCGTCGGCCATATGGGATGCAGCCTGTTCATGTCTGGTAAGTAAAAATTCCAGCTCTTTTTCATCATGTAAGTCATCTAATATAGGTATTACAGCCCCCCCGCCAATACCAAACATTATCTCAACACCTTCTTTCTTTAGACTTTCCAGAACTATTTTTGATCCTCTCATATTTTTCTCCTTTTATAGATAGAAACTTTAAGTTTCACCTAATCTTCACCTGACTATTCAAGTATCGCTCCCCGGGCCGCTGACTTGACAAGTTTTGAATATTTCGCCAGCCATCCGGAAACTTTTTTTTCAGGTTTTTTCCATTTAAGCATTCTTAATTTTAATTCCTGTTCGGTTAACTTCACATCCAGTTTTCTGTTGGGTATATCAATATTTATAATATCTCCGTCCTTTACCGCGGCAAGGTTGCCACCAGCGGCGGCTTCAGGTGATATATGCCCTATGCACGGTCCCCTTGTCCCCCCAGAAAACCTACCGTCTGTAATTAATGCCACATCTTTTTCCATGCCCAATCCTGCTATTAAGGAAGTGGGATTCAGCATCTCGGGCATACCCGGTCCGCCGGCCGGCCCCTCGTACCTTATCACTATAACATCTCCTTTTTTAATATCTCTGTTTTTAATTGCTTTTAAAGCGTCGCTTTCGCTGTTATATACCCTTGCCGAGCCGGACATTACCATATTGGACTCATCTACTGCAGCTGTTTTAACCACCGAACCATCGGGACAAATATTACCTTTGAGTATAGCCAAACCGCCCTGTTCCTTAAAGGGATTAGATTTAGCTCTTATTATTTCTATGTCTTCAACCAAGGCGTTTTGGGCTATAGTTTTTATCCGAGTGCCTGAAACCGTGGGGTTATCTTTTAAAAAAGATCTAAGCCGGTTCAAAACAGCCGGAATACCTCCGGCCCATTCTAAATCCTCCATAAAATAGTCCCCACCGGGTCTTAAGCTTAAAATCTGGGGAACCTGCTTACTTATTTTATCGAATTTATCAAGATTTAAATCCACTCCCGCTTCCCGGGCAATGGCCGGTAGATGAAGAACTGTATTGGTAGAACCGCCGGTCGCCATATCCACAACGATGGCATTGTAAAGAGATTTTTTATTTAATATTTTATCAGGAGTTACGCTTTTATCTACCAGGTTTACCACTTGTTTACCGCTTCGGTAGGCAAGTCTTTCTTTTTTAGCCGAAACAGCCAGAGCGGTCCCGCAACCCGGCAAACTCATCCCCATAACTTCGGTCAAGCTGTTCATGGTATTGGCCGTGTACAAGCCCTGGCAGGAACCACATCCCGGACAAGCATTTAAAGTAAAATCTTCCAATTCTTCTCTATCGATATTTCCAGCCTCATAATTTCCCACCGCCTCAAATGTATCCCTGACCAGGGATAACTTTTTACCATTCTTTCTTCCCGTCAGCATGGGCCCGGCAGTGACAATCATTGAAGGTATATTCAACCTGGCGGCAGCCATCAACATACCGGGTGTAATCTTATCACAACTGGTTAAAAGTACCAGTCCGTCAAAACCGTGGGCCATGGCTACGGATTCAACCGAATCCGCTATCAAATCTCGGGAAGGTAAAGAATACCGCATCCCCTCGTGACCCATGGCTATTCCGTCGCATATGGCCGGTACCCCGAATTTAAAAGATATCCCCCCCCCGGCGTGTATCCCTTTTTCTATGGCGCCTTCTAGCCTCTCCATATGTACATGTCCGGGTACAACTTCGGAAAAGCTGCTGGCTATTCCGATAAACGGTTTCTTAAGTATTTCATTATTATCAACTCCGCAGGCATAAAGCAAAGCTCTGGAGGGAGCTCTGTCCGGACCTTTTTTTACTTTATCGCTTCTCATTAATGTATTCCTCTTCTTATTCTAATATTATAGTTTCCCCTTCATCTACTTCTACCTCATCCCGGTGATCAGGCTTTTCTTTAACCGCCGTTTCCGGGACCGGTTCGGGTTCAGCTTCTTCTTCTAACATAGGTGACTCCAGAACAGCTTCCATTTTAATCTTTTCCTTATCTTCACTGTCCCAGTTTAAGCCTATAATACAAAGAAGAATGGTAATAATAATAGTTAAAAATAAAGCTAATCGGGTCTGTTTGGTATTAAACATTGTAATTTACCTCTCGCTTTTTAAAAGTTTATACGATATACTGTCCACCAGGGCCTCCCAGGAGGCTTCAATCATATTTTCCGAAACTCCAATTGTTCCCCATTCTGTATCTTTGTCCATAGATTCAATAAGAACTCGAACTTTTGCCGCTGTTCCTTCCCGGGCATTTATTACCCTTACCTTAAAATCCGTTAAACTTACTTCTCTTAATTGAGGATAAAAATTTTCTAAAGCTTTCCGAAGAGCATTATCCAAAGCGTTCACCGGACCATCTCCGTCGGCAGCGGTATGTTCCTCTTCGCCGTTCACTATAACTTTTATAGTTGCTTCCGATTTTAGTTCACCACCTGTATTTTCTATTATAACTCTAAAACCCTCCAGTTCAAAAAATTTCTGACGTTCCCCTATTTCTTCCATCATAATTAATTCAAAGGAACCCTCCGCACCTTCAAAATGATATCCTTCCTTTTCAAGTTTTTTTATTCTTTTCAATAATTTTTGAACTTTTTTCTTTTCTTTTTTAAGATCTATACCAAATTCTTTAGACTTAAATTTTATATTACTTGAACCGGCCAGCTCGGAAAGTAAAATTCTTCGCTCGTTTCCCACGCTCTCTGGGTCTATGTGCTCGTAAGTTCGGGAATCTCTCCTGACGGCACTAACATGTATCCCGCCTTTGTGAGCAAAAGCCGAATGCCCCACAAAGGGCTGATGGGAATCCGGTATGCGATTAGATATTTCGTCTATGTACCTGGACAACTCAGTAAGTTTTTTTATATCATCATCCGCTAAACATTCATATCCCATCTTTAACTGTAAATTAGCTATTGAAGAACTGAGATTGGCATTGCCGCATCTTTCTCCGTAGCCGTTTACAGTTCCCTGTATGAGCTTGCATCCCATTTCAACGGCAACTATAGTATTAGCTACAGCTACTTCTGAATCATTGTGAGCGTGTATTCCCAGCGGAGTGTCAAATTCCCTGTTAACTGCCTTAACTATCTCAGAAACTTTTGCGGGCAGTACCCCACCGTTAGTTTCACAAAGTGATAAATTACTGGCGCCCCCTCTTACGGCGGCACGGAGGCACTTTAATGCATACTCAGGGTTTTTAAGATACCCGTCAAAAAAATGTTCGGCATCAAATATCACTTCTATATCTTTTTGCTTTAGAAAATCAACTGTCTCTTCAATCATTTTTAAGTTTTCATCCAGAGTTGTATTCAAAGCTTTCTCAACGTGAAGATCCCAGCATTTACCGAATACACTGCATACGGGCGGGTTAACTTCCAGAACTTTTTCAAGGACTTTATCGTTATAAGGAGAAATATTTTTTCTGCGGGTTGAGGTGAATGCCGTAATTCGAGAATTTTTGAGTTCCTCATCCTTAACCTTTTTAAAATAACTTATATCCTTAGGATTTGAACCCGGCCACCCTCCTTCTATATAATCTATACCCGCCCAGTCCAGTTTTCGGGTTAATTTTAACTTATCGTCAACTGAAAGAGAGATTCCCTCGGACTGAGTTCCATCTCTTAAGGTTGTATCAAGTACTGATATATTTTTATTTGTTTTTTTCATTTTATTTTTTCCCAAACTGGAGTTTTTTTTCACAAAACTCCCGGTGTAAAGTTTTCACCGCTTCCTTACCTTTTTTCTTAGAAACCACGGAACTGATCTTTATTTCAGAGGTGGATATCATTTCAATATTTATATTATTTCTGGAAAGAATATCAAACATTTTAGCCGCTACCCCCGCATGGCTTTTCATCCCTATCCCAACTATGGAAACTTTTTCCACATCTTCATCTATTATTATCTCTCCGGTACCCAGTTTATGCCTAATTTTTTCCATAACTTTACGGGCTCTGGAAAGCCGGTGATGCGCTACAGTAAAAGATATATCATTCACACCGCTTTTATGCGCTGAAGATTGTATAATCATATCCACATTTATATTATCAGCGGCCAGGGCGCCGAAAATATTAGCTGCAACCCCTGGCCTGTCGGGCACATCTATTATAGTTATTTTAACCTGGTCTTCATCTAGGGTTACTCCCCGGACCACTACCTGCTCTAAATCTTTTGACTCTTTTGTAACCATAGTTCCACCTTTACTATAATTTTTCTCCATGCTGGATCGTAAATGTATATCAATACTGTTTTTTTTAGCCACTTCTATAGAACGGGACTGCAACACTTTTGCTCCCGCAGAGGCCATCTCCATCATTTCATCGTAACTTATTTTATTGATTTTTCGGGCTCCGGAAGTTATTCGGGGGTCAGTGGAATACACGCCTGCAACATCAGTGTATATTTCGCAGACACTAGCATCCAGCACCGCTGCCAGAGCCACAGCACTTAAATCGCTTCCCCCTCTGCCCAGAGTGGTAATATTATTTTCCTCTGAAATCCCCTGGAATCCGGCCACAATGACAATATTATCTTTTTTAAGCGCTTCCTTAAGTTTACGGGTGTCAATCTTCTTAATTCTAGCTTTAGAATGAACCGAATCAGTTAAGATGCCCACCTGGGTTCCCGTTAAAGATACTGCATTATAACCTTGGGATTTAACAGCCATAGCCATAAGTGATATACTTTGTTGTTCTCCGGTAGCCAGCAATACATCAAGCTCCCGGTGATCCGGGTCGTCTGTAATTTGAGAAGCCATTTCCAATAACCGGTCAGTGGTATTACCCGGAGCCGAAACTACAACTACCACCTCATTACCGGAATTATAGGTCTCTATAATATGGTCGGCTACTTTCTTTATGTGGGCAGCATCCTTGACAGAAGAACCACCGTATTTTTGAACAATAATTGATTTTTCCACTAAATTAATCTTTTCCTGATAACTTTATATTTAACTTCTTAAGTAAAATATTAATATACATATTATCGTCTCAAATTTCAATACCGTATTTAAAATATTTTAGACAATTTTAAAATAAAAAAACCACCGTAACTTTTAAACGATGGCTTTTCTTCAAATTTTTATTTTTGGATTTAATGTTGAATCAAAGCACACCCGGACCTGCGCCCGTAACAAGTACGGGCAGGCCCAATATAACTAATACAATAGTGCTTGGATTCATTTTTTGTTTCATATTTTAAGATACCAAATTTATAGTAATTATGTCAAGCTTAACGCTATGTGGCATAATCTACTCTCTTTCCTGGAGCCGAATACCGCAAGTATCTATTTTAGTGTATAAGACTTCACAGGACACCCCCTTATCTTTCCAGATATTCTGCATTACTTTACCAATTTTTCTAGCTGTATTTTTACTTCCGGTAAATGATACAACCGAAGGCCCGGACCCGGTTATTGCTGTACCGTACGAGCCGACATTAAGAGTTTCTCTTACTATTCGATCAAAACCAGGTATGTATTTTTTTCTGTACGGCTGATGTATTTTATCTTCCATGGCATTTCTTAACTCCTTGTAGTCCCCGGTTAAAAAAGAACCCATTAAAAGCGAAACCCGTGATAAGTTAAAGATAGAATTTTCTATACTTAAGTTTTTGGGTATTATTTTACGAGCCTCATCTGTAGAGACCTCGATTTCGGGACTTCCTATTATAATTTTTAACTCTTTTTTAGGAAGATTATATTTGTGATAAAATAGCTTTTTATCTTTAAAGTAAGAGACTGTAAACCCCCCGTTTACCGCAGGTACTGCATTATCGGCATGTCCCTCCAGATCGGCAGTCATACGGGCTATATTTCTTTTGGTCATATTTAACCTAAAAATTCTGTTTGCTATATATATCCCTCCCGCACGGGCCGCAGCCGACGATCCAAGACCGCTTTTTAAAGGGATTTCACTGTCAATGATCATATCAAGTTCTGACTCCGGTTCATTGTTTTTAAACTTACTAACAGCGTATTTAAAACCCTGTCTTACAGCGTTTTTATCTATGGGTATACGTTTAGCCCGGTTTTTAAAAATAACTTTACCGGTTCCTAAAGAGGCAGTTATCTTGAGATATTTTTTAACTGCAAATCCCAAAACATCAAAACCGGGTCCTATATTAGATACAGAAGCAGGCACTTTTACAATAAATTTCTTGTGGTGGGGATCCATTTTTTATTTCTGGCGGGAAAACAAAATTAAAGTATTAAATTTCCGCTGCTTTTACTACAGATTCTATATTATCTTCAACTACCGGGGGCCGTTTAACCGTCTTGATTGCCCGATCCGGATCTTTTAAACCGTGACCGGTAAGAATACATACCACCTTACAGCGCTCCCGAGCTGCTAATTTTTGTTCTTTTACATATTTTTTAAGGCCGGCTAAGGAAGCCGCGGATGCCGGTTCAACAAAAACGCCTTCTTTTGCAGCCAAATCCTGCCAGGCTTTCAGAATTTCCTCGTCTGTAACTCTATCTATCACCCCTTTGGACTGATCCCTGGCCCTTTCGGCTTTCTTCCAGGAAGCGGGATTTCCTATTTTTATTGCAGTGGCCACTGTCTGAGGGTTCTTAAAAATTTTGCCTTCTACAATAGGTGAGGAACCATGGGCCTGAAACCCCATCATTTTAGGCGAACTCAATCCAACTTTGTCTTTTAACTCCAGGTATCCCTTCCAGTAAGCGGTTATGTTTCCGGCGTTTCCCACCGGCATAAACTGATAATCGGGGGTATCGCCCAATGCTTCAGCTATTTCATAGGAGGCGGTTTTTTGTCCTTCTATCCGGTTGGGATTAATGGAATTTACCATTTCCACTTCGTATTTTTTACAAATTTCTCTTACCAGATCCAGACACCGGTCAAAATTCCCTTTTACCGCTACTACTTTAGCACCGTGGATTAAAGCCTGAGAAAGTTTCCCCAGGGCTATGGCCCCTTCCGGTATAACCACTATTGATTTAATACCGGCTCTTACTGCATACGCCGAGGCCGAGGCGGATGTATTTCCCGTTGATGCGCATATAACCGCCCGGGCACTTTTTTCCGCAGCTTTGGAAACCGCAACGGTCATGCCCCGATCTTTAAAAGATCCGGTGGGATTCAAACCTTCATATTTTAAATAAATATCAAAATCGACGCCCATATCATTTTTAATATTATCCGCTTTAATTAGAGGGGTCGATCCCTCCAGTAAAGTTATTACCGGCGTTTCTTTTGTAACTGGCAATATATTTCTAAATCTTTCTATAACTCCAATACACTTTTGGTCTTTTTCAATCAAAATATTTCCTCTTCCGAATCTATTCTTATAAATACGCTCTTCTTTTTTACAACATCCAACGAATCTATGGTAAACAGAGCTTTATTTAATGCTTTTTCCTTTGCCGTATGGGTTACCATCACTATAGGAACTTCTTCCATACGGGACCGCCCTTTTTGAAAACAGGAAGCTATAGATACGTCATTATTTCCCAAAATCCCTGAAATCTTTGATAAGACACCGGGTTTGTCTTCAGTGGTAAATCTTACATAATACTGAAAAGCCAGATCTCCTATATTTGTAACCCGGGTATCTCTTTCAGGATCAGTATGTATGTAAGGTATATTTCCGGCAATCCCGTAGTTTATTTTTTGAGCAAGATAAATTATATCGCTTACCACCGCAGATGCAGCCGGTAAACTACCGGCTCCTTTTCCGTAAAACATAACCGGGCCGGCAGCGTCTCCTTCTATTAAAATACCGTTATTTTCATAGTTAACTCCGGCCAGCATATCATCAGGTTGAAGAAATGCGGGATGAATTCTTACTTCAACCTCATTCCGGCTAACTTTAATAACCGAAAGTAATTTTAAACGAAAGTCAAACATTTCCCGGGCAAATTGAATATCTTTTAAGTTTATATTTTCAATACCCTGATAAAAAATATCTTTAAAATTAACCGGACCGGGCATAATTATATTTGCCAGCACAGCGGTTTTATGAGCGGCATCAAGTCCCTCAATATCAGCCGAAGAATCAGGTTCGGCAAAGCCTGCTTCTACAGCTTCGGCCATGGCCTTTTTAAAACTGTACCCAGAACTACTCATCTTGGTAAGGATAAAATTAGTAGTACCGTTTAGTATGCCTTTCACACTGGTTATTCTATTGGCTGCCAGCCCTTCGTTTATACCCTGAATAACAGGTATGCCGCTGCCCACACTGGCTTCAAAATATATAAGAGATTTGGTTTCTCGGGCCGCATTGAAAATTTTACGCCATTTAGTGGCCATAAGAGCTTTGTTGGCTGTAACTACATGTTTACCGGAATTAAAACAATCCATTATAACCCGATAGGCAAAATCTGGATTACCGGTTAAAATAACTACCAGACTTATACTATTATCGTTGATAATTTCTCTATAATCGGAAGTAAACTTTTCTTTGTTTACGTCAAGATCCGTTAGCACCGATTCATCCTTATCGCATATTTTTTTTACATTAAAAGCTCCACCAATACGTTCTTCAATGGTCCCAATATTATTTTTAAGAACCTCGTATACCCCGGTTCCAACTGTACCCAGCCCTATAATTCCTATATCTACTTTCACTCTTTAGGGGGGCCTTTTCTTAAAAATTCTTTAAGCCTGAGAAGGGCATCGTGAAACCTCTGATAATGGGTTACCGCCGCCAGTCTTACATAATCATCACCGTAATTTCCAAATCCGATACCAGGAGCCACAGCAATACCGGTTTCTTCTATTAAAAGTTCTGCAAAACCCAGCGATCCCATTCCTTTAAATTTTTCCGGTAACTCCTGCCACAAATACATAGTCGCCCGGGGCATACTGGCCTCCCAGCCTATCTTATTAAGTCCGTCTACCAGTTTTTTTAAACGTTTTCGGTATTCTTTTACTGTCTCGTTTATACAGTCCTCCGACCCGTTTAAAGCTTTAACTCCGGAAAGCTGGATAGCGGTAAACACACCGTAATCCAGATAGGATTTTATCTTTTCCAGGGGATTTAAAAAGTCTTTCCCCCCCACGCAGTATCCCACTCTCCAGCCAGCCATATTAAAGGTTTTAGAAAAAGAATGAAATTCCATCCCCACATCTTTGGCACCTTCTACTTCCATAAAAGAAGGAGCTTTATAATCCCCGTAAGTTATCTCCGAATAGGCAAAATCATGACACACTATTATATTGTATTTTTTTGCAAATTCTACCACTTCTTCAAAAAACTTAATATCCTCTACCACGGCGGTCGTAGGATTATTTGGGTAGTTTATAAACATTAATTTAGCGGACCGGGCAACCTTCTCGGGTATCTCGGTAAAATCGGGTAAGTAATTGTTACTTTCCGATATTGGCATATTGTACGGATCGCCGCCGGCCAAAATAATACCGTTTAAATGAACCGGATAACAGGGGTTGGTAACTAAAACCTTATCTCCGGGGTCCAGATAGGCCATACACATATGAGCAATCCCCTCTTTCGAACCTATCAACGCCAGAGCTTCATTTTCGGGTTCAATCTTCACACCGAATTTTCTATTGTACCAGTCAGCTACCGCTCGTCTGAATTTAGGCATTCCTTTGGCTTGGGGATACCGGTGAGTGCGGGGGTGATTTACAAGGGTATCACACATACGCTCTACTATATGATCAGGAGTAGGCATATCCGGATTTCCCATTCCCAGATCTATTACATCCAGTTTATTCCTATAAGCCTCTTTTTTTAAAATATCTATTGCACCGAAAAGATAAGGAGGTAATTCCTTTAATTTCCGGGTGGGCTTAATATCAACTTTTCCAGATTTATTTTCTTTTTTATTCATAACATTAACCTATACTTTTAATTTACCAAAGTCCTGATATTTTTTCAACTTGCAACAGTTCTGTTTTTTCCTGTTTCTTTAGCCTGTAAAAGCCTTTTATCGGCAACGTTCAATAAATCATAATACTTTTTCACATCCTCCGGATAAGTGGACACCCCCAGAGAAATAGTGACATTGAAACTATCCCCCTCCCAGTAAAATGGTATATCCTCTATAATACATCTTACCCTTTCAGCGGTACTCACAGCTTTATCCTTAGCGGTACCGGGAAGAAGTAAAACGAATTCTTCTCCCCCGTATCTGATAAGAAGATCCGATTTTCGCAAATGGTCTTTAATAGTCCGGGAAATTTCCGCCAGGACATTATCCCCGGCCGGATGGCCATAAGTATCGTTTATCTTTTTAAAATCATCTATGTCCAGAATAACTAAAGATAAATCATCTCCGGCCCTCCGGGCGATCCCGAATTCAGTCTGAAGCCGGGGCATAAAATACCGGCGGTTATATGCCTGGGTTAAATCATCGGTAATTGCTTTTCTTTCAGCTTCCTTCACCGCATCTTTCATTTTTCCGGTTTCCTGTTCTATCCGATCTTCAACATCTTTTTTCAGTTTTCTTGCCGCCTGTCTCTCCATACTTTGGAGAGTCTTAGCTGCTTTTTTTTCAGCTTTCTTTTCAGCTACTTTATCAATTTTCTGCCCCAATTTTTTCCCTTCGTTATGTAGTTTATAAATTTGGTTAGATGTCTGTTCGGAAATTTCTCTTAGAGAATCTTCTACTGATTTGGAAACCTTTTTAATCTCCATATCTATTATTCTCTGAAAACGCTCTTTCTGGTTTTCAATTATGCTATACCTTTCCTTACGCAACAGATCTATCTCTCTTTTAAGTTCCATCAGCTGTTTATTAATATTATCTATCTTTTCTTTTAATTCCTCTTTACGTACCATTTTTTTATCTTTCTAAATCTAATTCTCCATGAGCCGTCAACTGACAAGCTGCTGTGTGCCGGGGTAAATCTTTTCTACTTCCGGACCATACCTTCTTCTTCTTAACTTCCATAAATCTTTTAGTAAAGTTACCCGCACCCTCAAGTTCCAACCTATTTTTAGGGGTAAAATAATGCATAGGGATTACCAGTTTTGGTTTTAACTGCTTTACTATTTTAAACGCTGTTACGGCATCTACCGTATAATAACCGCCCACAGGTACTGCACAGATATCACAGGGGCAAACAGCATGAACCTGTTTTCTATCTAATTTATGACCTATATCTCCCATATGGACAAAATTAATATTATCGGCCATAATTTTAACTACCCGGTTGGGGCCCCTTTTTTTGCCGTTTACCTTATCATGCCAGGTTTTTATAACTTTTAACTGTACTTCTTTACAGTTAAATTTACCAACCGAATCAAATATTTGGGGATTCCCGGTTACCGTATCCGTAGCGCTGTGGTCAAAATGATTATGAGATACAGTAATAATGTCAGCATTTTCCGCCGGTAACCTGTACCCCAAACTGCCTTCATAAGGATCGGTTAATATTTTTATCCCATTTTCAGTTTCAATATAAAAACAAGCCTGACCGTACCATTTAATAAGCATCTGGTAAAATATATTTACATTTCTTCCGGACTGTTAACGCCTAAAAGGTTTAGGCCGTCGTTAATTACCGTTTTTATGGCCTTTAAAAGCACCAGCCTGGCGTACTCTTTTGAACTTCCCAGAACTCTGACAGTATCGTAGTACTTGTGAAATTTTGTAGCTAAAACTCTTAAATACCCGGTCAGTAAATTGGGGGATTTTAAACTACCCGACTTTTTAAGAACGTACGGAAAATGAGAAATAGCTTTAATAATTTCTCGTTCTTCTTCACCTAAATTTTCAACCCCAGATATATCCAGAGTATCGATATCTACTCCGGCTTTCCGGAATATAGAACATATCCTTGTATGGGAGTACTGCACATAGTAAACCGGGTTCTTTTTAGATTCCTCTTTGGCCAGCTTGAGATCAAACTCTAAGGGAGAATCATAATTTCTCATTAAAAGAAAAAAACGGGTTGCATCCACTCCCACCTCATCGATTACCTCTTTTAACGTAACAAATTCACCGGCCCGGGTGGACATGGATACTTTTTCGCCTCCCCGTTTAAGATTAACCAGCTGGTAAAGAAGTATATCAATATTATGTTCTTTATCAAGTCCGTAGGCTTTCCAGAAAGCTTTAAGCCGATTTACATACCCGTGATGATCAGCTCCCCATACATTAATCAAACTTTTAACCCGTCGGGCTTTATCCTTATGATAGGCACAATCGGTGGCAAAATAAGTGTATTCCCCTCCTTTTTTCTTTAACACTCTATCCCGATCATCTCCAAAATTGGTAGTGTTAAACCACACCGCTTCTTCTTTTTCATAAATTAGACCGTCTATTTTCATTTTACGGATAACTTTTTCAACCGCACCCTCATTAACTATATCTTTTTCGTACACTATACTGTCATAGGAAATCCTGAAGTCTTTTAAAATATCAATATGTTTTTTTAAAATTATTTGGGCCGCCTGGTGGGCGCAAGTTTCCGTATCTGAGCATTTATCTTTTAATTGAACGGCCACTTCTTTTATATAATCCCCCTGGTAACCGGCTTCGGGAACTTCTCTGCCCTTTATTGTATTTAAAATACTCTGGCCCAGGAGCTCCATCTGCCGGCCGGTATTATTGACATAATACTCCCGGTGCACTTTATAGCCCAGCCGTTCCAAAATGCGACCAAGGGCATCTCCCAAGGCAGCCCCCCTGCCGTGACCTATATGTAAAGGACCGGTAGGATTAGAACTTACCATTTCTATTAATATTTCTTCATCTTTCTCGATTTTTCCGTATTCTTTAGGGTTTTTTAATAACTCTTTTAATTCGTCCCTCAAGCAATCCATGGTAAGAGTTAGGTTGACAAACCCAGGACCGGCCACCTCAACTTTCTCTACACAACCGTTTTTCTCTAAGTTTTCGGCTAAATTTTCCGGATTCATCCCCGAAACCATAGCTGCATTAGTGGAAAGATCTCCGTTAAAATGGCTGGGAGGAGTGGAAAGTTTTATATTAGATTTTCCGGTTATTTTTTTTATCCTGTTTTCCAAATATATTTCGTACATTTAATTTATCTCCTTAGCCTCTCCCCAGATTCTTTCCAGACTATAAAATTTACGCTGTTTTTTTAAAAACAGATTAACTATAGTATCGTCGTAATCCATAAGAACCCAACCCGATTCGGGGCGCCCTTCAACATGGTCGGGCAATTTCAATTTTGTTTCCACTTCTTTAATTACCGATTTAACCTGGGTAACGGAATTAAAAGATACTAACACTATATACTTGGTAAACGAAGTTAAATCTTTAACATCGTATGCCAGTACTTTCTTACCTTTTTTATCGGTTAAAATTTCTTTAATCCTTAAAACAAACTCTACGTTTTTTAATTTTCTGTCCATATTTGTTTAAAATCCTTCCCTATTACAATATTTAAATTCACCATTCTGCTGGTATCCAGTTCGGTATTTATATTCTGACACCCGATTAAACTAGAAACCTCTCTGGCCGCCTTAAGATCACCATCTCTGGAAATAATCTGGGTATGCTCTTTATAAACTCCATAATTTCCGTATCTTACCACATCCACATTTCTTCTTCGTAAATAATCGGTTAGCTGTCTGGCCATTCCCCTGTAACCGGAAGCATTCCAAACTTCAGCAGTAATTGACCGGTCCAGTTTAGTACTCCTGTCGACCTTTCTTAGAGGCAAATTCACTAACTGGGAGTTTTTTATTACATCCAGTACCTCTTTTTTTCCCCGTTTATCTATTTTCCAGTAGTTTATACCCCATCGAGTCTCAGGTTCGCCGGGTACCCGCTGAACCCTCATATTTTTAAATTCCAAATTTCTTATTTCATCCCCTAAAATAAAAATATCGGGAAAAATTAAATTAGTATCCAAGTTTTCTAAAACTGCCCTAAATAAAGAAGGTATCTTTACTAATGACCTGGGAGATTTTAAATTTTCCAGAACAGCTTTTATGAATTTATGCTGGCGCTCCTGGCGGCCTATATCTCCCCGAATTTTATCTCTGTATC
>CAYZAK010000019.1:0-31038 GCA_964476445.1 uncultured bacterium
GAAGAAATTATTGAATTTCCAATATCTGCGGAGGTAGTTTTAAATTAAAGATTGATAATGGCTAAATTACAGAAAAAACTTGACACAACCGCATTTCCTCATCTATGTTTTTAATAAGGGGCATTGAAATCTTAAAACATTATTCATTAACGGTGGCTTATAATAATTTCTCTGAATTGAATCCGGTAGATGGAGTAAGTATAAAAATCTCCAGTTCAGAAAGATATCTTTCCAGAGACCTGGCCTCTTTGTATTTTACTTTGGTTTCATCCCGATTTTTAAAGTTTAGAAATTCAGATAGAACCAGACCGGAAAAAAAGAGAAATAATTATCAGTAAAATTTTGGTTAGACGGCGGTTTCTTATTATTAAAGTTACTTAAATTTTAAAAATAAAACTAACTATTTAAAAGATTTAAAATTTTTTCCGGGGTAAACGGCCATTTTCTTATATATTTTCCGGTAGCATCGTGTATGGCATCGGCAATAGCCGGAGCTGCGCCGTTGGCTACTACCTCACCAATGGATTTTGCTCCGTAGGGGCCAAGAGGATCGTCTGTAAATACCAGTTTAGCCCTGAAATCATCGGGAAGTTCGTTTATCATGGGGATTTTATAATCTAAAAAATTAGGGTTGATGCATTTCCCGGAATCGTCAAATTTTAACTGTTCGTATATGGAGTTGCCTATGGTTTTAAGCACTCCTCCGTAAATCTGCCCTTTAGCCAGTTTTGGATTTATAGGTGTGCCAGAATCGTGAAGAGCATAGTATTTGTCCACGTTAATTTCTCCGCTGTTTTTATTAATGGAGACCTGGACAAAATGGGCGGCGTAGGGGATGGGAGCTTCTTCTGTTGTAAAAGAACCTTTGGATATGAGCTGTCCCGAACCCGTTCCGCTTTGGGTATGCCGGGCAATTTCAAGAAAAGATATTTCTTTACCCCCGCCGGTTACTTTAGCGGGATATTTTAATTTAAGTTTATCAATGTCAACTTCTAAAATTTGTGACGCTTTTTTAATAATAAGATTCTGCATATCTTTGGATGCTCTGTAGACCGACATCCCGCTGAAATAGGTTCCGCTGGAAGCGTAGGAACCCACGTCAAAAGGCGTGGTGTCCGTATCCGCTGCGGTCACCGCTACCTGGTTTAAATCCAATTTAAGAGTTTCGGCGGCAACTTTAGCGGCTACCGTATCTAAACCCGTTCCCAGATCCGTACCCCCGAAAAGAACCATGAAATTACCGTCCCCCAGCATTTTTAAACTAGCGTTCCCGGCATCGATGCCTGGGAGTCCTGATCCCTGCTGAATAATGGCCACCCCTTTTCCGGTCAGAATATCTGGGTTCTCATTTTTGAGGTTTTTTTCCCATTGTATCATTTCTTTACCTTCTTTTAATGCCTGATGTATACCGGAAGATGAGACTACCTGAGCTATTCCTTCCTGTCCTTCGCCGAGTTGTTTTAAAATATTCAGTTTATCACCTTTGCTGACCCCGTTTTTCTCTAAAAATTCAACGTGGTCCATTTTTAGTTTTTTAGAAAGCTCCGCCGCGGCCAGCTGGAGAGCGAAGGATCCCGGAGGGGCGCCGTATCCCTGGTAGGCGCCGGATATAACATTGTTGGTGTAAAAAACGGTAACTTTATAAGAAGTATTATCGCATCTGAAAAGAGGCAACGATTTTGAACAGGCATTCATGGGCACTGTAAGGCAGTGGGGACCGTAAGCCCCGGCTTCAGCTTTTAGATCCATACCTATACCGGTGATAGTTCCGTCTTTTTTAGCACCCAGTTTAACTTTAATTTTCATTTTGTACCGGGGTCTGGTTATAAACTCTTCCGCCCGGGTATATCTAAAATAAGCGGGCTTACCTGTCTGCCAGGAAACCCAGGCGGCTACATCTTCTAAAACCATATCCTGTTTAGAACCGAACCCGCCCCCTATTTTTTCTTTGATTATTCTCACTTTTGATTCGTTAACTTCCAGAATGCTGGCTAGTATACGCCGGATATGGAAAGGCACCTGGGTGGGGGAATGGACTATTAAGCGGTTATTTATAACTTCGGTATAAGCTATGTGGGGCTCTAAAGGTGTACACTGGACTCGTTCGGAGGTATATTCTTCCTCTACAATCTCATCGGCCTCCCGGAAACCGTTTGCCGGGTCTCCTATATGACCCGAATTAGACGCGGCTATATTTTTATCCAGATCTGATCCTATGTCAAACTGATGAAAACAGTCTTCCTCATTGTGTACTTTGGGGGCGTCAACTTTTATGGCCTCTTCCATACTGAAAACCGCATCCATAACTGTATAATCAACTTTAATTAAATCCACCGCCTTTTGGGCTGTTTTTTCGTCGTCCGCGGCTACTATAGCCACACGGTCCCCCACAAATCTTACTTTTTTATCCACCAGCCTTCTGTCGTAAGGGGAAGGTTCCGGAAAACCCTGACCGGCGGTATTGTAAAGTTTATCGGGCGCATTTTCGTGGGTCACTATAAGTTCCACCCCTTCAAGATTTTCTGCCCGGGAGGTATCTATGTTTTTAATAACAGCGTGAGCGTGGGGGCTTCTTTTAACTTTTATAGCAAGGGCGTTAGGTGAAATTTTATCTTCGGTAAAGGAAGTTTCAGCCCTAGCCAGCTGAACTGCATCTATCTTGGGGGAATTCTTGCCTACAATTTTTAAATCGTCTCTGAAAGTGTCGCCGCGGATTAAATCCTTACTGGAAAGGGACTGTACCGCTTCAAAAATTTGTTCATAACCGGTACATCGGCATATATTTCCCGAAAGAGCGTCTATAATATCCGCTTTTTTGGGGTGCTCTTTTTTATCCAAGAGTTCTTTTACGGCCAGGATCTGAGAGGGAGTGCAGTATCCGCACTGGACGAGCCCGGCGTCTATGAAGGCTTTCTGAATGGGATGAAGTTCTCTTCTTTTATTTAGACCTTCTAAAGTTACTATACTGCAGCCGTCAACCTGGGGAGCTTTTAAAAGACAGGAGTTTACCAGTTTGCCGTCAAGCAAAATAGCGCAGTTACCGCAGACACCTTCGCTGTTGCAACCGTCTTTTACGGAGTTAAAACCCTCTTTTTTTAGAAGATCCAATACTCTTTCGTTTTCGGAAGTGTTTAAAACTCTTTCTTTACCGTTTAAATTTATTTTTATTTTCATGATATTATAATTTTTCAAAATATTCTTTCATCTCTTTTAAAAAGGCCTTAACTAGATTTTTTCTGTAGGAAGCGGAAGCCCGCTGATCACTGATGGGTTTTATTTCTTTATCCGCTTTGTTAAATATTTCTTCTGTATTTAAATCTTCCGGTTTTTCATCTTCTAAATAACCGGAAGTTTCATCCAGGGAAATTACAGTTTCACCCAGACAGCCTCCTCCTAAAGAGACTTCAGAAAGTTTTCCGTTTTTCATTACTGCGCCGGCGACTAATTTTACCAGTGGCAGATCATTTTTAGTTCTTGAAAATTTTCTTTGATATATCTGCCGCCCGGGAGTGGGTATCTCAACGGAAAGAATAAGGCCCCGGGGATTTTTTATCCAGTCTGTAATATTTATGATTTTTTCAGTTCCGCAATAAATTTTAAGTTTGCTGTTTAAAGCTACAAGTGCGGGCAGCATATCCGAACTGGACTGATTAGAACCGATGTTTCCTCCGATGGTGGCCATATTTCTTATATTTCTTGAGTTCAAACAGGCTGCGCCTTCCCTCAAAGCGGTGTGGGCTAGGTCACTGTTTTTTAAATTTTCAAGAGTAGCAAGACTCCCGACGGAATTTTTGGTAATTTTATTCAGGGCCAGTGGTTTTAAATTTATAAGACAGTCACAGTCATCATCTTTAAAATATAACGAATTTATCTGTGTGCCTCCGGCTAGATAATAAGAATTTTTATTCTCTTTTTTATAGTTGTAAGCCTCCTGCGGGGTAGTTGGGTTTAAAAATTTCATATAATTTTTATAAATTTTTCATCCTCTTTTAATTCTGTTATTTCTCCAATAACTTTACCTATTTTTTCTTTATTTATATCCGGGAGGTTCTCTTTAGGAACGCACATAAGCACCCCGCCGGAAGTTTGAGCATCATATATTATATCGGAATTTTTAGTATTTTTCAAATCCACATATTTGGAATTAAGCTCTTTATTTTTAAAAGAACCCGCGGGCAACATACCCAAATCAATAAGATCAAATACCCCCTCAAAAACGGGCAAGTCTTCAAGACGTATAGTCATGCCCACATGAGAGCCCCGGCACATTTCCAGAGCGTGACCTATAAGCCCGAACCCGGTAATGTCGGTGGCCGCTTTAATATTTTCTTTAACCATAATGTCTTTTGCTCTGGAATTTAGTGTAATCATTGATTTGATGACTTTATTTTTTGTTTTTTCTGGACACATATCTCCTTTTATGGCGGTGGTTGCGATCCCGGTGCCCAGTGGTTTGGTTAAAATTAAAATATCACCTGGTCGTGCCCGGGTATTTTTTATTATATTTTTTTCTTCTGATAATCCGGTGGCGGCAATTCCGAATTTCAGCTCTTTGTCCTCTATAGTGTGGCCGCCTAGAAGACTGCATTTTGCTTTTTTCAGTCTTTCCGCAGACCCTTCTAAAATTTTTTCAAATACTTCAGGAGGATATTTTTCGGCCGGCAAACAGCACAGATTAAGTGCGGTTATTGGGTTGGCTCCCATAACATATATATCGGAAAGGGCGTTGGAAGTGGCAATCTGCCCGAATTTGTAGGGATCGTCCACTATGGGAGGAAAAAAGTCTGTGGTCTGGACAAGTAAATTGCCGCTGGGAAGTTTATATACTCCGGCGTCGTCGGAAGTTTCCATTCCCGATAGTACCTGTTCGGAACGGTAGAATTTTTTGTTTTTAAGTAATGCTTCTAGGGTCTCCTGGTCAAGTTTGGCGGCGCATCCGGCACAATTTACTTCCCGGGTGAGATGGTAGTTTTTTTTAGCCAAGGTCTTTGTATTTACCTGTTATCCGGGCCAGTATAGCTTCTAAAACCCCGCCCCCGATATTTCTGGACTTGTCCGATACGGTGTAAACATTTTCTTTTATCCCCCTAGGATCGATGTCACCTATTTTATGGTTTTTCTTAACATGGGTACCTTCGGCTATAAGTCCCCTTATAATACCGTTAACCCCGGCTCGGAGTTCCATCCTGTTAACCCAGCCGATCAATTCGTCTTTTGCCACCCGGTCGCCTATATTTTTTAATGATTTAAACTTTCCGCTGTCCGGGGCCCTTAAAAGTCTTTGGGAAGTATAACCTTCTATATTACCGGGCACTCCGGTATATTTTTGAGCTTTTCCGTTCCAGATTACCCTGCCCACGTAATGTCCCCGGTTTGATTCTATAACGCAGTCAATATCATCGGGTGCCGTAAAACCGGGACCCACTCCTATGGTAAAAGGAGCGTCGTTTTTAAAGGTAGTCCGGTTATCCAGGGCTTTTAAGGTAGAATCCACAAGTACGTCGGGTTGAAAATTGTTAATTATTTTGTTTTGAGAAGTATCGAATACAGGTAAAAAATTTTGTTTAAAATCTGGACCCCGGCGGATATGTTTTCCTTTTACCCCGTCTACATCTACTGAATCTTCATTGATGGCGGTGGAAAAAGAAACCCGTCTGCGGATGGCCATGGGGGATGGTAAATCCATAACCGCTACTTTTAAACCGGCCCGGTAAAGTTTCCAGGCAATACCGCTGCCTAAATCCCCTCCCCCTTTTATTAAAATTTCTGTGTTTTCTAATTTCATCTGCTATTTATTCCTAAAATTTTATACAGCAGGCAAAATCTGGTTATAGCGGAAAAAATTAAAATTATACCTGTTATTAAAAATATTATTTCCGGAACTCCGGAAATGGTGTCAAACCTGGAGGAAATTAGTAAAATTATCCCCAGTACTACCCTTATAATCCGATCTGTTTTCCCTTCATTTTTTATTTTTTTTATCTTTGGTAAGGGCTTTTCTTTTAAAATGTATTGAACGGGATCATTCGAAAATTTTTCTTTACAGGCCTCGTCGCAAAAATAGTAAGTTTTCCCATTATATTCGATGGTAATAGGATCGTCTTTTGCTTCCACGCTCATTTCACAAACAGGATCGTTGGGCATATTTCTCCTCCTTTTTATTATTGAAATTCATTTTTATAAATTATATAATAAACAAATTTAAGATGCAAATATTTTTTTATATATAATATGAATGAAATGGACAAAAAAATTTGTGGGGTGATCCTGGCCGGCGGGGCTTCCCGGCGGATGGGAAAGTTAAAACCTCTCTTAAAACTGGAAGGTAAAAATTTCACCCATATATTAAAGAAAAAGATTAAGCAATCCGGGGTGGGGGATGTATATCTGGTTTTGGGTTCCCGGGCCGAATATATAAAGAAAAACTTGAATACAGACGGTTTAAATATTATAATTAATAATTCCTGGCCGGAAGGTCAGTTAAGTTCTTTAAAAACAGCCTTAAAAAAAATTAAGGATAAATACCGGGCATTGGTTATGTTTTTAATAGACCATCCCCAGGTTAAACAGACGACAGTAAAAGCTTTAATTAAAGCTTTTAAAAAAAAGTCGGATCGGGATATTTATATACCGTCCTATAAAAGAAGGTCCGGACATCCTGTAATTTTTAACAGGACAGTATTTAAAGCTCTTTTAAACGCTCCCCTTGATGAGGGAGCCCGGGCTGTTACTAAAAATCCGGATTTTAAAAAAGAATGGGTAAATGTCAATGACCCTTATATAAGACAGGATATAGATACACCCGAAGATTATGACAATATAGATGAGTAATAAAAAAGTTTACAATCGAATAAATGAGTTATTAAGCCTTGGTAAAAAATTTGCCGTAGCCCAGATTATAAGCGCCGGTGAAGGTACTCCCCGAAAATCAGGGACAAAGATGGTGGTATATCCTGACGGGAGCACTGAATTTACTGTCGGCGGCGGAAATTTAGAAGAGATCGCCCGGCAAAAATCGGTTGAAGCTATAGAGAGTGGAAAAAACCGGAACTTTTCCGTGGAATTCAATGAGGAAAAAAGCGGGATGGTATGCGGTGGTAAAGCTGTTGTTTTCATAGAAGTTTTTAAAACCTCTCATCACGTTCTGTTGTTTGGTGGAGGGCATATTGCCCTGGCTGTATCTAAAATTCTAGATATTACGGGGATGCCCTATAAAATATACGATGACCGGGAAGGATTTGCCACGACCCGCCGATTTCCGGAAGCCGACGAAGTCGAATGTATCAACCACAAAGATACCGGAAATATTAAAGTAAACCATAGATCTCACTGTATAATTGTCACTCACGGGCACAAGGGTGACCGAAAAGTCTTAAAAGAACTGCTAAAGACACCGGCCCCGTATTTGGGAATGATAGGATCTGTAAATAAGGTTAATGCGGTCTTGGACTCATTTGATGAAGAGTTTATTGAGGAAAATAGAAAGAGAATTTATGCTCCTATTGGATTAGAACTGGGCGGAGATACTCCGGCGGATATAGCCATATCTATAGTCGCGGAGATAATGAAGGTAAAAAACAAAAAGTCGGGAAAATCTCTTAAAGAATTTAAAAAATAACTTAATTATGTGTTTACAAAAACCAAAAAACAGTCAGAAAACTTTTAAAGCTGAAAAAATCACCAAGGGCTTTGCCACTGTATCTAAAGGACTCCCTCGGATAGACGCTGAAGATAAAGTTAAGGGAAAACCTCTATTCGGCGATGATTACCGGATGCCCGGAACTCTCTATGCCAGGCAGGTATATTCGAAACACCCTCACGCTCGCATCAAAAGCATTGATATATCCCGGGCCAAAAAATCTCCGGGAGTTAAAGCAGTTGTAACCCGAAAAGATATTCCCGGAAAATATGTCTACGGCAATGTGATAGAAGATCAGAGGGCTATTGCCGTTGACAAGGTGAGGTTTTTAGGGGATGTAGTTGCTGTGGTTGCCGCAGAATCCAAAAGAGAGGCTGTAGAAGCCGCCGATAAAGTAGAAGTTGAGTATGAGGAATTACCCGGAGTTTTTGATCCTAGGGAAGCCAAAAAAGAGGATGCTCCGCTGGTACATGAAGATAGAGATTCAAATATACAGATACCCCAAAAAGTAAGAAACGGGGATATCAAAAAAGGTTTTGAAGAGGCAGATGTAATAATAAATGGTAAATTCAGCACCCCCTTTGTGGAACATTCTTATATTGAACCGGAGAGCGCAATAGCTTTTGTCGATAACCAGGGGACGGTCAGAATTAAGGGTTCGTTTCAAAATCCTTTTACGGCCCGGGAAGTTGTGGCGGGCTTTTTGGATATGGGGCTTGAAAAAGTAAGAATACAAAAATCCACTTTGGGAGGAACTTTCGGTGGGAAGGACGAACTTATGTCCGCAATAGCTTGTCGATTGGCCCTACTGACTTTAAAGACCGGTCAGCCAGTAAAAACTACTTATTCCCGGGAAGACTCTTTTGTTGAAAGTCATAAGCGGAACCCTTTTTACATGGATTATAAAGTAGGAGCCAAAAAAGACGGCACACTTACGGCGGTTAAAAATTATATTGTAGCTGATTCCGGGGTGTACTGTTCCATGAGTCCGTATGTGGTTTTAAGGGGCCTGGTTCAGGGTGCCGGACCCTACCGGTTACCAAATTATCATGCCGACGGGGTAAGCGTATATACCAATAATCCATATACCGGAGCCATGAGGGGATTCGGAGCTCCCCAGGCTCATTTTGCCATGGAGAGCATGATGGATATTTTAGCTGAAAAGCTTGATATGGATCCTTTAGAATTGAGGTTAAAAAACGTTCTTAAAAAAGGTGATAGAGCCCCCACCGGTCAGAAAATAACCCATGAAGTGGGAGCTTCCGAAGCTCTGCTTAGGGCAGCGGAATCGGTAAACTGGGAAGAAAAAAGAAAAAAATACGACAAAAACCAAGAAGGGCCCTATAAAAAGGGGGTGGGTATAGGATGCTGTATGAGAGGAGTTTCCCTTGGGGCCGAAGGGGTGGATGCGGCCGCGGCCTCTGTTTCAGTGCAGTCGGACGGCAGGGTTATAGTAACTACCGGAATAACCGATCACGGGCAGGGATCCGGGATGACTATGTCCCAAATAGCGGCTAATGTTCTTGGAATATCCGTGGACAGAATTACTTACCTGGAACCCGATACTTCGTTGATACCTGATTCCGGGCCCACGGTGGCTTCCCGGGGAACTGTCATGGGGGGGAATGCCACTAAAAATGCGGCCGAAAAAGTTAAGAAAAAGATGGTTAAAATAGCTGCGGTTATTTTAGAAGCGCCGCCTGAGAGAGTAAGAGTAAATAAGGACAAATTTTACGATCAGAAAAACACGGATATAGACGTGGAGTTTGACAGCGTAGTCACCGAATGCAATTCCCAGGCCATTCCCCTGTTTAATTACGGCTGGTACAAGGTACCCGATATTCACTGGGATGAAGAAAAAGGCACTGGTGAACCATACTTTACCTATGTGTATTCGGCAAACGCTGCCGAGGTTACTGTGGATACTGAAACCGGCAAGGTAAAAGTTGATAAATTTGTATCTGCTCACGATATGGGAAGGGCAATAAATCCCATGAGCGCTATGGGACAGATGTACGGTGGGGCGGCAATGGGTATAGGATTTGCTTTCTTAGAGGAACTTGAGGTAGTCAAAGGTGATATAAAGAATAAAAATTTTGACGGGTACACTTTACCTACTGCCTGCGACGTACCCGAATTTTTAGGGCATATAGTGGAAAGACCCGATCCGGACGGTCCTTACGGAGCAAAATCTCTTGGAGAGCCTACTACCGAAATAGCCGCTCCGGCTTTAATTAACGCCTTAACCCAGGCTTTAAAAAAGAGAATATACAATCTCCCGGCTTCTTTGGAAAGAGTACTGCTGGGTAAAAAATTAAGTAAATACGAGGATTAAAAAAACATAGAAAATGAATTTATACATTAATATACAAAAAGTTTCGGATAGGAGAGAAATTAATGCTGCCTGAATTCGACTATTACCGGGCCCGGAATATAGATGATGCACTGGAAAAGTTATCTTCCGGTAATTTTAAAATAATTGCCGGGGGAACGGATATGATAGTGGAGCTCAGGAAGGAAAAGAAAGTTGATTTTAATATTCTGGATATCACCGGCCTTGAAGAATTAAAGGGTATTTACCAAAAAGAAAACAGGAAAATATTTGTCGGGGCACTTGCGGTTTTCGGTAAGATAAGAGGCACCCGGTTACTCAAAGAGAAAGCGCCTCTTTTATGCGAGGGAGTTAAAAACGCCGGAAGCGTTCAGATTAGAAATAGGGGAACCATAGGGGGAAATGTATGCAATGCCTCCCCTGCGGCGGATTCAGTACCCGCTTTAGTGGCCATGGACGCCCGGGCAGTAATCTTAAGCCGGACCGGTCAAAGAACTATGTCTGTAGAAGAATTTATTACCTGGCCATACAATAATGCCTTGAAAGACGGAGAAATTTTAAAAGGGGTTATTCTTAATCCCATGGATACTAGATGGGGTTATTCTTTTTATAAACTGGGAAGAAGAGAGGCCCTGGCCATATCCCGGATGAATGTGGCGGTTATGTTAGATATAGAAGATAATGTAATTAAAGAAGCTGTAATATCTCCCGGAAGTGTTATGCCTTCCCCTCAGAAAATCAAACCGGCCCAGGAATTGTTGGCCGGCGAAAAACCGTCCGAAGAAATTTTTGACCGGGCGGGAAAAAGCGTGGCCGAGGTTATGATAGACAAAAGCGGACGCAGATGGTCCACGGATTATAAGGAACCGGTAATAAGGGCGATGGTAAAAAGAGCGTTAACCGAAGCGGCAGGGAGCGAACTTTGAATAAGGTAGAATTTAGTTTTAAATTAAACGGCCGGCCGGTTGAAATTGAATGCGAACCGGCTAAGACTTTATTGGATTTGTTGAGAGAAGACTTAGGGCTTATGGGTACCAAAAAAGGCTGCGGTATAGGGGAATGCGGAGCCTGCACGGTTATTTTAAACGGGGAAGCCGTTAATTCCTGTATGATGCTTGCCCCCCAGGCAGCCGAAGCCGAAATTATAACCATAGAGGGACTTGATGGAGGGAAGGGAATGCATCCTATCCAGAAAGCATTCATAGAAAAAGGAGCGGTTCAGTGCGGTTTCTGCACTCCGGGAATGATACTTTCGGCTAAGGTGTTACTGGATAGAGTTCCCCGCCCCTCACGCAAGCAGATCCGCCGGGCAATAGCCGGTAATGTATGCCGGTGCACCGGATACAAGCAGATTGTCGACGCTATTGAGTATGCAGGAGAGGTGTTAGAAAATGGCGAATAAGTACCGGGCCGTATTTAAAAAGAAAGAGAATGTCTGCCCCGGTATAAAAAAGTTTATATTTAATACCGGTAAAAAAATGTATTTTACAGCTGGTCAGTACGCTTTTTTTGAATTTAAAAGAGATGGAGAAAATTTTTCGAAACCTTTTTCTCTATCCAATTCCCCCCACCGTAAAGATGTACATATGACTACCATAGTAAGCAAGTCTGACTACAAACAGGCACTGGATAATTTAAAAGAGGATACTGAAATTACTATCCGGGGCCCCTACGGTAATTTTACTCTTAAAGCCTGCCTGAAAAATAGAGTTGCCTACCTTACCGGAGGTATAGGAATAACCCCGGTAAAGAGCATGGCCGAGTATTTGAACTTTAAAAATAAAGATAAATATAAAGAAGTGAAACTATTCTATTCTAACCGGAATGTCGAGCGCATCGCCTACAGAAAAAAGTTAGATAGTATATCCGAAGATATGTCCGGTTTTCAAACTGTGCATACCATCACCGATATGAAAGATCCGGTTAATAAAGATTGGGAAGGGGAGGCCGGCTACATAGATGATAAAATGCTAAAGAAATATTTGGACCCTGAAAAATTTCACTATTTTATAGTTGGCCCTCCGGCTTTTAATAAAGCCATGTACAGTATGCTCACCGGTAAACTTAATATAAATTCTAAATATATAACCCGGGAAAACTTTGCCGGATATTAATTTTTGGGGTTAAAATTTTGTTCTGGCTTACGATCGTTCTGGTTTTGGTGGCTATTGCCGCTGAAACTCTCAGTCTTTACCTTCAGTATAAATATAAAAAACTAACCCGTTGGTTTAAAAAGTATGATTTTTTAGTTCATTCTGCTGTTACCGTAATTTTATGGATGTTAATGGGACTCTCTTTTTTGTTATTGCAGTTTGAAGAGCAACTTACCTTTAACCAATATACTGGTCCAAAAATAATCAATCTCTTTAATATAGCCGGCTGGATTATGCTATTTGGGGGATTAATTGTTTCAATCTGGGGGTTTATTCAAATGGGGCCCAAACGATCCCTTGGACTTAATTTTTTTAGAAAAAACGTACCGGTAGTAAAAAAATATATATACGGGTATATAAATAACCCGGAGACCGGGGGACTGTGCTGGGCACTTTTTGGGTTTTCTTTTGTAACCGGGTCATATTATAACCTTTTTATAGCCCTGGAGTTTACTATTTTAATGTTTTTTCATACTAAATTAGAAAATATTACTGTAAAGGATAAATTTGAATAATAGACCGGAATAGTTATAATAAATTTTAAGTTTGATAAATTTAAAGGAGAAATTATGGACAATTATAGAATAACACTTTCAGAAAAAGAGATACCCCAGAAATGGTACAACGTACAGGCGGATTTACCCACGCCACTGGCCCCCCCGTTAAAACCGGACGGCTCTCCGATAGAGCCTACCGATCTGGCTCCGATATTTCCAATGGAGCTTATAAAACAGGAGATGAGCAGGGAGCGGTGGATAGAGATTCCCGATCAGATAAGGGAAATCTGGAAGTTATGGAGACCGTCGCCTTTAAGAAGGGCCTATAACCTGGAAAAAGATTTGGGAACTCCAGCCAGAATTTACTATAAAGACGAAAGTCTTTCTCCTCCAGGTTCTCATAAACCTAATACAGCAGTAGCCCAGGCGTATTACAACAAAGAAGAAGGAGTTAAGACCATTGCTACGGAGACCGGTGCCGGACAGTGGGGAAGCGCGCTGGCTTTTGCGACCAACCAGATGGGTTTAAATGCCCGGGTTTACATGGTAAAAGTCTCCTACAATCAGAAACCCTACCGGAAAATGTTAATGCAGACCTGGGGTGCTGACTGTTATCCTTCACCTTCTAAAAGAACAAAGACCGGGACAGCTATACTTGAAAAAGATCCAAATTCACTCGGGTCGCTGGGAATAGCTATAAGCGAAGCGGTGGAAGACGCGGCCACCCACGATGAAGTAAAATATTCGCTGGGCAGTGTGCTTAATCATGTATGCACCCATCAGACTGTTATAGGGCAGGAAGTTCAAAAACAGCTCAAAAAAGCCGGGGAAGATCCGGATATTTTAATCGGATGTGTTGGCGGCGGAAGCAATTTTGCCGGATTCGTTTTTCCTTTTATACCCGGTAAACTAAAAGATGAAAACAGCGTTGAAATAATAGGCGCAGAACCTACGGCCTGTCCGACATTGACTAAAGGCCCCTACCGTTACGATCATGGGGATGCCGCCAGAATGACCCCTTTAATGAAAATGTACACTCTGGGACATGACTTTGTGCCACCGGGCATTCATGCGGGTGGGTTGAGATATCACGGGAACGCTCCCCTGCTTTGTAATCTGGTAAACGAAGGGCTGATAAATGCCCGGGCTTATCATCAGATTGAAGTGTTTGAAGCGGCGGTAAAGTTTGCCCGTACCGAAGGGCAGGTTCCCGCTCCCGAAACTTCTCACGCCATAAAATGTGCAATTGACGAGGCTAAAAAGTGTAAAGAGACCGGTGAAGAAAAATGCATAGTGTTTAATTACTCCGGCCACGGGTTCTTTGATCTTTCATCATACGAATCCTATTTTAACGGCGAACTTGAAGATTACCGTTATCCAGAGGAAAAAATAAAAGAATCCGTATCTGAATTACCAGATATGGAATAAACTAAACTATAAATTATAAACCCCCCCCATTATTCATGCGCCTGCAGGAATTAAATTAGTCCACTTTTAGGATTGAAATGTCGCGGGATGAAGTATATATATTTAAATCCTGGTTTATACCTGTATTCAAGAAAGTAAAATAGTATGAGTAAGGGCGGCTAAATAAAAAATTTAATAAATTCCCGGCTAATTTCAGAAGAGGCAGGATAATTTTTGAGGATTAAATAAAAGGGCCTTTTTATGGAAAGTCCTTTTATTTTAACGTCGGTTATATCATCCGAATTTTGCTGGCACCGGACAGCTATTTTAGATATGATACCGGGGGCCAGTCCGGTTCTTATGGCTTCTAGCATACCTGCCGATGTATCAAGGGTGGAGAAAATTTCTAAATCTTTTGATGTTTTACGCCTGAGATGCTTTAAGAAGATTTTCCTGGTTCCCGATCCTTTTTCTCTCATAAGTATGGGTTCCCTGGTAAGTGTATTTACTGATATATATTTTTTGGCCGCCCATTTATGTTTTGTATTTACGGCCAAAACTATTTCATCTCTGGCCATAATATTCTTATATACTTTGCCCTTAGGTGGGTAACCTGCAAAACCGATATCCAGGTTACCGTTTTTTAACATATTTATAATATGCCGAGAATCTTTAATTTTCAAATTAATCTTTATATCCGGGAATTTCTCTTTAAATTCTTTTATGTAGGCGGGTATTATGTAGGTACCCGGTATGGTGCTTGCCCCTATATTTAAATAACCGTTTTTTAATCCTTTTATCTGGTTTATTTTGTGTTTGAGCGATTGGATCTCTTTAATAGTTTTTTTAGCTGTTTTGAGAACTTCTTTCCCTGTACGGGTTAGCTGAATTCCGCTGGGTCCTCTTTTCATAATGTTAGTGTCCAGAGCCTTTTCTATGTTTGTTATATGGGAAGAAATAGTGGGCTGAGTCAAGTTTAACTCATCCGCTGCCGCGGAAAAGCTTCCTGTCTGTTTGATGCTTACTAAAACCTGTAATTCTTTTAACGTTATATTCATATCTTTATATCGACCTGAAGCTATATAGATAAAATCTATTTGAAATATAAATATAATAAATATATAATCAAAAATCAAGATTTTAGAAAAAGGAGAAATTATATGAAGTACAAAAAAATGTGGCAAGAATTGGGACTGGACATAGACAAACACTGCGGTCTGCTGGAAGTGCTTACCACTTCTTACAGCAGTGTCTATTTGGATCAGCCTTACCGGTCTGAGGGCATGGAATACCTTGATTTTGTGTTATCCGAAGCCCACGGTTTGAGAATTGAAGAACTAGTAAAAGCAAAAGAAGAAGGTAAAAAAGTGGTGGGAACTTTTTGTCTTTATATGCCTGAAGAATTTATTGTAGCCCTGAATGCCATAGGCGTGGGCCTGTGCGGGGGTGTGAATTTTGAACCGGAAAATGTTCAGTCCCTTCTGGGTACCCGAAATATTTGTCCGTTAATACAGTCTTTTATGGGATTTAAACTATCTTCTGTATGTCCTTATTTTGAAGTTGCCGATCTTCTCATCGGAGAAAATACCTGTGACGGGAAGAAAAAGGTATACGAAGTTTTAGGAGATTTGCAGGATACTTATGTGGTTGATTTACCCTCCCGGATAGATTCTAAAGAAGGCTACCAATATTTTAAAAAGGAGATGAAAACACTTATCCAAAGACTGGAAAAATTAACTGGGAATAAGTTGAATTCCGAAAATCTAGTGTTGGGGATAAAAAAGGTAAATGCCAAACGAAAGGCCCTGGAAAAATTGTACAGTTTTAGAAAGAAAAAGAAACTTCCCATTTCCGGAAAAGACGCCTTACTGATAAGCCAAATAGCTTTTTACGATGATTTGGACCGGTTTACCGAGAAGATAAACAAATTAAATTTCGAACTCGAAAACACCCCGGATTATGTTCCCGGTTCTGAAAATATGAAAAGAATTCTGGTTACCGGTACTCCCATGGCTCTGCCTAACTGGAAGATCCATGACATAGTTGAGAAAACCGGCGAAGCAGTGGTAGTTTGCGAGGAGACCTGTACAGGGACAAGATATTTTGAGAACAGTTTTGAGCCCACGGGAAATTTCAAACAGGATCTGGAGAATATTTATAAACATTATTCGGATATACACTGCGCCTGCTTTAGTCCCAACGCTGAAAGAGACGAGGACATACTCAGGCTGGCTAAAGAGTACAGCGCGGATGGTGTAATCGTTAATAATTTACTTTTCTGTTCGGATTATGCCGTGGAAAATTCAAGGGTAGAAACAATGCTGAAAGAAGAGGGGATTCCCTCAATACGTCTGGAAACAGATTATTCTCAGGCTGACATTGAGAGTTTAACCACCCGTATAGAAGCATTCATAGAATCTCTGGAATAAACTAAAAATGGAAAAGTATCTAGGAATAGATGCCGGCTCCCGGTTCTTAAAATGGGTCATAATCGATACCCAAAAAATTTTAGACCGGGGGATGGAAAAATCAGGTTTCAAGTCCGGTAGAGATCTTTCAAAAATTTTTGACAGAGCGGATTTTACCGGGTTGACGGGATATGGAAGGTCTATGTTAAAAAACGAACTAAATTTTGATAATATAGATAAGATAACTGAAATTAAAGCTGCGGTAAAGGGATTGCAGTTTATGCATTTATCTCCGGGAACGGTAATTGATATAGGTGGCCAGGATACTAAGATCATAAAATTAACCCCGGATTACAGGATAGAGAAATTTGTTATGAACGATAAATGCGCGGCGGGAACCGGTAACTTTATCGAGATGGCCCTGGATGCCGTAGATCTTGACTTTAAAGAAGTGAACGGTATAGATATAAAAAATTCAGAAAATATAACTATAAATTCGACCTGCGCAGTATTTGGGGAGACGGAAATAGTTCAGCTTCTTTACCGGGGATATGATAAAAGCGATTTGCTGGGGGCGGTTTTTGAAAGTGTGGCTAAAAAAGTAGTCGGACCCCATAAAAATATGATAGAGGACCCGGTTTATCTTATTGGCGGTCTGGCCGGATTAAATCCCCTGATTTATTTATTAGAAAAATCATTGAATACCAGGGTGAAAAATCCCCGGCTATACAGGTACATAAATGCCATAGGTGCGGCGGCAAACGGAAAATAAGATAGGAGGTTTAAGATGAAAAAATTAGACGTATGCGGTAAACCGTGTCCGGAACCGGTTATTGAAACCAAGAAAGCCATTGAAAAATATCCGGATTCGGTGTTAAAAGTTAAAGTTGATGATGAAGCGGCCCGGGAAAATGTAAAAAGATTTGCCCGGAGTAAGAATTACAAAATAACCGAAAAGGAGGGATCTGATAATATAATCGAATTGGTACTAAAACCGGAAGGAGGGCAGAGCAAAGCGGAAAAAACGGATAATTCCCGTAAACCCTATAAAGGAAATACAGTTTTTTTTCTAAAAAGTTATAAGCTGGGAGATCCGGACAAAGAACTGGGTGAACTTTTAATAAAAACATTTTTTCAGACCGTTCCCGATGTGGAACCGTTGCCCGATAAGATTGTTTTTATGCATGGGGGGGTGAAACATACTGTGGAAGGCGCAGAAAATGTCGGTAATATAAAAAAACTTAAAAATCGGGGGATAGATATTGTGGTTTGCGGTACCTGTCTGGATTACTACGGATTGAAAGATAGTCTGAAGGTGGGCCGTATTTCAAACTTTTTTGAAATAGCATCCATATTGAGCGGAGCTTCAAATACAGTTAGTTTATAATAACCAATGTGGTCGTAGGCCGTATTTTAATTAGGGCATTTACCGTTTCAGCAACCAATTTAAGCTCCATTTTTGTTAGCCAATACTTTAAATATAAGCTTTACAAATTCCTTCTGATTTCACCAGTACTGGTACAGTGAACCTCCGATTATTCCACCGAAATTCCATCTCTTTTCATCGTACCGATACAGGTGAAATTTTCCTTCCTTGCGTAATTTCTCTCTTTGTTTCCGCCTCCGGTTTTTAAATTGTGCTCCGAAATAACTTTCATCTACTTCAACAACATTTTTAAGTACCTGAATCGTTCGGTTTTCATATGCTGCAATTGCCTTCCTTACCTTAAGCAATAATCTATGAAGCCGCCGATAATCTAATTCAAGTCTTTGGGCAATGTCATTATCCGTTAAACCCAATTCAAACCAATGTAATATCTCATATATTTCGGCCAGGTTCACCTGTATCGGCACGATGAAACCGGGTTCTTTCAATCCAGCTTCTGGTAAATATGTTAAATTCTTTCCGACATCGCGGACACTTCCATTTATCTTTTTCAAGTGCCCAAAATTTACGTTCATATTCGCAATATAAACACCGTGTTCTATTGCCAAATTTCTCTGCACGCCAGAGTGCCCTTATCTGCGTGCAAGATTTTCCGCTTGTGAATACTCTTTCCATGACATTTACTCCCGTCAATAAACCAACAACTTAAATAATATTTTAACATATTATTGCTGGTTGCTGAAATAGTAAATGCCCTTAATTTAATACGTATATTGATAAATATAGATTAATTTGTATTATATTATCAGTACGAATATCACAGTTGCCTATTGTTATTTAAAATACATATTATAATTAATGGAAAAAAAAGTTTTTCGTCTAGCACAGGTTTTGCCTATATACGGTTTTCGCTCAAAAAAAATATTTGAGCGATACGGTGCATAAAATCTATGGGTGGATGGTCTAAAGCTATGGGCGCGGGATTGGGGTGGTTTATCGGTGGCCCCATCGGAGCAATTTTAGGATACTGGGTAGGGGGCTCGGTGGGAGAAAACTCCCGTTATCCTAAAGATTTTAGTAATTCACAGTATAAACAGCATATACTTTTTACCAATCTTCTGGCCCTGATGGCCGCTGTAGTAAAAGCCGACAGAAAAATAAGAGACTCTCAGAAAAGAGAGATGAACAATATTTTAAACAGTATGTTCAATCTGGATGCCGCGGATGCCCGGATGAGTAACCGTATTTTTAAAAAATTTATAAATCAAGCTCTGGACATAGATAAAATTTCCCAGAAATTTGTAGAAGTTTCAGATAAAAGAATGCGGCTGGTTACAATTGAGATATTATTTCGCCTGGCTATGGCTAATCTGGAGTTCCATCCCCGGGAGGAAGAAGTTATTCAGCGTATTTCCCGGAACTTGGGGCTCTCCGATTATGAATACCGGGCCATAAAGAGCCGGTACATAAATTCCGGCGATTCGAGTAATGACCGTAAACAATCTTCCATGGGGCAAAAAAATATCCGGAAATACTATGATTTACTAGAAGTGCCTTATGACGCTTCCGTCGAGGAAATAAAATCAGCTTACCGTAAACTCATGATAAAATACCATCCTGATAAATACAATGATATACATCCGGTGGCTAAAGAATTAATCAACGAAAAAGTAACCCGGATCAATAAAGCTTACGAGGAGCTAAAAAAAATCAACTAACCGGCTGTTAAGTTATCCAGAGATATTAATTCGTACACCTATCACAATTTGTAGAATAGCC
This sequence comes from uncultured bacterium, assembly GCA_964476445.1. Classification (GTDB taxonomy): domain Bacteria; phylum CG03; class SLGR01; order SLGR01; family JAGXOG01; genus CAYZAK01. Next base: position 19,603 of record CAYZAK010000019.1, read on the forward strand.
TCCGGATATTTACTGAGTGAGAGCTACTAATCTTTTACACTGCTTGTCGAAAAACATCATAGAAAAGTTAATGCGCCAGTACTGCATTACTGCGCCGCCTTTTTGAAGTTAATTAGTTTAAAGCCCTGAAAAACAAGGATGGAACATTAGAACATAATATCCGGGAAAGAAATATAAAAATCAATCTAACAGAATTAAAAGATATAGTATGGATATTCTTTGCAGCTGAGGGAATAAATAATAATAAACTTTCCGTCCGGCCCGATATAACTATTTTTGGATTTTGGGAATTGGCATATAAAAAATAAATGGCGTAATTAGTAACTGTCAAAAAATTCCGTCAACTAAAATTATATATTTACAATAAAAACTTACTCAAATATATTGGAAAAACGGAAAGCATACAAACCTGAGCTTCAAATCCGGTTAGTTTATAAAAATTATGAACCGGTGGAACCGAACCCCCCGGTATCCCGGGAGCTTGAAGACAATTTTTGAACCGGGGTCCATTCTATTTTTTCTATTTTCTGAAGAACTATCTGGGCAATCCTCTGTCCGTGTTTTATTTTTACGGATTTTAGGGAAGTGTTAAAAAGTATTACTCCTATTTCCCCCCGGTAACCGGCGTCAATTGTACCTGGGGAGTTAAGTACAAAAAGCCCTTTTTTTATAGCCAGCCCGCTGCGGGATCGGACCTGAATTTCATGGTTTTCGGGCACGGACACCTTTATCCCCGAGGGAATAAGTTCTCTGGTACCCGGTTGCAAACTAACTTCCGGGCCGGCGTTTATCAAATCCATTCCACTGTCTTTAGGGTGGGCGTAATCCGGAAGCGCGACATCTCTTATTTTTTTAACTTGAATTTTCATAGGATTATACTGTATAATACTAAACTAAATAATTATAGCAAATTTAAAAAAACAATATACCAAAAAAGGAGATTTATGCAGCAAAAAAGATGTTATTTTGATATAGAGACTTCCTACAATCGGCAAATCACCGTATTAGGCGTTTATTATGAAACCGGTGAAACTGTGCAGCTAATACAGGGAGAGATAACGCCGCATAAGTTATCGAAAATATTTAGAAATACCAGGGCCTACAGTTATAACGGCTCCCGGTTTGATATTCCGGTAATAAAAAAATGTACCGGCTTTAATATTGAAAATTTTGCCTGTACCAGAGATCTGATGTACGATTGCTGGGACAACAATCTCAAAGGGGGATTGAAAAAGGTTGAAAAGATTCTGGGTATAGGGCGTGAAACCGAGGGTATTGACGGGAAAGAAGCGATGCGCCTATGGGAAGAATATTCCAGCTACGGCAGTAGGGAGGCTCTGGATACACTTTTACAATATAATTATGAAGATGTTAAAAATCTGGAAATTTTAAGAAGGAAATTAGAGGTGGATTAATATGGAAATAAAAATTTACTATAAAGATACGGATTGCGGCGGCGTAGTATATTATGCTAATTATCTTAAATATTTTGAGATGGGCCGGACTGAATGGTTGGAAGATAAAGGAGTTTCGGTAAAGCAGGCGGCGGAGAATGGGATATTATTTGTGGTCAAAGATGCGTATGTGAATTATAAATCTCCGGCCAGGTACCAGGATATAGTTAAGGTTGAGACTATACCGGATAAGATCGGTAAAGTAAGTTTGAATTTTAAATACAGGATAACTAATAAAAAAACAGGACTGCTTTTAGTTACCGGCCGTACTAAGCTGGGTATTATAAGTAAAAAAATGAAACCGGTCAGATTGCCGAAAAATTTATACGACCGATTGACTACTTAAATGTAATTACGTAATATGCAGATATAATGTTCTGGATTAAACTAATAAAAAAATTATTTAAAGCCCTTAATTCCGAAGCGTCACCGGGTAGTATTGGCGGCGGAGTTATTTTAGGAATGGTTGTGGGTTTAACGCCCTTGTTTACATTAACAAATATTTTAATAATTTCCCTTATTATTGTAATAAAAGTTAACGTTTCCGCTGCTATATTCAGTTCATTGATGTTTGGTATAATCGGTTATTTTATCGATCCGGTAGCTCATAATTTAGGGGAAACTGCTTTAACTGCCAATAGCCTCGAAAATTTATGGTCAGCTTTATACAATATCCCTGTAATTCCTTTTACTTTATTTAATAATACCGTGGTAATGGGGACCTTGATAATATCTTTTATTTTGATGGTTCCTGTTTTTTGGGGAGTTAAAAAATTGGTAGTTGAATATAGAAAAGATTTCCAGAAAAAAGTTGTAAAACTTAAAATTGTTAAGTTAATTAAAGCCTCTAAAATTTATAAAATATACAGGCGGGTAAAAGTATGAGGTGGAAGGGTTTTATAAGTTTACTGGTTGTACTGGCGCTAATTTTTGGAGGCGCTCTTTTTTTTGCTGACAGCATACTACAGAGGTCTATTACCGCAGGCGGGACAAGGATCTGGGGAGCAAAAGTTGAAATTGATGATCTAACCATTTCCTGGTCTCCAATAGGGATGAAGATAGACGGGGTTACAGTAGCCAGCAGAACTGAAGAATTTAAAAATCTTTTTGAAGTTGATAGTTTAAATGGTTCTGTTCTGATCAAACCGCTTCTGGAGAAAAAAATCAATATTGAAGAAATCAGCGGCAAGGGGCTGAATTTTAATACAGATCGACAGGTTTCGGGTTTTCTGCCTGTTGAGGAGAAAGTCGAGCGCGAAAAGACTTCAGAGAAATGGAAGGAAAAGCTGGAGAACTGGCTGGAAAATGTTCGCAATAGAGCAGAAGAAAAGATCAATATTTCAGAAGCGATTGAGATTCCGGATCTTCAATCAGTTAAAGTAGTCAATGAAACCAGAGAGAGCCTTAAAAATTTAAAAAGTGAGTACCAGGAAGTGGACCTGGTTTCCGGGGATAAACATATTGAAAATTTAAGTCAGGATTATAACAATTTAAAAAAAATAAAAATTAAAGACGAATCTGATATTGTAAAAGCCCGGAACAGTATTGAAAGGGCAACTGATAATATAGAGTCGGCAGAAAGTTTTATTCTACAAACTCAAGATAATATTAACAGTTTTAGAAATGAGATAACCGGCTTGGAGGGACGGATAAGACAAATTGATCAAGCCCGTTTAAAAGATTACAGAGCAGTCATGGATAAACTGGAGTTGCCTTCTATAGGGGTTGAAGATATAGCCCATACTGTTTTCGGTGAGCCGGTGGTTGAAAATTTTCAAAGAGTAATTAATTACGTTGAACTTATAAGAAAATATATTCCGCCAAAATCAGAAAAAGAGCCCAAAAAAGTTAAACGGGAAAGAGACAGGGGGATAAATGTATTGTTTGAGCAGGAAAAAATGTATCCGCATTTTCTAATTGAAACAGCTTCGATAACCGGCCCGGCGGAACAGTTTATTAAAATTGAGGATTACACTACAACTCCGGATATAACCGGCAAGCCGGTACAAATAGGTGTATCTTCAGATCGGTTCCAGTTAGAGTTACAAATTTACCGTCTGGAAGAAAATAATTCCGAAGTAATTGAATTAAATTACAACGATTTTGAAGTGGCCGGAACCGCAGGCGATCTTTCTTTAAACGGAACATTTACGGACCGTCAGATAGATACGGATATTAAATGGGAAGGGAAGGGGGTTTTACCAGAGAACTGGTTGAATTATATTAAATTGGAGGACCCTTTAATAAATATATTAATAGGGGTTACGGGTAATATAGGCTCGCCTGAATTTTCAATTAGCTCAAATATAGATAATCTTATTTCAGCCCGTTTAAAAGAGGAACTGGAAGAAAAGATAAATGAAGTCCAAACAGAAGTAGAGAAGATTATTGACAGAGAAGTTGATAGTCGAAAGCGTGAGCTTGAAAAAAATATTCAGGACTTTAAAAGGGAACAACTGGAAAAATTGGATCGGGAACAGGAAAAAGTGATTGCCCGGAAAGATGAAATTGAAGAAGAGATTGAGGCAAAAAGAAAAGAAATAGAAAAACTTATAGCAGAAAAAACGGATAAGGCAACAGAAGATATAAAAGACCGCGCCGAACAGGAATTAGAAAGGCTTTTTAGGTAAAGGTGGGTATGTTTAAAAAATCTTTTGGGGCCGGCAAAAGTATTATAAAAAAGAACTGTATAATTTTACCTACCGGTGACAGGGAACTTTTCCGAAATCTTAAATTAAATAAAACTTACCGGGGAATGTTTTATGAAGTATCCGATTATAAGTACGGTACGGTAATTTTCATTAAGCCCGGAGCGCCGGCCGGCGATTGTGTATTATTGCTTGAACACACTGCCTGTGAAAATATAATTTTGTTTTCAAGTTGCGGCGGAATTAGTGTTGAGGTTGGGGATAAAATTATATCAACCCGGGCGTATAATTTTGAAAGTTTTAGTGATTTTTTAAATCAAAAAAAACTGTCTAAATTTAAACCTTACCCCCCGTCTACCGCTTTAAAAGATAAATTTAAAAAATTTGTAGGTAAAGGTTATATCCAAGACCGGGTATTCGCTACTGTAAATTCCCTTAATTTAGAAGAAAAGAGATACCAAGATCTAAATGATATGGGGATTAGCTGTGTGGATATGGAATCTTCTATGATATTCTCGGCAGCAGATTATGTAAACAAAGAGGCAATAGGAATATTCTATGTTACCGATACAGTTTCTAAAAATAGTTTTTACATTAAATTCCCAAAAGAGTTAAGGGCAAAAATAAAAGGATCCCGTAAGAGTCTCGCCGGCCGGGTTACAGATTTTATTATTAATGAACTTGACTAATTGTTCTAAAAAGATAAAAAACTATGTTGAAAATAAGTACAGCCGGCTGGGATTAAATAAAAAAAATGAAATTTCCAGATTACTTTATGAAGTTTCAAAAAAAGAAAAAGTAGATTTTAAAGATATTTTATCTGATACCGATAATTCCGGAAATTATCATTTTAAAAAAATAAAAAAATTTCTTTTAAAAAAACGTTTTCCGACATATCACAATAAGATACCTATGCAAAGATTTTATCTGCCCAAACTATCCATAGAAGAAGACACCAATGCTGAGATTGAGACTGAAAATTTTAAATTAAGACCTGAAAAGGTCTATTATGAAAAGGGAACCGAACACTCCCGGGTACTACATAATATTATTAAAAAATATCCTGGAGTGAAAACAGAAAAAGTAAACCGGATAAAAGAAATTATTTCCGGTACCGAGTACGGCATAAAAAGTTATAACAGAAGAAAGAAAACTGTTATTATTACAAAAAAAAGATACGATTATTACAAGTCCTGCCCCTGTACAAAAGGATGTCTGTGCTGCGGGTATCATATCTTCAATTTAGGGTTTGGATGCCCGTACGAATGCACTTATTGTTATTTACAGGAATATACCAACACTCCGGGTATAATGTTACCGGCGGACCTGGAGGGATATTTTAAAAATTTTAAGAATTATATGGACAGTAAATCTAAGATTCGTATGGGTTCTGGGGAATTTACCGACTCATTAGTATATGATGATATTACCGGGTTTTCAAATGATATTATAAAATTTATTAAAAATTATCCCGAGATTATATTTGAATTTAAAACCAAGAGTACAAAGATAGATAATTTACTAGATACCCCCCCACCGGATAATGTTGTTGTATCCTGGTCTTTAAATCCTCAAGTTTTTATAAATAAAAATGAAATTTTTACCCCTACATTAGATCAGCGCCTGGCAGCCGCTTTAAAATGTGTAAAAAAAGGCTACAGTGTTGGTTTCCATTTTGATCCGGTGGTGCCTTTTAAAGGGTGGGAAAAAGAGTACGCAGGGGTTGTGGGAAAAATGTTTTCAAAAGTTTCAAAAAAAAATATCGCATGGTTGAGTCTAGGGACTTTCCGTTTTGCCCGGGATTTAAAGAAAATAATAGAGAACCGGTTTCCGGAATCTGATATACTAAACGGTGAACTGGTCACAGGATTTGACGGTAAATTACGTTATCCTGAAAATTTGAGAGTAAAAGTTTATCGGAAACTTATAAAAATGTTAACTTCTGAAAAAGACTGTCCGTATGTCTATCTTTGTATGGAAAATAAAAAAGTGTGGGAAATATGCGGTTTGGAACCTAACTGGAAATGGAACAGATGATAGTGAATAAAAGTTTATTTTATTGGATAGGTTCAGAGAATCCGGTTAAGGAAGAATAGAGTTAAGAAAAACCCGTTTTTTAGAGGGCATAATGTTATCTAAAACTAAAAAAGTCTTTTTTAAAATAAATTTTAAATAGTAATATTGAGTTGAAAATATAGATTAAATATGTTAGTTTTACTCAATAAGCTAAATGAAAATACTTATTGTAAAAGTTTATAAATTATTTATATGAAAAATATAACTAAAAATATAATTCGGGGGCTGAAAGTATTAAAGACGTTGGAAACTCTATGCACACTACCTACCATCTTAAGAAAAAACAATACGGCACTGACCTTATTTTATTTTGCCTGTCTAACTTTAAAATAATTATGTTTACTTTAAATGTATGGAGCCAATAAATTGACTGATAAAGAGAAAAAAATAAAAAATCTGCAGAATTCGCTGGAAGAAATAGACCGTCTTCAAAAGGAAATCAATCAAATAAAGAAAAATATACCCCATCAAAGTAGTTTTAAAAATGATTTAGCATTTAAATCTAATTTAAATGATACTGATATTGAAAATTTAAAAGATCAAAAATATGATGAGTTTTTAGATTTAAAAAGTCAGTTTGAAAGTTTAGATAATGAAAATCTGGATGGGAAAATAGAACTTGTGGAACAATTAAAAAAGGAAAATAAAAGAATAAGGCAAGAAAAAAATGAACTTAAAAATAATTTTGAAAAAGAGAATGAACAATTAGAACAGAAAATATCAGAACTGCAGTCCGAAAAAGCCGATATGGAACAGATGTATATGCAAGATATTAATAAAAAAGAAAAAGAGGTTAAGGATTTAGAGCATACCGTTAGTGGTTTTCAGGTTGAAAAAAATAATTTAAAACAAAAATTAAAATTAGAAAGTAAAAAAAATAAAAAAACGGAACAGAATTTAAAAGCCGATATTAATAGAAATGAAAAAGAGAAACAATATTTAGAACAAAAATATACTAAAATTTTAAATAAGAAGGATGAAAAGCTCAAGGATTTAGAATATTCCCTAAAAGAAGAGAAAAATAAGAAGAAAAATACAGATAAAATACAACAGATAAAAAAAGAAGACTATGAAGAAACCATAGAAGAACTTGAAGAGAAAACCGACCGTATTTCATCTGAAAAGTTTAAATTAAAAAAAGAGTATTTAGAATATAAAAAAGAAACAGAGGCCCGCATAAAAAATCTTTTAATGGAGAAGGAAGATCTGGCCCGAACAAAGAAAGAATTAAGCGAAAAATTTAGTTCAAATAAAGAATATTATGAAAAAGAGGTAGAATCTTTTAAAAATAAGATAGAAAAGCTTATATCTGAAAAAACCCAATTAAATAAAAATTATGCTGATAAATTAAGTAAAAAAGATAAAGAATTAGAAAAACGAAAACAGTCCAACAAAGAATTTAAAAAAACAAAAAGACAATTAAAAAGGAATTTGAAAAGAGAAAGTAATCAGCTTAAACAAAAATTAGAGAATTTAGAAGAAGAGTATATAAATGATTTAAGCAAAAAAGAAAAGAGAATCAAGAAATTAGAGGAAACCGTCCGTGAGCTCAGGGATAAAAAAGAAGATATAGAGGTAGCTTTTAAAGAGAGGGAGGGTGAGTTAGAGGACGAAATTGAGAGGTTAAGACAGGAAAAAGAACAATTAAACGATCAATATTCTAAAAATTTAAAAGACAAAAAGGAGAAGCTCAATAAGTTAAAGAAAGATGCTGCCCAAATACAGAAAAAGAAAGAGGAAGGGGAAAAAGAATATAAATTAAAAGTAGAAGAACTTAATAATAAAATCAAAGAACTGAAAAAAAGTTTTGACAAAGCACAAACGGAAAAAGAAAGAATTTCCCAAAAATATTCTAAAGAGCATAAAGAAAAAGAAGAGTTAAAGAAAAGCATTGAAAATTTAAAGAACAGGCTAAAAAAGATAACCGAAAAAAAAGAAGAACTTAAAAACCAGAAAAAAGAGAATGCCCTAAAGATAAAGAAACTGAAAAAATCCAGGGAAGATATCCAGAAAGAAAAAGATACCCTGCAGAAGAAGTTAAAAGAGACCACCCGGGAAAAGAACAGGGGAATTGATAGCTTAGAAGAAAAGTTGGAAGATCTTCAAATAGAAAAGAATGATGAAAAAGAAAAACTGTTAAAGAAGTTAGAAAAAACCCGGAAAAAATTGGAAAAAGAAAAAGAGAAACTCAAAGAGTCTTTAAAGACAGAAAACGAAGAGCAGATAAAAGAATTAGAAGAAGAGTATATAAATGATTTAAGCAAAAAAGAAAAGAGAATCAAGAAATTAGAGGAAACCGTCCGTGAGCTCAGGGATAAAAAAGAAGATATAGAGGTAGCTTTTAAAGAGAGGGAGGGTGAGTTAGAGGACGAAATTTGGAAATTAAAAAAGAATAAAGAAAAATCGTATAATTATATAAAAAATTTAAAAGTAAAATCAGAATATATAACCGCTGAAAAAGAGACTATTATAAAGCAAAAAAAAGAAAATGAGAAGAAGGCAGATGATTTAGAAGCATCCTTTAAAGAGTTTAAAGAAAAAAAAGAAGGTCAATATGAAAATATAAAAAAGGCGTTTAAGAAATTAAAGTTAGAAAAACAAAAAATTGAAAGATCCTTGGAGGATACCAAGGAAAAATTTGGGAGGGAGATGGTAACCCTAGAAAAAAGATATAAAAATAAAATAAATACAAAAGAAGCTAAAATTAATGAATTAAAGCAGTTTTCTAAAAAAATAGTATACTCCAATAAAGAAATAAATAAAAAGTTAAACAGGCTGGAAGAAAAAACCAGTAAATTAAAGAATGCATTAAAAAACTTAAAATCTACTGGCCGGTCCAAAACCAATAAATCTGACGTTAAAAAATATTATAAAAAGAGAAAAGCGAAAGTTGCAGGTAAAGAAAAAAATAATGAAGAAAATTTTACAGAACGAAAGTCACAAAATAAAGTAAAAAATAAAGCATCAAAAAAAACTCTTGGAAACCAAAAAAATGAAGAACCTGTAGATGATTTTAAAGAAGATATTAAAAAGAAATCATTTATAGATAATTTTGCAGCTACTTTAGATAGGGGAGAAGAATAAAAAAGGTAAAAATAAATAATTTGCATTTGTTTACCCATTGAATTATAATAATACGGTGTAATTGTAAAGAAAAATACATAACATTGGAGAATAATTTAAAATGTCAGATAAAAACCAAAAAATACTTTTAGTTGATGATAATCCTTCAATACGAAGAATCGGTAAGTTTATGTTGGAAGAAAATTATGAAGTAGTTACCAGTAACGACGGTAAAGAAGGTGTTCAGGCAGCTAAAAAGGAAAATCCCGATCTTATTCTTATGGATGTCCAGATGCCCAATATGACCGGAATAGAAGCCACAAAGGCAATAAAGGCAGATCCAAAGACTACTAATATACCTATTGTTATTGTTTCCGGCCAGGGAAAAGACACTGAGGTCATGGAGGGTATGCAAGCCGGTGTGGAAGATTATGTGGTAAAACCTTTTGATGCGGAAGATTTAAACCGTAAAATAAAAAAATATATAAGAAATACGGGAGCAAAAAAGGATACCTCTGGCGGTAAAAAAGGTAAATTAATTATTGGAGCCATTGTAATAATTTTAATAATTTATGTGGTATATAAATTATTAGTTTAACTTTTGTAGAGAAAATCCTGTAATTAATTATTTCTATAACTTAAAAATAATTTACATTTAAATAAACTTCGGTTATATTTTTTGAAAAAGCATTAAATTAAGAATTTAAAAATTGGAGAGAATAAATGACATTAATAAAATATGATAAAGTTAAATTGAGAACAAAAGCTATGGTAGAAAAAATATTTTTTTTGTTTTTGGTTTTATTTTTTCTTCCGGTAAGTACACTTTTCGCCCGGAATTTTTTAGAACTTGAATTAGAAACCCGGCTGGAAGAGGAGCTTAGAAGTAAAATAACCACTTATCTTGGAACTGAAAATGTTATTGTAAATATACGTTTTACTGTAGGACGGGAAGAAATAGAAAATTTATCTGATGATGAAGGGCGCTCCTTATTGCCCGGGATACCTACCGAGAGGACTATTGACAGAGGAGAGACAACTTATCAGACGTTTATAGAGGATATGGCCATTAGCCTTTTTATTGGAAAAGAACTTACCGATGCTGAAGAAAATGGCATAATAAATCTTATTGAAGAATTGTTTCCGTTTGACATGAACTTAGGAGAAAATCTTATAATAAATCAATTCACGCCTTCAGAAGCCCCGCAGGAGATTAATTTAGTTGCCATTGCTATAGGCGCATTGAGCCTGGTATTAATAGTAATATTTTTTGGACCTTTTAAATCGGTGTTTTCAAGTATAAATGAGACAATTTCTGATCTAAGCGCGGCAGCAGAAAGTAATGCTTCGTCTTCTACAGGAGGCGGATCCGCTGTGGCACCGGCTGGTGGTGGCGTAACTTCAACTGCCGCCGCGCAAGCACCCTCAATTGCAGGTGGAGGCGGTGGCAGAACGGAAGATGAGCATCGACCATTTAGTTTTATAAAGGAAAATGACATTCCGGCTTTGCAGCATGTTTTAGAAAAAAAACCAGCAGCTGCAACGGCAACCGTATTATACTCTCTTCCCGGTGAATTATCCGGTAAATTATTTTCTTCTCTTTCTCCTATGATGAGAAAAAAAGTACTCTCTATTTCCCGTAAAGTCAGAGAACCCAGAGATGATATATCGGATCTGGAAGAGGAAATTAAATTCAAAGTAAATTATAGCTATGGAGGCGCGGAAAAATTATCCGAAATAGTTCAGAACACTAATCTATCTACCAGAGAGGAAATATTTAAGTTTTTGGGTACGAAAGATAAAAAATTGCTTGACAAAGTGAAATCTAAAATTTTTCAGTTTGAGGACCTGGTATACTACAGTGATAAAGATTTTAATAATATAGCCCGTAAAGTTGGAGTGAAAAGGATAGCAAACATAATTAATAATATTCCAAATAAGACCGGACGTAAACTGATGGAGAAGTTAACTCCCCAATTAAAAGCGCTTGCCGTGGAGCATTCAAAAGCGTCTCCGGAATTAAATCCCAAAAAGCTGGAAAGAGAGAGAGTTCAGCTACAGGATATGTTGTTTCAACTTGGAGAACAGGGTACGGTTACGCCGCTGGAAGAAATTAAGGAAGGGAAAGAAGAGTAATATATTATGGATTATATGAGCATAGCCGGTTTAATAGTGGGACTGGGAGCGGTCTACTA
>CAYZAK010000020.1:0-30677 GCA_964476445.1 uncultured bacterium
ATTATTGCTCTTTGATAATCTGTTTTTTTTACTTGACATATTATAGGATGTCTTTTAGTAACATCTTTTTTTATTGTAAATTAAAACAAACAATCATTCAAGCTATTTTAAGTTTACATCTCAATTATTTTTCTAGTTGAAGAAAACCCTATATTGTATTAGTATAGTATTGATACGGTATCTATATTAAAAATGGCTTTTTTTAACTATACACCAAGTTTTTTAGAATCACAAAAAAATAACCATATAGGGTTATTTTACGATTCTAATGATGAAAAAAATAATATCAGCGCTAATTTCATTGAAAAGGGTCTAGAAAAAAATAAAAAATGTATTTACATTACTTCCGGCAAAAATATAAAAAAAATCAGTTCTGCCCTCTATAAAAACAGATGCCGCCCTCAAAAGTTTCAGGATAAAAACCAGTTGGAATTTAACCGGGCCAGGGATACCTACCTACAAAATGGAACTTTCCAGATTGCGAATATGATAAAGATCATTACAGATTCTCTGAACAGGGCCAAAAAAGAAGGTTTCAGCGGATTAAGGGGGCTTGCCGAAATGAACTGGATTCTTGAAAAAAATATTTCTCTGTCAAAGATTAAAAAATACGAAACCAGGTTAAATAAAATCCTAAAAGATAAGGATATCACTTTACTCTGTCAATATAAATTTAAAAAATTTCCACCCCAATTTATAAAAAATATGGTATTAATTCATCCTTATGTGATTCATACCCGTATGTAGTTGCATTTTAAATTTTTCTATAAAGACTTTTTTTTCAACTTAGGAAGTTAACGATCGTCAGTAATAAATTGCAGTAACCTATTATCATCGGAAAGAATTAAAGTTAATTCTTCGTCAAAAGATTTATCGTAGGTTTCCAGGGAACGGTAAAAACGGTAAAAATCTTCATCTGTGGCATGAGCGCTCCCTACTATTTGGATCTCCTGAGCTCTGGCATTGCCCAGTATCCTACGTTTTTGCTCCTCTACCTCCCCTAAAATTTTTTGTTTTGTCTCTTCACCTTCAGCGCGGTGCCTGCTGGCAATACGCTGACGCTCGGCGATCATCCTCTCAAAGACTCTCTCCTGTACCGCTTTGGTATAGTTAAGTTCGGTAATCATTACATCAATTAACCGTATACCAAACCTTTCGCTCAGGGTCTTACCTGCATTTTTTTGGATTTGTTCTATAACCTGCATACGGCCGTAACGCAATTCCTCAATATCTATTAAATCCTCATCAATAACTTCTTCGTCTTCTTCTATTTCCATCAATTCTCTGACATTGGCCTCAAGAGTTAAATTTTTATTACGCACCGTCTCTATTAAAAGGCTAACCGTAACCATATCTTCAATTTCCCTCATTAGCACTTCGTCCAGCCGGCGCTGACCATGACGTTCAGTAGTCCCCACCGATTCATAAAATCTCACCGGATCAAGTATCTTCCACCTCGAGGCACTGTCTATTAAGAGTGTTCTGAGATCTTTTGTAGCCATTTCATTTCGCTGGCCATCCCAGTCTAAAATACGGCTTTCAAATATATGGATTTCTTCAATAGGACTGGGTAATTTAAAATATAATCCCGCTCCCACACTTAATTTTATTTCCGGTCGGGCCTCTTCATAGCGTTCTCTCATAAATTCTATCTGATCAATCTCTATAAAGTGTTTTGGTTCTTCGCTTTCGGGGGTATCCGGAGCCTGATAAAAACCGGTCACTATAGCATGCTTAACTTCACCAAAACGGGTAATAACAGCGCTGTGGGTTTCAGGTACGATAACCACCACCCCGAACATCACTGAAAGAATTGCTAAACCGAAAACAACAAGGATAAATCCTAAAAAAAGTTTAGTTAACTTACTCATTTGCAAGTCCCCTGCTTTTTTCTAAATCCAGTAGAGGAAGAACCGATTTAACTTTATTATCAACTACATAAATGCGATTTGCCCGGGTCAAAACTTCTTCCATCTGTTCTAAAAACATTCTTGACCGGGTAACCCGGGGAAATTGCTGGTATTCCTGAAGAACATCCCTAAAACGGTTTGCGTCTCCACGGGCCTCAGCAATAATTCGTTCAGCCGCTCCACGAGCTTCGGGAATCACCTGTTCCTGAACTGCTTCTGCTTCCAATCTCAACCGGTCTCTATCCTGCCGGGCGCTGTCAACTTCTTTAAATGCCGGGGCCACAGGTTCGGGGGGGTCGGTCTGCTGAATAAGTAAATCGTCTATTACAATTCCAGAATTGTACTTGTCCATTATTTCCTGAAGCTCCCGCTGAACCTCCCGGGCAATCTCCACCCGGGCCACTGTGATTACATCGGTGGCGGCATAATCCCCCACTATCCTTCGGACGGCTTCCTCGCTGGCGTCTCTTATCAGCCGCTCTTCATTTCTGACATTAAAAACATAATTACGGGGTTCGGCTCTACGGTACTGAACCACCCATTCCACTCTTGCCACTCCCAGATCACCGGTGAGCATGAAAGCTTCCTGTTCAAAACCCCTCCGCTGCCTTTCAGAACGTACATCGGCCTGGCTTGTTCTAAAACCGAATTCTTTTTCAAAAACTTGAAGAGTGTTTACAATATAAACCTGCTCTACTGGGGCGGGCAATTTAATTTGAAGACCGGGACCCACCATCCGGTGATACGCTCCAAACCGGGTAACTACCCCCTGTTCATTTCGGTCAACGGTATATAACATGGAGTTCAGTATTAAAAGTCCCAGAAAAACAAGAACCAGTATTACCGCGCTAACCGGTTTGCCATTAAACCAGCGTTTTATTTTACCGGGCATTTTTTCAATTATTATTTCTTCACTCATAGATAAAACTTAACAAAAAAAAATCATAATTGCAACAATTATTACTTATACAAACTACCCATTGTTATTTTCTTCTTTTTCAGTAGACAATATATCTATAATTCCACCTACCGATTTCGACTGTATTATTTTCTTTACCACATTTTCCTGGGTATGATGAATTGGACCTACAAGTTCGGCCAGGGCCTTCAAATGGACTTCCGGGGACGCCTCTTTGGAACTTAACAGCAGAAACAGCACCTTTACCTTCCGGGTCGTATGGGGAATATCCCACCCGGTTTTATTCACCCCTAAAAATGCCGTTGAAGATTCTATATGGGGAATATGTGCATGCAAAAGAACCGCCCCAGGCAAGAGTTCCATAGGTTCGGTATCCGACATCTCTTTTAAAGAGACAGAAATCTCTTTTTTTAACTCTTCTTCTGAGGGAAACGTAGGATTAAGAAGTTTAAGTATGGCATTTTTTATATCAGTGTTTTCAAGGTTAAGCCTAATATGTTCCGGGGGGAGTAAAGAGATGCATGAATTTGCCTTAATATTTTCTGTTTTATTATTCGCTTTCCAGGGTAATTCCGGGGGATAAACCGCCGTAAAATTCATATCATCAAACCGCTCGCTTAAAAACCTGGGTAATTTACTGAGATTGGGTCTCCAGGCCAGACGCCCTTTGCGGACCATAAAAAGTATGAGAAGATCATCCTGATGAGAAATCACATCACTGTCTAGCCATGGTATAAGATCCTCCCACTTATCAATTATCTCTTTATTTTCATTAAGTTTAGGAGGATTTTTACTGATTATATCATGAACTCTCTCCACTGTATCTGATACAGAAACAGTAAGAAGAGAGGCGCCCAGCTGGTGAGTGAGCGTTTTAATAGACCGGACAGCTGTTTCAAAACCCGGCTGATTTTCAATTAACGGAGGTATAGCCACTACCACACGTTTTATGGTATTAAATGGTTCCAAGCAACGGCTTATAATTATCATCTGAGAATTATTTTCCACTATGGGATCTAGAACAGGTCCGAACGTACGGGAGCGAGCTTTGACATGCCCTTTCCACCCCATAACCACAGTTGATATACGGTGATCGGTCAGGGCTCTTTGAATCCCGGTAGTAATGGAGGTAGAAGCCCGGGTAATAGGAACTACGGGGATATCACCGGACACTGATTTTACCACCGCCTTACCCAATAATTTTTCAGCCTTAGCCAGACGTTCATTGGTGTTTTCGCCCGTTTCCACCACCGTCACCGGATACAGGGATTCAGAAGAGTTCTTACGTCTGATTAATATCGCCAGCTCTATAAGTTTCTCAGCGGTATCCGGAGACCCCAGAGGAACCATTATTCTATGAGGATTATCAGAGGCGCTGTACGGTTTTTCTTCTTCACTAAGCGCGACCCTCCGGGCAAATCGATCGGTAATCCACGAACCGGCCAAACTGGTAACCAGAATCATAATTATCGTACCGGTAAGTACGGGCTCGGAAAATATTCCGATTTCGTATCCGACCAGAACCGCTGCCAGAGTGGCCGCGGCCTGATTTACACTTAACCCGTAAATTAACATTCCCTCATCCCGGGTATAAGAAAATATCCGGCGAGTAAAATCAGCGGCCAGGTATTTGGTTACAATACCGGCGAGAACCATAGATACGGCTACTGTAATTGTCTGTTTATCAGCAAAAAGTAGCCCTATATTTACAAGCATCCCCACCGAAATCATGAAAAAAGGGATAAAAAGAGAATGTCCAACAAACTGTATACGGTTCATCAGGGTACTGTTTTCGGGAATTAGACTATTTAAGGTAAGTCCGGCTAAAAACGCCCCTATAATGGGTTCCAAACCTGCAACGTGGGCCATATACGAACATAAAAACACTCCGCTAAAAACCCCGGTAAAGGCTACTATACCTTCCGAAGCGATATTCCGAAAAAACCAGTGGCCTATTTTCGGTAAAAGGTAAACCACTGCTCCTACATATATAACCATATAGGTTATTAACCGGGTCCAGAACATTATACCCGGTTCCCCCTGGTGAAGACCGGTAATAATGGCTAAAATTAAAAGAGCCGCGGTGTCCGTAATTAAGGTCCCTCCCACAGTTGTAGTAACTGCCTGGTGCCGGCCCAGTCCTAAACGGCTGGCTATGGGATAGGTGATCAAAGTATGTGAGGAGAACATGGTAGATAGAAGGATGGCCGCAGGCCAGGTAAAACCAAGCAAATACCGGCCCATCAAGGTGCCTAAAACAAGGGGAATCCCAAAAGTAAGTCCTCCAAAAACACCACTGTGATGTTTATGTTTCATAAACTGTATCAAATCCAGTTCCAGCCCGGCCAAAAACATAATATAGAGCAATCCTATTGTGCCAAACATCTCAACTTCCGGACCCCGTTCAAGGACGTTAAGCCCATGAGGCCCAAAAATAATTCCAGCTACAATAAGACCTATTATGCCAGGTAAATTTACCTTTTCAGCAACCAGCGGGGCTACCAGCGCCGTGGTCAACAAAAAGGCAAATATCATTACCGGATCTGTAAATGGCAGTAAGGTTTCGAACATATTTAGCTTATATTTATTTCCATTACAAGCATACAAATATTTATACTAATAATCAAAATTAATAAAAGGTGGTATACCGGTTAAAAAAATAAAAATATATTATTTCTGTATATTACTTGCCTGCTAAACTGTTCACCTATTAAAAAAAAATTAACCTTTTTCTTTGAAGTGATTCTCTTTTTGCTTACGGATTTTTTTTGCCCGTTTTAACAGTAATTCTCTCAATTCTTTTTTGCCGGGTGCGGACTTCCACTTTTCAAAAAACTCTGAGGTACGCACTACCTTGGCTATAACGGCAAGAGTACGAAGATAAAAATGCCACTGATCCTGAGTTCCGGATATTACAAAAACAGAGGTAACCTCTGGGAATTTTTCTGAGAAGAACACTCCGTTTTTTCCTCGTACAACGATAAGATCAAAAAGGCCCTCACCTTCTACAATAATATGGGGTATGGCAAAATCAGGCTTAAGAGCAGTCACCGCTTCCCGTTCTCTGTTAATTAATTTTTCCTTAATTACTTCCGGTTTAAATCCCTGCACCCGGGCTAGTGATCGGGCGACCCGGTCAAATAGCTTTACACTGAAAATATGT
Source organism: uncultured bacterium (assembly GCA_964476445.1). Lineage (GTDB taxonomy): Bacteria > CG03 > SLGR01 > SLGR01 > JAGXOG01 > CAYZAK01. The sequence goes on from CAYZAK010000020.1 coordinate 5,993, forward strand.
TCCTGTATATCAATAATGGTGCAACTTTCTATTATATGCAACAGTCTATCTTTGTGGTACCGGTCTTCTTTTCTGGTAACATCCCATAACTCCGATTCTATTTCCCGACCCAGAAGACCGTCGGCGGTAACTCTTTCAACTCTTATCCCCGAACTGTGTGCAGCCCGGGCAATTACATGGGCCGAAGCCGGGTTGGTTAAAAGCACAAATATCAGACATAAAAAAGCTTTGGCTGCCAGCGGCCCGGGACCAGCATAGATAGCCGCCCCAATCAAAATACAGACAGTACCCACGGTAACGGCTTTGGTAGAAGTTTGAAGTCTGGTATATACGTCAGGCATACGAACCAGACCCAGACAGGCCAGTAAATCATAAAAAACCCCTAAAACCACAAACCCTAATCCTATATATTCATTCATCCAACTCTTTTCCTTCCAGATATTTACCCAGCGCCATACTGCCTATAAAACTCAACAGAGCCCAAGCTATTGCTACACTCATATAAAATTCTGCTCCGGTTAAAAGGCTTAAGATGGTACAGAATCCAACCAGAATTATTCCCATAATTTCTATTGCCACCGCCCTATCCGGAGCGGTAGGACCGGATACAAGGCGATACAGACACAGAAAAACTCCTAAGACAAAAGAGATCAGCGTTATATATATAATAAATTCCATAATTATTTTAACCTATTCTCTTCAAATATTTTTTGTAAAAAATATTCGAACTTACCGGCAATTAATCTGCCGGCTTCATTTTCATCAGTAGTACTCATCGCCAGCCAGTGAATATACAAAACTCCGTCTTCTGTCGCTTCCACGGTAAGGGTACCCGGGGTCAATGTTATACAGTTGGACAGAGCAACAATAGCAAAGCTATTTTTTAATTTTGTGCGGATTTTTACAATTCCCGGTTTTATAGGCAAGGCCGGATGAACGACCAGATAAGCTACCTGTAAGTTCGCTTTAAGACAGTAGTAGATAAAAACCGGGATAAATAAGAAAAAGTAAAACCACCGGCTGGGATTCAGTAATTTTAACGGTTTTTTAGAAAAATTCCTGCCAAAAATCAGAGCCGCCGTCAACGATACAAAACCACCTGCACTCATACCCTGTAGATCCACGCCGCCGTAAACTTCCCCAAAAGGCCATACCAGCAGACACCATACTAAAAAAGATAAAATAAAAACTACTAATTTAACTATCACGGTGATTTCACCTCATCTTTGGTAAATTCACTGGTATTATTTACAATACTTCTGTAGGCCGGCTCCAGAGCCAGAGGTCTGAAAACCGGAAGAGCCAGTAAAGCTAATATCAAACTTATAACCGAAAGCCCGGTTATAGGTATTTTTATTAAAAGCGGTAATTTTATATATCTTCCGGATAGTTTAATTTCTTTCCTTTTAAAAATAAGAAAAACAGTAAATAGCGCTGTTAATACCGCTACAAATCCCACCCAATAATGCCCCCCCATAAAACAGGCCGCTATTATCATTATTTTACTTATACCTCCCCCAAAAGGAGGAATCCCGGCCAGGGCCATTAACCCAAATGCTCGGCCGGGTACTTTTTCGGAATTATCCTGTCTATTTTGGTATTCTTCAGCAGCGGTACCCAAAAATAATAACGGTTTAAAAAATAGATGGTTTATTAAGTGAAATATCCCCCCCATAAGAGCTAAACCGGATGCGGATATATTTCCTCCCCGGGCAAATATAAGCCCCCCTAAGCCCACCCCCAAAAACACATATCCCATCTGGGAAATACTTAAATAAGAGATAAACCTTTTAAAATTTTCTTTTTTTTGGGCCAATACTGCGCCCCCAACCATAGATATAATTCCAATAAAACTTACTATCCATCCCAGATGTACATTTATACCGAAAACCGCAAACACTGTCCGGAACATGGCGTACGCTCCAACAGTTCCGATAAACCCGCCACTGATCATTGCTCCTACGGGTGCCGAAGAGGAACTTAGTACATCCGGTTGCCAGATATGAAAGGGCATAATTGCAGCCTTAAACCCGAACCCGACCATCATTAAGCAAGCGGCCATAAAAAGTGCGGTTAAAGAAAGAGTAACCGGCTGGCCAGCTGCTATTTTTGTGCCTAAATGAGTTATATTAACAGTACCGAATATTCCGTAAATCATACCTATACCCAAAAGAGTAATAGAAGAAGCGACAGCGCCGAAAACCGCGTATTTCATAGCAGCGGCCAGTTCCTTGGAATCACATCCAAATCCCACCAGAGCATAAGAAGCAATTGCCGTAAGTTCCACATATACAAAACGATTGAAAATATCCCCGGCCAGCAGAGTGCCGTTAATACCGGCAACCATCATACAAAAAAGGACATAAAAACTACGTTTGGAAGTATATTTTTTCATATATTCCAAAGAAAAAATAAGTATAAAAAAATTAAGTATTGATATATTTATTAACATCAACCAGCTGAAAGCATCAATACTCATAGCTATTCCCACCGGATAATTCCAGCCGCCTATCTCATAAATACCATTGTATCCGTAAAGTGCTAAGGCACCAAAAAATACTAATACCGAGGCCATTACTGCTATAAACTCAGCTATTTTTAATAATCTATCTGGCAGTAAAGCTATAATAAACCCGGCGGCAAGAGGAGTAATAACCATTAAAGGAATAATATTATTCACTTTTTTTCCTCGCGAGATTTTTGCAATATTTCATCTATGTTATATGTACCGTGAACATGATATAATCTCAGGCTGATAGCAACCATAAGAGCAATAACGCTTAAACCTATAACAATAGAAGTAAGTACCATCGCCTGGGGAAAAGGATCAACGCTGGAAGATATAAATTCTCCATATTCTAAACGCCCAGTTATTACCGGCGCAACACCGCCCGTCCGGTACCCCACCAAAACAAGAAAAACATTTACCGCTGTTTCTATTATGGAAACTGAAATTATAATCTTTATTAAATTTCGCTGGGTAAAGAGTCCGTATAAACCCACTAAAAAAAGGATAAACGTTAAAATATAAAGCATTATTCAGGATCCTCCAGAGTATAAATTTCTGTACCTTCCCTTACCCGGAGTGCACATAAAAAAAGCATTATAAGAAAGACAGAACCGCATACTTTTATTCCTATGGCCAGATTATTTATGACAATAGTACCCGCATTATAAAGTCTAAGCGGCATTCCCGGCCATATCTTCTGGATAAAATTCATAAAAAACGGTCCGGAAAAAACAAAACCCATAACACCTATGCCAAGAAACATAATTGCTCCGCCAGAATCCAGTTTTTTAGCCACTTTATAGGGAAGTCTCTTTAATGCCGCTTTTCGACCACGGGCCAGAAGGGCAAGAATAAATGAACTGGCCAGAACAACTCCACCGGAAAAACCGCCTCCAGGCGATAGATGCCCGTATAATATAAGATAAAGTCCGTATACAAAAATAAATGGAGATACCCACCGGGATACAGTAACGGCAATGAGACTTTTTTTCTTTATAATCTTACTACCAACAAACTTTTAAGCCCCGGAAATGTCATCTTTTACTTTTCCTTTCTTGCGCAGCAAAACCAGCCCACCAAACACAGAAGTAAATATTACTGTGGCTTCTCCTAAAGTATCGTACGCTCTAAAATCAAGCAATATCCCGGTGACCAGATTCGATGCTCCGGTTTTTGGCAAGCTGTTAACGATGTAGAATAATGAAGGCACATTGGTTAACCGGTCCATAACCGAAATACCGAAGGGAGGAAAGTTGTGTAAAGCCATTACACCTAATGTTCCAAGAATACTCAATATTACACCCCACCAGATAAGGCTTTGTTTTTTAGGGCGTCCCGAGGCTAACTTCAATCCAACCCCTATTGTTACTCTTATTAAAAGTACAAGGGTCACAACTTCAACCACTACCTGGGTAATGGCCAGATCCGGGGCCCCTAAAATAAGATATGCTATGCTTCCGCCGAATCCTACAGCCCCTAAAGAAATCACCGATGAAAGAAGTTCACCGGTAAAAAGTGCGGCAATTGCAGAAATAATCATAAATACTAGTATTATTGCTAACAAAATTTCGTTCATAAAGAATTTTATGGTATCAAGAGGACTTCCCTTTTAAAAACTTGTTTTTAATTAAACCATAAACACTAAAATTTATTTTTTAGATGTTATGTACCTGGATAGTTCGCCGGCCAAACTAGGTGCTGGCATCGTCTGGAGCCAGACCTTTCCCGGACCAGTTAATGTAGTAAGAAAAAGTCCTTCGCCGCCTAAAAACATATTAGTAAATCCCTTGACCCGTTCTATTGAAAAATCGACCGTCTCTTCTAACGCCCCTAAAGATCCGGTTTCCACTTTTATCTTCTCACCCGGTTTTAATTCGCGTTCTATACACTCCCCGTCCATTTCTATTACTGCCTGGCCGGATCCACTAAATTTCTGCATGACAAACCCTTCCCCACCAAAAAGTCCGGCTCCTAATTTTTTTCTGATATGAATATCGTATTCTACATTTTCGGTTGCACATAAAAAAGATCTTTTCTGACATATTATAGGGTTTTCTTTTATATCAAATACAAGTATATTTCCCGGATAGGTATGTCCCAAAGCAATTTTAGCATCATCCCTCTCGGCGGTAAAGTCGACTGTAAACATTTTACCCCCCGAAACAGTACGTTTAACAGCGCTTAACAACCCTCCCTTCATTTTTGTTTTCATATCAATTCCCTCTTCCATCCACTGCATAGCCCCGGCCTGAGCATAAATATACTCCTCATTTTGCAAGGTGAGCTCAATCATTGGCATTACCGAGCCATGAATACTGTATTCCATAATATATCCTCCATTACTATTATTAAAAAGCTATTTAATACCTATTAAATTATCATATTTAAATTTATCAACTATTTTAATAATAGTCAAATTAATTATTAGATTTTAATGAGAATAGGAATGGACAAATGATATAAAATAGTTTCTGTAATTTAAATTAAATATTTAAGAGTCAATCTCAGATATTCTGTAACCTTGCAGTCACTTGTGCCAATTACTTGTCTATTAACTCATAAGGAAATGGAAAGAAAATACGTTGATGTTTCACAAGTATTGTACTGGTCATCGTGCCTATTCAGGTGACAGTGACAATGAGCGTATGAAGTAAATTTACGGTCCTGCAAACCGGGTATCTGTCATCTGTCAACAGTACTTGCACAAATGAGCGGTACAATGAGGTTTATCTGCGAACCTACATAAATGTCCTGGTTCTATATCCCTCCAATCAATATTTTTGCTTTTTCTGTTTTCTCTATTTTCATCACCTTGGGCCTAATTAGACAGTTTTTCCCAAAAGGCACTCATTTTAGCAAAATCTTGTTGAAGGAAATTAAACATGCCCAATATTTGCTTAATGGTCGACCTTGGAAGGTATTAGATTGAGAAACACCCTACGAATCCTTTGAAAAATTAACGGATGTTGCGCTAGAACCTTGAATCCAAGTTACTCAAAGTTACAAATTCTTTCCTTTAAATTTATTACCCCTTATATTCCCCACAGTTTCCTGAATAAAATCTGCCCCCCGTTTCCCGGATTGCCCCGGGTAGCGGGAAATTTTATTTTCCAGCTTATCAATATTTTTAATGTAATTGTCTTTCTTTAAAGCTTGTTGAATTTTCCCGCAGATACCCGGTAAATCTGATTTATTTATACGGTACCCGATTTTACCCTTTTTGAACAATCTCATCAGGGTACTCTGTTTTGATTCTAAAGAATTCATATCATATTTTCTAGGATCAATCTGGAAATCAAATACAAAAACCGGCTTGTAAAATAAAAAACTGTAATCAAACACAATACCGGAAAAATCTGAAATCATTATATCAGATTTTTTCATAGCTTCTAAACCGTCTAAATTTTGATCCCATACCAATTCTTGAATACCGGAAAACCTGTCTTTTAACCGGTTAATTACCTTTTTTTCCGACACAAAACTCTGAGGATGCGGACGAAGAATAATGTTAAATTCTCCGCCGGTCAGCTTATCCAATATTTCTTCACCGAAATTACCGAGAAATCCTTTCCCCCCCCAACTGGGGGCAAGAAGCACGGTTGGTCTATCATCTTTTATCTGAATTTTTTCTATAATACCCTGTTTAAGTTTTTCTTTTTGAAAATCTAAGTATGTGCTACCGATTATTTTAACGATCTTTTCCTCCAAACCCCTGGCAGTTTCCAGTTCACGAATAACCCGTAGTTGATGTTTTCCGTTTACAAGCACCGAATCAAAATAATCAACGCCATGGGATTCATAAGTAGAAGTATCTTCAAGACCGTGTACAATATGGGAATAGTGTTTAACTTTTTTACTTCGCTTTATCTGTAGTACATCAAGACCGGGGGTGGTCATAATAACCATATCTGCTTTTATTTGGTTCAAAAAGAAATACGCCTCATGTCCAGTACCGATATATTCCGTTTTTACATGCTGTAATTCACTATCCATACCAGGGTCTTGTGAATCACTGGTAAGATAAGTACAATCCACTTCCCGGGAATTCAATTCCCGTATAATTGGAGAAAAAACCTGCCAGTAATGGGCCGCCTCATTATAGAAAACTATGCCGTATTTTTTGGAAATTTCTTTATTGTTTTTTAAAAAACCCAAACATTTCTTATCATAAAACACACTTTTTAAAAAATAAAATAACGTTGCTCCCACAGCAACAAGGCCAGCTATAATCATACTTCCACTCCCCGGATCTAAGTAAGCATAGGCAGAAGACGGTAAGAGTAATAAAAACACACAGATAACAATAATCATAAACATGTTTCCTCCAATATTAATTTTTTCTATTTTTCTAAACTTTGCTCCTAACTATCCCACCGATTTAGTACTTTTTTCCTAAATTTTTAGCTGTCCTTATATTTCTCATAAAACCAAAATATTTGATAAAACTAAAAATATTATTGCAGGTCAAATATATAAGAAGACTTGCTGGGGCATCATATAAAAGAACTAAAAAAATCAGCGGTATTAATATCAACTGCAGTTTATTTCCTGTTGACATATTTTTAGCATATATATGAGACGAAAGCAAAGAAAAAACCGTCATAATAAAAAGTAATACATTTATTGAAATCGGGGTTACATTCAATATTGCATCCGCCTGGGCCAAATCCCGTATTACAAAAAATAACTCCCACAGAAGCGGGTTATAGTTACTTAACATAGTATAGGCGATAATTAAAAACGGTACCTGTATAAAACTCCTAGCGAAGACATCAGCGAATAAATAGGAAGGTAATTATGATGTCAATACAGAGTTTTAACATACCGGTGAAGTTTATATCCGGAATAAACACTTTTAAATTCTTCTATCAGGGGGACAATTTTTCCCGGCAACGGCGTTCCTTATTCTGCAGGTTTCAAAGCCCAGTCATTTAACGGAAGTATCCCCCCCTAACCGCTCCGCTAACGGTAATAATTGATATACCGTAATTGCCTATTAAAGAATATACCAGTTCAAATACAAACTCCAGAGTAAATCAATTAGGATAAATTAATATAGAATATGAAAACTTACCATTCAGGGCCCAAAAATAACGACTCACCGTCATTTATCCCCCCAAAAACTATCCCGTCCTCTATATACACCCCGTCCGGTATATAATCCGTAGGTATGGTACGCGTATTTTCAATTTTTAACTGTTCATACAATTTATTCTCATCAAAAAGATAAGAAAACACCGCCGGAAAAACATCTTGTAAAATTTGAATATCATGGGTTCCAGCGTATTCTGGTTCAGGCCAGCGGATGGCAAGAAACGCGCCATAACGGTCCTGAAGATCGTATCGGTCTATATCTTCAGCTGAATAATACTTGGAAAGTCCATACCCGGTTTTAGTAAGCAATGGACCATGATCACCAGCGATAATAACAATTGAATCCGGATTATCTTCTATAGCTTTTTGTACATCTTTTTTCATCTCTTCATTAGCTTTAATAACTCCTTCTTTATACCGGCCTATCGCTTTTTCTACATTTTCAACATTGTGATCAGACGACATTCTGTGGCCCGGATACCCGCTGTGAGAATACATAAATTTAAATTTATTGTCTTTTTTGTACATTGCCCTATATTTTTCGGTTAAATAAGAGTCGTAGCAGGCCCTCTTCATAACCAGCGCATCACCGAAATCCCCTTTTAAAATCATTTCGATCATTAACAATATTTCATCATGCTTACGGCTCGGAGGAAAATAGGAATCGGTGGAAAAACGCTCAATTTCACCTAGTGAAAACCCCCTGAAAAAATATTCGCTGAAAAAGCAACTATACGTTATATAATCTTCTTTTTGTAGCAAGTTATGCACCACGCTATCTCCTATTATATATCTTTTATGAAGCAGTTCTCTATTCATATTTAATGTTGTAGACATAGCAGGCAGTGTCGGCGTTCCAAGTGAATATACTCCATTATGAATATTAAAATTATTATTTTTTAAAAATTTTAAATGGTCTCTGTTATCTAATCCATAATGAAGCATAGTTTCATAGTTGGCGTAGGATTCGTAGATAATAAACAGAATATCAGGTTTTTTCACTATATTCTTTTCAGCCAGGAGATCCATAGCCGGTAAAGAAGCTACATTTACCCCTGGCTTTACGATAAAATCTTGGGCCAAAATCACCCCCATTACAAGCACTGTGCCGAATACCATTAAATTAATACGGGTTTTAACTTTTTTGGAAATCAATCCCAATAATAACAAAACAACAATTCCTCCCCCAAGAATAAAAATCTGGGAAATAAAAGGGACCAATTCTTTCCCCTCCGAAAGCACAGGCATATTATAAATTGAAAACAAAAAACCGGTAGAAACTGCCTGTAATACAAATTTCGGGGTAAAAAAAGACATCCATACCGGTATTAGAGAACAAATTAATACTGAAATACTCAAAAAAAATATGAAAAGAAAAGCTGTTTGAAGTAAACTTAAAATATCCTGATTGGCAGCAAGATATCCTATCACCGGTAGCATAGGGAGTAATGCTATATTAAAATCATGGTGGTCAAACCTTTCTAATTTCTTGGTGTAAGTAAAAACTTCTTCACGGTAAAATTTAATATATAAAATAAAAACAGCAGTTACCATAGGAACACAAGCCAGAGTTAATTTCCCTAAACGTTCTAAATATAATTTAGTTACACCATCAGGAAAATAGAGAAACGCTGTTACTGAATATATTGTAAGTAACAAAACACTTACGTTTACTGCAAGAAAGCCCCGGATTAGATCTTGTTTCCTCATTTAACTTGCCTCAAAAATAAATTGGTGTACCTTCAAATTTTTTTATTTGACTCCCTGTAGATAAACGTTTCCCATTTTCATAAATAACTGTCCAAAAACCAGATAATAATGTCCCTTTCTTTATTTTATCAAACTTTTAAGTCCGTGTTAAATTAATTTTTCAGCTTTAATTTTTCCGTCTATGTTGAATAATGTCCTAAAATTTCTTTAACCTTTATTTTAAAAAGTTCATACCCGATAAAAAAAGCATCTTTAACGGGGGATAATTTTGATTCAAAGCTGTTTTCCCACAATATCGGGACTTCTTTAATATTATAACCCATTTTCCGGGCAATCACCAATACCTCAAGATCAAAACCAAAACCATCAACTGTCTGACGGCAGAAAATATCTTTTATGGCTTCTCTCTTAAAAAGTTTAAAACCACATTGGGAATCCTTAATTTCAGGAAGAAGGATTAGCTGAACTAACTTTCCAAAAATTTTTCCAATTTTATCTCTAAAAAAATTTTGGGCAACCAGTTTTTGAGAGTCCGGAAGTCCCCTTGAGCCTATGGCAATGTCATACTCGCCCTTTTTTACATATTTTTCCAATTTTTCATATTCTTCTATTGGAGTAGATAAATCAGCATCGGTAAACAGTATAAATTCGCCGGTGGCCTCGAGCATACCCCGCTTAACGGCAGATCCTTTTCCCCGATTGTTTAAAAAACAAATAGTTTTTAACGGTACGCCAGCAGAAAAATTTTTCACTTTATCCACTGTATTATCCTGAGAGCCGTCATCAACCACTATTATTTCAGTTTTTAGACCCCGGGTGACAATATAATTATTAATTTTATTTAAAGTTTTAATTATTCGGTTTTTTTCATTATAACATGGAATTACTATCGAAAGTTTCATTTTTATATTAAAATTTTCCATTATTCCCTATATTAAATCAATAACCCTTTTTATTAAAGTTGCCCCTATTTATTCTCTTTTAAACTATTTTCAAGTGGGGAGCTACAATAAAAATTTATCATAAATGGCGAAATTCAATCTATCTTTCCCCGGGATCCAGCTCTTTTAAAAATCGCACATGTATCATCCAAAAAAATCATTTCCCACAACTCTGATTTTTTTAGGTAATAGAAAAAAGGAACTTCCACTTCCCATAGAATTGTTTCAATCTCATATTTTTGAATAAAAACTTCAGGATCTGTATTTAATCCTGTTGCCCGAAAGTACTCTTCTAAAAAACTCCCAGGATAAAAATCTGCTCTCCCATCTATAAAAACCGGTATATCATGATAGAGCAGATACCCACCCCACCGGTAGGTATGAACAAGTCGATTGTTTTCTTCCTCTAAAATATCTATAGCATTTACCGGATAATCTTCTTCATTTATAAAAGAGCCATTTGAAAAATTTTTTAAATCCATTTCAAATGAAAAAACAGTAACAGCCGTAAAAAGCGCTAGACTAATATAAATAATAACCGGATTCTTAGAAAAATCATTTCTAGCAAAAGACTTTGAGGCCGTAACTCCAGTTATAATAACAAAAATTGGAACATTTCTTGCAGCCATGAGACCGGCCGCCAGGAAAACAAAAAACAGTAATACATCTTTCACTTTAGGCTTTTCTTTGGAATATATAAAGGAGAATATAGAAATAAATATAAATATAATAAAAAACATGCCCCATATTCCGCTAAAAACCGGACTTTGCCATTCTGAAATATAATTGAGATGTATACTTGTAGAACCATAAAGATAAGAAAATGGGTGTAGAAGTCCTCTAAGCCCGTTTGGATTTATTAACATTACAATTATAGATATAATAAAAATTTTTGAAAGTCCATATTTTTTTTCAACAATAAGTTCATTCATGGCTTCAACAAACAGAATAAACAGCCCCATAACAAAAAGACCGTGTAAATTTATCCAAAATAAAAAAATCATCGGTATAATATAAAATTTTTTCTTTTCCAAAAGAAAAAAAAGAAGAGCTATTAAAAAAAAGGAAAATATCCAAGGTCTTACCGTAAAAGATCTTACAGCCACCAACCCCCCTAACCCCGTAAATACCGTAGCTGGGATAAAACCGGCTTTCTTTAAAATTACATAGAACAGAAGCCCAAACGTAGCTGTTATAAATAAAATTTTAACTATTATTAGGGGAAGAAAATTATTGTCCTTGGAAAAAAGATAAAAAACATACTGAGTTAACCATTCATGGTTAAGCCAGTCTTCCCCTGAAAAAGTCCATGAATAAACATCTTCACTAACTATACCTGTCTCGGAAATTTCCTGACCAGTTTTTAAATGCCAAAATAAATCCCCATCCCCGATCTTCGTAAAATTTAAAGAAATTATCATCCCAAACAGCAGTAACAAAACAATTATTTTACTAATTTTATTCATATTAATATATTTCCTCTTTCACTTTTTGCACTACCGCGTAACTGTTAAATCCTGTGAAATTACGGTGTTACTTCCCAAATTATCTTACCTTAAATAAGGGCTTTCTTTCCGAATTAAAATACCTTTTCCTTTAGAATAGATTAACAAAACTTGAAAAAAGTGGGGCTTTTTGACATGTTTTTGTATGACAACAATAAACATAGCGTCGCAAAGCCCTATAAACAGATTATTCCATTTGACCAAAGATGTCAAGAACTTGTAAGAGCAAAAAAAAATAAATGGTTGCACTAGTATAAAGAAAACAGGATCTCCCAAAATATGATATACTTAAATTAGCATTCACTTAAAATCGTAACGGATTCTAATACATAGGCAACTAACAAACTAAATTAAAAAGTATTTACACAAAAAAGCGCGAAAAAATTTCCGAATAAATACATGATACAATATTTACAGATGCCCATAAAAAGTCGGCCTATATAAAAAACGGTCATACTATAGATAAAGTAAATTCAGACCAATTATATTTTAACCTTAAAAGAACTTATTCATATCCAGAAGACAAAGACCTCTAGCACAGGTGACTGGACAGGGGGTAATGTCATGATAAATATTAAAATTGCTATGATTCCACTGGCAGATATTGCAATTTAGTTATAAAGCATTTATTTTCACTTTTAGAAGGGCATAATATCCCTTCCAATCCCTATTATTAAATTTTAACTGCCGGCTTATAAATTTTATACCAGTCATTTTTTTTGTTTTCTATTTGACACATTTATTTATTATTATATAAAATAGATAAGTTAGCTGACAGCATCTACTAAGGATTATTTAACTTATGCAGGTATTACTTTATATAATTGTTTCCACAACTTTAGTTGCTCTTCTTGCCGGGGCGGGATTGATAACTTTTGCCCTGAAAGAACAATTATTTAAAAAAGTTTTAAATATTCTGGTTGCTTTCGCGGCCGGGACATTAATAGGCGTTTCTTTTCTTCACCTTATCCCTGCAACGCTCCATGAATTAGGAACAGGGCACGGGCACCTTGAAGGCCCCCTGATTATACTGGGAGGTTTTATTTTTTTCTTTATCCTTGAACAGTATTTGAAATGGCACCACTGTCATCGAATACCTTCAGAACATTCTAAGACTCCCTTTTCTTTTATGATTCTCATAGCTAACGGAATACATAATTTTGTAGACGGTATTCTTGTCGGCGGAGCGTTTCTTGTAAGCATTCCCCTAGGAATATCTACTACCATTGCCGTGGCCTCTCATGAACTGCCCCAGGAACTGGGTAATTTTGGAATTTTAGTATACGGCGGGTGGGAAAAATGGAGGGCCCTTATAGTTAATATCGGTATTTCCCTTCTTATAGTTCCCGGCGGAATTATCGCTTATATATTTTCCGGAACAATCAATCCTATTTACATTATACCTTTTGCCGCTGGAGGATTTATTTATATTGGAGCCGCTGATCTTATTCCTGAAATTCAAAACTGCGAAAAAATTAACCGGAGTACAACTATGCTGGCTGCTTTTTTGGGGGGAAATCTATTAATGCTTTTAGTAGAACTATTTACCCATCACTAACAAATAATCAGAATACCTGTTTCAAAAAAAATTATTTTTTACTAATTACCCTCATATTATCTTTTGTCCTGTGACGAAGCTGACCTTTCATATGAATACTGGTATCTTTAAGCATCCATAATTCGGGGATTATTTCAGATACAATTTTCCCGTCATCAAATATTCTTACCACAGAACTTTCTGAAACTATAACGGCCACACAGTCTGTCACTTTAGAAATCGATGCTCCTGCCATATGCCGCCCCCCCAGGCCCAGGGGTAAATCTATTCCTTCAGACGAGGAGTTAATATAACGTCCCGCGGTTATCACCACTCCATCATCGGATATTATAAAAGCACCGTCAAGCTGGGCTAACTCCTTTGCGGTCTCCCGCATATCGGGATTGTCTATTTTTTTAGCATCGTCAGTATGCCCTTTCAAAGGGTCAAGAATAAGACATCTGGACCGTTTCAATGTCTCCCGGGAATTTCCTATAAGAAACATAGTTCCCACTTTCCGTCCCTCTCTGCCTTCCCTGGCAATTTCAACCGCCAGGCCTATAGCAGAATTAAGAGTGGAAAGATTAACTTTTCGTTCATCGGTACATATATCCTCAAATATATTATTTGGCTGTTTCATATATAATTTATGATACCAAAAACACAGCTTTTATCAAAATTTAAGTATAAACTTGTTATCTATCATTGCCCTATTTTTTTGGACTTATTTTTCTTATAATAATAGTCAATATCTTCTTATATTAATCTTCCACAGATTAAAATGTTTTTTTATTTACTAAAAAACCAAACCCGTCCCAAAAAACAATACACCCGGACTTTCCTCTTCTTTTCTATCCAGTTTTAAACCGTACTCAAGCCTAAATACTCCGATAGGTAAAGTAAGGGTCACCCCACCTCCGGCCGAACTACGCAGCTGTTTGACATCGGTATTTTCTAAAGTTTTCCAGATATTTCCGGTATCAGCAAACAGCAGAATCCCTAAACCTTTATAAATATTTAACCTTAAATCCACTACATTCCATACCAGTTCCACTTTACCTCCAGTTGGATCGTCGCGGGAATTGATTGGACCCAGGCGTCTGTATTTATATCCCCTTACAGAATTAGGTCCACCGGTGTAAAGCCGTTCATCGGGAGGCAGTTCAGCTAACTTATGCCCGGAAAAAATCACTGCTCCCCTCACCGAACTGCCTATAATGAGCCGGGATGTAAGGGGGCGAAAAACCCGAGTATCGAGCGCGGTCCTCATAAATGAAAAATCTCCCAGTATTATTTCATTTTTAAGAGCGGCGTAAATACCCCGGGAGGGGTAAAATATACTGTCCCGGGTATCGTAGTTTAAAAGCAGAGTGGCTATATTTTTTTTTACTCTTTTTCGTTTAAACTGTTCATCCTCTATATTCTTAAATTCGGATTCCTTATAATCATATGCGAGAGAAATACGTATGAGCTCTCGAACTGTTTTACCCAACGATAAACCACCACCGGTTTCAAATACCTCGTATCCGGGTTCTTCTTTGTAACCTGTATAAATATCTACATCGATATTAAGGGGAATACCAAAATTCCAAGGAGAGGCAAATACCGCCTGGGCCCGGCGGCTGATCCCGCTTCTTCTCAAAGTAAGACCCAGCTTGCGGGCGGTACCGTATAAATTTCTGTTGTTTGCTTCCAGTTTCTGCCAAAAATATTCCCTGGTATCATACCCTGCCGAAACCCCAAACTCTATAGAATCCCGCTCAGCAACCTCAATAATTATATTTTTTTTATTTTCTGTTTCATTGTTTTCCGAGGACTGAGGGCGTATGAAAATCGATCTGAAAAGACCGGTACGCATAAACTTTTGTCTTGAATCGAACAGCCGGGAAAAATTTATATATTCCCCTTTTTTAAATGTTAACTCTCTAAGTAACACAGAATCCCTGGTCTTAACGTTTCCCCGTAATTTTGTATCATTTACTTTGTAACGGTTTCCTTCACGAATAAAAAAATCGACCGAAACTGTATTTAAAGTACTGTTAATATTTATATCGGTATCTATTTCAATATCAATGAAACCGGTATCCAAATAAAAAGAGATCAGCCTGGAAACAGCTCTATTTAAGGTACCCCTGGAAAAAAAATCATCATCTTTTATTCCCGTTCTTTTAAGAAGTTCTTCATAAGAATAAAAATCATTTCCCAGAAACATAATAGTTGAAAAGATAAACCTTTCCCCCTCATCAACTTCAATAATTATTTTTACGGTATTATCCTCATCGTCTATTATTGTTTTTTCGTTAAAAGAGATGCTTAAATACCCTCGTTCAGTGTAAAAATCTCTTAAAGTATTTAAATCCTCCTTCAGAACTTCCCTAAAAAACCGCCGGGTTTTAAAAATACTGCTTTTGCGGCTGACAATGTGATTTTTTAAAGTTCGATCCGAAAAAACAGAATTCTCTTTAAATGTAACCTCTTTTATCTTAGGCCGTCCGGCAAAACTATCCCGGGGAATAAAAACAAAAACTGTGATAAAAATTAACAGTCCTGTTTTTAAGGTTTCCATATGCTGTACTTTAATCCTATATTCGATCTTCCGGACTGATCGGTCAAAGCCTCAACGGAAATATTAGGGGTAAGAGAATATCTTAACTGCAATTTCTGACGATCGGTGCGGGCCAGGCCTTCGGTATATATAATCTCTGCCCGGCCGGTTGTTCTGGTAGCTACTATAGCGCTATCTTCGGCACTTAGATCTCCCACATAAGCAAGAGCTATATTTTCAGATATATCTTTTTGAGCTTGAATTCTGGGACCGTCCTGAGTTCCAGTTCTAAAAATATTCCCATCTATAATCATACGGTCAAGATTTAACATATTTCCGGCATAAGCAGATATATAGCCGCTCACCCGGCGGCTGGCAAGCTCCTCAGCTCTTGAAGAAAGAATCCGCTCTGTTTCGGTGAGCTGGCCCCGGGTCGCCCCGAAAGTTAACAGAGCAACTATATCGGAAACATCCAGAGACGGCTGGGAAGTTAAATCTACCTGAATATTGTTTACCGGGCCGTGAGCCGTAATATTTATGTTGTAGGGAATATTATCAGCTTCTCTCAGGCTTCTCACCCTGGTATAAGCTTCAATATTAATATAGGGTACATCTTCAATACGGCTGTCCATATCCACATACCCCTCTGAAATATTAAATTTTCTATCTAAATACATTACATAACCTTCATCGGTAAAAAGTCTGCCTCTGAAATTTGGATTTTTTGCTGTACCTGAAATACTTAACTCCCCATCAAGACGAATACGGCCGTGGCGATTGTACACCCACAAGCTGCTGCCGGACTGTAAAGTTAAATCAATTGAAATTTTTTCTAAGATCTCCGACTTATCCGTTTCCCGGGACGGACCGGCTGGTTCTTCTATAGTGATAAAAAATTCTTCCAGGTCAATATCTCCTCCCAACACAAAATTATCGTCTTCTCCTTTTATGTATATATTCGCTTTTTCTATTTTTCCGTTGCCTAAATTATCCAGTTTCATTTTCATATTATCTATCGAAGATTCTATATCCACTGCCTTAAGTTTTCTATCTTCAATAATTATTTTCCCATAACCGGCAAGAGCACCGGCTTTAAAACGTCTTATTTCTATTTCGTTTTTATCGAATAATACATTTATATTTCCGTTTCTAAACGGCTCCTTTAATCCCCGAACGGCTCCACCGAATTTTCTCACCTTTAAACTACCAAAAATATTCGGATCCTCTACACTGCCGTTCAACCTAACTTCACCGGTAATCTCTCCTTCCGGGTCCGTAAATCCGGGAATATATTCTGAAATATCGGACAGATTAAACCCATCAATTTTGTTGCTGGCGGTAATAGTTCCATTTTCCAGTATTCCGGAAAGATTAGCTTTTTCTCTTTTTTCCATCTCTACATAAAGATCCCACTCATAATTGTTTTTCCCCGGATATTTTACCGTACCTCTTAGATTCATAGTCTTAGCCCCGGCCGGGACACTAAACCTTTCTATTTGGGCTGTATCTTCTTTAAATATTGCTTTTAAATTTAAATTTTCAATCTTACCGGTACGGTCAGTTATTACAGAAAAGTGGTCCAATTCAATTTGCCCCTTAACAGAAGGATGTTTTAATATACCAGCCCAATCTAAATCCGCCCTGGCTGTACCGTCTCTAAAAATATTCTGCCCCAGAAAAGGATTCATTAAAGCTAATTCTAAATTTTCTAAATGTACTTTCCCTTCCGAATAGTGATCGGTATCGGGGGTAAAATCAAACTCTTCCCAATCCATTATTTTAAAGGAAAAATCACCCCGGACCAACCCGTTTTGGGGGGTTTCTATTTGAAATGCCTCCACCGTAAGCTGCTCATCTTTTAATTTAAGTATTCCCTGGGCCCGGGAAATCTGGTGTTTACTGTACTTCACATCTTTAAAAAAAAGGTTAAGGTCTATTTCCGGATTTTTCATATTGCCTTTAAAATTCGCCCGGCCTCCGGCGGTACCGCTTACCGAAAAAGGCATATCAAAAAACTTATCAACCGCTTCAAGAGATAACCCTTCTTCTTCAATATTTAATTTTACGTATTCGGGATTTTCTATATCATAAGTTACCCTAGATTGCCCGACTGGAATTAATCCCTCCACCTTACTTTTTGAGTCTTTTTTTATTATATGGTGCCGGTTTTCATTAAAGGTATATGTTTCCAGGGTAACTTCACCGGTTTTATCCATAAAGGGCCACTTGGTAGTTGAAAGAAGAATATAATTTTTTTTCCGGATATCAAGAAAATTGAGGTAGGGTTCACCGGCACTGTATTCTACTGTAGCGTTCAATCTGTCACCTGAAAAATTTTTAGCCCCCGGACTTGCTATTTTTACTTCAAAAACAGCTGTCGGATCTTCAATATTTCCTTCTAACATACAACTGTATTCTAAATTTCCGCGGATATCTGGAACCCGGTCAGTTATGATTTCTTTATCCTCCATTTCAAATTTACCGGCGGCTGCTATATCTCTGAAGAAAACCCGGCCATCATCCAAAATAAACTCACCACCACTAATTTCCACCGGCAGGCGGTTATAGAAAAGATGGGCTGTTTTTATAACCACTTCCATCTTTAAATCTTTTATATTTCCCCTAAAAGAGCCTTCGGCTTTTAACTTACCGGTTATATCCTTATAATCTGTATATTTTAGTATATCTTCAATATTTCCAATATCTGCTTTAATATTACCGGTAAATATATTTTCACTGTAATTTCCAGAACCATAAACTCCGTTTTCTTTTAAAGTTACATTGAAATTTCCTGATCCGTTTTTAAATTCCAATACGGCATTAACTTTTTCTTGTTCCATTTTTAAAATTCCAGAAGCTTCACCGGACCAGGTTTGAGGTTCATTTATATTTCCTGAAAAATTAAAGCTACTATTAACCTCTTTTCCTGCCAGATAGCTCACCTTATCCAATAGAGTCACGGTTTCGCCAAATACTGCATCTTTAATTTCTCCGCGGATCCTTAATTTTTGAGTTTTTACCCTATACTCACCTTTAAAATTAGCCCGGCCACCGTAAGAATCCTCAATATTAAATCTATCCAGGGTCACTGTCCCATTTATAAAATCTCCCTTTACTATTCCGGAAGAAAACTCGTAACCCCCGTACCCTAAATTTTTAAAATCTGATTTAACATAAAATTCGGGATTATGTAACGAACCGTTTATTTTTAATTCAATGTCGGCATATCCCTGAACAGATGGTATCGCTTGTATCAAAAAGTAGTTCATAACTTGAGCGGGCCTTTTTATCTGACCCGAAGAATGAAACTCACCAGTTATTTTACCGGGGTCAGCTTTTTCGAAGTTTAAATTGCCATTAATTGTAAAATCAGTTAAATCCAGAGCTATCCGATCTAATTTCAGACTATCACTTTGGGTAATTCCTGTAACATTTAAATGTTCTATATTTATACTTTCTTCATTTTTTGATATAAAAATATTCTCTCCCAAAAAACTAAAATTACCTGCCGAAAGATAAGAGAAATTTAAATCTTCTATATTAATCCTATGGGAACTGTCGTTGTAGTTAAAAACAGTATGTTTTAATTTAGCGTTATTTAGGGAAAATTTCCATTGTTTATTCTTATCGTATTTTTTATCATTTTTCGAATTTCCCAAGGATTCTACTAAACCATATTCAACAATTAGCCCATCGATAAAAAGAGAGGAGATACAAAAATGACTATTTAACAATTTTATGAGAGTTATGCCGGCTCTAAACTCTTTTGCTTTTAAAAGAACATCGCCATCAGTATTCATCAACGTGATATTGTGGGCGTATACTTTTCCCGGGAATTTAAGTTTAAAATCATCAAATTTTAAATTAAAACCGGTGTGGGTTTTTGTTTCAGAAATGATCCGGTTTTTTATTGAAGGAACGGCGGTACGAAATAATATTACTCCCACCAAACCTGCAATAAAAACTAAACTACCTGTAAAAATTATTTTTTTAATCACTATTTTTTGGAAAAAAATATAACTGGTTATTTATAACCTGTATATTAAAATATATAACAGAAATGCTCTTTTATTTAACTCATCTGGTCAATAAGTTCTTTTACTTTTTTATATATTTTTCTGGGCTCCTTAATATCCAGGATTCTCTTACCGCTTCGGGAAACTCCTGTCTGGTGACCCGTAGCAGGCGTTGAGAGAAGTATTGTTCCCAGTCCGTATTTTTTCTGAATAATACCCTGGCGGAGATTTACTTCCACAATATTTTTATAACTTATAGATTTTTCTTCTACGGTAAAAAATCCCTCGTAATATTCCAGTTTATCCTGAAAAAATCGGTATTCGGTCTTAGCATAAGTATTTTTTTTGGCAATATAAAAAACAACCGGAATACCAAAAAAAAACAGTATTCCAAAAAAAATGAAAGTAGACCAGGCAGGCAGTTTAAGGTTAAAAAACTGTACGGCAAAAAGACTTAATCCTCCAAAAAAAAAGCCGGCCCAAATAGTGAAGAATATTTGTATAGGTAACACTGATACAATAGTGACCCAGGGTATAAAAGTAGGTTTTGTAACCAGTAACGGCCCGCCCGATTTAGATTTAAGCCGGTACCCGGTTTTTTTAGTCTTATGAGCAGCATTAACAGGGGTCCCGCAACTTGAACAGAATTTACCTCCAGGATTTACTTTACTGCCGCAATTTGAACAGTACATTTATTTTTTCTCCTAATTTATTGTGAACTGAGCAGGGATAATTTTACAGAATTTCATCTATTTTTTCCCGGAGACGATCCCAATCCACCGGTTTAATTAGATAAGAATCGGCGCCCGCGTTGTATCCTTTATCTACATCACCTATTTTCCCCCGTCCGGTAAGAAGTAAAATAGGTATTTTTTTTGTACTTGAATTATTTTTAAGTACTTTACAAACTTCAAAACCATCCATAGAAGGCAGCCCCACATCCAGTAATACAATATCCGGTTTTTTGTCTTTAGCCTTAGAAATAGCTTCTTTCCCGTTTATGCCTTCTATAACCTCCATATTCCAGTTTTCCAGGATAAGCTTCCCGGCTCGGCGGAGTCGGTCATCATCATCTACTAGTAAAACTTTTATTGTTTTTGAAAATAATCCCATAGCATCCTCTAATACATAAATTTAACAGAATTATAGTTAAAATGTCAACTTGCCGGTAAATATTTACCTATTAACTTTTTTGAAACTTATCTTTTTAAGTAATAAAACCAAAATGACAAAAACAATAATTCCGAGCAGATAACTATTATAAGCCCACCCTTCTATAGAATTTATCCGACCTGACGGCGCTCTGTAATATTCGGGCATAACCGGAATACCCTCACTATCTTTATTCTGCCGGGTTGCATATTTAATTGCCGCCTCCCAGGCCCTGAGCGGACGGTCCTTATAAAAAATACTGCTCTGTTCAATGTTTTTTAGAGCAATAGGATTCCCCTGTTCATCTTTAGGTACTATCTCAACATGGGGTAACATTTCCCCTACCATATATAAAGATGATATAATATAGGTATCAGTTATAAGATTATAGAGTTTCTTATTATTCTTTTTAAGAGGTACGTATTCATCACTTTCCGAACGGGATGGTTGAACTCCCCGGCCGGTATAAAGCTTTGCCTTTTTCACCGCCCGTGTTGTGGGAACCGGTATATCCAGAAACGGTACCTTAAACAGAACCGCATCTGAAGAATTATAATCGTAACTTATACCGGAAAATTGAAGAAAATAATCTCCACCCAGAAGTTCTTTCATAAGCACTGATGACTCTAATATGTAGCCTATCTCCTTTCCGGTAAAATATACCGAAACCAGGGGGTAGCCTGGATATAGCTCCTCACCCCGGCCCAGCCCGGTAACGCCGGTCATATTATAAAAAGTTATATCGCCGTCCCGGCCAGGGATAAAGTCATCCCTTATATTCGCATTAACCTGAAGTGATAAATCGGCCCGGGTTTTGGAAATTTCACTTCCTACAATACGCATCGCGTCGGTAATAAAATTACCGGCGGTACTTTCCTCAGTAAGTGGTTCTTTGGGTAATTTAAAATCAGAACGGATAACCGTATCCAGAGCTCTCTGGTATTCCCCCCCGGTCAGTTCATAGATAATTTCACCAAGTTTTTTCTTGTAAAAATTAACCATTTTAGAAATAACTGGATGAGGAGACACATTAGCATCGATTGGAATAAGATAGGGTGAATTACTGGATTTATTTAAAATTTTTAACTGTTCCGTTTTTAAATTATAAGATAACTCCAGATAACCCAGGTGACTTAAATAGTACCCGGCCTGAACAATAGGAGTATTATCCTTGTAAACAGGTTCTTTAAGAGGGGTATGGCAATGGGACCCAATTATGAGATCTATTTCAGGAACTTTTTGGGCAAGTTTGCGATCGTCTTCTATCCCTGAATGGGTAAGAGCCACTATAACATCCGCTCCTTTTTCACGAAGTTTTTTAATCTCTTCTCCGGCAGCCTGATAGGGTTCGAGGAACTCCATTTTATCGGACCGGGCAATGAGAGAAGATGCACTTTCTCCCAGGATTCCCAATAACCCTATCTTTAGCCCGTTGCTTTCTTCAAGGATATGCTGACTTTTAAATAGTCCTTTTTCTTTTATAGGATGGCCGTGCGGGGCCCGGGAATTGGTGGCCAGTAAAGTCAAGCTTTTATGGGCCCGAGGGTACCCGGTTTCCAAAAGATATTCGGCAAGCACCTCGGTTCCGTAATCGTATTCATGGTTTCCTATTACCGCCGCATCATAACCTATTTTTTTCATAATTTTTAATTCGGGAGAGTATCCATGAAAAGCCAGCCATCCGAATATGGAACCGCCAAAATAATCACCGGCGTTAAGCAAAAAAACATCTTCTTCTTTTTCCTGTCTTATTTTTTCCACCAGTGTAGCCAGCCGGGCAAAACCGCCCTGGGTAGGATCTTCTTTAGGACTTTTAGCTCCGGGGATGTAATCTATCGCCGGAGAATGGGGAATTAGATTAGAATGTTCATCGTTGGTATGAAGTACGGTAAAGGTTATTTCTTTACTGGGATAACCGGAACTAACCCCCATTACCAATATCATTAAAGTTAGTAAAATAATTTTAAAATTTATTTTCATACTTATCCTTAAAAACATTAACCAGTTGATTGTAAAATTTTATCCACAAACATGAGATACACCAGAGTAACAAAGGTCACCACCGTACCTGGTATTGCTCCCTGCGGGCCCAGCAGAGAAAGTCCGGCGGTAGCCCCAAAAATAGAATTTTTAATTGTAGCCACCAGCACTATACTCTTTTTAACTTTTACACTATAATCTAAAAATCTTAAAATAAACCGGGCCATAAAAGCCAAACCAAAAACTACTATAAAAGATATTAACAGAAGTTTAACTATATATACAGGCTGCCCGAAAAGAAAATTTCTATTAATCCCGAATATAACCGCAAAAATAACCCCAAATCCGATATTTACCGCCCCTCCATGGATTTTTTTAGCAAAATCTTTCAAATATATTTTCTGTAAAATTAGCCCTAATATTAACGGAATAATAATAAGATAAAAAAGCATTCTTAACAAAGAGAGGTAACTTATAGCGTTACTGCCTATAAAAAAAGCGGTCAACCCCGGAGTAAATAACAAGGTAGCAATAAAAGCTGAAAGAGTGGCCGCTGTTGCAAAAAACATGTTCCCGCCTACCACAGAAGCAAACGGCATAATTGCCAGCCCCGGAGGGGTAGCTGCCGTAAGAACAAGCCCCGCCCACAGTTCTCCTTCTATTTTAAAAAGACGGCCCAAGAACAAGAACATAAAAAATATTAAACAGTAATTAATTAAAATTCCGGCCAAAAACGGATCTCTGGATTTTTTCAGGTTTTTAAACGCAGAAAAATCCGTCTCCGTAAAAGATAGCGTCATTATTAATATCAATATGGGCATATTTAAAAAAGAAAAGATTTCCATTGAACTCCCCCCTACAAGTCCAATTATAAAACTTAACGTAAAAATAAAATTTCGGTTTAGCAATAATTTCATTTCTTTATTTCTTCTCTTTTATAATAATTTTTATTTATTTTTATCAATATAATCAGGGGTTCTGCTTAAAGAAATCCCATATTAAATCATTTGCCGGGAACTGTAAAGCCGGTTCCGGTGCTCTTCTATAAGGTTTTTCTTTGCTTCCCGGCCAGGCGTTTTGAATAAAATATTTCACAACCTGAGCGTCTTTTATACCGGAACTATAGGCAACTACCGTAGAATTAAGTTCAGGGTCAAACTCTATAACAGGATATTTTATACTCTTATTCGCTTGTGCCCACCAACTTAATGTATCGGCCGCAGAAAGCATATAACGGTGCTTTGCAAATGATTTTTCTTGTTTCCCGCCTTCAATGTGTACACTTTGATCCTGAACTCCATGAATAATTAAAACAGCAACCGGTTTTTCAGGCAAAGGAGGCATTATGATTACAGGCTGGTTTTGTTTACTCCCCCCGGCGGTAATACTACTATTAAAAAAGTGGCTACCGGACCCAATATAAGAGAAACCGCCCACCATATTAATCCGCTCCGGTATTTTCCCTGGGCCAAACCGGCATTTACCAGACTAAGTGTTCCCCAACCGACAAAATACGGAGTAGATGTATACATTTTTTGCCTCCCTTAAATAATAAAACCTTTAATTTTTTAACTTCTAAATTTTCAGTTGTTCCTTATAATTAAATATAATACTTTTACTCTGGTTAAACAAATTTTATAAGCTATATTTATTTTCAAAAACGAGTCTATTTTTGTTTTTATCTGATATTACCTAA
>CAYZAK010000021.1:0-30227 GCA_964476445.1 uncultured bacterium
AGGAAGAAATATATTCATAACAACATATATTTCTTATGAACATTATACCAGGAGAAAAAATGAAAAAAGTAAAAAAATGGAAACTTGGAAGTGTCGCGGTTATACCGGCTATAGCGTTGGCTAGTGCTTTATCCGGTTGCGGGGATACAGGAACAGACCATCACCATCAACAAGATCAGATGCATACTCCGGAAGCCGAACATATGGAACACAGCGGTGAAGGACGAAATGTAAGACAGGCAACCGATGACGAAATGGGAATGACCGAGTACTGCGATGTTATGGATATGGAATTTACGGTTGACGAGAACAGCCGGGTAATTGAGTATGACAACGGAACAAAAAGCTATGTATGCTGTCCCTCGTGTATATGAATAAATAATAAATGAGACAAAAAAATGCAGTCCTGGTTATCGCGGCACTGGTTTTAATAGTGTTACTGAGCGGTTGCCTTGAACAGGCCGAAAATGTTCTTCATACTGATAGCTCTAATCAAAAGTATAGCCCGAGAAATAATGTATATGCGGTGAGGATAGCCCGGTCTGCTGAAAGAGGACAAACTCAATACTGTCTGGTGATGGGTAGGGTATTTACGGTAGATCATAATACCAGGGTAATGGAATATGCTGACGGAACAAAAACCTTCCTGTGCTGTCCCCCATGTTTGGATAATATGTAAATGCGGTTTAAACTAATTGGGTAATAAAATGCTTACATTAACTATCATGGGACTGGAATTAATTTTAATTGTTCCCGGTCCGGCGGCGTAGTCCGGAAGGGAAAATAGTCTTATAAACGTAGCTGAAATTCCCGAAAAAGAAGAGATAATGTATTATCTTTTGGACCTTTCGTTGTCCCTGCTCTAGTGATAGTATTAAATCTAATTGCTGTAACGAGTCCAGAGAGCGTATGCAGTATATTAATTCCCTGGTTTTATCCAACCCGCAATTCACCTGGAAAGATTTTGTAATGGAATGGGTAAAGAAGTACGATTTAAACAAGTTAATAGAGGTAAAAGCACAGGAATATTATCGTAAAAAACTGCGGGCCAAAGCTTCCGTGGAGAAGAGGGCCCCGGTTAAACCAGGGGGGGAGCCTTTTGGGCGGAGTAACTGGGCGGTATATATTCCTCCCGGGGAAACAGCAGAGTTAAAGCTGTATTACGACCCGGGAGCGTATCAGTAAATTGCTGTGAAGAATAAAAGTATTTATTTTAAAAAAATAGTTAGAATATGATAAAATCAATAAGGTTTAAAAGAAATAATTATTTTTTAAAAACAATAAAAGGAGAAATAATATGGGATATAAAAAAGTACTGACATTTCTTTTGGGAATAGGATTAATGTTTTGGGGAGCCAGTCCGGTTGCCGGAGCAGGACGTATGGCTCCGGATGAGGAACATACAGAAGAACCCGCGGCTCTTGAAAGTAACGCCGGCACGGTGGAGACCGGAATTGAATTGGGAATGATTGCCCCGGATATTTCTTTTACTGATCTTGACGGTAATATGCACAACCTGTCTGATTACAGAGATAAAGCGGTTATGCTTAATTTTGGAGCCAACTGGTGTTCGGCCTGCAGGTACGAAAAACCCTTTATGCAGGAGATATATGACGCATATAAAGAACAGGGTTTTGTTATTCTGTCTGTTTACGTCCAGGTAGACAAACCGACTGTGGAGGATTATGTTGTGGAACACGGATATACTTTTCCCGCCTTTATGGATTTAGAAGAAACTGCTTTTCCAAAGTACAATAAAATCGGTGGCATTCCTCAGACATATCTAATCAACCGGGAAGGTAAAATAATAAATTTTATAGCCGGGGCCAGGAACTGGGCCAGTCCGGAAAATAGAAGTCTTATAACCAATCTTCTGGAAGATTAAATGAACGTCTCCCTTGGTGTCTGGGCGGCATTTTTAGCCGGCTTCCTTTCTTTTTTCTCCCCTTGCGTGTTGCCGCTTGTTCCCGTATATATGGGTTATATAATGGGGCAGGGCGGTAGAATGAGGGAGCGAATTTCTGAAAAACCGGTACTTTACAGATTGGGGAAAACAGCGATGTTTGTAGCCGGTTTTTCCGTAGTATTCATTCTGATGGGGGGACTGGCCGGTTTTTTTGGATTTTACATGTTTCAGAGGCTGCCCTGGCTTATCCAGGCGTCGGGAATAATTATAATTTCATTCGGGGTTATTATAATACTCGGAGCTCTGGATATAAAACTACCCGGTTTTATTTCCCGGCAGAAAAGACTTAATATATTGGATACAGCAAAAAAAGCCCCTTTTTTGAGGAAAATCCTTCCCTTTGTCCTGGGAATATCTTTTGGCCTGGCCTGGACTCCGTGCATAGGTCCGATTTTAGGCGGTATACTTACCCTTGCTTTTTCTTCGCAGACGGCCGGCCGGGGCACACTGCTTTTGGGGGTATACTCGGCGGGTATCGCAATTCCTTTTCTTATAAGCTCTGTATTTATCGGGAAAATAAACTTTATTTTTGGAAAAAGTGAAAAAATATTTATGATTGTCCAGATTCTAAGCGGTATTATCCTCATCTTTTTCGGAATTTTAGCTTTTACCGGTTCCATGGTCAGGTTGGTAGCCTGGTTTATCGATGTACTCCCTTTTTACGAACCCTATTTTTTTTAAATTTTATGTATTCCGGCTTATCTTCTATTAAGAAGTGTTAACCTTTGTAAATTACAAATACATAATGACTGCTTCCGGAATGCGGTCATTGCCGTCCGGGAGATAGTCTATTTGACATAATGATAGTAATTTAATATCATTAAAGTGGAGATGAAGGATAAAAAATTAAAGAGGAGGATATGATGGCCAAAAGAGAAATCATTAAAATTGACGAGGATAAATGTAACGGATGCGGCAACTGCGTACCCGCCTGTCCGGAAGGGGCTCTGCAGATAATAGACGGCAAGGCCAGGCTGGTAAGCGATCTTTTTTGCGACGGCCTGGGGGCCTGCATAGGGGACTGTCCCCTGGATGCCATCGAAATTGAAGAAAGGGAAGCCGAGCCTTACGATGAGAAAAAAACGATGGAAAATATCGTAAAGAAAGGGCCCAACACTATAAAAGCCCATCTCAAGCATTTCAAGGAACACGGGGAGGTTGAACTTTTAAAGGAAGCTGTCGAGGTACTGGAAGAAAAAGGTTTAGAAAATCCCATGCACAACCAGCACGATGAGGGACCTCATGTTCCGGACGGTTGTCCGGGAGCTAAGGTTATTGACCAGCAGGATTCAAAACA
This sequence comes from uncultured bacterium, assembly GCA_964476445.1. GTDB lineage: Bacteria > CG03 > SLGR01 > SLGR01 > JAGXOG01 > CAYZAK01. The sequence continues at coordinate 3,264 of CAYZAK010000021.1, forward strand.
GAAATCCTCAGAAGTTGGCGAAATATCTTCCCAGCTCAAGCAGTGGCCGGTACAGCTTCACCTGGTTCCCCCTAACGCTCCGTATTTTAAGGGAGCGGATGTAGTCCTCTCCGCTGACTGCGTGGCTTATTCGGTGGGAGATTTTCACTCCAAGTATCTTGAAGGTAAATCCCTGGCCATTGCCTGTCCGAAACTGGATTCGGGACAGGAAACTTACAAGGAAAAAATAAAAGATATGATCGACCGGGCAAAGATAAATACCCTTACGGTACTGATTATGGAAGTACCCTGTTGCAGGGGTCTTTTGAACCTGGCCCGGCAGTCCGCCGATGAGGCTGAACGGAAAGTCCCTATAAAATACGCCGTAGTGGGAGTTGACGGTACGATTAAAAAAGAGGAGTGGTTGTAAAATATATTTAACCGTAAACTTTTTTAATTATAGTGCCGTTCGGGCCGGTATAGTTAAATTGGCAAAAAAATAAACTCCAGTTTTTTGTCTTTTTCGTTATATTAATTATAATATAGCGTAGCTGGTAAGTTATATATACATGATTAAGAAGATAATAATTTTAAAATATTTATGAATAAGAAAAATGAAAAAAACTTAAAAACAATTCCGGTTGATGAAGCCGCGGGTACCGTGCTTATGCATGATATTACCAGGATAATACCCGGCAAAGAAAAAGGACCGGCTTTTAAAAAAGGCCATATCGTAAAACCGGAAAATATAGAAACCCTAAAAGATATGGGCAAGGAGAACCTGTACGCTTTTGAAGTATCTCCGGATAAATATCATGAAAACGATGCCGCCGAAAAATTTAAGAGCCTGGCCGGTAAAAATATTTCTATAGAGGGTCCTTCCGAGGGTAAAATAGTATTTAAAGCCAAAGATGACGGACTTATCAAGATCGATAAAGAGACGGTTAACCGGATAAATAAAATAGGAGATATAGCCCTTACTACTCTCCATACGGACGTACCAGTTAAAAAAGGGGGCGATGTAGCGGGAATGAGAGCCATACCCCTTGTGGTTGATAGGAAAAAAGTGGACCGGGCCCTTGAAACCGCATCCGGTAAAAATACAGTTGAGATAAAACCCTATAAAAATAAAAAAATCGGCCTTCTGGTAACCGGTGAAGAAGTGGCCTCGGGCCGGATAGAAGACGGTTTTAAACCGGTTATAGAAAAAAAAGTTAAAGAATACGGGAGCCGTATTGTAAGGTATAAATTAACCGGAGACCGTCCGGAAAATATTAAGAACCAAATTTTAAAGTCGGTTGAACGGGGCTGTAATTTTATAATTTTAACCGGGGGGATGTCCGTTGACCCCGACGATAAAACCAAAAAGGCCATAATAGATGCCGGGGTTAGAATAGTTCGATACGGCGTGCCCGTTCTTCCGGGAAATATGTTTATGGTAGGTTACCTGGATAAAATCCCGGTTTTCGGAGTGCCCGCCTGCGCGTTATTTCACAATATAACCGTTCTGGATATTTATCTTCCCTACGCCTTTTCGGATACAAAAATAACCGGTGACAGGTTAACTAAAAGAGGTTACGGGGGTTACTGCCGCCACTGTGAGGTATGCGTGTATCCACGGTGCGCGCTGGGGAAGTTTTGAATAAAGATACTGTAAAATACGCCCGGATCTCTTTGACTCCGAATTGTCATCTCCGGTGCCGGTACTGCCGTCCCCGGCCCCGGGATTTGACAAAGGAACCCGACAATCTGGTCGGTTTTGAAAAACTTAACCGGGTAATTAAAATATTTAAATCTTTGGGTATCCAAAAATACCGGTTCACCGGGGGAGAGCCGTTTATCCGTAAGGGGGTATTTGAATTTTTGTCCGGGGTGGAACTTGAAAATTATTTTGTAACTTCTTCTTTGCATTTTAGCGGGGAGAAAATCCCTCTGATAAACTCGATGGCTTCCGGGGGCCTTTCCGGTGTTAACGTGAGCCTGGACAGTTTAAATCCTCACAAGTACAGGCATCTTACCGGGGGAGATGTTGAGCTGGTAAAAGAAAATTTAAGAAATTTAAGGGTTGATAATCTTAAGTTAAACACCATTTTAATCAAAGATTTCAATACCGAAGAGGCGGAGGATATAATCAATTTCGGCGTTTCTTTAGGGGCTGATGTACGGTTTATAGAAAAAATGGATTTAATTGACGACGGATTAAAGAGCGATTCGGTGGAAGGATTCAGAAAAAAGTTAATTGACGACGGATTGATCCATCCTAAAAGCTACCGGCTAAAAAATTCGGTAAGCATATACCATAACCTTAAAAATAAACCCGGTAAAGTCGGTTTTATAACTCCTTTTGAGGCACCTTTTTGCCACAGGTGCGATAAGATCCGCATCACATCTTCGGGTAAATTAAAACGATGTCTTTTTGAGGCCGGCGGGATTGATTTAAATGCCATGCTGAATCTGAATGGGGATTTATTAAAAGAAAAATTAAAAACCATATTAAACGGTAAAATCAAAAAAAGAGTTGTAAATCACAGCACCGTAAACATGGGGTGTATAGGAGGCTGAAAATGGACAAAAAAGTTAATATGGCCGATATATCGGATAAGATAATAACTAAAAGAACTGCGCAGGCCGAAGGTTTTATAAAAATATCCTCAAAAACTAAAAAGCTTATAAAAAAAGGGGACATACCAAAGGGTAATGTGGAGGCGGTATCAAAAACAGCCGGCATTTCAGCCGCTAAACTTACCCCCAAAGCTCTCCCCCTGTGTCATCCTATCTCTTTAACCGGATGCAGTGTAGATGTTAAAATAGAAAAAGAAGGTATTAGAGCGGAAGTTAAAGTAAAGGCCAGGGACCGAACCGGCGTAGAGATGGAGGCCATGTTTTCCTGTTCAACTGTTCTATTGAATATATACGATATGGTAAAACCGGTGGACAAGAGCGCGGAGATTAAATTTATAAGATTGCTGAAGAAAACCGGGGGGAAGAGCGGGGACTATGAAAGGAATAATTGAAACAATCTCCGTATCTAAAAAGAGGGGAGAGGAAAAGCGGGAAACCAAGACCGCTGTCCTGGTAAAAAATTACGGGATAAAAAACGACGCTCACGGGGGGGCTACTAAAAGACAGGTATCCATGCTTTCTTTAAAAGATTTAAAAAATTTAAGGGCTCAGGGAATAAAGGTTAAACCCGGGGATATGGCCGAAAATATTTTAGTGAAGGAAATTAATACGGATAATTTACAAATAGGGGACAAACTAATTTTCAACAATCAAGCAGTATGCGAAATCACCCAAGTGGGGAAAAAGTGTCACGATAAATGTTCAATAGGACAAAAACTTGGAAAATGCTCCATGTCTGATAAAGGAATATTTATGAAGGTTGTAAAAGGGGGGCAAATAAAAAAAAGTTGCCCGGCGGAGGTGAAAAATGATTAAAGCGGCGGTACTTACGGTATCAACCACCAAAACCTTAAAAGAAGACACGTCCGGAGAGGCAATAGTCGAAATCTTAACTGACAAAAATTTTAAAATAGCGTCTCGGGACCTGGTAACCGACAGTAAAAATAAAATTAAAAATAAACTGTCAAAACTATCTTCAAGAAGGGATATGGATATTGTGATTACCACCGGGGGAACGGGACTGGGCCCCCGGGATCTTACTCCCGAAGCTACCGGGGAGGTAATTGAAAGAGATACTCCCGGTATTTCCGAACTTATCCGCTTGGAGGGGGTGAAGTTTACAAAAAGAGCCGCTCTTTCCAGGGGGATATCCGGGATAAAAAATGGAACTCTTATAATAAATCTTCCCGGCTCCCCAAAGGGAGTCCGCCAGTCCCTAGAGGCTATATTAGAACTGCTCCCTCATGCTGTACACATCATGAAAGGAGGCGGCCATTAATGGGGCTGCTTTTAAGAATATTTTTTGTCTTTTTTAAAATAGGCTTTTTCGCTGTGGGGGGGGCCTATTCGTTTTTACCCCTGGTGGAAAAAGAAGTGGTCCGGAATTACGGCTGGCTGAGCTCGGCCGAATTTTTGGATATTACCGGGATAACCGCGGTCTTCCCGGGAGCCATTTCCATAAAATACGCCACCTATATAGGATATGAAGTGGCCGGAGTACCCGGGGTGATAGCCGCCAACCTGGGCAATTTGCTTCCCCCGGTATTATTAATTACCGGAGTCGGTTATCTGTACAAAAAATACGGAGATGCTGCCGCTGTGGAGGGAGCTTTTAAAATGATAAGAATTGCAGTTTTCGCCATGATAATTTCGGCGGCTTTTGAACTTATAGGACTATCCAATTTAGCTTCGGGAAGATTAATAATCTTTGCCATGGTATTCGGCGCTCTTTTTTTCTGGGGAAGATTACATCCGGCCTATATAGTATTGACCGCCGGAATCTTAGGAGCATTTATAAATTAACGGAGGTATTATGTCTGAAGAAAAGGATAAGATGACCCTGATATTTTTTTCGGGAACTATGGACAAGGCCCTGGCCATGCTCATTCTGGCCACTACCGGGGCGTCCATGGATATGGAAGTGGAGATATTCTGCACATTCTGGGGCTTGAATTTTCTTAAAAAAGGAAAAAAATACCGCAGGAAAGGGTTTTTGCAGAAGATGATGGAGTTTATGATGCCCTCTAAAAAGACCGCTCTGCCTCTTACCATGATGAACATGGGAGGGATGGGACCGGCTATGATGAAAAAACTTATGAAAAAGACAAAGACCCCGTCTGTTGAAGAACTTTTCGAGATGGCCCTGAGCTTGGGAGTAAAATTTTACGCCTGTTCTACGTCCTGCGGGGTAATGGGGGTGAAAGAGGATAGCATGATACCCGAAGTAGAAGATACCGTGGGAGCGGCCTGGTATATAAAACAGGCCAAAAAATCTGATATTAACTTGTTTATATGAAGATACAAAAATTTTTTAGGAAAAATAAAGCCATAATTATGTGGATATTGGGCGGGTGTATTTTAGGTTTTTTTGTTTTACATCCGGTTACCCACGCGATAACGGAGTTTTTTCACCTTCACGATACCGATAGATATCACCTGCATTTTGACGGATTGGTCTCAAGTTATGCGAAAGCTTTTGAATTTATCATGTGGCCGCACTGGATTACCTACACTTTGCTTAGCGGTTTTATTGGATATTTATTTGGAAAAAAGGTTGAATATTACAAGAAACTATCGGAATATGTCGCAAATTTTCAATTGATAGGAAAACAGGCCTCCACTATTATCCATGACTTAAACAATCCGCTGGGCGTTATTAAGATCCATATACAGTTATTGAAGGAAGAAACCAGGGGTACCGATAAAGAAAAAGATTGCGATGTGCTTCTTGGTGAAACGACCCGGCTGGAAAATATGGTAAAATCTATAAAAACAGCGGTTAAAGGAAATATTCAGAATAATATAAAAAAAACACCTGTTAATTTAAAAAAGTATTTGGAACATACCGTAAGTAAATTAAATTTTAAATCCCGAGTGAAAATCTTCGGAGACAAAGTTGAGAAAGTAAAAATTGACAGAGATTATTTTGAAAGGGTGGTCTGGAATATTATTAAAAATGCAGAAGAATCTTTTGAGAATAGTGAGAGGACCCGGATAGATATAAAGATAAAAGATAGACAGAATAAAAAGGTAACTCTCATATTTGAAGATAACGGACCCGGACTTTCTCCGGAAGAGTCCGGTGAGCTTTTTAATTTCGGATTAACTGAAGGAAAAAAAGAAGGGACGGGTATAGGACTGTATAACTGTAAAAAAATAGTTGAGGCACATGGGGGAAATATTACTGCCGATTCCGGTGGAGAAAAAGGGTTGAAAATAGTTATTAATTTGCCTAAATGAGGAGGGTATGGATATGGATATAGATAAAAAATTTGATTGCACGGGCTTTTTTTGTCCTATGCCCGTAGTGAAGACAAAGCTGGAACTGGAAAAACTGGATTCCGGCCAAATTTTAAAAGTAATAGCCGACGACCCGGGGTCCAAAGAGGATTTTCCGGCCTGGTGTTCGGAGACCGGACATAAATTACTGGATACGGATGAAGACAATGGAGATTTCATATTTTACATAGTGAAAAAGTGAGGGAAATATTGTGAAGACAAGAAATTTTGACCATATAGGATACTCACCGGTTCTACCGGAAGTCAAAAAAGAGATGAAAAAATTTTTAAACGGGGAAGGGGGAAATCCGTTAAGCAGACATTTTATGGGGGATCAGGCGGGAACCGCCTTGGAAAAGGCCCGCAAACAGGTGGCCGGTTTAATTAACGCCACACCGGAGGAGATAATATTTACTTCCTGCGGCAGCGAATCTAACAATCTGGCTGTAAAAGGTCTTTTGGCTCACAAAAAAAATAAGGGAAATCATATAATAGCCTCTCCCATAGAACATCATTCGGTTCTTCATCCCCTAAAAAGTCTTCAAAAGGAGGGGTACGAGATAACCTGGCTGGATGTCGATGATAAAGGTTTTATAAATCCGGAAGAAATTGCCAAAAATATTCGGGCTGATACCACGCTGGTTTCTGTAACATACGCCTCTCCGGAGATAGGCACCATAGAACCGGTGGATGAGATAGGAAAAATTACGGAAGAAAACGATATATTTTTTCACACGGACGCGGTGTCCGCCGCAGGGCAGGTACCCGTAGATGTGAAAAATTCAAATATAGATTTACTGAGTTTAGCTTCCAACCCCTTACACGGCCCCCAGGGGGCGGGAGCGCTTTATGTAAATAAGGGAGTGAAAATTCTCCCCCTTATAGAAGGCGGAATACAGGAGAAAGGTTTGAGAGCGGGTACCCACAACCTTCCGGCCATTGCCGGTTTTGGTAAGGCGGCGGAGCTTGCGTCCAAAAATATGGATACCCGTAAAGAAAATTTAACCAAAATACGGAACCGGATAATAGAGGGAATTATGAAAAATATACCCGAGGTTATACTGACCGGAGATAAAGAAAAACGTCTTCCCGGGCTGGCCAGTTTCTGCGTAAAATATATAGAAGGGGAGTCCATGAATATGAATCTTAACATGGAGGGTATAACCTCAACCAGCGGTTCAACCTGCTCATCGGAGGCCCTTAAGGTTTCGCACGTACTCAAGGCCATAGGGGTGGATCCCGTTTCGGCCCAGGGTTCTATTGTTTTTTCCGCGGGAGTGGACAACGAACTCTCCGATGCCCATTATATTGTAGAAAAATTCCCTCCGGTGGTAACAAAACTCCGGAAGATGTCACCGGTATATCCGGGTGATTGACAGTGACCGGTAAGAGTTTTTCGCCTGAAAAGTATAAAAAACTTGAATCCGACCGGAGATTTAAGATAACTCCGCCGGAAAAAGAATTAAAGATAAAAGTTCATAAAATAGAAAAGTCTCTTAATATAAGTAAAGAGGTCCATACTATAACAGGTAAAAAAAACACCAGCCTATGACCTGGAGCTGTCCCCACCAGTTAAAAGGTAAATGCAAAAAACTCGGTCAAAAATGCCACCCGGGATTAAAAGGATGTGTTCTGGAAGGGAAGGTAAACCGGTCTCAAAAACGAAACAATCTTAAAAATTCAGATGATAAAAATAAACCGGAAGTTGGTTAATTAACCATTTTTACATTGGTAAAAAGTTACGGCCTTTAAGGCAGATTATAAAAATCCAAAATTAATTAAAATACAACACAAAATACCCCTATAGCCTACCCCTATATTCCTATTTACTTGACATACCCCCCGGGGGTATGTTATAGTTAGGTTGATGGCGAAAAAACTAAAGGAGGTAAAAAATTATGAGAAAGGCAATTATAGTAATTTTGGTAGCTGCCGTTGCCGTAGTAGGGATAAATTTTTCCCTGAATGCTCATCATCACAGTCAGAATTATGAGAGGGTAAATGTTCACAGAGAAGAAATTGAGGACGGGATACAGCTAACAATTACTTCAGATGATGCTGCAGTTGTAAAAAATTTAAGAGAAGCGGGATCGGTTAACTGTCCGTATTTAGACAGCGGTGAAAATAACGGATTACATCACGGGAGAAATTTAAAGCCGGAGAGAGATTGCCATGGATCCGGAATTGGACATAACGGAAACCACAACCAAAACCGCGGTCATATGATGCACTGAATAAGGAGGTATATTTTAATGGGCAACGAAAAAAAGAAGGATCCTGTATGCGGAATGGAAGTGGAAAAGGGGAGTAACTGCGCCGAATACAAAGGCAAAACATACTGTTTTTGCGCCCCGGTCTGCAGGGATGAATTTTTAAGCAATCCCCAGGAGTATGTGAAGGAGAGAAAATAAAAAGGCGATAGGTGGAAAAAAGGCTGTGTCGCCGGTGCGGTTCCCGGCGGCACAGTCAATTATACGCAATACCCATAATAAAAAGAAAGAGAAGTTATGATGTACAATTTTTTTAAAATTGTGAGTTAAAGGAGGGTTGCAAAATTATGTCATATAAGAGAAAATCTATTTTTTGGGGATCCGGAGCAGCTTTGGGGCTTTTGGGGTTTTATCTTGGCTTGCTTACAATTTTAAATTCGTTTTCCCACGCGGTGGATAGTTTTTTCCGGTTGTGGTTCTGGCTTTCGGCATTAATTTTAGGTTTTGGGGTACAGATGGGGCTTTTTAAATATATGCGGTTACGTGCAAAAAAATCAGGGGGAGGCAAAATGGCCGGGTCCTCAACGGCGGCTTCGGCTGTTTCAATGGTACTTTGTTGTTCACACTACCTGATCAATTTTTTGGCCGTAATCGGTGTTTCCGGTTTTGCGGTTATTCTCTCGGGATTTCAAAAAGAGATCCTGGCCGGTGCGGTGATGATAAATATCGCCGGGATAACGTATATGCTCAATACCATGAAAAGCAGCGGGATTATAAAAAATCCGAACTGGAATTTTAAGAATATTTTAAAATTTGAAATTCCGGTGTTTGTTTTAATTTTTGTTTCCTCAATATTTTACGGCGTTAATAAAAAAGCGGCTGAAGTTAGGAGTATTGACAAACAGGTACCGGCGGAGGAATTGGGGCATGAAAAAATTGAAAGAGAAGAAAAAAGCGCTGAGAAAACCGAACCCCCCCGGGAGTATTCACCCGTTCATAGCGACAACCGGGGAATATCGGTTACTGCCAACCCCCGGCAGCTGGAGCCGGGAAAGAAGGCTTCTATTAATCTGTCTTTGGATACACATTCTGGCTCGCTGGATTATGATTTTAAAGAAATAGCCCGTCTTGAAGATTCAACTGGCGCCGTTTACCGGCCGCTTTCCTGGTCGGGACCCGCCAGCGGCGAACATCACATTAACGGAGTCATTGAGTTCCCGGCTATAGATGATACTGCCGATGCGGCTGTGCTTTATCTTGAGGGACCGGGAAGGTTGGGCACGAGGAAATTTGAATGGTCGCTGAAGTAAATCTGGTAAGTGCAGTTTTAATTGGGAAATGAAGGGAATAATAAAATGTTTACAAAAGTAAAGGACCCTGTTTGTAAAAGAAAAATAAAAAAAGATACGCAGTTGCAGCTGAAGTATAAGGAAAAAAAATACTATTTCGATTCCCCGGCCTGCCTGGAAACTTTTAAGGAGAACCCGGGGAATTTTATCAATAAAAACAAAAAAGGTTTTATTGAAAGTTTGGCCGAAAAGAGCGACGGAAAGCCTAAGTCGTGCCATTAAGTAAATGCCGTAGAGAAACAGAGTTCCGGAGCGTGAAAACGGGGTAAGTTGATATGAAACGGGAAAAAGAAAAAAATGAATTGCACGAGTGCCCGGAATGCGGCCTCTGGTATAGAGAAAAGAAATGGGCCGAAAAATGCCACTACTGGTGTGAAAAAAATAACAGTTGCCATCTTGAGATTACCGCTCATGCGGAAAAAAGAAAAACTAAAGGAGAAATAAAATAATGAGTAAGAAGACAGCTAAAAAAGTTCTGTTTACAGGATTTTTAATTTTCATGGGGCTGGCCTATTTAATCGGGATATTCAGAATTGCTTTGTTACATGAAAGCGAAAAATTTGAAACAACGGCCGGGCTAATTGAAATCAGAGAAGCGCACGCCCATGTGGGACATGCCCTGGAAGAGAACGAGGCGCCGCCGGAGAAAAAATCAACTAAAATTTTCGGTTTACAAACGGAAAGTTTTTACTTGCTTTTAAATTACACTCATTTTGTGATTATCCTGGGAGGCCTGGCCTTTTTAGCGATAGGTATGCTCTTTTTAAAATTCTGTAATAAAGAGTCGCTAAAAAACGCTATAGTTATCCTGCCCTATCCGTTGATTATAATTTATCTGATGGGTCACTGGATTTCGGCATATGACATAAATACAGGTGAAACAATTCTTGGTATTTCAAATCTTGTAATCGGTGTAATTACAGCATATATGATATCTTATTCGATTTACGGGATATGGTTCGCTGGTCAGGCTCAATCAACGGGTGAAGATGTGACCGAATATTTGCCTGGATTAAATTGAAATATTCAACTTTGAAGGAGCAACGATATGAATGATAAGAAAGAAAAATCCGGCCCTATGGGGATGCAAGCGATGGTGATGGTTATATGTTGCCTGGTGATGGCGGGAGTTTTGTTCTATGTGGTGGGGAGGGGATCAGGGGGTGGGGAACTGTGGGTTTTGCTTCTGCTGTGTCTCCTGATGCATATATTTATGAGGGGTGGTTCGCATAAGGATAAAGATGAATAACAATATGAGTAAATCCCGATATGGCGGGTATATTAAGGAGTATTGATAATGCATGACGGAGATTACGGGTATGGAATGTGGCCTGCGGCAATTTTTATGGTCATTCTTTTTTTCTGTTTATAGGGGCCTTCCTGAAACCGAGAAAAAAACGGGAATGGCGCAAACTGGGTATATTTAAAGCCTTTATTGTAGCACTGTATGCGGAGATGTACGGGTTTCCGCTGACTATTTATATTCTCAGTACATTTGCAGGCCTGGAGCTTTCGCTTGGACATATTGAAGGACATCTCTGGGCTTCGCTTCTGGGGGACGGCGGCGTCGGAGCAATAGTTGAAATGGGAAGTGGTTATTTAATTAAAGGTATTGGAATTGTTTTAGTTATAATTGCCTGGAGACAGATTTATAAAGCGGAAGATTCCCTGGTTGCGGATGGGATTTATTCTCTCGTGCGTCATCCCCAGTACAGCGGAATAATTTTAATTACTACCGGAATGATTATTCACTGGCCGACAATCTTAACCATAATTATGTGGCCTGTACTGGTATTGGCTTATATTCATCTTGAAAAAGTTGAAGAAAAAGAATTGAAAAGCAAATTCCCGGAACAATATTCTGACTATAAAAAGAAAACAGGCATGTTTCTACCGCCTGTTAGAAGAGTTTTTTCGATTATAAAGCAAAAAACGGAGGTTTAAAATATGTACCCTGAACTTTTTTCAATAGGTCATTTTACGCTGCACAGTTACGGTCTGGTTATGGCTATTGCTCTGATATCCGGATACTATTTTCTCCTCAAGACTTCTAAACTGAGAGAGTTATCAGAGAAATTTATAAGTTATCTTTTTACGGGCGCAGTTATATGGGGCATTGTTGGAGCAAGGATGTTTTACGTATTAATTTCTCTTGAAAGTTTTATCCATTTCCCCTTGAAAGTGTTTGCCGTATGGGAGGGGGGACTGGTTTTCTCCGGCGGACTTATAGGGGGAATAATCTGGGCTGTATATGCATCTAAAAAAAGAAAAGTTAAATTTTTGGATACTGCGGATGTCACTGTTCCCGCGCTTGCTCTTGGCCATGCCATACAGAGGATGGGATGTTTTTTGAGCGGTGACAGTTATGGCCGGATAACCGACTCTTGGGTGGGAGTGGTATTTCCCCGGGGCAGTCACGCCCATTATGAACAGGTGCGACGCGGTATTGTAGATATTTCACAGTCGCCGCTTGCGGTGCATCCGGCCCAGCTCTATTCTCTTGTGGGGGTGGGTATAATTTCTTTTATACTTTACCGCGTACTTAAATCCGATCGGACGAAGAACGGGTCGGTCTTTGCCCTCTATTTGAGTTTATATGGAATTTTCCGGGTAGGGATTGAATATTTAAGAGGCGATTTTCGCGGAGCCCATATACTTTTTTTTACCCCTACACAGTGGGTTGCAGCCGCCGCTACCGCTGCGGGACTGTTTATTTTCTATAAGCGGAGAGGGAATGAAAGGCTGAAATAAGATGGCTAATCAAAAGAAACACCTGCCGTCACTGCTTGTATCAGTCTTTTTGAATTGAGTGTAATCAGGCTGTTTTTGGTGTTGTTAGCATACCACTATGTTTTTCTTTTGTTACATAGAAAACTGGATGAGCTGTCGATAAAATTTTAATTTAAAAAATTACACCTTGACATACCCCCCGGGGGTATGTTATAATTAATGTGAAGTTAGTTAGTAATGTTGAAAAGTAAAAGGAGGAAAAGGATATGAGAAAATTAATTATAGCTGTATCAGTGGCAGTTGTCCTGCTGGCAGGAGTATCGCTTAATGCCCATTACACCGGCGCCAATGGAGAAGTAAATGTAGAGCGAAAAGTACTGGGAAACGGTATCCAGCTGACAATTACTTCTGATGATGACCAGACGGCAGAAGAGCTAAAGAAAACAGATCCCGCCGACTGCCCGTATTTAAAAGGTGAAAAATATGGAATGCATCACGGGAGAGACCATAACAATAACTCAGACTGTTACGGTTATGGCCGGGGTCGCTCCGAAGACCATCATCGCAGCCACATGGGGCATTAATAAGAGAGCCCTCACTGTGTGTAATTAGAAAATATATATTAAGAGGAGGAACTAAGCCTATGAGTTATTATTTTTCAAAAATAACGGACTATTCTTTTGAAAAGGCAATTAATCGGACAAAAGAAGAGCTTGAAAAAGAAGGATTCGGAGTACTGACTGAGATTGATGTTAAAAAGACGCTGAAGAAGAAACTGGATAAGGACTTCAGAAAATACCGGATCCTGGGAGCTTGCAATCCTCCCTTTGCCTATTAAGCTCTTCAGAAAGAAAGCCGGATAGGGCTGCTGCTGCCGTGTAACGTAATAGTTCAGGATGCCGGCAAAGGCAACACCGAAGTGGCAGCAGTTGACCCGGCCGAATCGATGAAAGCGGTTGATAACGCTTCTCTGGGGGATGTGGCCTTTAAAGTAAGAGAAAAACTGGAAAAAGTCATCGCAAATATATAATAATACTACTGTCGGGATCGGAAATTTTAAATTAACGGCAATTAAAGCGGGATAGGTATATTTTAAATGGGAGGATGCAGATATGACAACTGAACATAGTGAAGAGATAACAAGGTTAAAAAGGATTGAGGGGCAGGTCAGGGGACTGCAGAATATGATAGAGGAAAAGCGCTACTGTATAGATATATTAATACAGTTTTCCTCTGTTATTAAAGCTCTGAAAAAAGTAGAGGAAAGAATTTTACACCGCCACATTCAGGGGTGCGTTAAAGATGCCGCCTCCAGCGGAAGCAACGCAGAAGTAGATGAAAAATTAGAGGAAGTTTTAAATATACTTGATAAATTCAGGAGGCATTGAAGATGGAAAAAAATATATTAAAAATAACAGGGATGACCTGCGCTACCTGCGCCAGTACCGTGGAAAAAGCGCTTCAAAAAACTGAAGGAGTCAATTCTGCGTCTGTAAATTTTGCCGCCGAAAAAGCGTCAGTTCAATACGATGAAAAAGCTGTAAGCCAAGAGGAATTAATAAAAGCTGTTGAAAAATCAGGATACGGCGTTCAAAGCGATGCAGATAAAGTTAAGTTTTCCGTAAAAAATATGTCCTGCGTTTCCTGCGCCCGCACAATTGAGGGTGTCTTAAATAAGATGGACGGGGTACAGAGCGCTTCGCTGAATTTTGCCGCCCAGACGGCAACAGTGGAATATAATGCCCAACAAGTTTCAATAGAAGATATGGTCCGGGAAGTGGAAGCCATAGGTTATTCAATATCCGAGGCCTCCTCCGAAGAAGGATCCAAAGACAGCAGCATGGAGGAACTTACAGAGGCTAAAAGAAGAATGAAAACTGCCTGGTATATAATAGTTCCCCTGATGACCTTATGGATAATCGTATCAACAACTTCTTTAATTCCCCAGGGTATATATAAATTTATATCAATGATTATGGCCTTGGCCGTACTTCTATATCCGGGCCGTAAAACTTTGACAACCGGGTTTAAGTCAATGATGGCACTGTCGCCGAATATGGATGCCCTTATCCTTATGGGGACCTCGGCGGCTTTCCTTACCGGTCTGCTTTCAATATTTACCCCCATTGCAAATTTTGCACCGGTAGCCGGTATGATAATGGCTTTTCATCTTATTGGGAGGTATCTTGAGGCCCGGGCAAAAGGAAAAGCGTCCCAGGCTATAAAGAAACTGCTTAAGCTGGGGGCAAAGACTGCTCGCATTATTGTTGACGGCCGCCAGGAGGATGTGCCGGTGGAAAAAGTTAAAGTAGGCGATATAATGGTGGTCCGGCCCGGAGAAAAGATACCGACTGACGGGATAGTTAAAGAAGGGCAAAGTTCTGTAGATGAATCAATGGCTACCGGGGAGCCTATGCCGGTCCAGAAAAAACCGGGCGAGGAAGTAATAGGTGCTACCATAAACCGGCAGGGTCTTTTAAAGGTAGAAGCAGTTAAAGTGGGGAAAGACACCTTTCTTTCCCAGGTAATTAAAATGGTTGAGGAGGCCCAGGGAACCAAGGTCCCCATACAGGAATTTGCCGATAAAATCACTTCTTATTTTGTTCCCGTAGTTATAGCAGTAGCAGCAGCTACATTTATTTCCTGGCTTATCTTTCCAGTTTTTTTCGGGGGTATTATGACTTGGTCGGCGGAATTTCTGCCCTGGGTCAATCCCGGGCTGGGTACAGTATCAAGAGCAGTGTTTGCCGCTGTGGCCGTTTTAGTTATAGCTTGTCCCTGCGCCCTGGGACTGGCCACACCTACGGCATTAATGGTGGGAAGCGGCATAGGAGCCCAAAACGGCATATTAATAAGAGACGGCGCGGCCATCCAGACCCTGAAAGATATAGATATAGTAGTCTTTGACAAGACCGGAACTTTAACCAGGGGAGAACCGGACGTAACCGATATTAAAAGTTTCAAAGAGTTTAGCGATAACGATGTACTTGCCGCAGCTGCCTCGGCGGAATCGGCATCTGAACATCCCCTGGGAGAATCGATAGTAAAGAAAGCCAGCCGGGGGGGGCTGGAAATAAAAGAGCCTAAAAATTTTGAGGCAGTTACCGGCCGGGGAGTAAAAGCAAATATAGACGGCAAAAATGTTCTGGTGGGCAGCGCAAAAATTATGCCCGGCATTGCTATATCTTCTGAAATAGACCAGCTTATGTCAGAGCTGGAAAACAAGGCAAAAACGGCAATGCTGGTGGCTATAGAAGGGGAGCTTGCAGGAGTAATTGCGGTAGCCGATACGGTAAAGGAAGATTCGGCCCGGGCAGTTGCTCAACTTCAGAAGATGGGAATAGAGACAGCGATGCTGACCGGAGATAACCAAAAAACAGCCGAGGCCATAGCCCGGACAGTGGGAATAAGCCGGGTGCTGGCGGAGGTTATGCCCGGAGAAAAAACTGCGGAAATAAAACGGCTGCAGGAAAATTCCGGATCGGTGGCAATGGTGGGAGACGGTATAAACGATGCTCCGGCCCTTACCCAGGCAGACGTAGGAATTTCAATAGGCACGGGTACCGATATAGCCATTGAATCGTCGGATGTAACGCTGGTAAGCGGCGAACTCTTATCCGTGGTCAGGGCAATTAAACTTTCCCGCGAGACTTTCAAAAAAATCAGGCAGAATCTCTACTGGGCCTACGGCTACAATGTAGTTGTTATTCCGGTAGCAGTTCTGGGGCTGCTGCATCCCGTAATAGCCCAGGCGGCTATGGCCCTGAGCTCGGTTTCAGTGGTGACAAACGCTAACCGCTTAAAAAAAGTAAAGTTATAATAAAATAGTTTTATCTAATCTGTACTTACCGGACCCTACAATGGTGCCGCTTTGTAATGTTATAAACCCACAACGTTATTTATCTACAGATCTTCCGGCACAGGTTATAGCAATTAATAACAATTATGAGATCCCGAAAGTAGTAGTGTAAGAAAATTATAAGTTTGACAGTAATATATAAACCTGCTATACTGAAAATGAATTTCAAAATCAACTATGAAAAAAGAAGAAAAAATATTTACAAAATTTTTAAAAGAAGCGGGGCTTAAGCTCAGCTCGCAGCGTATGGAATTGCTTGAGGCTTTTCTATCTCAGGAAAAGCACATGACCGTTGAAGAGATTTATCATCTGGTTAGGAAAAGCAATCCGTCTATCGGACACACCACGGTTTATAGAACTATGAAACTGCTCTGTGAATGCGGGCTGTCCAGGGAGCTGAAATTTGACGACGGGATGGCCAGGTACGAGCATAACTACGGGCACGAGCACCACGACCATATGATATGCGAAAAGTGCGGAAAATATGTTGAAGTGTTCGATAAAAGAATAGAGAAATTACAGAAAGAGATGGCTGAAAAATACGGATTTTCACCTGAAAAACACCGGCTGGAAATTTACGGAACATGTAAAGATTGCAAGGACAGCAAATGAAATAAAAAATTATTTATCAAAATTGTCAGGATTATTTAAAATAGCGGTTTTTGCGTATCTGGTTTTTATGCCGGCAAGGCTACCGGCCGCTTACAGCGGTGGGTTTGTTGTAACCGAAGAGGAAAATTTTGCCTTGAAAATGAGGGGTAGAATTCAAAGCAGGTACGAGTACTCTTCTGAAGGAGAAGGAGAGGATTTAAGCAGTTTTTACCTTAGGAGGGTGAGGCTTGATTTAAGAGGCCATGTTTACGACAGCGCCCTGAGTTTCCGGATAATGCCCAAACTGGCCAGGACAGCAAACCTCAGAGACGGTTGGATTAATTACCGTATAAACTCCAAGGCGGCAGTAAGGTTTGGTCATATGAGCGTACCTTTTCACCGCCAGCGGGACGTAAGCAGCACCAGGCAGCACTTTGCCGAGTACAGCGGTCCCTCGGCCGCCTACCAGTCTCCCGGGGGCTATGATCTGGGTCTAATGCTTCACGGCTCTTTCTCCAAAACCGGATGGAAATATGCACTGGGCGTCTTTGACGGGGCAGGAAGAAATGTAAAGGAAAGCCACAGCAGCGGCAATATGGCCTCGCTGAGAATAGGGGGACCGATTTTTGGAAAGCCGTCCGCTGACGAAACATCTGTTGCCGCTCCCGCACAGCCCACCCTGGCCCTGGGCCTGGGACTGCAGGGAGCCCTGAAAAACGAGATGTACGACTGGTCACTGGGGCGTTCGCAAAGCAGGCGGGCCGACTACGCAGCGGCCACCGCCGACATCCATTTTGCTTTAGGGAGATTCAGCGGCGCTTTTGATTATTATCTTCGTCATGTAAATCCCGAAGAGACAGGGAATTATAATTCCGACGCTTATCTTGTCACGGCCGGACTTATGCTGATTAAGGATAGGCTTGAGGCAGTGGGACGGTATTCTGAAACTACACCCGACCGGGATGACTCTGATAGAGCGGCCAGGCAGGCGGGATTGGGTTTGAATCTCTACCATCAGGGCCACGACTGGAAAACACGTATTAACTACCTGGTAAATGAAACAAGTGAAGATACGGACGGTGTATTCCTGGTGGAGATGCATTTGTCCTTTTAAATGAATATGGAGTAAAATAATGAGAAAATATATTACAGTTTTTTTGGTTATGGCAGTTTTGGTAATTATGCTCGGTGCCTGCTCTCAACAGGGCCCGGCGGGATCGCCTGCTGCACAAAGGTACGAAGACGGAATCTACCGGGGGGGATTTTTTGACCGGGACAGAATGCATGTTGGTATTCAACTCACTCTGAAGGATAATGTAGTAACTGATATACGTTACCGGCATCTGTGGTACGGCGGAACGGATTTCCTTCAGGATGATTCTTCGTATGCTTTGATGGTGCGCAGGCAGATGGAAGAACTTGCCCACTGGCTGGCAGGCAGGGACATACGGGAAAGTTTGCCCGCCCTTTACAGGCCGCAGAGAATTATAGAGACGGAAGTTGACGGGCTTACCGCGGCTACCGTTCGCTCGGGCAAGGTTATATCCGCCGTTCGTGACGCTTTAAACAGGTGAGTGTACAGCTATCCCGAATAAATAAAATAATATACTAAAATCCCATAAGGATATCCCCGGAATTTAGGGGATGCCTTCGAATACCCGGGCGTGGCGGGCTTCGTTTCCGGAAGCCTCATAGAAGCAGCCATGTATTACATTGCTGCCCAACTCTTTAGCTTTAATAGATGATTCTCTTTTTCCCTTGTTTGACAATTGTTCACCGCTTATCATATGCTCCTTGGTTGATGAGCATATTTTACTATTTAATTGGGCAAAACAGGTGGCGGTACCAGGCTTTTAATACCTTGACTATTTCCGGGTATCTTTTGTTATGGGCCTGTTTGATTATGGATAGGTAGTCTTGCACTTTTTATTTACATCATTTTCGCCAGCGCCGCCTACGGAGCAACTTACCCAGGAATAAATTTTTATGGCACTCACCGCTTTATTATATACAATCTACGGACTAAGGGAAGGGAATTTATCTTTTAATTTGTTATAAATCTACTCCATGGCGACAAAATTTTACATATTTTTGAATGACTGCGTCTTGTAAATTTTTTGAAATTTAGAAATTTGACAATAGTTTAGTATATTACTAATATTTAAGTAAAGAAAACCTAATTAAGGAGTCAAATATGAAAATTTCAACAAAAGGAAGATACGCGGTGCGGTGTATGCTAAATCTGGCTATAAACCAGGAAGTTGATTCTATCCCCATATCCAGAATAGCCAAGCAGGAGGATATTTCCCCCAATTACATAGAACAGTTATTTTTACAGTTAAAGAATAAAGGACTGGTACAAAGCCAGCGTGGTCGCGGCGGCGGTTACAGGCTGGCGAAAAAACCCTCCCGGATACCCGTAAGTGAAATAATTGAGGAAGTGGAGGGTCCCATAGTAACGGTCTCCTGTATCGAAAATGGGGAATGCGACCGGTATGATATATGTACCACCAAGTATTTATGGGAAATTCTTTCCAATAAAATTAAAGAGATACTTGATGAGACCACCCTTCAGGATCTTTGCGAGATTGCCAGAGACAAGATAGGTGGAGATATCAAACATAAACTGACGTTTAATATTTAAATAAATATAAGAAAGGAAAAAGATATGGAACAATATTCAAATAAAGTAATGGATCACTTCAAAACCCCCCGGAATGTGGGTGAGATAGAGGATGCCGACGGTGTGGGCCACGTGGGAAATCCCGTCTGTGGCGACATAATGGAGCTTTACATAAAAGTTAAAGATAATGTGATAGATGATGCCAAATTCAAAACCTTTGGATGCGGTGCGGCTATAGCCACATCTTCTATGGTGACAGAGTTGATAAAGGGTAAGACTGTAGAAGACGCGGAAAAAGTTTCCAATAAAGCCGTGGCTGAAGCCCTCGGTGGACTGCCCAAAGTAAAAATGCACTGCTCGGTACTTGCCGAAGAAGCCCTGGAAAAAGCAATAAAAGATTACCGGAAGAAACTTAACGATAAAAAAGACTAAAACTCTTTCCAATAATCTACCGGTCTCAATAGGGTAAATTATATTATTTGACTTATGATATAAATAAAGTATCATATAATTATGCTTTTAATAAACAGAGATACCGATTATGCTGTCCGCATACTTCTTTATATGTTTAAAAGCGGTGAAAATATCCTTTCAGCGGATGATATATCCTCAGAACTTGAAATTCCCTACGCATTCGTTAGAAAAATACTCCAGGAATTAAGCAATGAAAATATTTTAATGACTCATCGGGGACGGGGCGGAGGTTTTTCTCTCGATAAGCCGGTAGAGGATGTATCAGTACTGAAATTAATCAAAATTTTCCAGAAGAATGTAGATTTATCCCGGTGTGTTTTTAAATCTAAAATATGTCCTAATATGGATGACTGTGTCCTCAGAGGCGAAATAAAGGATATAGAAAAAGATATCATACGCCGGATGAAAAATCTTACCCTAAAAGACCTTTTAAGATAATCTAATCATTTTGAAAATATAAATTTAATTTAGTTAAAATTGTATTGTTTTTTCTTAACAAATGATATCAATTTAGTATCATTTATATAAAGAAGGAAAAATTTAATTGTTGTTGAAAATAAAAAAAAGACAGGAGGACACCTTATGAGTATGTTTTGTTATCAATGTCAGGAAACTATTAAGAATCAGGGTTGTACTAAAAATGGAGTCTGTGGTAAAGGAGACGTTACTTCTAACTTACATGATCTTTTAGTATATACCCTGCAGGGTATTTCCTTAGGGCTGGAAGCCACGGAAGATGAGGGAAATGAAAAATACGGCCGGTTTCTCAGTGAAGCTCTGTTTGTGACTATAACCAACGCCAACTTTGACGATGGTAAAATTATAAATTACATCCGGAAAGCTTTAAAAATGAGGAGAAATATTAAAAACAGAAACGATCTTAAAATAGAACACGATTCATTTAACTGGCAGGGGGAGGCAGTTGAAGATTTCCGGGAAAAGGCCTCCGAAGTGGGCATTTTAAGTTACAGCGACAACGAAGATAAACGTTCTTTAAAATCTCTCATTCTTTACGGTTTAAAAGGTATAGCCGCTTATGCCGAGCATGCCGCTGTTTTAGGTTATAATAATGAAGACATATATAAATTCATGGTTCGGGGACTAGTAGCAATAACCAAAGATAAGTCCGTAGAGGAGTTAATCGGGCTGGCCCTGGAAACCGGAGAAGTAGCGGTTAAGGCTATGGAACTTTTAGATGAAGCAAATACCAAAACTTACGGACACCCGGAAATTTCCGAAGTAAATCTGGGAGTAAAAGATAATCCCGGCATACTCATAACCGGACACGATCTTAAGGATATGGAGGAACTTTTAAAACAGACCGAAGGTACCGGGGTGGATATTTACACCCACGGCGAGATGCTTCCGGCCAATTACTACCCGGAATTTAAAAAGTACAATCATCTGGTAGGAAATTACGGTAATTCGTGGTGGAAACAGAATAAAGAGTTCGATTCTTTTAACGGTCCCATAGTTGTGACCACCAACTGTTTAACTCCGGTAAAAGATTCTTATAAAGACCGCATTTTTACCACCGGTACGACCGGGTTCCCGGGCGTAAAACATATTCTCGAAAGAAAAGAAGGAGGAAAAAAAGATTTCTCCGAAGTTATCAAACTGGCTAAAAAATGCGACTCTCCCGAGGAAATAGAACAGGGCAAGATCACCGGAGGATTCGCCCGCAACCAGGTATTAGCACTTGCCGATAAAGTGGTAGAAGCGGTAAAAAGCGGTGCCATAAAAAGATTTGTGGTAATGGCCGGCTGTGACGGAAGATTTTCCTCCAGGGATTATTTTACCGAAGTGGCCGAGGAACTCCCCCGGGATACGGTAATATTGACCGCCGGTTGCGCTAAATACCGCTACAACAAGCTTGATTTGGGTGCCATAGGAGGTATCCCCAGGGTATTGGATGCGGGCCAGTGCAACGATTCTTATTCTCTGGCCGTAATTGCTCTAAAACTGAAAGAAGTTTTTGAACTTGAAGATGTAAACGATTTACCCATATCTTTCGATCTGGCCTGGTACGAGCAGAAAGCTGTGGCCGTGTTTTTGGCCCTTCTTTCCTTAGGCTTTAAGAATATAAGATTAGGTCCCACGCTCCCGGACTTTCTCTCTGAAAACGTGGCCGGTGTGCTGGTGGATAAATTTAATATCATGAAAACAGGCGAACCCGCCGAGGATATTAAAGCCATGATGAACGCCGGGTAATTCACTGAAAAGTTAAATATCAGTCCCGATAACCGGTTTCCTCTGTACAATATAATAAAGTTTGTCCCGGAGTGGAACCGGTTAACCGGTTTTCAAAGACTCCCTAACAATTTTACCCTTTTAATATTTAAAAAAAGACAATATTATATATAATTAATAGATAATTATGGATGTAAAAAGAAAAATAACAACTTTTTTTATAGTGTTCTGTATTTTCTGGGCTGCTCCTGTCGGAGCCGGCCGGCTTTACATGAGAGCGAACTACCTTTTCTGGGGAGAAGGGAGATATGGGGAAAGTATACTTCTTGAACTACCCGGTAAGGATGAAAAGCTGGATACCGATAAAGACAGGTATGTCCTGATAGACGGAGGCAGCAATAACAATACCGGCATACAGAATTTTCTTGAAAATGCAAATATAGACCATATTCATTACATGGTAATATCCCACGATCACTGGGATCATTACGCGGGGCTGGCAACGCTTGTTGAAAATGGATGGACGGTAGATTATATTTATGAATGCGGAGATTTCGACCGGGTTGAAGGGAATAAACAAAATATCAGCGATGTTGAAAAAGGAGACATCCTTTCCGGCCCGACCGCGGATAAAGGTCCCGGCTGGGATGATAATGTTAAGGTTGAGGTACTTTGGGGAGGCCCGGAGAAAGATAACGATAAATCAATGGTTCTTAAAGTTTCGCTGGGTTCGAGCACCTTTATATTCGGAGGGGACCTGGAAGATAATGAAAGCGAACTTAAAGAAGAGGACCTTTCCGATATCCAGATATACAAAGTTCATCACCACGGGTCAGATTCCAGCAGTGATAAGGATTTCCTTCAAAATCTGGATTTAAAGTACGCTGTTCAACAGGATGGCGGGGGCTCACAGCATCCTTATGAAGACCCGCTGACCCGGATTCAGGATGCCGGGGCAATAATATATCGAAACGATCTTGACGGTCACATAACAGTCCGGGCCGATTCAGAGGGAAATTATGGAATTATCCGGGAAACACTGTATCCGGACGGCAGAAATCCTTCTGGCGACTGGCAGGCCGCTCCCCCCCAATTACCCGAAGGACTTGCCGTAACCGAAAACGATAAATACTATATTGAACTGTCATGGGACGAAACTTCATGGGATGAAAAAGGTGAACCTATAGACCATATGGCCTATCACGTATTCAGGGCAACCGTTTCCGGGGGAGACCGGGGCGCGGGTACCGGAATTCAGCCGGGAATGTCTCAAGATACGGGCATCTACCGTCAGCTAACTTTAACTCCTGTAGAAAGAACGACCTTCCGGGATGATACAGTGGGAAAGAATACAGAGTATTACTACAGGATTTCCGGAGTTCGTATGGATTATGCCTACGAGAGACGTTATTCAAATGAAGTCAAATCCCACACCCATTTTGAACCTCCCGGAAAGATTACTGATTTAACAGTATCGAAAGGTCCCTCTGACAGGGAAATAAAGTTAAAATGGACCTCGCCCGGGGAGATCGGATACGAAGGAGATAACCGGGCCGGGGCTTTGTACAAACTTAAATATTCGACTTTCGGGGTTAAGGAAAGTACTGAAGCGGCAAGTAGCTGGTGGGACAAGGCAGATGCCTATCTTCAAACCTGGGAAGTTAAGCCTTCGGGAACTCAGCATACAGAAATTTTAAAGGATGATTTCAGGTTTAATACCACCTATTATTTTGGTCTAAAAACTACTGACGCTTTCGGAAATACTTCAGTTATTTCAAGTACGCCTTTGTCCGGTTCACCTCCCCAGGTGGATGTAACTGCCCCCCGGGTAGTTGAAAATAAAATATATCCTTCAAAGTTCTCCGCATCGGTGGAAGTTGATCAGTTAATTTACATAAATTTTGATCAGGGTATGGCCTCATCGACAGTTAAAGATGCCGTCTCTATCCGGGCAATCAAGGATAATTTAACCCGTTCTCTAAAAGAAGAAGATATTGAATTTACATTTGTGGCAAACTCTTCGGCAGCCTACAGTCTGGGACCGGTAAACCCTCTGGAAAAAGGGTATACCTACATGGTCTCGGTTACCACCCGGGCTAAAGATCTGGCTACAATCACCCATCCCGGGGACAAACAGCATCCCCTGGAATCCGGATTCAGCTGGGAATTTACCGTTTTAATGGACCAAGATATTCGTAACCGGATAATAAGTTCCGACGGCACAAAAATAGAAGTTCCGGGGGGTACGTTTTCCCGTGATTACCGGGTGAGTATTTCTACGGTAGATAAAAATTCGGATCAAATATTGGAATCCTTGCGTAATTTAAAAACCCGGGATCCGGATAGAGTCCCCCTTTCTCTAAGAAAATTTGAAATATATGATGACAGTCAGAATCTTTTGACCGGAGATTTAGATAACAGAGTGAAAATTTCCATACCTTTTACGCCTGATAACAGATATGAAAAGAAAACAGCATCTTTATGGCGGCTTGACGGCCGGGAAAATGCTTGGTTCCGCATTCCCGAATACCGACGTGGCGACACAAAAATATTGGGTGAGGTTTCTCATCTTTCCGTATTCGGCGTGCTGGCCGAATCGGCAACTGACCTCTCCTCCGCTTTTGCCTATCCGGTACCCTATCAGCCGGCCGATGGCAATCCGAAAACGGGAACTCAAGGCGTGGGGATAAAATTTAAAAATTTTTCTTCAAGGGCCCAAATAGATATTTACACCTTAAACGGAGAACATATCAGGACTCTTGATTATAATTATAACCGGGACGGCGAACCTTTTATCTGGGATACCCGGGATAAAAATGGATATAAAGTAGCAAGCGGGCTCTATTTTTACACCATAGAAAACGAAAAAGAAAATGTCACCGGAAGGCTGGTGATAGTAAGATGATCTGGGTAAAAATAATTTTGGTTCTGGCCTCGATTCTTTATCCTTCCTTAATACGGGCTCAGTTAACTTCGTCCGCGGATTTTCTTAAACTGGGTCCCGGGGCCAGGGCCCAGGGTATGGCCGGCTCGTTTACCGCGGTTTCAGATGATGCCACGTCCGTTTACTGGAATCCCGGAGGTCTGGGTTTTGTAAAAAGACAAGAGATTGTTCTTAACCGCCTGCGCTACATGGAAGACACCTCTTTAAATCGTTTTTTTTACAGTCTTCCGTTTCACAGCCTGCTGACTTCCGGACTGGAAATTTCCCATCTTAATTCTTCCGGGATACCCGCTTTTGATGTTTCGGGAAAACCGATTGAATATATTAATACCGGGGCTCTGGTTTTAAACGCCGGCCTCGGTTATGAATTTCTGAAAGATACAGCCTCGGCCGGTATAAATTTTAAATACATATATGAGAAACTGGCTTCCCGCACTGCCCGGGCTTTTGCGGCCGATGCCGGATTTTTGATTAAGCAGGATATCTCCGGTACACGCCGGCCTCTGGATATTTTAGATGGCTGGAGAGCGGGAGTATCGGTAAAGAACCTGGGGACGGGTATGGAGTATTTTTCTAAAAAAGAATCTTTACCGGTCATATTTTCCGGAGGAGCCGGACTTGAATTATTCAGCCGAGATCTTCTGATTGCCCTCCAGACCGACATTCCCTCCAGGGGAAATGTCGCTGTTTCCGGAGGGCTGGAATATAATTTTTTAGACATGTTAGCTATCCGTGCCGGCTGGCGGGAAAAACCGTTTTCCGCCCGGGACGCCGACCGGGGTATCAGAACGGGTATAGGGTTGAAAAACGATCGGGTTTCTCTTGATTACGCTTACAGTCCCTATAAAGATTTAGGTCCTGCCCACAGGCTAACTTTTTCATTGAAGTTTGGCAGCAGGTACAGGGAAAATTTAGTTAAAGAAAACACAGAAAAACATTTTTTAGCCTCTAAAAAAATGTATAGGAACGCAGATTTAATAGGTGCCCGGGAAAAATTAGATTATATTCTTGAAATAGACTCCGATAAAGATCGGGCGCTGGAGTGGAGGATGAAAATAAAAGAAGAAATAAATAAGGTGTACTACCGGGAAATAGAAGACCATTTGACGGCCGGAGAGAGCTACCTGGAAGAAAGGCAATTGATAGAAGCCCACGAAGAATTTTTAAAAGTTCTGGGAATTGACCGTTCAAATACCCGGGCTTTAAATAATTTAAGACGGATAAATTATATTATAAGAAACTGGCTGGAGCACCCCCGCCTTGATAACGTGGAGGCTAGAAAGTTAGAAAAGCTAAAAGAAATAGTACCCGAAGAAGCTGTTGACGAAAAAATACCGGACTCAGCTAAAGATTTTTATTCTAAAGGTTTGGACTTTGCCGCCTCCGACGAACCGGAACTGGCCGCCGCTTATTTTAAACGTGCCGGAGAGGAGAACCCGAAATTTTCGGATACCCGGTTTCACCTGGGTAAAAGTTACATGGAAATTGGAAATTATGAGGATGCCGCCGGGGCTTTTAAGGAGGTGGGCCGTTTAGAAGCGGACTATCCTTTTTTACATTATGAACTCTGGGAAGCCTATTACAAGCAAGAAAATTATTCACGGGCCCTGGAGGCAATACAAAAATCTATAGAAAAAATGCCTGATTTTACACCGTCCTACCGGGCCCTTGCTCAGACTTATCGAAAACTTGAAAAGTATGAAAATGCCGCCCAAGTTTATGAGGATTTACTGGAAATTATTCCCAAAGATGAAAAAGCTCTAATTCAGGCAGTTAAGAATCATCTGAAAGCGGGTAATATTGAAAAATCAGGGGAAATTCATAATGATATTAAAGATAAAAAACCTGAAATCGGAGAAGAAATTAAAAGTTTAATTAATGAATTCCCCTCTAAAGAAAATGAAACCGGTATTTCAAAATAGAATTAAACAACTAGAAATATATCGGACCTTTTTGGATATACGGTAATTATTTTATACCCCATAAAACATAGATTAAGTCCGTAAGGAAAAATTACTTTATATAATTTTGTGCCCTTATCCGTAACCGGCTAATAAATTTAGGGCATTTACCGTTTCAGCAACCAGCAATAATATGTTAAGATATTATTTAAG
>CAYZAK010000022.1:0-5491 GCA_964476445.1 uncultured bacterium
AAATTATGATACACCATTTGAAGCGTTTGTTGCACTTACTGGTTGAATCCGTGTAATAACTGTATGAACTACAAAAAAAATTTGATAAAGTGGAAAATAGAACAATTAAACTGGTTTACAAAGTTAAAGCAAGGTGTAAAAAAGTAAGGAAAAATAAATTAGTGATGAGTTTTACAGTTTGAAGAGAAGTAAATTATTATTTACAATATTTTATAAAATAGGAGGTTATAAAAATAATGAATAAAGAAAAAAAGAGAAAGACGGTTTATGTAGGTATGAGTGCGGATATCGTTCATCCGGGGCATCTTAACATTATAAAAGAAGCAGCTAAACTGGGAGAAGTTATAATCGGTCTTTTGACCGACAAAGCCATAGCAAGTTACAAACGGCTTCCTTACCTGGAGTACGAGCACCGGAAAGCGGTAGTAGCAAATATTAAGGGAGTAAAGAAGGTCATTCCCCAGCATACTCTTGATTACCGTCCTAAACTTAAGAAACTTAAACCCGATTTTGTGGTCCATGGAGATGATTGGAAAGACGGGGTCCAGAAAGAAATAAGAGAGCAGGTAATAGATACTTTAAAAGAATGGGGCGGGAAACTTGTAGAAGTTCCCTACACAAAAGGGATATCCTCCACCATGTTAAATAAAGCGGTAAAGGAAGTAGGTACCACACCGGATATCCGGTTAAAGAGACTCCGCCGGCTGATAGCTTCTAAAGATATTGTCCGGATAGTTGAATCCCACAACGGACTTACGGGACTTATAAC
This sequence comes from uncultured bacterium, assembly GCA_964476445.1. Classification (GTDB taxonomy): domain Bacteria; phylum CG03; class SLGR01; order SLGR01; family JAGXOG01; genus CAYZAK01. The sequence continues at coordinate 770 of CAYZAK010000022.1, forward strand.
TGAAAATACAACAGTGGAAGTGGATGGGATGACAAAACGGTTTGACGGAATGTGGGCCAGCAGTCTTACCGATTCCACGGCAAAAGGTAAACCGGACATCGAGGCGGTGGATGTATCCACTAGGATGAACAATGTCAACGAACTTATGGAAGTAACTACCAAACCCATAATTTTTGATGGTGATACGGGGGGCAAACCGGAACATTTTGTCTTTACCGTCCGGACCCTGGAACGTCTGGGAGTATCGGCTGTAATAATAGAGGATAAAGTAGGACTTAAGAAAAACTCCCTTTTTGGGACGGACGTCCCCCAAAAGCAGTCTCCCGTAGATCAGTTCTGCGAGAAAATAAAAGCCGGTCTTAAAGCCCGGGTGACTACAGATTTTATGGTAATTGCCAGGATAGAAAGCCTTATTCTTAAAGCTGGTATGGAGGACGCCTTAAACCGGGCCCGGGCTTACATCGACGCCGGAGTAAGCGGTATAATGATACATTCCAAAGATGATAAACCCGATGAAATCATGGAGTTCTGTAAAAATTATAAGGATTTTGACAAAAGAGTTCCCCTGGTGGTTGTCCCTTCAACCTACGATACTGTATACGAAGAGGAACTTTCCGAAGCGGGAGTGGATGTGGTGATATACGCCAACCAGCTTTTGAGAAGCGCCTATCCGTCCATGGTTGATACCGCCAATAAAATTCTTATAAACGGCAGGGCTTACGAGGCAAGAGAGAATATGATGTCCATAAAAGAGATTCTCACCCTGATACCCGACAGTAGCCTAAATGATTGATCCGGAAGAATTTTATAGCTGCCTTAAAGAGCAGGGAGTGGAATTTTTTACCGGTGTTCCCGATTCTCTTTTAAAATGTATTTGCGGGTATATAACTGATAATACTCCCAAAAATAAACATATAATAGCTGCCAACGAAGGCGGGGCGGTGGCCCTGGCTTCCGGCTACCATACGGCCACCGGAAAGGTTCCCCTGGTTTATCTTCAAAATTCAGGTCTTGGAAATACGGTAAATCCCATCCTTTCCCTGGCTGACAAAGAGGTTTATGGTATACCTGTGATTATGATGATAGGCTGGCGTGGCTGTCCTCAAGCAGACGATCAGCCTCAGCATATAAAACAGGGCCGGATTCAAAATGATCTTTTAAAAGACATGGATATCCCGTTTAAAGTATTGGGCCCGGATACTCGGGACATAGATAATTTCATCCGTGATAATTACCGTCTGGCCGAAGATAACAGTTCCCCCGCGGCAATAGTGGTAAAACCGAATACTTTCAAAAAGTATAAACTGAAATCGTGGCCCTGTCCCGAATATAAGATGACTCGTGAAGACGCCATAAAGCAAATAATAGATACGGTCACCGAAAATGATATCATCGTATCCACTACCGGTAAAGCGTCCAGGGAGGTCTATGAATACCGTGAGGCCAAAGAACAGGACCACCGGCACGATTTTATGACCGTTGGCTCCATGGGACACGCTTCAGGGATAGCTTTGGGGATAGCCCTTAATACTGACCGTAAAGTTGTATGCCTGGACGGGGATGGAGCCCTTTTAATGCATATGGGAAATCTGGCTATTATCGGAATGCAAAAACCTGAAAATTTTGTACATGTGGTTTTAAATAACGGGTGCCACGATTCTGTTGGAGGCCAGCCCTCCGCCGGGTTTGATATTAATCTTCAGAAGATTGTTCTAGGGTGTGGTTATGTTTCGGCCGGTAAGGTTAAAACCGCCGGGGAGTTACAAAAATCTTTAAAAAGTACGTTTAAAAGGAAAGGCCCGGCGATGATAGAAGTTAAAATAAAAAGGGGGTCCCGCCCGGATCTGGGCAGGCCTGATTTAACGCCCCGTGAAAATAAAGAGGCCCTGATAAATCTACTCAATGAAACTGGTGACCGGGATAATGGCTTAAAAATAAAGAGTTAAATTAAGCAGGTAATTTAAATAAAAAGGTGAATAATGCTATGAACAAAATTATGAATGAAGATGAAATAGATTTAAGAGAGTTGTTTGGGGTACTGTGGAAGTACAGAATTTTTATGGTTTTTCTTGTGGTAATAATCTGTGGAATAACTCTGGCTGTAACTTTACTTAGCCCCTCCCGGTATACCTCTTCAAGCCAGATTTTTGTAGATAACGATATTGATGTACATAAGAATATCCTAACTTCTTCAGCGGTTATGGATAGATTGGAAGACTACGGGGAATCTGGACTTGCAAAAAAAATGGATTTAGAAGTTGAAGGAATAGAGGGAATCAATTTGTTAAATTTAAAGGTTACGGGCTCCCGTCCCGGGGAGGTGAGAAAATTTGCCGATACGTTGTTGGATACGTATTTTATTTTTACAGCTGAAAAAGAAAGACGTCTAAAGCATGAAAGAATCCGAGAATTGAAAAACAGTATGGACGGGTATAAAAGAGAGCTTAACCGCCAGTCCAGATTTGTCTCCGTGAAAACGGCCTTGGGGGTTGAAGATATTATTTTACACCTGGAAAAAGATGAAGAAATTTGGGGCCAGTTGGAGGACAGAGTCCTTATCTCACAGGAGATTAACCCCATTTACCGTAATATTGAGCAAAAAATATACCGGCTTAAGATGGATATCGGTTCAGTTGAGTATCAGCTGAGTAATCTTGAAAATAATTTGAAAATTTTGGAAGATCCGGATTTAAAATTTGAAATCGGTTCTAGAATAGGGAATATCCGAATTGCCTCATACAGTTCAAAACCCCAAAGAGAACCTAAAGGAACGGTGAGGAATCTTCTTTTTGCTTTTTTTCTGACCCTGGTTGCTTCGGTGTTTTTGGCTTTTACGTTTGAGTTTATATCCGGGTATATGGAAAGGGAAAATAAATCCTGAAATATTAAGAAAAACGGACTTCCCCTTATATTATGCTAAAAGACAATACGTATCTGGGCTCCGGAGAATTCAATAAGCTGGAGCGGCTGGTTGAAAAGTACAATCCCACGAAAATTTTTCTGGTCACCGGAGATAAATCCTATGTAAAAACCGGTATTAAATCCCGGATAGAAAAGATACTGTCCTCGAAAGAATATTTCAGGCATTACAATTTTAGTTCAAATCCTAAATTGAAAGATATTGTAAAAGGAGTTCAAAAATTTCATCTTTTTAATACCGACTTGATAATCGGCGTTGGCGGCGGAAGCGTTATGGATACGGCCAAGTTGTTGAGTGTGCTGCCCCCGGAGGCTGAGGTGATAAAAGAGATAATCACCGGTAAACGGAAAACTCCCTCCCGCAAAGTTCCGTTTATCGTAATTCCCACTACTGCGGGAAGCGGAAGCGAGGCGACCCATTTCGCCGTAGCTTATGTTGAGGGGACAAAATATTCCGTAGCTTCAGAATTTCTTTATCCGGATTGGTGTATTTTAGATCCCGATCTTACCCGGACTCTACCGCACCGGCAGAAGATGATCTCCGCTTTTGACGCTTTCAGTCAGGCGGTTGAATCGTACTGGGCCGCCGGGGGGACTTCCTCGAGCAGAGAATACGCTGCTGAGAGTATTAAACTTATACTTAAAATATATCCCGAACTTCTTAAAAAACCTTCCGGTGAAATACGTGCTGCTATGATGAAAGCGTCTCATCTTTCCGGCCGGGCCATTAATATATCTAAAACTACCTGTGCCCATGCATTATCGTATACTTTAACCTCCAGGTACGGGATAGCTCACGGTTATGCCGTAATACTTATACTGTCCTTTTTGTTTAAGAAACATATTGAGGCTTCAGAAAATAGGATAGTTGAAGGGCTTGACTACTCCAGCCATAAGAAAAGAATGTCTGAACTTTGTAAGCTTATGGGTACCAGTAGCGGGCAATCATCTGCGGATAAAATAAAATCAATGGTTAGAAAAGCCGGCTTTGATACAAAATTACGAAATCTTGGGGTAAATAAAGAAAATCTGAATATGGTGGCTGATAAAGTTAATCCTGAGAGATTGAAAAATAATCCTGTACTTTTTACAAAAAAAGAACTTCGGTCAATTATTTATTCTATTTGGTAATTAAACTTATTTTTAGAAACTGAAAATAGTTACATGAAAAGAGGGAGGAACAGTTTTAAAATGATTAATAAAAAAATTGAATTTAGGGTTAAGAAGGGAACTGATATTAAGAATATTACTTCAAACTTAACAGAATTTATAACAAAAAATAATATTGAAAACGGACAGCTTACTGTTTTTGTGCAAGGGTCAACGGGAGCGGTAACTGTAATAGAGTATGAACCTAATTTGATCCGGGATTTTAAAAATTCTATGGAACGTATCGCGCCTTCCGATATGACTTATGAACATAAAAAAACATGGAACGACGATAATGGCCATTCCCATATAAGAGCTTCAGTTATCGGGTGTTCGGAAACCATACCTGTAATTAACGGTAAATTGAAGCTTGGCACCTGGCAGCAGGTTGTGGTTGTCGATTTTGATACTAAAGCCCGAAACCGGGTAGTATTTTTAACGGCTGTTAAATAGGCTGTGTCTACAAAAATAATTTCCGGAAAATATAAAAATAGGCGTTTAAAAACTCCTTCGGGTCATAAAATACGGCCTATATCCGGAACAATTAAAGAAGCGCTTTTTTCTATACTGGGGGATAAAGTAAAAGGAGCCCGGTTTGCTGATTTTTTTACCGGTACCGGCAGTGTGGGTTTGGAAGCTTTATCCAGGGGAGCA
>CAYZAK010000022.1:5501-29917 GCA_964476445.1 uncultured bacterium
ATTTATAGAAAAAAACTACAAAATAGCCAAAATTCTCAGAGATAATATAGAACATATAGGGGCTGGAAATTTCTGTAAAGTAATAGTGACCGATTTTTTTAGATACCGATCAATAAATTTTTCTGCTGATATCATTTTTACCTCTCCACCCTATAAAGCTAATATATCGGAAAAGATATTAAAATATTGTGCCAAAATAGGGATTACAGGGAACAATATTATAATTGTTCAGCATCATATAAAAGAAAAAGTAAAACCAGAATTTTATAAACTAATATACCGTAAAAAATACGGTATAACTTATCTGGATTTTTTTAGGTTACATGAAAGCACTTGAAAATATAGGGACTTAATGGTATATTTTCATTAAATATTATGTTAAATAAAAAAACAGCTTTTAACGTCTTAATCTTAGTAGTATTTTTTATAACCGGCTGCGGGAAAGGGGATCCGTATTCGGGTAGATTAAAAGAGGATACTACATGGTCCGGAAAAATTTTATTAACCGGTGACGTTTATGTTGAATCCGGTGTTAAACTTACCATTCTAGAAAATACTTTAATAAGGTATTCCGAAGAAGAAATTGAATTTGAGATTCAAAAGTTGAGGGATTTTTCGGGTATAACTGTAGATTTATTCAGCGAAGATAAAATAGAATTAATTATTTCCGGAGATTTGGATATAAGGGGAACTGAAAAGGAACCGGTAATTTTTAAAGCCCCAAAAAATAATAGAAACAGGGCAGGAGGGATAAATTTTGTGGGGAGTAAAAGTACATCTTCAATAGAAAACTTAATTATGCATAACGGTTATATAGGGGTTAGACTTTACGATTACCGGGCTCCTAAAATAAGTTCAATAACTGTTAAAGGCATGGCTGCCGGGGGGATAGGATGCTGGGATAGGTCAGCGCCCATAATAAATATGTCCGTCATAGAAGAAAATAAATATGGAATAGGAGCTTCAGATCTGGCCGCGCCGGTTATAAAGAACAGCCGGATAAAAAATAATAGTGCATCGGGGGTTTTTTTTGAAGGCCAGAGTACCGGCAGACTAATTAATTCTGAAGTTAAAGGAAATAATGTGGGAGTGGCCTGTGGTTATAAATCTGAACCGCAAATAGTATTTAACCGGATAAAAGCTAACGGTTCAGGAATAGGTTGTTGGGAAGAAACCACCCCGCAGGTAGAGGATAATTATTTTTCAGATAATTTAGTGGGTTTATTGAGTTTAGAAAAGACCGCTCCAAAAATATACAGAAATAAATTTAATAATAACGGGAGTGGGATTACGGCCACTGATAATTCTACCAGTGATATTGCAAATAATGAATTTAACGATAACGGACCGGGTATATTGGTAAAAAATAAGAGTTTGCCAAATATTTCTGAAAATATATTTAGAAGAAATAGGTACGGTATAAGAGTTGAAAATTGGGCCAACCCTGTTGTTAAAGATAACTTTTTCAAGGAAAATGAAGTTGGGTTTTTGTTTACCGATTATTCAGACCCTGAATACGGGGGAAACCTGTATGAGAAAAACCGTACAGATACCGTGGACAGTCGGTTATAAATCCCCGGTATGTTAACCAATATAACTCTTATTTATAATGAGGATAAACATGAAGCCCGTGAGGTTGTAAGAGTACTTCAAAAAATTTTTAAAAAGTGCCGGGTAACTGTTAAAAAGGGAATATCCTGTTCTACAGAACTGGTTATAGGTGTAGGTGGTGACGGTACGGTACTTAAAACGGCCCGCCAAGCTTCCAGCTATAATATCCCGGTTGCCTGTATTAATGTGGGTACTCTGGGCTTTTTGGGTTTAGATGTAAAACCGGAAGCATTAAATAATTTTATAGTAACTCTTTTAAAAGAAAACTTTCAGATAGAAGAAAGAATAATTTTAGAAGCCCGGGTAAAAGGGGAAAAGTTTTTAGCTCTGAATGACATAGTTGTCAAAAATGGGGATACTGCTAGGGTAATTGATTTAACAGTATATTTTAACAATAAAAATTTATATAATATTACAGGCGACGGAGTAATTGTTTCAACTCCCACCGGCTCAACTGCTTATTCTTTAGCCGCCGGCGGGCCGGTTGTGTCCCCGGAATTGGAGTTAATGATTGTTAATCCATTGAATCCTCATGCCCTTAATTCGCGTCCATTTATTTCCGGTCCCGGAAAAATTAAAATAATTGGAAAAAAAAGAGAGCAAGCATATATTTTAACTGCTGACGGTCAAAAAAGTAAAAAAATAAAGCCGGAAGATGAAATTGATATTAAAGTCAGTAATAATAAATTAAAGCTGGTTAAAAACAATAGAGATTTTATTAGTATACTCACAGAAAAATTAAGCTGGAGAGTATAGATGCTCAAAAATATCAAGATCAGAAATTTTGCCCTCCTGCAGGAGGCTTCTTTAGAGTTAAAAAAGGGTTTAAATGTTATCACCGGACAGACCGGTGCCGGTAAATCTATACTGGTGGGAGCTTTGAGCATGGTTTTGGGTGAAAGGGTAAACCGTAAAATTGTCCGGGAGGGTACAAAATTTTGCGAGGTTGAAGCTGAATACGGTACAATAATAAAAGATGATATTAAAAAGTTTTTGGAAGAAAAAGATCTGGGGTCCGAAGAACTTGTTCTTAGGCGTAAATTTTACGCCCGGGGAAGAAGCCGGTGTTACATAAACGGCCGTTATGTCAATGTAGGCACTTTAAAAGTGCTGGGTAATATTTTAGTAGACATTCATTCTCAAAATGAACATCAGACTTTATTGAAAAAAAGAAAACAGCGGGCGATTTTGGACCAATTTTCCGGTACCGTAAAACAGGTCGAAAAACTGGCCGGCCTGTGGGAAGAATATATTAAAATTAAAAAAAAGAAACAAAAAAGATCGGAAGAGATAAACCGCATAAATTCTGAAATAGATCGATTAACCCATGAAGTGGAAGAAATAGATTCTGTTCATCTGAAGGAGGGGATAGAAGAAGAACTTGATAAAAAGTATAATATTTTAAATAATGCTGAATTTATTAAAAAAACTATTGAGGAACTTTCAGCATCTCTGTATGAAAATGAAGGAGCTTTAATAGAAACTCTTTCCAAAGTTTTAAAAAAAGCTGAAGATATAAAGGAAATAGATGAGCAATTCACTGAATTAACTAAAATTTTAGAAAATACGGTTTACAAAGTGGAGGCAGCTTATGAAGAATTGCGCACTTCTAGGTTTGCAGATGATTTTGACCCCCGTCAGCTAAAAAAAATATCAGATAAAAGAGATAAAATAATAGATTTAAAACGTAAGTTCGGACCCGATATACAGGATATTATAAAATATAGGGAAGAGTTAGAAGAAAAACTTAAAAAATTTGATAATTCTGATAAAAATATTAGGGAAATGGAAATTAAAATTAAAGATTACCAAACAAAGATGGATAAAATAGCCCAAAAAATATCTAAAAAACGGCTCCAGGGTGCTGAAAAATTAGCTGAAAATGTAGAAAAAAAATTAAGTAGACTGGGGATGGAAAATGCAGAGTTTAGTGTAGAATTAAAACCCAAAGACATGGGGCCCACCGGAACTGAAACTGTAGTTTATTTTATTACTCCCAATCCCGGTGAACCGAGAAGAAAATTAACTCAGGTTGCCAGTGGTGGTGAAATTTCCCGTATAATGCTTGCTATTAAATCTTCTCTTGCTCATTCGGATAATATTCCTATACTAATCTTTGATGAGATTGATACGGGAATAGGGGCGACAATAGGAAAAAATGTCGGAGTAGAGTTGAAAAATTTGGCCGCTTATCACCAGGTTATTACAATTACCCATTTACCTCAGATTGCCCGAAAGGCCGGCAACCATATTAAAGTTATAAAAAAGACCGCCGCTGACCGTACCCGGACCGAAATTAAATTATTGGATGGAGAAAACAGAAAAAAGGAGTTGCAAAGATTATTCGGCGGAAAGATTAAAACCGCTTAAAATTTTTATTTACTATGAAGATTAAAAAAGCTAATATAGATGATGTTGAAAAGATACAGGAACTTGTGAATTCGTTTGCCCAGGCCGGTAAAATGTTACCCAGATCTTTAAATGATATTTATGAAAATGTAAGAGATTTTTGGGTAATTAAAGATAATGATATACTGGTGGGATGTTGTGCACTGCATATTGTTTGGGATAATATTTCCGAAATAAAATCTCTTGCCGTTAAAGAAAAATATCAGAAAAAAGAGCTGGGGGCAAAGATGGTAAAAAGATGTATAAAGGAAGCCAGACACCTAAAAATAAGTAGGGTATTTGCTTTAACCTATGTGCCGAAATTTTTTGAGAAATTAAAATTTAAACAGGGAAAGAAAGAACAGATGCCCCATAAAATTTGGTCCGAATGTATAAACTGCCCCCATTTCCCGGACTGTGATGAAATTTTAGTTATAAGGGAATTATGATATATTTAAACCTTTTTTGTGCCATTTTTATAATGTTTTTAGGTATAGGTTATCTTGCACGTCCGGATAAAATATCAAATTTCAATGAATGGATGAGGGGAAATATATTCTCTGATCGGTTGCTGTTAAACCACCGCCGGAAGATAGGAACTTTTTTGCTGCTGCTGGGATTTTTATTACTCTACCTAAGTTTTATATGAATCAAAACTTAGAAAAAATATGTTTTCTTATAGGTAATCCGGTGACCCATTCTTTTTCTCCGGGCATGCATCGATTGGCATTTAAAAAATACAAAATGAAGGATTGGGATTATAAACTTAAAAAAATAGAAAATGAAAAAGAGCTAGATAAATTTGTCCGTAAGGTTAGAAACAAAAAAAGTACCGGTTTTAATGTCACCATACCCTATAAAATAAAGATAATGGATTATATGGACAGGGTAAAAAAAACCGCCCGGGAGATAGGGGCTGTTAATACTGTAAATAATGTTTCCGGAAAATTAATAGGTTATAATACAGATCATACGGGCTTTAGAAATGATTTACAGGAATCGCTAGATTTTTCGCCTCAACTTGTGAGGGAAGACCGGGCTATGGTCTTAGGAGCCGGGGGAGCAGGTCGAGTTGTAATCTGGGTTTTACTGTCAATTTTTAAAAAAGTATTTATCTACGATATATATTATAAAAAGGCAAAGAAATTAAAGAAAGAATACACAAAAATTTTTCCTCACCGGAAAATAGAAGTATTAAAAAAAGATAGTTTAAAAGAAGCGCTAGAACAAATCAGCATGCTGGTAAACGCTTCTCCGGTAGGGATGCGAAAAGGTTCCCCACCATTAAACCTTAAGCCCGGAGGGGTTAAACCGGATTTAAAGGTCTACGATGTAGTGTACAATAGGACTACGGAACTTATAGCCCAGGCGCGAAGCTTGGGGCTTAGAGCGTCCGGCGGAATAGGGATGCTTTCTGGTCAGGGAGCTGAAGCATTTAGGATATGGACCGGTCAAAAGTCGCCTAAAAAAATAATGACAGAGTATTTACAGAACGAGGTTAAAAAAAATGATTAGATATTATACAGCCGGTGAATCTCACGGGAAGAGAGTCACGGTAATACTTGAAGGAATACCTGCCGGTTTAAATATATCGGAGGATTACATAAATAAAGAGCTGGCCCGCCGTCAAAAGGGTTACGGCCGGGGCAAGAGAATGGAAATAGAAAAAGATAAAGTAGTTGTTAATTCCGGTATAAGGTTGGGAGAGACAATAGGCAGCCCCGTATGTCTGATGATTGAAAACCGGGACTGGCCTAACTGGAAAAAAATAATGGCTGTTGATAAGAGAAAATTAGAGGAAAAAGATATTCTAACCGAACCCCGCCCCGGACATGCGGATCTGGCCGGGGTGTTAAAATATGATCGGGATGATATGCGGGATATTTTGGAAAGAGCATCGGCCAGGGAAACAGCAGCCCGGGTTGCAGCCGGGGCAGTGGCCAAAAAACTGCTTGAAACTTTAAATATTAACGTGGTGAGTTTTACCAGACAGATAGGAAAAGTTAAATCAGCTCCGGGTAGTATTGAAGTTAAACAAATTGCCCGTATAGCGGAAAAATCCAACCTGCGATGTATTGATAAACCGGCAGAATCGGGTATGATAGAAGAGATAGATAACGCGCGGGATGCCGGGGATACTATTGGGGGAGTATTTACAGTAATAGTTTCAGGGTTGCCGCCGGGCTTGGGGTCTCATATCCAGTGGGATTTAAAGCTGGACGGGAGAATAGCACAGGCATTGATGTCTATTCAGGCTGTAAAAGGTGTAGAGACAGGTATAGGATTTGAGATGGCCGGAGTTCGTGGTTCGCAGGTGCATGATGAGATTAAATACAGTGATGAAAAAAAACAATTTTACCGGACCACTAATAATGCCGGAGGGTTTGAAGGTGGAATGACTACCGGTGAAAATTTAATCTGTAGCGCAGTTATGAAGCCAATAAGTTCCCTTAGAAAACCGCTTGGTTCTGTCGATATGAAAACAAAACAGGAAATAAAATCGGCTAAGGTAAGGTCCGATGTGTGTGCTGTACCGGCTGCCGGTGTGGTAGGGGAATCAGCGGTGGCTCTGGAAGTACTTAAAGCCATAAAAGAAAAAATGGGAGGCGATTCCTGTAGGGAAATGAAAAGAAATTATCAGAATTATTTAAAACAGATTGTAGAATATTAAACAATAATTTTAAAAGGAGAGTAAATTTTTGAATATAGTATTGATCGGGATGATGGGGTCGGGCAAAAGTGAAGTTGGTAAAAAACTGGCTGACAAACTTAATTACCAGTATGTAGATACCGATGAAATGATAGAAAAAGATGTAGGGTACTCAATTAATGAAATATTTCAAAACAAAGGTGAGAACAGTTTCAGAGAACTGGAAAAAAAAGCAGTTAATTGTGTAAGTTTGCTGGATAATCATGTTATATCTACCGGTGGGGGGGTGGTTAAAAACTCTGATAATATGGAAGAACTGGAAAAAAATTCTTATGTAATATGTCTTAAAGCTGATTCCCAAACCCTTTATAACAGACTTAAGGATAAAAAGGACCGACCTTTGTTAAAAGTGGAAAATCCTCAGCAAAAGTTAAAAGAACTGCTTAGTAAGAGAAAAAAGTATTACAAAAGATGCCATTATGAAGTAGATACTTGTGATAAAAATATAGAAGAAGTGGTAGGAAGTATAATGGGGTATATCCTTAAAAATGAAGATTAATATAGAAATACCGCACCAGTCTTATCCTGTAAAAATAGGGGCAAAACTGGAAACTTTCATAGAAGAATTAATTGTTCTCACTGATAAAGAAAAAGTATGTCTTATAACCAATAATACCCTACAAAATATATACGGGGACAGGATTGATTCTATGTTTAAGAGAGCAAACTTACGTTGTTATAAGATAGTTCTGGATGACGGTGAACAATATAAAAATATGGACACCATAAATAATATTTTAATAAAAATGAGTGAGCAAAGAATCGAACGTTTTACTCCGGTGGTTGCTTTTGGCGGTGGGGTGGTTGGAGATATAGCGGGATTTGCATCTTCCATTTACTTAAGGGGGCTTCCTTTTATAAATATTCCCACTTCGTTAGTAGCTCAAGTAGACAGTTCCGTAGGGGGCAAGACAGGAGTTAATCTTAAAACAGGAAAAAATCTGGTAGGTACGTTTTATCAGCCCAGGTATGTGCACATAGATGCTAATCTTTTAAATACTCTGGATAAAAGTGAATTTACGGCCGGGATGGCTGAAGTTATAAAACATGCTGTTATCGCTAGCGATGATTTCCTTAGATTTTTAGAACAGCAAAGTACGGCTATTAAAAAATTATCTCAAAAAGAACTTGAGATTATGATATCAAAATGTGTTAAAATAAAAGGCAATATTACCGCCCGGGATGAAAAAGAGCAAAATCTTCGCCGGATTTTAAATTTGGGACATACGGCGGGGCATGGTTTGGAATTATTAAGTGGATATGGAAACTTAAAACACGGTAGCGGCGTGGCTATAGGTATGGTTGTTGCCGCCAGAATTTCTGAACGGTTGGGTCTATCAGGGTCTGCTTTTTTTGATAGGATGGAAAGATTATTAAAAACATATAACCTTCCTTTTAGGATTCCTGGTGATATTGATACTGAAAAATTAATTGAGACCATGTATATGGATAAGAAAATAAGAAAGAAAAAAATTGAGTTTGTGCTTCCCCAAAAACCCGGCAAAGTAAAACCGGGCGTTGTGGTGGAAGAAAAGCTCCTGAAAGAGGTAATAGATGAACTTAAGATATCTTAAAAAATTTATACTAATCACTCTTTTAGGAATAACTTTTTTAGGGAGTTCTTCCAACGCTGAGGCCACTGAGAATTATTCTCCAGTACATCTTTTAAAATTAGAAGGTACTATAAATCCGGTATCTTCCCAGTATGTAATTGAAAAATTAAGAGCTGCCGGGCATCAGAGGGCTAATTCAGTCATAATACAGATGGATACCCCAGGGGGGTTAATGGAAGCCATGAGAGATATCATTAAAGAAATAGAGGCGTCCGAATTTCCGGTAATAGTATATGTTGGGCCTGCCGGAGCCAGGGCTGCGTCTGCCGGTGTTTTCATAACCCTGGTTTCTGATATTGCGGTAATGGCTCAGGGAACAAATATCGGAGCTGCCCATCCGGTTAAAATGGGAGGTACGGAAATATCTGAAGATCAAGCTGAAAAGATATCTCAAGATGCCCGGGCGTATATAAAAGCCCTAGCCGAAAAACACAATCGTAATGCCGACTGGGCCCAGAGAGCGGTAACAGAAAGCTTAAGTATAACCTCTAAAGAAGCATTAGAGAAAAATGTTATAGATTACGAGGTGGGTAGTTTGACACAGTTAAAGGAAAAGCTTGAAGGAATTGAAATAGAGAAAAACGAGCAGATACATACAATTTCATTTTCAGGAGGTATTAAAGAAATAGAGATGACCCCGTTCAGAAAATTTTTAAATTACCTGGCTGATCCTAATTTTGCGTATATTTTACTGGTGCTGGGTATATACGGGCTAATTTATGAATTCAGTAATCCTGGGATAGAATTAGGAATTATAGTTGGGGGAATAGCGCTTTTACTGGCCGCTCTTTCTTTTCAGATGCTCCCCATTAATACGGTGGGTGTATTGTTAATTATATTTGGGGTAATTTTGATGCTTCTTGATATATGGGTTCCTTCGTACGGAATTTTAACTACCGGTGGGCTGATCAGTTTTCTGTTTGGCTCTTTAACTTTATTTGATGTAGAACAGTTTCCGCTGGAAATATCACTGGGACTTATTTTGGGAGCAACTTTGACTACGGGTCTTTTCTTTTTATTTGCTGCCTCCTCGGGGATTAGCATTCAGAAGAAAAGGATTACTACCGGTAAAGAGGGAATGCTTGGGCTCATCGGAACTGCCCAAGAAACTTTAAATCCGTCCGGTAGTATTTTTGTCCGGGGGGAATACTGGGATGCCCGGAGTCTTAACGGAAAAATTGATAAAAATACCGAGGTGGAAGTTGTAGAAATAGAAGACAGAAAACTTTTAGTTAAGAAAGTACAAAAGAAGAATTAGATAACAGATGCCATTTAATAAAATTTTAACTTTAGTGATTGTAGGGGTAATTATTATTATTGTTGTATTTAGTATATATAATTTACAAAATAAAAAGGTAGTTACCGGCGCGGAGGGTATGGTAGGTTTAATAGGTGAAGTAAAAGATTCCCTTTCCCCCAGAGGTGAAGTGTTTATAAGGGGAGAATTCTGGACAGCAGAAAGCTCAGAAGGTATTATTCCCGAGGGGAGTAGGGTTGAAGTACTTAAAGTAAAAGATAGCAGTTTGTTAGTTAGAAGATACAAAGGATAAGGAGGAGAATAATGGTATTAGCAATTATAGTAATTGCTGTAATTTTTATTTCGGCGATCCGTATAGTGACAGAGTACGAAAGAGGGGTAATTTTTAGGTTAGGAAGGTTAGTCGGGGCAAAAGGGCCCGGGCTTTTCTTTATTATACCCATAGTTGATAAAATGACAAAAGTATCTCTTAGAACTATTGTTTTGGATATTCCGGTGCAGGAAGTAATTACAAAAGATAATGTGCCCGTGAGTGTAAATGCGGTCTGTTATTTTAGAGTTATGGATCCATCTAAAGCGATAGTGGAAGTTCAGAATTACGGTATGGCTACTTCCCAGGTCTCCCAGACTACTTTAAGAAGTGTTGTAGGTGAGGCGGAGTTGGATGAAGTTCTTTCAGAAAGAGAAAAACTGAATAAGAAATTACAGGGAGTAATAGATAAAGCCACTGATCCGTGGGGTATAAAAGTTTCTATGGTTGAAATAAAGGATGTCGAAGTACCCGAAAATATGCAGCGGTCAATTGCTGCCCAGGCGGAGGCAGAAAGGGATAGAAGAGCTAAGATAATAAATGCTGAAGGTGAATTTCAGGCTTCTGAGAAAATAAATGAAGCAGCTAAAGTGCTTTCTCAAAATCCGGTTGGTATACAACTTAGATTTTTAAGAACCCTTACAGAAATAGCTACGGAAAATAATTCAACTACTCTTTTTCCGATACCTATAGAGCTTTTTAAATCGCTGATAGGTAAGAGCAAAGATAAATGAAGACAGTAAAGTGAAGTTGTAGCAGGAGAAAATAATGTCAGAGGAAATACTTGTTATAAACGGTCCCAATATGGATAAACTGGGCAAGCGTGATGAGAAAATATATGGGAAAGAAACCCTGGAAGATATAAATATAAAAATTACTAATCGGGCAGAAAAGCTGGGAGTTAGTGTAATATTCTTTCAGTCAAGTAGTGAAGGTGAAATGATAGAAAAAATTAACGGTACTCAGGCCCAGTCCCTGATAATAAATCCGGCGGCGTATACTCATACAAGTGTAGCTTTGAGAGATTCTCTTGCGATGTTTGAAGGTGATATAATAGAAGTTCATCTTTCTAATATACTTGGCCGTGAAGAATTTCGAAGGCAATCGCTTACTGCTTCTCAGGCAACGGGCGTAATTAGCGGGTTGGGTAGCAAAGGGTATTTACTGGCCCTTGATTATCTGGCCGGCCGCTAACTCTCTTTATTGAAAAGTCCGATTTAAAATAATATAAAATAATGTCTGGGAAAAGACTAAAACAAGTAACTGACTGGCTGGAAAATATATCGGTTGATGCTACCGTTATTTATAATCCAGCGGATATTTTTTATCTTACCGGAGTGCCCGGACCTTCTTTACTGCTGATTTATGGCGATAAAATTTATTGTTACGTTTCTCAGATTATCGCCGAAGAAGTTAAAAATAAACTGGACGGAATAAACTGTATTACTTATCGCTTTGGTTTTCCCTGGAAGGATATCGCTAAGATATTAAAAGATAGTAAAGTAGCAGTAGATAAAAATAATATTTCTTATAAACAGTTAGATAAACTAAAAAATCTTTCCGGAGAAATAATACTTAAAGAAGACATAGTATCCAAATACCGGATAATAAAGGACGCCGAGGAAATAAAAAAAATAAAAAAGGCCGGCCAAAAAATGAATACTATCCTAGAAGCCGTAGATACTGATAAATTTATAGATGCCACAGAAATTGAGTTAGCCGGCTGGTTAACTTCTAAAATGTGGCAAAAAAATTTTTGTGGACCTTCATTTACACCGGTGGTAGCTGCCGGTAAAAATTCTGCTTGTCCCCATCATTCACCAACTACGACAAAGATAAAACACGGCTGGCTTAAAATAGACGCCGGGTTAAAGTTTAAAGGATACTGTTCGGACTTGACAAAAACATTTATTTTGGATAAATTTTTGAAAGATTTTAATTCTAACGATTTATTTGATAAACTAAATAAATCAAAAATAGAGGCAGTAAAAAAATTGAAGCCGGGAGTAAAGTGCAACAAGGTTTATAATACGGCCAGGGAAAAATTAAAATCATACGGTTTAGATAAATGGTTTGTTCACGGTCTGGGACACGGGGTGGGAATTGAAGTTCATGAAAAGCCTTATTTAAATCCAAACTGCAAGAATAAACTTAAAGAAGGTATGGTATTGACAGTGGAACCCGGATTTTATATTCCCGGGATTGGGGGAATGAGAATTGAAGATATGTATTTAATAACCCGAGGAGGTAGTCAGTTATTAAGCGGAAAATACCGGTAAATAATATATCCAATAAAATGTATCTCATGGTTGACGGTTCTATAAACAGTGTGGAATGGTTTCAGCATCGTAAACCGGGAAAAGGTGGGGCTTTCATGAGAATTAAAATGAGGGATGTACAAACCGATAAGATTAAAGAGAAAAATTACCGGGCTACAAGAGAGGTAGTGCAGGTAATAGTAAAAAAAGAAGAAAAGCAGTACCTTTACCGGGATGAGAATTTTTATTATTTTATGGATGCTAACGATTATACCCAGATGCAGGTTCCAAAAGATAAAATCGATCAAAAAAAATATTTTCTTGTAGAAGGTCAAAAAATTGTACTGTTAATATTTGAGGGTGACGTGCTGGATATTGAATTGCCGCCTAAAATAAATATGAAAGTAAAAAATACTCCTCCCGGAGTTAAAGGAAATACGGTTAGCGGTGGTACTAAAAAAGCAACTTTAGAGACCGGGCTGGTCACCGATGTACCTCTTTTTATAGAAACCGGGGAGAAAATCGTAGTGGATTCCCGAAGTGGGGAATATGTATCCAGGGTGGATTAAATAGTATATTTTCTAAGAAATAAATAGAATTTAGAGGAAATAAAATGAAATATAAAACAGGTCTGAAAAGAATACAGAAAATGTTAAAAGCCATAGAGGGTACGGATATTAGAAAGATTTATTATGGCCGGTCGGGCTTGAATATCGGGCTTACCCGACGTATAAAAGATGAGGATATAAAAAAAGAGATAGAAAAACACAAGAAAGATAACCGCAAAGCCACTCGCCGTAAAAAGAAAGACAGAGAGTTGGAGAAAAGGAAAAATATTATGGTTGTGGAATCTCAGTCTGTGGGTATTTTCAGGGATAGAATACCTTCCTCAGGCAAAATTTTATCCCGAAAAGGAAGTAAAGTATTCAAGGGACAGAAGCTGGCAGTAATTGAGTCTATGAATGTATTAAAAGATATTATTTCACCGGCTTCGGGAAAAATAAAAGAAAAATTCGTTAAAAATACCCAGCCGGTGGAATTTGGGCAAAAATTATTTGAGATAGAAAAAGAGAAATAAAATTATAATTATATAAAAAAGGAGCATAACAGTTTTGTTTAAAAAGATATTGATAGCCAATAGAGGGGAAATAGCTCTGAGAATAATAAGGGCCTGTAAAGAATTAGGTATAAAGACAGTTGTTATTCATTCCCAGGTTGACGGGGATTCTTTTGCCACTCGAAATGCTGATGAGAGTGTATGCGTGGGAGAGGACCCGGCATCGGAGAGTTATTTAAATATGGCTAATATAGTAAGTGCGGCCCAGATAAGCAACGCCGACGCGATTCATCCCGGTTATGGGTTTTTGGCTGAGAACTCTCATTTTGCTGAAATTTGTGAGACTTGTAATATAAAATTTATCGGGCCTTCCAGTAATGCAATATTAAGCATGGGGGAGAAAGCCAGGGCCCGTAAACTTATGGATGACCAGGGTGTTCCTATAGTTCCTGGAACTACCCGGGTAATAAAAAAAATTGAAAAAGCTGAAAAAATAGCTCAAAAAATTGGTTATCCGGTAATGCTGAAAGCCTCTGCCGGCGGTGGCGGAAAAGGTATGAGGATAGTTAAGGGAGAAGAAACTTTAAAAAAGACATTTTCCGAGGCCAAGCAGGAAGCTAAAGCGGCGTTTGGCAACGAAGGTATTTATTTAGAAAAATATATAGAAAAGCCCCACCATATTGAAATTCAGATAATGGCTGATAAAAAAGGAAATGTGGTCTATTTTCCGGAGAGAGAATGTTCAATTCAGAGAAAACACCAAAAACTTATTGAAGAATCCCCCTCCCCGGCGGTAAGTTCAAAAATAAGGCGGCGAATGGGAAAAGCCTCAATCCGGGCAGCGAAGGCAATTGATTATACCACGGTAGGGACCGTTGAATTTTTACTTGATAACGATGATAATTTTTATTTTATGGAAATGAATACCCGGATTCAGGTAGAACATCCGGTATCTGAAGAAGTGACCGGAGTAGATCTGGTAAAAGAACAGATAAAACTGGCCGCCGGAGAAGAACTGGATATGAGAAAAAAATTGCGGCCCTACGGTCATGCTATAGAATGCAGAATTAATGCTGAAGATTACAAGAATAATTTTGCTCCATCTCTGGGAACAATTGAACTTTTCAATTTACCCGGCGGTCCGGGAGTGAGAATAGATACAGCTATTCATCAGAATTATAAAATACCGGCTTTTTATGATTCAATGCTGGCCAAGTTAATAGTTCACGGTAAAGATAGGCATGAAGCAATAGTCAGGACCCGTCGTGCTTTGGATGAATTTGATATAGAGGGGGTAAAAACTACTATAGATTTTAACCGCTTGGTTATGGATAATGAAAGTTTTATGAGCGGTAAATACGACACTCATTTTGTCCATGATGAACTGGGTATTAACTGATGAAAAAGGATATAAAAAAATATATAAAAAACTCTACTGAGGCCATCCGGGGTTTAAGGAAAATAGATGATGAAATAGAAAGAGCCGTTAAGAAGATTATCCGGTCTTACAAAAAGGGCGGTAAAGTGATAATTTTTGGAAACGGCGGTTCTGCTGCAGATTCCCAGCATATAGCAACAGAATTAGTGGTAAGATTTCGTAAAAACCGTAAACCTTTTCCTGCGGTAGCCTTAACTACAAATACCAGTGAACTCACTGCTATAAGTAATGACTATAATTTTGGAGCGGTTTTTGAAAGGCAGCTTGAAGGTATAGGAAGAAAAGAAGATGTTGTTATAGCAATATCTACTTCTGGGAATTCTGAAAATGTTGTCCGGGGTGCAAAAAAAGCTAAAGCTATAGGGCTTCCGGTCATAGTATTAAAAGGAAAACCCTCCGGTAAAGTAGATAAATTTGGTGATATCCTTATTTCGGCTTCCACCAAGATAACTTCTCATGTACAGGAATGTCATATAACGGTTGGGCATATTATTTGTCTTCTGGTTGAAGAACAATTAACTTAATATGGCAGATATAATTTTTGACGATTTAAGTTTTTTTGTTAATAAAATAAAAAAAAAGAGAACAGATAATGAAATTGTTTTCACAAACGGCTGTTTTGATTTACTCCATCCCGGACATATTTATATTTTAAAGAAAGCAAAAAGTTTCGGTGATTTATTGGTGGTGGGGGTAAACAGTGACTCCTCTGTTAAAAGATTAAAAGGTAATAGCCGGCCTATTTTAAACGAGAGAGACCGTTCCATACTGGTTGGGGCGCTCAAACCTGTAGATTACGTAATAATTTTTAAAGAGGCTACCCCTCTAAAAACAATAAAAAATCTGCTCCCGGATGTTTTGGTAAAAGGTGGAGAGTACAGTAAAAAAGATATTGTAGGGAATCAGATCGTTCCCCGAACTGTCAGGATAAAAATGAAAACCGGATATTCAACTACTGCAATAATAGAAAAAATAAAGAGAAATAATTTTGAATAAACAAGCGGCAATTATAGATGCAAATATAAATCGGGTGGGAGAAGGGTTAAGGGTTATAGAGGATTGGGCCCGTTTTTATATATCAAGTTACAGTTTAACTGGGAGGTTAAGGGAAAAAAGACATAACCTGTGGAAAACAGTAAAAGATAAATATCCGCAAATTATTAAAGGAAGAGATTCGGGAGAAGATATATTAGCATCCAAGAAAGAGGGAATACGGAAACAGGAAGTAGATATTCCCAAGGCAAGCTTTAACCGGGTGAAGGAAGGTTTGAGGGTATTAGAAGAGATGGGTAAATTAATTTCACCGGAAGCGGCCTATAAATTTAAAAATATGAGATTTGAGATTTATGAAATTGAAAAACAGTTTTACAATGAATATTATGGGGAAGAAAAAAAATCAAAAAGGATAGATAATGAGTAATAAAAGATATATAGAACATATATGCAAGCATGAAAATATTGACCGGGATAAATTAATGGAAAAAGTTTCCTCAGGCCGGGCGGTCATCCCCTTGAATAATAGAAGAAAAGATATAAAACATCCCACAGCCATAGGGGAGGGATTGAAAATAAAGATAAACGCCAATATAGGTGGTTCTCCGGATTTCAGTAATATACAGGAAGAAATTAAAAAACTTAAAGTGGCTGTAGAGTATGGAGCGGATACGGTTATGGATTTAACTATTGGCAAGGATTGGAATAATATATTAACTAAGATTTTAAATATTTCCCCTGTTCCAGTAGGTACTGTACCCGTTTACGGTGCGGTTTGTAAAGAGGGCAGAGTCGAGGATATAGAATCAGGGGAGTTTATTGATATTATTCAAAAACAGGGTGAGATGGGGGTGGACTTTATGACTGTGCATGCCGGAGTTACCCAGGAAGTGGTAAAAATATATGATCAAAGCAACCGTCTGGGCGGAATTGTTTCCAGGGGCGGGAAATTACTTTATCGCTGGATAAAAAAAAATAATGCCCAGAATCCACTTTATGAAAATTTTGAAGAAATTCTTAACATCTCGAAAAAATTTAATATAACTCTTTCCCTGGGAGATGGTTTAAGGCCGGGTTGCTTGGCAGACGCTTCTGATAAACCCCAGTACGGGGAATTGAATGTGCTGGGTGAGTTGACCCGTCGTTGCCGGGATAAAGGGGTTCAGGTTATGATTGAAGGCCCCGGACATGTTCCCCTTCATAAAATTGAGGAAAATGTTAAAAAAGAGAAGACTATCTGTAACGGAGCTCCTTTTTATGTTCTTGGGCCGTTAACTACAGATATCGGGGTCGGATATGATCATATCACCGGTGCTATCGGCGGTGCGCTTGCCGCCTGGAAGGGGGCGGATTTTCTCTGTTACGTTACTCCAGCTGAACATCTTCATCTTCCCGGAATAGAAGAAGTTAAAAAAGGGGTAATAGCTTCTAAAATAGCTGCCCATAGTGCCGATATAGCAAGGGGATTAAACGTTCAGAAACAGGATGATAGAATGTCAGAAGCCCGAAAAAATTTAAACTGGTCCGAGATGGAAAAATATGCCCTTTGCCCCGCCTCTATACAAAAAACAAAATCTGATTTTCCCGACCGAAAAGATCGGGCCTGTACTATGTGCGGAGAATACTGCGCCCTTTTAGATAGTTAAAAGTGCACCCCCCCAATAATAAAGATTAATATAATTTTTTATTTTTTTAGTGACTACAGTCACTGAAGGTTTTTTTAAATAATGTTATAATTGTATTGAGGTTAAGTAAAATGATAACTAATTTAAAAGAGCATAGAATAAAAACTCTTTTCTTTGCCGATGTCATGGATCCGGAAGCCCCTAAAAAGCAGGTCCGGGCTGTAGTTATAAATATGGGCCTTAACGGCGCTGAATTTGAATGTTCAAAAGAACAGTTTAAACAGGGTGAAAAGGTAGAACTCATATTTGATCTACCAAAAAGAAATATTTTTATAATTATGGGCAGTATTAGGAGAGTCAGGACTCACCAAAACGGATCTTTATTTTATGATGTACAATTTAAAGAGCAGAATTTTATTAACAGGGTTAAAATACGTTATCTTATAAAAAAAATTAGAAACAACAGAGTGGCCTCGCCGACAGAAAATTTAAATTCCCATATACACAAAGTAAATATTCTGTGTAAAGCCAGAATCCGGAGCCCGGAAAATCCTTCTGAATCGCTTCAGGTTGAAGTTATAGATTTAAATTTAAAAGGGATGATATTTAAAAGTAAAGACAAAAAATTTCAACAAGACAAAAAAATTGAAGTTTCCCTGGAGGACTTTAAGCAAAAAGAATTATTGCTCAGCGGCAAAGTTAAAAGAGTTCACCAAATTTATGACAATTCTTTTGGGCATGGGGTAAAATTTAGACATATAGGATTACTGAATAAATTCAACCTTTTTAAATATATCCATAAATTAACTAAATAAAATATTACCAGCCGGCGATAATTTTTCATACCGATTATCTGCTTGAAAATGTAAAATAATTTTTGTAATATAAATTTTATGTCTGAAAGAAAAGAATATTTTACTGATAAGCATCGGGCCCAATGGAAAACTAAAACAGGTTTTTTGCTTGCGGCTATAGGTTCCGCGGTGGGACTGGGTAATATATGGCGTTTTTCTTATCTGTGTTACCGCCACGGCGGCGGTGCGTTTTTAATTCCTTATTTTCTGGCTCTTATTGCAGTTGGAATCCCCCTTTTAATACTGGAGTTCGGGCTGGGTCACAGTCAGCGAGGGTCTGCACCTAAAAGTTTTAGGCGTATTTCTAAAAAATGGGAATGGTTGGGATGGTGGCCGGTTCTTCTTGTAATGTTCGGTATTGTTGTTTATTACGCTGTAATTATTTCGTGGAGTTTAAATTATGTTTTTTATTCCGCGACAATTTCCTGGGGAGCCGATCCCAACGCTTTTTTCTTTAACGAATTTCTCAACATTACCGGAGGCCCGGGAGAGATAGGCGGAGTAGTTCTACCAGTTCTTCTGGGACTGTTTTTTATCTGGTTTTTAAATTGGGTAATAGTCTATTTTGGTATAGAAAAGGGGATAGAACGGGCTACAAAAATTCTGATGCCCGTTATGCTTTTACTTACTATTATCCTGGTAATATGGGCGGTAAATTTACCCGGTGCCGGAGTGGGAATAGTTCATTATATTCGACCCGATTTTTCTACTTTATCAAATCCCAGAGTCTGGATTGACGCATTTTCCCAGATATTTTTTACTCTCTCCATAGGTTTTGGGATAATGATAGCTTACGCATCTTATCTTCCTGAAAAATCTGATTTAACAGGTAGTGCCATTGTGGCTTCCGTGGCCAACTGTGTGTATTCAATTATTGTGGGGTTTGCGGTTTTCGGTACTTTAGGATATATGGCGGTCGAGCAGGGCGTGGGTATAGATGAAGTTGTAACTGGGTCCATTGGTCTTGCTTTTGTGGCATTCCCGCAGGCCATATCCTTAATTCCCCGGTTTGCCCGTATTTTTGGAATAATGTTTTTTACCATACTTGTCTTTGCCGGATTATCCTCTTCGATTTCTATTCTGGAAGCATTTACTTCTTCGGTAATGGATAAATTTCATTATTCCAGGAAAAAAGTGGTATCCATAATTTGTCTTATTGCCTTTTTAGGGGGGATTATCTTCACGACCGGCGGCGGTCTTTACTGGCTGGATATTGTAGACCATTTTATTACCAATTATGGTCTGGTTACAGTGGGGATATTGGAATGTCTGGTGATAGGGTGGCATTTTAAAGCGGACCGGTTGAGGGCCCATATTGATGAGTTTTCCCGGGTCAAACTGGGGAAATGGTGGGATATATCGGTTAAAATCATAACCCCGTTAATCTTAGGTATTATTTTAATTACCAGTCTTATAGGGGAACTTTCCGCTGCCTATGAGGGATATCCTGTCAAATGGCTGGTTATACTGGGAGGAAGCTGGCTGACAGTTACTTTAGCCGGAGCTTTAGTAGTTACCGGTCGCCGGTGGCAAGACGGATAGAAAAACAAAACTATCTTAGTAAATAATTATTTAAGAATGCAATCAAATAAATGTGAAATAATTGGTGTGGGGGATGAAATTCTTGCCGGTCATTGCGGGAAAAGCTCTTTCCATGCCGCCCGGATATTATCCGGTGAGGGTATTGATATAAATCGAATTACCCATACCGGAGATAAAAAGAGAGAAATAAAACAGGTCTTAAAAGAAATAACGTCCCGTTCGTCCTTTATTGTTATTATAGGGGGTACCGGTTCTACGGCAGATGACAATACAGTCATTGCCTTATCTGAATTTCTTAATAAAAAACTTCAATTTTCCCGGAAAGCTATGGAAAATGTAGCTGCCTATTTTTCGCGGAGGGGCTTAGAAGTTCCCCGGCACTGTGATTCCCAGGCTGAAATATTAGAGGATGCCCGGGTTCTTAAAAATAAAAAAGGCAGTGTCCCCGGCCAGCTTTTAAAAACCGAAAAAAATATTTTCTTAATACTTCCCGGTCCTTTAAAAGAAGTAGATTATATTTTAAAAAACCGCATGGACAGCTCCATCCTTAAAAAATATGGTCGGAATATACGAAAGGAAGCCGTTCTTCGAACTACCGGTATCTGTGAAGGAGAAATATCTGAATTTTTAAAAGATATAATAGAGACGGAAAGACATCTCGAAGAAGAGGAAGTTGGATTTTGTTTTAAACAGTCCCCCGCGGGAGTAGATATTATAATATCATGTATCGGTGATAACGAAATTTTAGTTGACGAACTTCTGCATAAGACAAAAAATGAAATATATGGTGAAATAGAATTTCATATATATGGAGAAGATAAAGATACCTTGGAAGAGAAAGTTAGAGACCTGTTAACCAAAAACAGAAAAACTATATCGGTGGCCGAATCCTGTACCGGTGGTCTTTTAAGCTCTAAAATTACCGATGCCCCCGGCAGTTCGGTCTATTTTGAAACGGGTATGGTTACTTATTCCAATAGAGCAAAAAAAGAAATTTTAAAAATCGATGAAAAATTAATAAGTAAAGACGGTCCGGTTTCTAAGGAAGTAGCTAAAGAAATGGTTGAAAAAATAATGAATAAAACCGGCGCCGATGTTTCTTTATCGGTGACCGGGTTCGCGGGTCCGGAAGGGTTAAAAACGGACCGTCCGGGAACGGGTTATATCGGACTAAAAATATTTAATGATACAACCATAAAAAAAGTAGAATTCAACGGAAATCGTAAAGAGGTAAAAACTAAATTTGCCTACCGGGCATTAGACATGGTCCGACAGTATTTTGAAAAGAAAAAGAAATGAGACTATTTATAGGTATAACTCTAAATAAAAGATTAGAAAAGAAAATAACTTTTATCCAAAATTCGGTAAAATCAAATATAGAGAGTAAAAATTTAAAAGTTAAATGGGTTGCCCCGGAAAAAGTTCACCTTACTTTAAAGTTTTTGGGGAATTCGAAAAAAAATAAATTACTCCAGATAAAAAGTTATTTACATCAGGCGGTTCGTAAAATAAATCCATTTAAGATTGAGTTTGACTGTACTGGTATATTTCCAAAACCTTCCCGTCCCCGTATCTTATGGATTGGCAGTAGAAAAATACCAAATAATTTAAAAATTCTTAAAAAAAGAATTGACGTATATATGGAAAAGGTAGGTTATAATTCAGAGGCCCAAAGATATATCCCCCACCTTACTCTGGGACGTATTAAAAAATACTCTAAAAAATCTAAATTAGTCAGTAAATTCCAAAGCATTTCTTTTAAACCCGAGATATTAACAGTTAACA
Source organism: uncultured bacterium (assembly GCA_964476445.1). Lineage (GTDB taxonomy): Bacteria > CG03 > SLGR01 > SLGR01 > JAGXOG01 > CAYZAK01. Next base: position 26,944 of record CAYZAK010000022.1, read on the forward strand.
GGGTAAAACTAATACGTAGTAAGCTAAAAAGCGACGGCCCGCAATATTCTATAATAGAAAATGTTAAATTTTGTTAAAAATATAATATTTATAATTTCACTTTCAGCAATTTTAGTTAACCCCGCTTTCGGCCGCAGCGTTGTTTTGACTTTTGATGACGGCCCTCGACCAGAAACTACTAAAAAAATTTTATCTATATTAGAACAGGAAGAAGTTCCGGCCACTTTTTTTTTCGTAGGAAAGATGATGAATCGTTATCCTGAGCTGGTAAAAGAGGTCTTTCATCGGGGATTTGAGATAGGAAATCATACTTATAATCACCCTCGCCTTATAAATTTAAAAAGAGAAGAAATTTCCAGGGAGTTAAATAGTTTCAATTCCTTACTTTATGAATTAATAGGAAAAGAAACTAGTTTTTTTAGGCCGCCGGGAGGTAGATATGATAAAACTGTACTTGATGTAGCCAGAAAAGAAGGATATTATATGGTGCTATGGAGCAGACATGCAAATGATACCTATAAAAATCAGACTAAAAGTAATATTGTAAATCGGTTAACTGAATCCCCCCGGAGTACTGAACTTTTGATGATGCATGACGGACCTGAAAAAACAATAAAAGCTCTCCCGGAGATTATAAGATTTTATAAAGATAAGGGATTTGAGTTTAAAACTGTATCAGAAACCATGCCTCCGTTATTTAAAAATATGCGCTCCGCATCCCGGGAAAATTTTTTGCTGGGTGAGATTAATTTTAAGATAGAAGAAAAACCCGAGCAGAGCAGTTACGGATTTATAGGAATACTTGCATTATTTGCTACGGTAAGCGGTTCTGTTTTTTTTATTAGGAATAAGCGTGGTAAATTAGATAAAGACCGTATTATCTCGCTTGTTTTTTTGGGATATGAGAAGACTAAAATGGTCAAAATATTGAATATATTGAACCATTTGGATATAAAAGGAACGTTTTTTTTAAGCAGTAAAGATTTAAAAAGTTTAAATAAAAAAGAGCTAAATAAGTTAAACAAGCATAAAATTGCCTGTCGGAATAATGCAAAATCTACTAATAACCGGGCTGATATAGATGACTGGGAAAAGAATTTAGGTGTTTTAAAGTATTCCACCTTACCTTTATATTATTCCTTTACCGGATACAGTAGGTCTGTCTTAAGATATCTTACGGATAAAGATTTTATTCCTGTGAAGTGGAAATTTTCACCACTTGTCGGGGAGAAAACGGATTTTGTTGTTGAAAATTTCCAGGAACCGGGAGTTATCCCTGTGCGGGTTTCAAAAATAAGACCCGCAGAAATTGTTGAATTAATTAAAAAATTATATAAAAATAATTATACCGTAAGACCTTTAGAGGAATATATGTTTAGAAAACAGGGAGATTTTTATCGGTGAAACTGTCATTTAAAAAACGGGGGCGTGTATTAATAGGGATTATAGTTTTTACAGTATTGCTATATACTCTGTTTTCCACGTCTACTGAGTATGAAATTTTTGAAATAAAATCCGGGATGAATGCGCGGCATGTTGCGGACATAATATATCAGAAAGATATTATAAGATTTCCCCGGTTGTTTTTATTAATTTTTAGGTTAACCGGTGATGCCGGGGAAATACAGGCCGGAAGTTATAAAATTCCGGTGGATATAAATTATATTGCTCTGATTAATAAGTTGACCAGTGGACCTAATGTATTTACAAAAATTACTATTCCCGAGGGCTATACAACCGAACAGATTGCCAAGCAGCTCAAAGATAAAAAAATCATTAAGGATAAAGAATATTTTGTAAAATGGGTAGAAGAAAAAGATTTGAGAGGTTTTCTTTTTCCGGAAACGTATATGTTTTCAGAGAATACGCCGGTAACTGAAATTTTAACGGTCATGGTTGAGCAGTTTAATAATAGCTTTTCTATAGCTCTGGCTTCAAAATCCGATAGTGAAAAACGTCTGGAACAACTTGGATATACTAAAAAAGAGATAGTTGCTTTAGCATCTTTAATAGAAAAAGAGGCCCGGGTACCTGAAGAAAGACCAATTATTTCAGCAACATTCCATAAGCGTTTAGAAAAAAATATGTATCTTGAATCATGTGCCTCTATTTTATTTGCCCTGGGAGAACACCGCAGTCGTTTAATTTACCGGGACTTGGAAGTGGATTCTCCGTATAACACATATAGAAATTCCGGGTTACCTCCTACCCCCATATGTAATCCGGGTTTGGAATCTATAAAAGCGGCCCTTTATCCAGCCGACACCGAATATATGTTCTTTTTTACCCGTGGCGACGGATCGCATATATTTAGTAAAACATATGAAGAACACCTTGAAAGACAGAGAAAATTTAGTACAATTATAGACAGGTAAAAATAATTTATTAATTAGAGTATATATAAAGCTGATAAAAATCACAGCAGAGAATTTGAGTAACTTTATTTAATAAAAATAGAAATAGGATTCAGGTCCGTTAAGTACGGGCTTGACAAACTAAAAATAAAAAGTAACATAGGAATCAAGATCATTGAAAATTTGGAAGTCAGGTCAAGTCAATTTTAACTTTATGGTGTTTTTGGAGAGTTCGATCCTGGCTCAGGACGAACGCTGGCGGCGTGCCTTACACATGCAAGTCGAGCGAGAATCCAGCCGTTCAAGCCTTCGGGCAAGAACAGCTGGAGGACAGCGGCAAACGGGTGAGTAACACGTAGGTAATATGCCTATCAAAGGAGGATAACATCGGGAAACTGGTGCTAATACTCCATATAATTATTTAAACGATGTTTGAATAATGAAAGGATTTGTTCCGTTGATAGATTAGCCTGCGGACCATTAGCTTGTTGGTGTGGTAATAGCGCACCAAGGCGATGATGGTTAGCCGACCTAAAAGGGTGATTGGTCACACTGGAACTGAGATACGGTCCAGACTCCTACGGGAGGCAGCAGTGAGGAATCTTGCGCAATGGGCGAAA
>CAYZAK010000023.1:0-28504 GCA_964476445.1 uncultured bacterium
AAGCTTGAATTTACGCTTCCAGAGATATTACCCACATGAAACGTCGAAGAGGCTAAAAAGGTGACGGTTCTATTAAAAATTATCGGGCAATGGTTTGTGTGGGGGGGGAGGAGGTCCATTCTTATTACCACTGATTTACTTGATTCACTTTTCAAGAGTCATCAGTATTGGTATAATAATTAATAGTAACAAAAATTATAGAAAAATCTCGTTTGAAAAAAAAATTTAAGAAGGTAATTATTTTTAAGAGAAAAATATTTAGATTAAAAGTTTTAGTGGCCGTATTTTTTGTTAAATTTGGTGCCTTTGACTTAGCCCGGGCGGCTAACAGTAAAGTTAACAGCGGTGCTGCTCAGCTAACTTTTACTGCCAGTATGGCTGCAGTACTTCTGGTAACTTTACTGGTATTAATTCTGTATATATGGGAACCCCTTCCCCTGGGCCTTATATCTTTGTCTATTCCCGTTGCTCTGGTGTCGTTAGAGCCGTGGACCGGAATATCTCTCAGGCAGGCTTTGTCCGGATTTGCCAATAATGCCACAATTACTGTTCTGTCCATGTTTGTAATAAGCAAAGGGATACAAAATAGCGGAGTGGTACAATTTTTAGGAAGTAAAATAGAATCCTTTACCGGTGATAACGCCCAGAAACAGGTAGGAGTCATTTCCGGTTTGACCGGTTCGGCCTCCGGGGCAATGAATAACACGCCGGTGGTGGCCGCTTTTATACCGATGGTAACTAATCTGGCTCGAAGAACTAAAGTTTCCCCTTCCAAGTTATTAATTCCTCTTTCTTATGCAGCGATGATGGGGGGTACATTAACACTTTTAGGTACTTCCACCAATATTTTAGCCAGTGATATCTCGGCCCGTCTGATCGACCATCCATTCGGGATGTTTGAATTTACCAAACTGGGGATTATAGTACTTGCGGTAGGAATTTTATACTTAGTTACGATCGGATATAAATTGATACCCGGCCGGATTAAACTTAAGGACGAACTTATCGAAGAGTATAATCTCAAAAAATATTTTAAAAAAATAAGAATCGAGTCTGGGTCGCCGTTAATAGGACAGACCATAGATGAGACGTTTAAACAAAAAGATGCCCATATAGATGTAGTCCGGTTTATCCGCAAAAAACAAAAATTTATGGAACCGCTGGATGTAAAGACTCTTTCGGCCGGGGATCAGTTAATTGTCAGAGCTGATGAAAATATTTTATCCGGGTTCATAGAAGGCAAAGACATCACCGAACTTCCGGTTAATATAACCCAGGATGATCTGGAATATCCGGACAAAGGGCAGGAAGTCATAGAACTGGTGGTAACTGATGTTTCCTTTTTAGTTGGGAAAACAGTGAATGAATCTCATTTTTTAAACCGGTACGATTCCAGTTTGCTGGCCATAAGACACGGGGAAATAATCAAAAAAAATAATTTAAAGAATTTTCAAATCAGAACCGGTGATGTACTTTTGCTTTTAGTTAATGAACAGGTGCTGGCGCGTTTGAAAAGTCGGGAAAATAATTTTATTGTTGGAAGAGTAAAAGAGGAAGAAGTGGATTATAAAAAATTCAATGTAATTTCTTCCCTGGTTATTATAATGTCAGTGATTATTTTAGGATCTATGAGAATTGTCCCTATTTCAATTGCCGCTTTAGGGGGAGTGATAGCTATGGTGGCTACTGAAAATGTAAAAGCGGATATCGCCTATGAATCAATAGATTGGAATATTATATTTTTATTGGCCGGGTTAATTCCTCTGGGAGTGGCTATGGAACAGACAGGCGCGGCGCGATATGTCGCTGTTCAGTTAATAAATAAAATAGATATTTTTCCTTCAATTATAATCTTGGCTATATTTTATTTGTTTACTGCAATGTTGACCAGTCTTATCAGCGCCAGCGCCAGCGCGGTTTTAATGATTCCAGTGGCCGTAGAGGTTGCCCACCAGCTGGGCGCAAATCCGATTGCTTTTATTTTAGCCGTAACTTTTGCAGCCAGTACTTCATTTATAACTCCTGTAGGGAATCAAACCAGTTTAATGGTTTACGGTCCCGGTGGGTATAAATTTCATGATTATTTTCTGGCGGGTGCTCCGCTTTTGTTAATATTTACTACCGTGATACCGTTTTTCATATCCCTTTTCTGGGGAATTTAATTTTTAAAAAAACAGATTGATTTTGACTGAGAAGTCCGGAAAATATCATAAAAGAATTTTATCTGGACAGAAAAGAATTAGTCAGATTTTGTGGAAAAGGGCTGCGGTATATATTATGGATATAATTTAGAAACAGATTTTTTTTATCTTAACTTTGATTTATCCAGGTTTTCTTCATGGACAAATTCTTTTAACTTTCTTCGGTCAGTTTTTTCCGTACTTCCGACCGGATAGCCTATCTGTATAATTTCGGACACCCAAAGGTTCTCCGGAATTTTCAAAAGTTCACGAATTTTATCCTGAACCGATAAAGGCTGGGATCCCATTCCCATACCCAGCCCCAGGGTCACTGTCGCCAGCCACATATTCTCAATTAATGCTCCAATGGAAGCATCGACTAAAAACTCTTTTGAAAAAACATCGGGATATTTCTCTTTTACTCCACTGTTAACACATACCGCAATAAGAAGGGACGCGTCTAAATAAGCGTCGGGCAGATTTTTTTTATATTCCTGTTTATTCATTGCGGCTGCATGAATTTCGGCCAGCTTTTCTTTTGTTTTGGAGCTTCTTATTATTATCAATTCCCAGGGCTGGGAATTTCCTGCTGAGGGAGCCCACCGAGCGGCCTTCAAAATATTATCTATATCTTTCTGTTTAACGTCTCTATTGGGATCAAACTCAAGCACGTTGCGCCTATTTCTTATAATATCTATTAAATTTTTTATTTTCATTTTACTTTTTACCTTGTTAATTTCTCTGTCATGTCTTACACGAAATTACCGGCGACCGCCATGTACCAAAAAAACTTACTTTATCTCAATGAATTTTCCAACACAAATATTATATCATTTTAAAACTAATACTCAAACCTGGCCAAAAGAGTCTATTCCACACGTTCGTAAAAAGGTGACGGTATATTAAAAATATCGAAAAAGGGTGTATGAGGGGTACAATGCCCCTTCCTATTACCAGATCTCACTTTATATAAATTTGACAAATGCATGAAATTGGGTTATTATGTTAGTGAGCTATAACAAACATTATGAAAAAATATACTAAAAGACAGAATGAAATAATAGAAACAGCCATGAAACTTATCGGTGATGGCGGTATCCAGAAACTGACTCTCGGGAATATAGCCGATGAGATAGGAGTTACCGAACCGGCTATATACAGACATTTTGAGAGTAAGACGGATATTCTTTTGGGTATTATGGATAAATTTGACCGAGAAGTGGACGGTTTATTTAACAGGCTGGAGGATATGGAAACCGGCAGCAGGAAAAAGATTGAAGAGTTTTATAATTTTCATTTAAATAATTTTAACCGCCGGCCCTACATGGCTGCGGTCCTATTCGCGGAAGATATTTTCAGAAACGATAGAAACCTGTCTAAAAGGGTGTTTAAAATTATGGAAAAAAATCAAGAGAATTTACTAAATATTATAAAAAAGGGGATAGCTCAAGGAGAAATAAAAAAGGATATAAACCCCCGTCAGGCAATTTTAATTTTAATGGGGCCGTTGAGATTACTGGTAAAAAAGTGGCAGATGTCGGATTATAGTTTCAATCTTATTAACCGGGGTGAAAATCTATTTAAAGATATAGCGGAATTGATAAAAACCTAAAAAATTTTTAATTTACCGTAGGTTAGTTAATTATAACAAACATGCAGTTTTTAATTCAAAAATCAATTAAATATTCAAAGACAATACTGGTCCTGATACTGGTTATAACCGGCCTGTTTATGTATGCAATAAGACAAAATAGTCGTATAGAGACCAATTTGGATGAATATATGCCCCGAGACCATCCGGCATTTTTATACAGCGACCGGGCCGACGAGTGGTTTAATATTAAAGATGGCATTATAATCGCCGTTGAAAATGAAAAGGGTATATACAATCCATCTACACTGGAAAAGATAAAAGCGATAACTAAAGAACTGCAAAAAATGGCCGAGATTCACAAAGATGATGTAACCTCTTTATATACCGCAGATAATATTATAGGTACCGAGTATGGCCTTGAAGTAAATACTTTTTATGAAAAGGTACCCCAAAGTGAAGACGGACTTGAAAGCTTACGCAATAAAGTAAGCAGTAACGAGATGGTACAGGGGAGAGTGGTAGCGGATAATAAGCAAGTGACTTTAATAATAGCTGAGATTGAAGATGATGTTTTTACCCAGGATTTTTACCACCGCATATTGGCGGTGTCCGATAGTTACGAAGGACCGGAGAACCTCTATGTTGCCGGCCGCCCGGTGGTTGAAGGGACTATGGCTTATCTTGGCCCCAAGGATATGAAACGTATGGTTCCAATAGTTATAGGAGTTATAATTCTTGTCCTGTGGCTTACCCTGGGAAGCGTGAAGGCCACGGTCTTTACTCTGCTGGTGGTTTTATTTAGCACAGTATGGGCATTCGGTCTGATGGCCGCATTCAAGGTTCCGGTATATGCTGTTTCCACCATGATTCCGGTAATGCTTATAGCCATAGGAGTGGCCGACGGCATACATCTTTACAGTCATCTTCATTTGTATATGAAAAACAATCCGCAACCGAAAAAATAGAAGCTATAAAAGAGATGTGCGCGAGCATGGGCGCTCCGGTAATCATGACTTCTCTTACCACGGCGGTAGGGTTTTTATCTCTTCTAACATCGCAGGTTTATCCGGTTAAATATTTCGGGCTCTTTACCGCCTTCGGAGTAATAATGGCCATGGTTTTTTCACTAACACTTATTCCCGCCTCTCTTAAAATTTTCGGGTTGCCCGGATGGAAAAAGAAAAAATCCGGTTCCTCAAAAGAAAATGGTATATTTTTTAATTCTACAGATTATATCCTGGAAAATAAAAAGAAAGTTATAATAATTTCTCTTATGTTTATAGGAGGTTCAATTTACGGGATTAGCAAAATGTGGATAGATTCCAGTTTCCTGTCTAAATTTGAGGATGACAGCCGCATAGTACAATCCGACAGATTCATAAATAATCATTTTGGAGGTACTTCCAAATTAAATGTCATTTTAGAAGCCGAAGAGAACGATAAGTTTAAAGAGCCGGAAGTGCTTGAAAAAGTTTTAGCCCTTCAAAACGAAGTGCAGTCATCCATAAAGCAGGTTGGTAATTCTTTCGGGATTACCGATTATCTAAAAAGAATGAATAAAGTAATGCATGCCGACAGGGAAGAATACAATAAAATACCCGAATCCCCGGATCTGGTGGCCCAGTATCTTTTGCTTTACGAGATGTCCGGAGACCCGGATAACCTCTGGCAGGTAATTGATTATGATTATAAAAAGCTAAATTTAACCTACCAACTGAAAAGCGACAATTCAAAGATTTTAAACCGGGCAATTGGGGCCGTTGAAGAACATGCTCTCGGATTAAAAGAGGAAGGAATAAACATAAACTATGCCGGTTCGGGATACAAAGCACTGGTATTTACCGAACTTATTTTAAAAGGTCAGATTTCAAGTCTGCTGATATCTCTGATTGTGGTAGTTATTCTTTTATCCTTCATGTTTAAAAATTTCATGGCCGGATTAATAGGGGCGGTACCCATAACCATTACCGCGTTTATAAGTTTTGGAGTTATGGGATTAATGAATATTCCTTTAAGTACCACCACGGCACTGCTTTCAAGTATTGCCATTGGGATAGGGATAGATTACGCGGTTCATTTTCTGGAAAAATATAAGCTCTACCTTAACCAAACCGGCGATAAATTATTATCAGCTAAAAAGACCATGATGCATTCGGGAAAGGCTATTACATTTAACGCTGTTGTGGTTATAGCCGGGTTTCTGGTACTTTTGGCATCCGTATTTCCCCCCAACCGGGAACTGGGCGCCCTGGTTTCTTTGAATATGTTTACCAGTTTTCTGGGAACATTGACGGTGATGATGGTTCTTTTATATACGGCAAATGTTTTTATGCACGAAAAAGAGGAGGAAAATGATGAGAGATTTTAAAAGAGTATTACTTTTGGTGGTTTGTATAATTGTTTTTCCGCTGGCGCTGAAATCCGAAGAACCGGTCGCAGCCGAAAACGAAAGGTTAAGCGGAAAAGAAATTATAGAAAAAGTATATAACAGGCCTACCGGTGAGGATCAGATTGCGGATCTGACCATGACCCTGATAAACTCCCGCGGGGATACAAGGGTAAGAAAAATAAAACAGTATTACAAAGATTACGGGGATAGCGAAAAAAAGATAATGTTTTTCATATCTCCGGCCGACGTAAGGAATACTTCTTTTATGAATTGGAGTTATGAAGAGGCGGAAAAAAATGACGACCAGTGGATTTACCTGCCTGCTCTTAAAAGAGTAAGGAGAATTTCCAGCGATTCCGGCGATGATTACTTTATGGGTTCGGATTTCACCTATGATGATCTGGGGGAGAGACATCCTTCAGAAGACAGGCATAAATTACTTCGCACAGAAGAAAAGGACGGTGTCCAGTATTATGTTGTAAAGAGTACCCCTAAAGAAGAAGGCTATATGTATTCAAAGACGATAACCCGGATTGTAAAAGACAGGTGGATAGGTGAAAAGAAAGAGTTTTACGATGAAGAGGGTGAACTTTTAAAAATTCTTAATGTTAAAAACTACAAGGACATAGACGGCTACTTATTAATAACCAATACTGTAATGGAAAATATTCAGAAGAACCACCGGACAGAGATGGAATTTGAAGATATTAGAATAAATACGGGGGTTTCCGATAACCAGTTTACCGAAAGAATGATGAGGAGGGGATTATGAAGGATAAGATTGAAATATTTATAATTATATGCGGATTAGCCGCAGGGCTTATTATATCCCGGGCCTCGGCAGAGCAACCCTACTTCGGAGGGTATGTAAGAAATTATACGGGTATATTGACCGAGGATTTTGATTATTCTATTATTCAAAATACTTTTGAACTGGATATCCGGCAGACCCGCGAAAATGTAGGTATGAGGGTGCAGCCGTATGTGTATCAATATCCCGGTAAAACCGGAGAATCGGATTTTGGTTTAAGACAGGCGTACATGGATCTTTTCGCCGGGCCCTTTGATTTGAGAGTGGGAAAACAGCAGGTAATATGGGGTAAGGCCAACGGAGTCTTTGTCACCGATATCGTTTCTCCGAAAGACTATTCCGAGTTTATACTGCCTGATTTTGAAGAGGTGAGACTGGGAATAAATTCGGTCAGAGCCAATTACTATCGGGGAAACAGGGTCTTGGAACTGGTCTGGGTGCCTATATTTACCCCTGATAATATACCGGATGAGGATTCAATATGGAGCCGGGATAGATTTTTTTTTCCCGTGGACCCGGTTTATGATTCTTCAGAAAAAGAAGTTGAAAATAACCTAAAAAACAGTGAAGTATTTGCCCGGTTTTCTTCCCTGGGACGTTCACTGGATGTGGAACTGGTAGGTGGCTATAAATGGCAGGATACCCCCACGCTCCACATGGAAAAAACGGTGGATCCGGCAACCAGTAAAATTACCAGTATTACAATTACACCCGAATACCACCGGCTGGGAGTTTTCGGGGGTAGTTTTAGCACTGATATCAGCGGTTATGTTCTGACCGGCGAAGGAGCTTATTACAGTGGCGAGTATTTTTTAACCAAAGATTCGGAAATTAAGGACGGTGTAGATAAGAAGAATTATCTGCACTACATGCTCGGATTGGATAAAAAAATCGGAAGATGGAATGTGAATATTCAGTACATACAGAAAAATATTCTGGATTATGATTCGTATATTAAGGATTATGAACTTACGGATACGGCTACTTTTATGATTAACAGTGACTTTTTTAATAATAAACTACTGACCGAACTGTTTATATATTACGGAGTAAACGACAAAGATTATCTTTTACGGCCGAAACTGAATTATGAGTTTGACAACGGTTTCGAGCTTATAGCCGGAGTCGATAGTTTCGGGGGAGACGAGGGCAAATTCGGAGAATTTTCCGGTAACGATATGGGGTATACAAAATTTAAGTACAGTTTTTAGTAAGTCGTTTGATTAAATGATAGAAGAGGAGAAATAATTATGAATGTATTAGAAAATATTCCCTACCGGGAAGGAAAAATGGGTAACAGGGTGACGGCAGACACCCGGGATGTACAGATAGTGCAGCTGGCTTTAAAACCGGGTCAGAAAGTTCCCCGGCACAGGGCCAACTCCAATGTTCATATACTTGTACTGGAAGGTAAGATAAGTACAAATTTTAACGGTGAAAAAAAAGAGTACAGCAAAGGTTCGTTAATTCCCGTTGATTATAAGACCACCATGAGTATAAAAAATCCCGGTAATGATAACGCCGCTTTTCTGGTAATAAAGACTCCCCACCCGACCCGAATGAAAAAATAACAGCCAGTTTATACTAAACGGGTCATAAATAATGGGAGCCACCGCGGTATTGATAAATGTTTTTGCTTTTTTTTGTTTAATTGCAGCATTTTTAATTAACAGAGATAAGGCGGTAATGTCCTTAAAGGTTGCGGTAAAATCCTTTATAAAATTATTTCCCACGGTCCTTGTAATAATAATACTGATAGGGCTTTTAATGGGATTTGTAAGTCCGGAAAAAATATCTGTAATTCTTGGGGAAGGTTCGGGAATATGGGGGATTGCGGTTGCAGCTACCGTTGGTACTGTAATGCATATCCCCGCTATCATAGCGTTTCCGATGGCCGCTTCGCTGCTTGACAGCGGCGCTTCGGTAATGTCGGTTGCCGGTTTTATAACCACGCTTACCATGATTGGAATTGTTACTTTACCTATGGAGATAAAAGAACTGGGCGGAAAGCTTGCTTTACTTAGAAACGGCATGAGTTTTATAGCCGCTGTTATAATAGCACTATTGCTGGGATGGGTATTATGAAAAAACAGGAAAAACGGAAGGACCTTAAAATACTGTTGTTTGTAGCGGCCGCCGCAGTTGTTCTGGTAGCAAATTTTCCTAATAAACGAACGGCCGTAATTTCTACAGCCTTTAAGTTTTTCATAGAAATGATCTGGATACTACCCGCCGTAATGATAATCATGGGGCTTCTTTCTGTCTGGGTTTCAAATAATATGGTTGAAAAGTACCTGGGGAAATCATCAGGAATAAGAGGATATTTTCTGGCGTTATTTTTTGGATCTCTTCCAACAGGGCCTCTTTACGCGGCTTTTCCCCTGGCTTCCGGACTACTTAAAAAAGGGGCAAGGATTTCAAATATCATTATATTTCTTTCCGCCTGGGGGTGTATAAAACTTCCCCAGGAACTCGTGGAACTGAAATTCCTGGGTTTCAGATTTATGGCGGCAAGACTTATTCTGACAGTTGTTTTTATAACATTGATGGGACTGGTTATAGAAAGGGTTGTTGAAAAAAGAGGAGGAATTAATAATGAGGATATTTGATATTAGAAAAATGAAATCTTTTCCTTATGAACAAAGAGAAAAGAATGTTTTTTACAAGGCTCCCCAGGTTAAAATGAGGATAATAGAACTTCCAGCGGAAGGGAAAATGCCTGAATGTAAAATGGGATCACCGGTAATATTTTATGTGGTTAACGGCTCTGCTGATATTACCGTTAACGGAGAGACCCGTACGGTTTTTTCCGGACAGGTTCTGGTGACCGGCCCGGCGGTATTATCTCTGAAGACTGCTTTCGGGGTAAAGTTTATGGGGATACAGATTGCTGAAGTATGATAAGAAAAACCAAAAATTTTGAGTCAATCCCAAATGTTCTGTAAAAGTCATTGAGCCACCAATTCATCCGACTGCTTTATTTCCTTGATTTCCTCCATAAAATCTTCTGTTTCATCGGTTTCTTTTTCTTCCATTTTCATGTATCTTCTTCCAGTCTGCCAATCCTCATCAATTTCCATTAACTGGCAACATGCATACCTGATACAGGATTCTCTATTGGGAAATATTCCAACTACTTTTGATCTTCTTTTTAGTATGCTATTCAGATTCCCTTCTATTAAATTCGTGGTGCGAATTTTTCTCTTATGATGCATAGGGAAATTATAGTGTTCCAGAGTTTCTTCAATATGTTCATCTAACAGTTTTGAAACTCGAGGATATTTATCTCGATATTTATCTGATATCATTTCTGCAATTTTCAAGGCCATCTCCTTTGTAGGAGATTTATAAATTTGTTTTACAAATTTTCCAAGTTTATTCTTCTCTTTCCTGGGGACTTTGGAAAGAACATTACTCTCACTGTGCCAGTACTGGTGCAAAATGTTTAATACATCTTTGATGCGGTGCTCCGGAATATTCCTCTTCTAAAACCGTTACAAGTCCTTTGTGTTTGTCCGAAATAGTAAGTCCTACCGTTTCCACTCCTCTGGCTTTTAATCTCCTGTGGTGTTCTCTCCAGGTTTCTTCACTTTCACTTACAGCCATATCTACCCCCAAAATTTCTCTATGGCCATCTCTATTTACTCCTACTGTTGTAAGTAATGGCCTACTTACCACTTTATCATTCTCCCGGACATAGAAGTAGCAGGCATCCGAAATTAGGTATTCGTCATCGTGCCGATACAGGTGAATGACTTTTTAGTTGTCTTTTACGCCATTTCTTAACCATTGGATCCAGTTCTTTTATTAGATGACTAACAGTAGATTTGGAAAAATTTAAATCATTGGATAATTCTTGAGTAATCTTTTGTACCTTTTTTGTAGATACTCCATCTATTACCATTTGCTGTATTGCTGCTAAAAGTGCTTTTTCACTCCTTTGATAATTGTCAAAAAGCATTGTCTTAAACGGGTATTCCCTGATCTGCGGTTTCTTCAAATTCAACTTGCCTACTCGGGTATTTAATTGTCTGTCTTTGTAGCCATTTCGAGTTCCAGTGCGTTTTTTATCGTCTCTAACGTAGTCTTCTACTCCAACCTGTTTATCTCTTTCCATCTCCAGGAATTCCTGTAATACTTCTTTTAAAATTTCCTTCACAAAATCACCATCTTTTTCAAGTGCTTCTTGAAAAATTTTATTCAATTCAGTACCATTTAATTGGGTCATCATAATCTCCTTTTGTGTTTCTTTCAACATTAATACATTATGGAGGTTTTTCACCTGTATCGGTACGATGGATGGCCCTTTCAACTTTTTAAATTTTACTTTTACAGAAATTATAGTAAACTCTCAATATTTTTAAAATAAAATACCTCCCCGATTGACAAAAATAATAAAATTTAAAATACTGTAGAGCACTATCTTTTATCTGGAAAACCCTGAGCCCGCGAATTTTTGGGGTTTATTAATAGTTTTCCTAATATGTATGGGATAGTTGACTCAATGCAATAATTTGCTCCCTTAAAGTTGAGAAAGGTACCAAGTATTTAGATACAATTAGTTAATGTTCTGTAATTTATTGGAGGTTAATGATAATGAAATCTTTAGACAATATTAATGTGAATAGAATTAGAAAAAAATCGGAAAAATACTACCGAAAGGGTGACTTTTACTGCTCTGAAGCTATAGTAAAAAGCATAAAAGATGAGTTTGAAATTGAGGTTACCGATAGAATAATATCAGTTGCCTCCGGTTTACCGGTGGGAATAGGGGGAACCGGATGCGCCTGCGGGGCTGTTACCGGCGGGGTTATAATGCTGGGACTTTTTTTTGGCCGTGTCCGGCCAGGGGATAAGAAGGTAGAAAAGGCCATGAAATTAAGCGCTGAACTTCAGAACAGCTTTGCCGGACATCACAACTCCCTTTGCTGCAAAATTTTAACCAAAGATGTTAAAATGGGCTCCCCCAAACATATGAAGCAGTGCATTGCCTTTACCGGAGAGGTAGCCCAGAAGACCGCTGAAATTATAATAAGAGAACAGAAGAAAAAATAAACCTCGTTCTAAAATTCTTTCCTAAATTTATTCTACCGGCAGTTAGGTCGATCGTTGCAGTTTACATTTAACAGTTGGTATTGTAATTGGTAATATTTAGATAGTTGTCTAAATATAATAATATTGACCTGTTTATGGAGAATAAAGATTTAACAAAAATTTTTAAAGCACTTAGCGATAAAAACAGATTAAAGATTTTATCGTCAATATATGAAGAAGAGTGTAAATGCAGACAAAATAATCGTTCTGATAGTTCACCAACTTGCATTAAAGATTTATCAAAACTTTTGTATATTACTGTTCCCACCATCTCTTATCACATAAAAGAACTTATAAATGCTGACCTTATTACTACAGAAAAAAATGGGAGATGGGTACATTGCCGGATAAACCAAAAGACATTACAAAAAGTCTGCGAATATTTAAAAATTTTCTTTAATAGATGAACAGTATCATAAGAAAAGTTGATAACAAGGTTAGCGAGAGGTGATATGTCTTTAAACCAAAATTCAAGATTTTCGCAAAAATCATGGGTAGTGAGAAATGAATACACCGGCAGGTAGTGTTTCCCCGGGTAACTTCCCGTCTCAAGATGTCCGACTACTGGGGGGCAGTCAAAGTTAGACTGGGTATGAACCGGATGGGTTATACGGTGGAACCGGGGCTTTACGGAGTCGGTGAACCTGCCGGTGATTCGCCTGTTTTTGTCTCCGCTAATTATAAATTGTCATTTGACCATCTGCGCCGGGAACTGAATGAAATTGACAGCTGGATAATGGTACTTGATACCCGGGGAATCAATGTGTGGTGCGCAGCCGGCGCGGGAACTTTTGGAACCGAGGAAATGGTAAACAGGATAGAGAGTAACCGGTTATCTGATTTAGTTAAGCACAGACAGCTTATTGTACCCCAGCTTGGCGCGCCGGGGGTGGCTGCTCATGAAGTATATCGCCTCAGCTCTTTTCAGGTAATATATGGCCCGGTAAGGGCCGAAGATATCGGAAAGTTTCTGAAGAACGGTATGAAGGCCTCTCCGGATATGAGACGGGTACAATTCAATATGGGAGACCGCCTGGTTCTGATTCCTTTGGAACTTATCCAGTGGAGCCGGTACGCTTTCTTAATAGAAGGGAGCGGGTATCTTTGATATTAAGTACAGTTACTTTAAAAATATATATAAAATTGTTGAAGAAATTGATTATAAAGCAATAAATTTAGAACTCGATAAGGATGAAAATATAATTGAGATTATCCGTATTCCCAAAACAGGTAAAGTGATATTTTCAATAAAGAATGGCCAGTCCCGAATACACCATAAGATATTAACAAAAGTTAACAAAAACTAAAATCGGAGCCCCTCGGATGCGGTAAAAACAAGATTTCTTACGTCTCCGAAAATTGAGTCTTCTATGGTAAGTAAACTGTAGGTAAATCTTCCATCTATAACCAGGGGACCAAATTCAAAACTTCCGCTGGACAAGAACAGGCATCTCAACATAGTCCAGTTTGTAAACTAGATTCATTTTACAATTCCACTTTTTTGTATCGCTTTCCAGTTCGCCGGATTCCCCCACCGGTGAAAATAGAAAAATTTACTCCGCCCCGGCCCTCCCACTGTATCCGCTGAACCGGTTGGGCTGTTTTACCGGAACCGGACAGTAAAAAAAGCTTCTTAATATTTATTATAATATGCTTCTCCTTTATTTTTACCGGTCAAAAGATATCTATAAGAGAGCTATAGAGTTTCTATAAGGGAAAAAACCTATAAATATCAAAACCAGTTATTTTCAGTTTATTTTTTATAACCTATATTTTCTAAAGAACTGGGAGTGTATACTTTTACCGGGTTAAATCTGTTTTGGCCTTGTTTTCATAAAACGTAATTTTAGCTTTTTAAAATCTTAATATATTCTTAAAATATAATTTTTTATCACAAAATTTACAAATTAGGATAATTATCTAAAGTATTAGTTAAAAATATTTTTTGTGCCCATCATGTTGCTAGGTAAATGGCTAAAGGAAAAAATACATGGTAAGCGGAAATTAACTATCTCAACCTCAGTAACAGTTTAGAGCAATCATTAAAGAAATAAAACTACTGTTTTTGTTCAGAAGAAATTTTTTTTAGTTTTTTTATAAGAACTTCCAACTCGGATTTTAAAAATGTATCTTCTACCATATCTTTAAAACAAGGATATCTATCAAGATATTCAGGATAAGCGGTGAAAATAAATACTTTGGTTTCCTTCCATTTAGAATATAGTATCCCTAAAAAATCAGGACTTAACTTTCCGCTAAGATCAAGATCCATAATTACAAAATTAGGTTGACGTCCGCTGTTTGTAATGTAATCTATTACTAAATTAAACTCGTCAAAAATACCGTCTACAGAAAATCCTTCGGATTTTAAAGTTTTAGTGACTCCGTCTGCTATATCTTTTTCATCTTCTACAACTAAAACTGAGTTTGCCCTGGATTTGAGTTTTTTATTTATTGGCATTACAACCTCCTGGATCTTTAAGAACTTATGAAGCCGGAAGATAATTAAGAATAGTAAAATTGTCTAACTGGCTCGGCCTGAGCTTCTAAATACCACAGTATATTTCTTAAGAAATTTTATACTGTATCCTGCAAATAAATAATAACATAAAAACAAGCATTTTTCCATAGTAAAAGTTAATTTTAATTACAATGTCTAAGTACTAAATACGTATTCTTTTTAATCTTTAAGGATTACTTTGCTATTTAAAGATAAGAAAAGCGCTAAATACTGCAATTATTCCAACGAATATTGCTAAGTTAATTAATGAATTTATTCTACACATTTTTTTGTTCTCCTTTTTATTAATATTAAAAAATATAACTATAGTATCTAATAATAAAAAAAAATCAAAAAGTTTGACATAAACTATTTTATTTTGATGTTCATCAGGCAAATTTAATTGAGAATATATTTTAGATACTAAGATAACATATATTTAAAATAAGCTGGCTGGAGATTTTTTGATAATGAAGAAGAGCTTGCAAATATTCGGTTGGAGCCTAATGTTAAAATAAATGAGAATAATATTGAATAATTCGGTAAAGATTTCAAAAAGACTTCAAACGGATATGTTGATTTTTTTGCTTGATGAACGCAGGTTTCCTTTTATCGTATTAAAAGAAAAAACCGAATATAAAAACCCATTATACGGCAAAGAACAGGCAAGGCGCTATGCTCAATTACTGAAAAAATTACGGTTCTATTTTTTAAAACTCTTTGAAAGATTGAAATTTTTGTTCGGCAGGTCCTGTTTTGAAACTCTCCGTAAAAGTTGTAAAATACCAATTATGAATAAAAAAGTATTTATCAAAACTTTTGGGTGCCAGATGAACAAGGCAGATTCGGACCGCCTGGAAGGTGTTTTCCGGGAGAAGGGGTATGGTATAACCGGTGATAAAGATAAGGCCGGTATAATAGTTTACAATACCTGTTCGGTGCGCGAACACGCCGAGCAGAAAGCCATGAGTCATTTAGGCCGTCTTAAATTTGCCAAAAGAAAAAATCCGGATCTTAAAGTATGCGTAGTAGGATGCATGGCCCAGAGAATGCAAGATGAGATAAAAGAAAGACTTAACCATGTTGATATAGTTGCCGGACCGACCGAATTGTATAACCTTCCCCAAATTATTGAAAAAAACAAGGAAGGAATATTTGAAAACACCCAAAAAGGCATTAAAGAATATTATAAACATTTTTATGGTATAGGTAGTTATAATAAGGAATATGCCGGTTATATACCCATAATGAAAGGATGCAATAATTTTTGCGCTTACTGCATTGTACCTTATGTGAGGGGAAGGGAAAAATACCGGCCGGTGGGGGATATTTTAAAAGAATGCCGGAAACTGGGTAGGGAAAAAGTTTCTGAAATTATGCTTCTGGGTCAGACGGTTAATTCCCATCCGGATTTTAAAGAAATTTTACGGAAAGTATCCATGATAGATGGGCTGGAGAGGATAAGATTTGTCACTTCTTATCCGGGATACATGGATAAGGAGACGGTGGATATAGTGGCCTCCAGTGATAATTTATGCAATTATTTTCATATTCCCGTTCAGTCGGGTTCGGATAAAGTACTAAAAAAAATGGGCCGTAAATATTCAGCGAAGCATTTTGGAAATATTGCCGGTTATATAAGGGGGGAAATTCCCCGGGCTTCAATTTCATCCGATTTTATTGTTGGATTTCCCGGGGAAACGGAGGATGATTTTAAAAAAACTCTCAGATTAGTGGAAAAATTTGAATTTGACCAGTGTTATACTTTTTCTTATTCACCCCGACCGGGAACCCGGGCGGCCAAATGGAAGGACAGTGTTTCCGGTGAGGTTAAAAGCAGTAGGTTGGCCCTTTTAAATAAATACTGCTCTGAATCGGGACTAAAGAGAAACCGGTTGCTTGAGGGGGAAACGGTGGAAGTTATTGCCGAAGCACCCCGGAAGGGGCGAACCGGGACTTATAAAATAGTTCACTGGAGCGGTAAAAAAGCAAAAAAAGGGGGTAAAATCAAGGTTAATATTGAAGAAGGGCTCCCCCATTCGTTGAAAGGTAAAAGAATTACTTAATCCGTCGCCACCGGCGGTTTGATTTAAACTAAATAACTGTATGACTAAAATTTATACAGGATAATTTAGAACTTAAGCTTGAAAAAATATAGAAAAAGATTTATAAAAATAAAGTAGGATTAACTGCAATTTTCTGGAAAAATTATAAAAAAAGAGGTTATATATATGTCTAAAAATCGTAGAAAACACACAAGACTTCCCCTTACTTTATCTATAGCCCGACCTATACGTATAGAGATGTCTACCGATCAGCATGAAGACCCTATTCCGGGTATTTTAGCCGACCTTTCGGCCGGAGGAGCGGCAATGATAGTGTTTCACCGTCTTCCAAAAGACAGCAGGATTGATTTTAATTTAAATTTTTTAGGGTTACAAAAACATTTAACCGGAGTTATTGTCAGGGAAGAGCGGAAATTCAACGAAACTTTTATGGTGGGTATTCAGTTTGACTCTCCTAGCAAAGAACTTGACGATATGATAGAAGATATGGCCGAAGATCACGATATATGCGAAGTTCGGTATATTATGAATCCGGAAACAGCCTGTTTTCCGGATTGCGATTTTAGGCCTTTGTGCGGTAAAAGAATTAAAAAAGATTTTGAACAAGAAAAAAGAGGTGACCAATGAACCAATTAAAACTACTTATAATAATAATATTTGCTTTTTGTGTAGCCGTATTTGCAGTATCCAACCCCCAGCCCGCTACCCTTAAGTTTTTTAACTGGGAAGTACTTGCTGATGTACCCACTGTAATTATTGTATTGGGCTCAATGCTTTTTGGGGTATTAATTACAGCTATTCTCGGATTTATGGCTCAGTCAAAATTTAAAAGTAAACTGAATAAATTCAAAAGATCATGTCAGACCTTAGAATCTAAAGAAGATAAATTGCAGTTAAAAATAAGAAAGCTGGAGGAACAGTTAGAAGAGGAAGGTATTCCGGCGGCCACGGATTCTAAAGATAAAAAGAATAAAAAAGATTCCTGATTAAATTATTCCTTTTCTCCAGTGTCCAAAGAAACTCCTTTAGCAAAACAGTACAAAAAAATAAAGGCCAAATATCCCGACACTTTTCTTTTTTTCAGATTAGGGGATTTTTACGAGCTTTTTGACGAAGACGCTATAAAAGCCTCCCGGTTAATGGAGGTAACTCTGACAAAAAGAAAAGACCGACCGATGTGTGGAGTTCCCTACCATTCGGCAACCAATTACATCAAAAAACTTTTAAATAAATCCAAAAGCGTTGCTATCTGCGAACAGGTGGAAGACGCTTCTAAATCCAAAGGTTTGGTGAAACGTGAGGTAGTTAGGGTAATTACTCCGGGCACTATAATTGAAGACGATCTTCTGGCGGAGGATTACAACAATTTTCTGGCTTCGGTATCCAAAACCAAAGAGGGTTACGGAGTGGTTTTTGTGGATATTTCCACCGGAGACTTTATGGGCTGCCGGGTAAATAAAAAATCCCAGTTGGAATCAGAACTGTCCAGGACCCCGGTAAAAGAGATAATCATATCCGATGAAGATAAAGATACTGGAAAATTTATCGCCCAAAAATTCCGGGAGGTGACCATCACCAAAAAAAATTCCTGGTACTTTACCCCTTCAAAATCCGAAGACAATATAAAAGAGTATTTTAATATATCAACTTTAAAAGGGTGGGAGTTGGATAAAAATCCTGAAATAACTTCGGCCTGCGGAGGGCTGATAGAATTTTTAACCGATACCCAAAAAGAGCGACGGGTTCAGCTTAAAAATTTTCATTTATACACTCTGGATGAAAAACTTATTCTGGACAGAAATGCTCAGGAGAACCTGGAACTGGTAAGAAATCTGCAGGAAGGTACCAAAAAGAATACTCTTTACGAGGTACTGGATTTTACGGATACGGCCATGGGCCGCCGCAAACTGGTTAAATATATCCTTAGACCCTTAAAAGATGTCCGGGAAATACAACGGCGGTTAAACGGGGTAGAAGAACTTATAAACACTCCCTCTGCAGGGGAAAAATTATCCCGTAATTTTGAACTTATAAGCGATATGGAAAGAATACTCTCCAAAAGCAGTTTTGGTAACTGCAACGCCAGGGATCTTTTAAGCTTAAAGGAATCTCTTAAAGTAGTCCCCGACATAAAAGAAAATTTAAAAAAACTTAAAGAAGATATTTTTACAGCTATAGATGAAAATTTAGAACCCCTGGAGGAGCTTGTTGAAGAACTGGAGTCGGGAATAAAAGAATCCCCTCCCCTTACCGTAAAAGAAGGGGATATAATTAAGGAGGGGTACGATGATCGTTTGGATGAACTCATAGAACGGGCCACCGGCGATAAAGAGTGGATCTCAAATTTAGAAAAAAGGGAACAACAAATGCTGGGTATTTCTTCCCTGAAGGTGGGGTACAACAAAGTTTACGGGTATTACATAGAGGTTACCAAAACCCATACCGAAAAGGTGCCCGAAAATTACAACCGTAAACAGACTCTGGTGAATTCGGAACGATATATAACCGAGGAATTAAAAAAACGTGAAGATTCCATACTTGGAGCAGAGGAGAAAAAAGCTTCCCTCGAATACAAACTTTTTAAAGAATTAAGGAATATGGTAAACAGAAACGCCGAAATTATACAGCATAACGCTGAATTAATAGCCCGGCTGGACGTATTAAACAGTTTTAGAACGGCGTCCGGTAAATACTCATACACCAAACCCCGGGTTACCGGGGGGGATGAACTTAAAATAAAGGATGGACGACACCCCATAGTGGAATGCAGTATGGGGGCAAACGAATTTATCCCCAACGATACTAAAATGGATAAAGAGGACCACCAGGTTCTTATTATAACAGGGCCAAATATGGCCGGTAAATCCACCTATTTAAAACAGGTAGCTTTAATTACCGTAATGGCTCAGATGGGTTGTTTCGTTCCTGCTGACGAGGCTACAATAGGGGCGGTGGACCGGATATTTACCCGTATAGGGTCCGGAGAAAATTTAGCCGGTGGGCAGTCAACTTTTATGGTTGAGATGACCGAAGTGGCCTCTATATTAAATAATGCCACCAGAGACAGCCTGCTCATCCTTGACGAGGTGGGGCGGGGAACCTCCACTTTCGACGGAATTAGTATAGCCTGGTCGGTAATAGAAGAAATTTCTAATATTAAGGGCCGTACTCTTTTTGCCACTCATTACTATGAACTTACCGAACTGGCTCTTTATATGGATAATGTCAATAACTATAATTTTGCAGTTAGGGAATGGAAAGATAAACAAAAAATTGTATTCCTAAGAAAATTGCAAAAAGGCAGCGGAGATAAATCCTACGGAATACACTGCGCTGATCTAGCCGGTGTGCCCGGAAATGTGATAGAGAGAGCCTGGACTATTTTCAACAAGCTGGAGGAAGATGAACTGGATGAGAGCGGTCTACCCCGGGTAGCCCCTGACGGGGTGGATAAAAAACAGATGAACCTGTTTGAAACCCCGGTGACGGAAGATAAGTTTAAGAAAAAGATTAAACAGCTGGATTTAAATAATATTACTCCTCTGGAGTTAATGAACAGGATTAAAGACTGGAAAGAGGATATAGACGGTGGAAATTAAGATTTTAGAACGGGAAATAAGAGAAAAGATTGCCGCCGGTGAAGTGGTCCAGAGGCCCGCATCAGTAGTCAAGGAGCTGGCGGAAAATTCCCTCGACGCCGGGAGCGATAATATAGAAATTAAGATAAAAGACGGGGGGATAAATTATATAGAGGTTTCCGATAACGGAAGGGGTATGAGCAAAGAAGATTTAAAACTGGCCGTTGAAAACCACGCTACTTCCAAAATAAATACTTCAGGGGATTTAAACCGGATACATACTATGGGGTTCAGGGGGGAGGCCCTTCCCTCAATAGGGGCGGTAACTAAAATGAGTATCACCACAAAGACTAAAGAGTCTGACCTGGCTCATAAAATTTCTGTAAGAGGGGGGAAGAAATCTAATATTCATACCGCCGCCAGGCCGGAGGGAACTACTGTAAAAATAGAGGATCTTTTTTATAATGTACCGGCCCGGAAAAAATATTTAAAAACTATTACAACTGAAAGAAGACATATAAGTGCCGCTATAAAATCTCTGGCCCTCTCCCGGCCGGATGTATCCTTTAAATTATTATCCGCCGGGAGAATATCTCTGGATTATGTAAGCTCTAATTTAAAAGAAAGATTTGTAAGAATTGTGGGAAAAAAGCTTTATGATAAAATCATAGAGATAAATTTTAAAAATCCGTTTATAAAATTAAACGGTTTTATCTCTAAACCGGAGATACATTATGCCAACAAAAACAAAATGTATTTTCTGGTAAATAACCGGCCGGTATATTCACCGGTAATGCTTCATGCTCTATCGAGGGGGGGCAGAGAATATTTTCCTCCCAAAAAGTATCCGGCGGCAGTTTTGAATATCGGTGTGGACCCCGAAGTGGTGGATATCAATGTTCATCCGGCAAAAAAAGAAGTCCGGTTTGTCAACCAGCAGGGAATACACCGGATAATCCATAAGATAGTTGGTAAAAACTTAGAACTGAGCTCGCCGGCTATGGACCTGGATATTTCAGAAGAATCGATTGCCAAAGGCCGGACAAAAAAGCGCGGGAGTTATCCGGGCCGCCATTACGGCTATAAAAAAGGTTCGGCCGGAGTATTCAAAGAGGGCCACCGGGGAAGGAAACTTAAAGATTTAAGCGATATAAATTTAAAAAAACTGACTAAATTTACTTTTTCAGCTCCGGATAGAGCATCTAAAACTCCCCGGGAGGAAGGGAAAATTGTCCCCCGGTTCCAATGGAATAATAAATATATAGTGGGAGAGGACATCTGGGGTATAGTTATAATAGACCAGCACACTGCCGCAGAACGGGTGAATTACGAAAATCTAAAAGACCAGTTCCGCAAAAAAGAGGTTAACACCCAGGGAAATCTTTTTTCGGAAATTTTAGAGCTGTCTTCCGGGGAAGCCGAAATACTTTCCGGTAATCTGGATTTATTAAAAAAGATGGGGATAGCCATAGAGGATTTCGGCCCGAATTCTTTTAAAATTACCGGGGTTCCCGTTTTTGCTGGAAAGATAAAGGAGTCCGGGGAATTAGAAGAGATGATAGATGAGATACTAAAAATTCTGGACAAAATGGAGGATACCGGAGAAACTCCCAGGTTAGAAGATTTAAATGATGAAATTGTAAAGATCATAGCCTGCCGGTCTTCTGTAAAGGCCGGGGACAGTCTGACTTACGGTGAAGTTGAGAGCCTGGTGAAAAAACTTAACAGCTGTCGGGTTCCCCATCGGTGTCCCCACGGACGTCCGGTTATTTTTAGGATTACCGAAAAAGAACTG
Organism: uncultured bacterium; assembly: GCA_964476445.1. Classification (GTDB taxonomy): domain Bacteria; phylum CG03; class SLGR01; order SLGR01; family JAGXOG01; genus CAYZAK01. The sequence goes on from CAYZAK010000023.1 coordinate 22,008, forward strand.
GATAAAAAATTTGACCGTACTCCAAAATAGAGACTATGAATAAATATGTAATAGTTATAACCGGTCCCACGGCCAGCGGAAAAACAAAACTGGCTCACCGGCTAGCTTTGTCCATGGACGGTGAAATAATCATGGCCGATTCCATGAAAGTATACAGGGAAGCCGATATAGGTACTTCCACGCCCCCTTTAGAGTACAGAAAGAAAGTTAATTACCATCTTGTTGATATCATAGATCCCACCCAAAGATATAATCTGGGGGAATTTTACCGGAGTTCCCTGGATATTATAGAGCGACTTCACAGCCAGGGGAAGCTGCCCGTAGTCTGCGGGGGAACTTCCCTTTATATAACCAAACTTATGGAAGGGCTGGCCAAAATGCCGGCGGTAAAGGATAATATAAAAGAAAAACTCAACCAACGAGAATCCGGGGAGCTTTACAAAGAACTCCAAAAAACGGACCCGGCCAGAGCCCAAAAGCTTCATCCTAACATGAAAAAAAGAATCGTAAGAGCTCTGGGAATCCACAGACAGACGGGAAAAAAGATGACCACTCTTTTAAAGGAGACCACTCCCCCTGATTACGATTTTATTCCCCTGGGCATAAAGTGGGAAAGAGATATTCTTTATAAAAGGATAAACAAAAGAGTGTATGATATGATTGAAAAAGGCCTGGTAGAAGAAGTAAAAAAACTTTCTAAAAAATATTCTAAAACCGCACCCGTATTTGAAGGGGTGGGATACAGGGATGTTTTAAAATATCTTGAAGGTAAAATCTCCTTAAAAAAAGCGATGGAAGACATAAAACAGTCCACCCGGAATTATGCCCGAAAACAGCTGACCTGGTGGAGAAAAAGGGAGATAATCTGGCTTTCCGGTAAAGAACTTGAATAAATTTTTTTTGGAATATTAGAGTTCAATTTTTATAATTAAATGATAAGATAAATTACGGAGGTAAATTATGAGTAAAGACAAAAAAGTAAATATTGATAAAATTAAAGATTCTTTTGAAGATATTCCTTATGGGGGTATGAAAGATGTGCTGTCCGGAATTAAAAAAGATGTTATTGACCGGGTTCCGGAAGTCTTAAAATCAGCCAGATATCCCCGAGTGGATATGACAGAAAAAGAGGATAAAATTGTAGTAGTTGTGGAAATACCGGGCCTTAAAGCGGATGAAATAAGTGTCGCAGCGGACAAAAACAGCCTTACGGTTACCGGGACACCTAAAAAAGATAAACAAAAAAACATGGGGATTAAGATTATTGAAGAAAGACGGAAAGAAGCTTTTAAAAGAACCTTGGGACTGCCCGCTGTTGTGGATGTGGATAAAGCTCGGGCCACCAGAAGGCTGGGAATTCTTACCGTTAAGATACCAAAAGTGGAAAAAACAAAAAAAACCAGATTGGAAATAGAATAGAAAAGGAGAGTGCTCATTGAAGAAAAAAAAGTTTAATACTAAAGATTTAAAAAAAAGATCCCGGTTGATGCGGGCAAATATTTTAAAAATGATCAATTCGGCGGGTTCCGGTCATCCGGGAGGATCGCTGTCGTGTATAGATATACTTAATTATCTTTACGGATATCATCTAAAACACAATCCCGACCGTCCGGACTGGAAAAACAGAGACCGGTTCATTATGTCAAAAGGGCACGCCAGCCCGGCAATGTATGCCGTTTTAGGGGAGGAAGGCTATTTTTCTAAAAAAGAATTTCAGTATTTCAGGAAATTTGAAGCCCTTCTCCAGGGGCATGTACATGCCGGAGTTCCGGGAGCGGAGCTTTCCACCGGTTCCCTGGGCCAGGGACTTTCGGCGGCCTGCGGCATGGCTTTCGGATCAGTTTTGAACCAAACTGATACAGTAAATGTCTACTGTCTTATAGGGGACGGTGAAATGCAGGAAGGGCAGATCTGGGAGGCGCTAATGACCGCAGGTCACCATAAACTTAACAATTTGTGCGCCATTCTTGATTTTAACGGGGTCCAGGAAAACGGTCCGGTAGAAAATATTAAAAAAATTGAACCTATAAAAAATAAACTTCAGGATTTTAACTGGGAAGTTTCTGAAATAGACGGGCATAATTTTAAGCAGATAAAAAGGGCCCTGGATTCTTTTTTAAAAGTTAAAGACAGACCGTTTTTTATAAAAGCCAATACCGTAAAGGGAAAAGGGGTGAGTTTTATGGAGGGACAGCATATCTGGCACGGTAAGGCTCCTACAGACGCTGAGCTTTCCAAGGCTTTAATGGAGATTAATAATGACTGATTTAAAACCCATACGGAACGGCTACGGTGAGGCAATTAAGGAGTTAGGAGGTGAAAATGAAAAGATAGTAGTTCTTTCCGCCGATCTTGAGGATTCCACCCGGGCCTGTTACTTTCAGGAAAAGTATCCGAAACGGTTTTTCACTTTCGGTATCGCCGAACAGGATATGGTATCCGAGGCCGCCGGATTCAGTAAAACCGGATTTATCCCGTTTGTCAATTCTTTTGGGGTGTTTTTAACCAATCGGCCCTACGACCAGATAAGGATTTCAATCTGTTATAATAATTGCAATGTTAAGCTGGTGGGTTCCCACGGAGGCCTGGGGGTCGGTGATGACGGAGGAACAGCTCAGACCCTGGAGGATCTAGCTATTATGAGAGTTCTGCCTAATATGAGGGTGGTGTGTCCCTGCGATGCCCTGGAAGTTAAAAAAGCCACCCGGGCAATAGCCGTTGAGAAGGGTCCGTTTTATATGCGTACCGGAAGGCCTTCCACCCCTATAATAACCGATGATAAGACTCCCTTTAAACTGGGAAAAGCGAATATTTTAAAAGAAGGACCCGACGTGACCATAATAAGTACCGGATTTATGGTGCCTAAAGCTCTGGATGCAGCAGGTATATTGGAAAAAGAAGGAATCGGGGCAACCGTTATAAATATGCACACGTTAAAACCCATAGATAAAGAAAAAATAGTAGAATATTCTCAAAAAACAGGAGCGGTAGTTACTGCCGAAAATCATCAAAAATTCGGGGGACTGGGCAGCGCGGTGGCCGAAGTTCTGGTAACTGAAAATCCGGTTCCGGTTGAGATGGTAGCCGTAGATGACAGTTTCGGAGAATCCGGAGCGCCGGCGGAACTTCAAAAAAAGTACAAAATTGATACAATAGATATAGTAAATCAAGCAAAACAGGTGATAAAAAGAAAATAGGAGGAGCAAAAAATGGAAAAATATGAGTGTACTCTGTGCGGTTATATATACGATCCCGAAGAAGGAGACGATACCCAGGGAATAAAACCGGGTACTCCGTTTGCGGAATTACCCGAGGATTGGGTATGCCCGGTATGTGGAGCCCCAAAATCAGCTTTTGAAATAGTTGAAGAATAAAACAAAATAAGGAGATATAATAATATGACCACAGCAGAAAAAAAAGGACAAATTTTTAAGTGCAGTATCTGCGGCAATGTAGTTAAAGTTCAAGTGGCCGGCGGAGGCCAGCTTGTATGCTGCGATGAACCCATGAAGTTACAGAACGGATAATATTCGGAGGTAAAAATGGCTATAAGCAAAAAATTAGAAAAAGCAATTAACAGGCAGATAAACCGAGAACTCTGGTCCGCGTATCTTTACATGTCCATGGCATCGTATCTGGATTCAATAGGTCTGGAAGGATTCGGCCGATGGATGAAATCCCAGACTAAAGAAGAAATGGCACATGCCGAAAAACTTTACAATCATGTTTCAGAGAGAGGAGGCCGGGCAATTATGGGTGACCTGGAAGCACCGCCTTCTGAGTGGAAATCTGTTGAGGATGTTTTTGAGTACACCTACAATCACGAGCAGAAGGTTACCTCTTTAATAAATAATTTAATGGAACTGGCCATAGAACAAAACGATCATGCCGCCCAGAATATGTTAAACTGGTTTGTAAAAGAGCAGGTTGAGGAAGAAGATTCGGTCAAAAAAATTCTGGATAAGTTAAACCTAGTTAACCAGACTACCGGCGGGCTTTACATGCTGGATAAAGAGATGGGGCAGAGGGTATTTACTCCCCCCCAGAGCAAAGAAAATTAAGTTAGTTAATACGGAAGGTCAAATATGAGTAAAATATCAAAATCAGCGCTGGTTATTTTAGCCAATGGGTTTGAAGAAATTGAAGCCAATACGGCTATAGATATCCTAAGAAGAGCTGATCTCAGGGTAACCGTGGCCGGACTGGACGGTAAAAAGATAACCGGTTCAAGAGATATGACTGTCATTACCGATACTGAATTAAAAGAAGAGGACAGTGATTATGACGTCCTGGTACTGCCCGGCGGACAGCCCGGCGCTGATAATATTCATAATTCCGAAGTTGCCAACAATTTAATACATGAATTTAACCGTAAGAAAAAATTAATCGGAGCAATATGCGCGTCTCCTGCGGTTGTACTGGCCCCCACCGGTATTTTAAGAGGAAAAAAAGCTACCTGTTATCCGGGACTTGAAGATAAGTTTCCCGAAGACGTAATTATAGAAGAAAAAGATGTGGTGGCTGACGATAATATTATAACCAGCCGGGGACCCGCAACAGCCATGGCTTTTTCTTTGAGCCTAATAAAAAATCTATGCGGCAAAAGTATTTCCGATACAATTGCTGAAGGACTGCTATTTACCTCTGCCTTTTAAATTGAAAAGTAACGTGAATTTAGTATAATAAGTTAAGTTGGATAAAGTGATTTTAGAGGTTTTATGGGGCATTATTTTAAAATATCGGTATCTGGAAAAAATATTTTTTATTTAAAGAGAGGATCTAAAAGTGCTCCAATCTATTGATATTAAAAAAGCGCTCTCCTTGTTAACCAAACCTGAACATCCGGTACTTTTAATTTCAGGACAAAAAAAAGAAAAAATTAATATCATGCCCGCTGGAGGGGTTACCAGGACCTCTCATAAACCACCGCTTATGGCCGTTTCTGTAGGGTTTACAAGGTTTACCCATAAATTAATGACTAAATACGAATATTTTATTCTTTCCTATCCGGTGAAAAAGCATATAAAAATGATTAAATATACCGGAAACTGTTCCGGTAAACATGTGGATAGATTTAGTTCAATAAACATAAATACAGTTCCGGCTCAAAAAGTTGATTTACCGGTTTTAAAAGAGGACAAGGTTAATTTCGAATGTCAAAAAAAGGCCCAGGTCAAGACCGGAGATCACACTTTATTCGTGGGCCGGGTGGTGGCGGCCACCGGTAACCAATCCGCAAACGCCGTTATCAATGTAGGAAATTATACATATAAGGAGTTTTACAATAATGAGTAATAATTATTCAGAATTACCTCTTGAGAGAGCTTACAGATTATTAAATCACGGGCCCCTTGTTTTAATATCCACCCGGTCGGGAGAAGGGGAATATAACATTGCTCCGATTGCCTGGAATTGTCCGGTCCAAAAAGATCCTACCCGGGTTCTTGCGGCAGTGGGTAAAAGCCACAAGACTCACGATAATATTGAACAAACCGGAGAATTTATTGTCTGCGTTCCCAATAAAAATCAGGCAGAATTGACCAGAGATACGGGCTCGGTGTCCGGAGAGAAATGCGATAAATTTAAAAAATTTAATATAAAAACTTTAAATGGCACTAAAGTAAAAGGAAAAATACCCCGGGGGGTGCTGGGGTATATCGAATGTAAAGTTATTAAAAAAATTTCAACTGGAGGAGTTTCTCTTATTATAGGAGAAGCAAATTACGCAGCCGCTCTCAAGAAAGGATTTAAGGGAAGAGTTTGGCCGGAGAATAAAGAAGGGCGTTCTCTGCATCATCTTGGCGGTGGTGAGTTTGGAGTAATTTCCAAAAAAGTAGATAAGCCCACATGATAAAAAAACTATCTTTTATTTTAGTTACTGTATTTATATTTAGCTCTGAGCCGGCGGAAGCTATATTTACCGACCGTGTTGAGGTAGAAAACAAGTATATAGGAGTGGGCATAACAATAGGTAGATCAATAGGATTGAGTTTTAAAAAGTGGCTGGATGTAAACGTGGCCATAAACGGAGATATAGCCTGGTCTACAGTTAAGCAGGATGAAATAAATTTAAGAATACAGTATTTAATTCATAACTTAACGGAATATGAAATAGATGATATTCCCCTGTCCTCTTATGCCGGAGGGGGTACCAGATTAAAGTTAACCGGATCCGGTAAAGACAACCGGATGGGAATACGGGGGACAGTAGGAACCAACTATATTTTTTATCCTGTTCCGGTGGAAGTTTTTTTAGAAGCCAGCCCCATATTTGATTTAGTTCCGGAGACCACACTTTCCTTTGACCTTAATATAGGTTTTCATTACTATTTTTAAAACCACGGATTCAATGACAAAGTGCAACATTCTAGTTAAAATGGAAAACGAAAGGAGACTAGAATGTTATGGGAAAGAAATACTGTCACATAAGTCAGCAGGAGCGGGATATGGTAGCTGTATATAAAGCACAAAGATTAAACCAGACACAAATGGCGGAA
>CAYZAK010000024.1:0-27491 GCA_964476445.1 uncultured bacterium
CTAATTGTAAATTCACCAGTACTGGTACAGTGACAGAAACTATTTTATATCATCGGAAATGCAAACGCGGGATATAATGTTTTAGGTGGTCTTTTAAAGATTTACTTTAAGTACATAATATAGAATATATAAATTGCTGTAATCTATACCGGGGAATACCTGGCGAAGGACACCCGCTACCTAATCTCATAAGGGTATACAGCCCAGAAAATCACCTCCCAAATAAAAAATAACGACATCTTACTCTAATTTTGAAAATTAAATTAAAATAGATATAATAACAATTTAACGGAGATAAAATTTATGGGTGTTTTTAAGGAATTTTTTCAGTTTGCCAGAGAAGAAAAAAAATACTGGTTGTATCCTATTATTATACTTTTTATAATACTGGGAGCTTTTGTTTTCTTTTTTCAGGCTGCAGCATCGATGCCTTTCATCTATGCTCTTTTTTAATAGCTATGTCTGAGACATTAAAAGAAAAATGGTTAGAAATAGGAAAAAAACTTGCCTCTTTCCAGGTGAGAATTCTATTCACTACAGTTTACTATATTATAATTGTTCCCTACAGTATTTTCTACAAATTATTTAATAAAGATCCCTCACCCGGCTGGAAAAAGACAAAAAAAGTTCAAGATAGTATAAAAAGAGCACGCAGGCAATTTTAATGTATATTTTAGGTATTTCATGTTGGTATCACGATTCAGCAGCTGCTTTGCTAAAAGATGGGAATATTATAGCGGCCTCCGAAGAAGAAAGATTCACCCGGCAGAAACATGATTTTTCATTTCCCATAAATGTTATAAATTTTTGTTTAGATCAAGCCGGTATCAAGCCCGCCGATATAGATTATGTTGTATTTTATGATAAACCAATTATTAAATTTGAACGAATTATAGCTTCTATACTTAAATACACCCCTAAATCGGCCGGAGTCTTCAGAGAAGCGATTCCCCTGTGGCTAAAAACAAAACTTAAATTTCAAAAGAAAATTAAAAAAACCCTTAATATAGAATATGATAAAGTTCTATTTAGTAAACATCACCATTCCCACGGAGCAAGCAGTTTTTTAGTTTCCCCTTTTAAAGAAGCAGCAATTTTAAATATAGATGGCGTGGGAGAACAGGCTACAGCCTCCCTGGGGTACGGAAAAAACAATGCCGTAAAAATAAAAAAAGAAATGCACTTTCCTCATTCTTACGGGCTACTGTATTCCGCTTTTACTGCATTTTTAGGTTTTAGAGTCAATAATGGTGAGTATAAAGTTATGGGAATGGCCCCGTATGGAAACCCAAAATACCTGGATAAAATCGAAAAAGTTGCCACTCTTAACCCCGATGGAAGTTTAAAATTAAATATGAACTATTTTTCGTTTCCATATTCCACAAAAAAAACTTATACCTCAGAATTTACCAATTTATTCGGAAAACCTAAAGAACCGGGTTCTCTATTTTACACTTCAAAAACTAAATTTCCGGTATATTTAAAAGAAAAGCCCCCTGATTATAAAGAAGAAGTTCAGAAAAATCAGTATTATGCCGATATCGCAGCGTCCATCCAAAAATTTCTGGAAATTTCTTTACTAAAAATAGCCCGGTATTTAAAAACCGAAACAGACATGGATAATTTGTGCTATGCCGGCGGGGTGGCTCTCAACAGTAAAGCAAACGCTGAACTGGTAAATTCAGGAATTTTTAAAGACATTTACATACAACCCGCTTCCACTGATGCGGGAGGAGCTTTAGGCGCGGCTCTGTGGTGCTGGCATGTCGTTTTAGATAATAAAAAAAGACATATTTTAGACAAAACCTACCTGGGAAAAAGTTATTCCCAATCAAAAATAATACAGTCTGTAAATAGAAAAGAGTTAACCTATTCTAAATTAAATGACAAAAATCTTTTTAAAAAAGTTAGTTCTGCAATTGCTTCCGGAAAAGTAATTGCCTGGTATCAGGGAAGAACTGAATGGGGTCCCAGAGCTCTGGGTAACCGCTCTATTTTGGCTGATCCCCGAGACCCCAAGATGAAGAACAAAGTTAATAGAATGATAAAATTCAGGGAACCGTATCGTCCATTCGCTCCCTCTATTTTAAAAGAAGATGTAGATGATTATGTCTTAAGAAAAAAAGAAATTTATCCTGATAAATTTATGCTTGTAACTTACAAGGTACGCAAAGAAAAGCAAAAACTCATCCCGGCAGTTACCCATATTAACAAAACTTCTCGGATTCAGTCAGTAGATAAAACTATCAATCCCCGGTACTGGAAGCTTATCAATACCTTTAAAAAACAGACCGGGATCGGGCTTCTTTTAAATACCTCTTTTAATCTAAAAGGCGAACCCATAGTCAACTCCCCTGAGGATGCGGTAAAAACTTTTTTGAAATCAGGTTTAGGTCTCTTAGTTATGAATAATTATCTGATTACCAAAGAATCTTAAGGTATTTTTCCGGATGATTAAAGAAAGTTTTCAGGATTTATTATGCGATGCTCTTAAATTACATCCCCGCAAAGATGTAATTTCCATAGTAGGTGCCGGAGGTAAAACTTCTACTCTTGTCCGGCTTGCTGAAGAACTAAGTTTAAAAAACAAAAGAGTAATACTTACTACCACTACCCATATTGAGCCTCTTCAATTTAAATTAATGAGATATTCTAGAGATCTGACTTTAAATATGATAGAGGATATAGAAGCTATAATTCGCCGCCACCCCCTGTTAATTATAAAAAGAAAAGTTCGGGGCAATAAACTAAAAGGCATTCCACCTGAAAATATTGGTCTGATTAACAGAGATGTGGATTTTGATTACATGGTTGTCGAAGCGGACGGCGCCAAAAATAAATCTTTAAAAGCTCCTCATAAACACGAGCCACAGGTTCCTCACTGTACAACTTTTTTTATTGCAGTAGTAGGATTTGACATAATAGGAAAGAAGTTAAATAAAAATAATGTACACCGCCCCCGTAATGTAGCCCGGGTAACCGGAAAATCAATTGGTGATACGATAGAACCTGACGATATAGTAACTCTGTGTAAAAAACCAGAGGGCTTGTTAAAATCACGGCCGCCGGCTACCCGCACAGCAGTTATATTAAATAAAGTTTATGAATACCAGATTAAAACAGCTAACAATCTGGCCGCTGATATTTTAAGAAACGGTAAAGGAATAAACTCCGTTATATGCGGTCAATTAAACTCTCCCAGACAGCTACTTCTTTTCACTTAAAAACTATATTAAACGGTTACAGTGAATACACTGTCTTCATTACTTTTTGAGCAAATCTTCGATATTCCCCGGAAGTAACTTTTTTATCCGGATTTTGGGGGAATTCCAATTTATCTCCTATCTTTACTGTAATAGGATATAGTTTATTTACCCGATTATTATTTATTATTCTTACCGGCACCACAGGCACAGAAGTCTTATGAGCCAACATGGAAATTCCCGGATGAACTCTTCTTGATTTACGGGTACCTTCAGGAAATACAAGAAGAATTTTACCTGATTTTAATAATCTTATAGATTTTTTAAATGTTGCCGGGCTAGGACGACCACGGTTCACTGGAAAAGCGTGAGTTTTTTTGATAAGTTTTCCAAATAACGGAATTTCAAAAAGTTCTTTTTTAGCCATAAAGTAAACCCCTCTGGGAAATACCGCACCTATAAGAGGGGGATCTGTAAGAGAGTTATGGTTGGACGCAATTAAAAAACCGCCGGGGGGTATATTGTCCCTACCAAACACTTTTAGCCGGAACAAAATTTTAAACAGTATTAAAGATAAAGTTCTAGTTATCCAGTAAAGCAATTATTTTATTTACCACCTCTTCTAAACTCATTTTAGTGGAATCAATTATTACAGCGTTATCGGGGACTCTCAAAGGGGCTAATCCTCTGGATTCATCGCGTTTATCTCTTTTTTCTATCTTTTTTTTGAGATTATCAATATTAACATCTATGCCCTTATTTCTTAATTCATCCCATCTTCTACGGGCACGTTCATCAATACTGGCATCTAGATAAATTTTAAGGGACGCATCCGGAAAAACCATACTGCCCATATCTCTTCCCTCAAATACTACCCGGCCAAATTTCTGTGCTGTCTCCCGTTGAATTTTTGCCAGTTTATATCTTACACCGGGTATTGCGGCAACCAAGGAAGTGTTATCAGTAACTTCTGCGCCTCTTATATCCTCGGTTACATTTTTATCGTCCAGAAAAATATTCATCTCCTTATCGAAAAATTCTATTGAAATATCTGTATCCTGAGCTAATTCTTCAATAGAGACAGTCTCTGTAAAAGGTATACCTTCCTTTAAAACTTTTAAGGTCATTGCCCGGTACATAGCCCCTGTATCCACATAATTAAAATTAATTTTATCTGCTACCATTTCTGCTATTGTCGTTTTACCCGCTCCGGCGGGACCATCAATAGTTATTATAATATTCTTATTATTTTTCACTGACTTTCTCCAATAAATTAAAAAATTCGGGAAAAGAAGTTTTTATACACTCAGTATCGTCTATCTTAACTTTTTGAGAACTTATAAGACCGGCCACGGCCAGCATCATTGCGATACGATGGTCTTTAAAACTTTGAACCTGTTCTCCTTTTACAGGGCTTTGCCCACCTTCTATTATAAGAGACTCTCTTTGCTCTATAACTGCCTGTCCAAGTTTATTTAATTGAGTAGTTATAGCATGTAGACGATCTGTCTCTTTCTTTCTTAATTCTGAAAGTCCGTCCATTATAGATTTCCCTTTGGCTCTAGTGGCCAGTAACGCTATTAAAGGTATTTCATCTATAATTGCGGGCACATCGGCGGGTTTTATTTTAATACCGGTAAGTTCACTGTGTTTTACCAGTATATCTCCCACCGGCTCATTACAGACTGTTCTCTGATTTTTCAATTCTATATCTGCTCCCATTTTTTCCAAAATATTTAAAAAACCTATCCGGGTCGGATTAAGATTTACATTATTGATTTTAAGTTCGCTATCCGGAACTAAAAGTGCTGCGGTAATAAAAAAAGCAGCTGATGAAAAATCGCCGGGAACGGTAACAGATTTTCCAGACCATCCTTTCCCCTGCTCCAAAGTAACTGTATTCCCCTCAATATTGAGGGGAATATCAAAATACCGCATCAATCTTTCGGTGTGATCCCTTGACTTATAGGTCTCTGATACCCGGGTACTGTCTTGACTGTATAAACCGGCTAAAAGAACACAGGATTTTACCTGTGCACTAGAAACAGGGGAAGTATAATCTATACCTTTAATACCTTTGCAGGGTTCTATCTTAAGAGGGGGTTTATTACCTTCACGGGCCGATATATAAGCTCCCATTCTAGTTAGGGGCACTGTAATTCTTCTCATGGGTCTTTCCCTTAAAGAATCATCGCCTTTGAGTACTGTTGAAAAATTTTGCCCGCAAAGTATACCCGCTGATAACCTCATACCTGTAGCCGAATTTCCAAAATAAAGTTTTTTACCCCTGGGCTTTTTAAGACCCCGCAGTCCGACTCCGCCTATTATAAGAGTCCCGTCTTTCTCTTCAGTTATCTTTACTCCCAACTTCCTGAATGCTTTTAAAGTATGCAAACAATCCCGGGCATATAAAAAATTTTTAACAACCGATTCCCCACGAGCCAGCGAAGTAAAAATAATAGCTCTATGGGATAAAGACTTATCCGGACTTACCTCCATTTCTCCTTTAATGCGTTTTACCGGGTCTATCTCCCTATATTTATTTCTGTTTAAACCAAAAATACCTAACATTACAACTCCTCTCTTTTCAAACGTGCTTTTTTAAGTAATTTTTTCATCTTATTTACATTTTCTTTTTTTAAAATTTTTTCAAATTTCACCAGGTTTTCCTTTAATACCCTAATTGCTTTTAAAACCGCTGGTTTATTTTCCAGATAAATCTGACTCCATAACTCTTCAGAAGCAGCTCCAAAACGGGTGAGTTCTCTAAAACTGGGTCCAGACATCTGTTTCACTTTTTTTTCGTTTTCAATATTTTCATAAGTACTATTTATTAAAGTACTGGCAATTATATGGGGTAGATGACTGACAAAAGCAACCATCAAGTCATGTTCAGCCGGCCCTGCAACTATTACTTTGCATCCTAATTTTTCCCAAAAATTTTTGATCCGGAAAATTGCTTGCCGGGTATTAAACTCTGTTTTAGCTACTATGCAGGGGGCGCCTTCAAACATTTTACTGTATGTATTTTTAACTCCGGTTTTCTCTGAGCCGGCCATTGGATGACAGCCGACAAATTCGGCCGGCACAGACGCTAAATATTTCTGGGCCGTCTCAACTATTGTTTGTTTAACGCTTCCAACATCTATTACCAGGGTATTCTTTTTCATATAAGGTTTTATTTCAGCCAGTTGTTTTTTTATAATCTCCGGGGGAGTGGCTAATACTATGAAATCACTTTTATTCACTGCCTGTTTTAAATTTGTGGTCACCCTATCGCAAGCTCCCTTTTTAATAGCAATATTAAGATGCTTTTTTTTGCGGCCCCAACCCCATACAGTTTCAGCTATATTTTTGTTTTTTACCTCTATACCTACCGCCCCCCCTATAAGTCCTACTCCAACAATGGTTAATTTTTTATACCTCATATACTCCGGCCGGCTATTTTGGCGATTTTTCTTAAATCTACTACTAAATCTTTAAATTGTTCTAAAAATAGAGTTTGAGCTCCATCCGAAGCAGTTTTCTGGGGATTTTCATGAACCTCAATGATAAGGCCGTCTGCTCCTGCACTGATTGCAGCTTTAGCCAGCGGGGGTACTAATTTTCTTTTTCCCGCAGGATGAGAAGGGTCAATAACTACGGGCAAATGGGTCTTGTCTTTTAAAACCGGTACCGCAGCAATATCAAGAGTAAACCGGGTATGGTCCGAAAAAGTCCGTATTCCCCTTTCACAGAGTATTATCTGCTCGTTCCCCTCGGAAGCAATGTACTCCGCACTCATCAGAAATTCTTTTATAGTGTTCGAAAATCCTCTTTTTAAAAGGACAGGTTTATTGCATTTTCCGCATGCTTTCAAAAGCTCGAAATTCTGCATATTTCTAGCTCCTATCTGAATTATGTCCGCATATTTTTCAACCATTTCAAGTTGTTTGATATTCATAGCTTCGGTAACTATTTTCAAGCCTGTTTCTTTCCCTACCTTTTTAAGTATTTTCAAACCTTCCAGGCCAAGTCCCTGAAAAGAGTACGGTGAGGTTCTAGGTTTAAAAGCCCCGCCACGAAGCATAACCGCTCCCGATTTTTTTATCGAACGACCAATATTTAATGTAATCTCTTCATTTTCGATCGAACAGGGTCCGGCCATTAACACTATATTTTTTCCTCCTATCTTAACCCCGGCTATATCTATAACACTTTTTTTCTTCCATTTTTTGGAAACCAGTTTATATGGCTCTGAAATTGGGGTGATATCTGTGACCGTTTCCATTGCTTCAAAACGTTCCCTGGACATTATGGCATGTTCCCCTTTAACCAGAATAATTGTCTTCTCCTCACCCCGGGATACTTCGGGTGAAAAATTCAGTTCCTCTGCTTTTTCCTTAATTTGTTCTATTTCCTCTTCGGTAACTCCATCTTTTAATGTAAGTATCATTTATTTTCTCCTTTATATTATTTAAAAATACTTTTCCAATTCTTTTATTAATATCTTATTAACTTTACTGTTGCCCATCGTAATTCTTATATAACCGGTAAGCGAATATCCCCGGAGAGGTCTTAAAATTATACCTTTTTTAGCCACCTCCCGGCAAATTTGCTCTTCTTTATTTTGTCCCGCGTATATAAGAATAAAATTCGTTTGAGACGGAACATATTCTATTCCTAATTTATCTAAAGCCCCATACATAAATTCCTTTTCCCGCCAGGTGTTTTTAAATGTTTTATTTAAAAAATTTTCATCGTCAATAGCCCCTAATGCAGCTGTCTGGGCTAAACGATTAGTATTAAATGGAGGTCTTATACGGTTTATTAATTCAATTATCCGAGGATCAGATATACCGTAACCTATTCTCAACCCAGCCAGACCATATGCTTTTGAAAAAGTTCTCAATACCATAACTGGAACCTGAGAATTTAAAAAATTAATACCGGAGTGATATTGAGATTCTTTAACATATTCATAATATGCTTCATCTATGACAACTAAGGGCGGATGCTTTAAACTTTCAAACTCACTTATCATAAACTGAATTTCATCTTTTTTAAGCACAGTTCCAACAGGATTACAAGGGTTGTCCATAAATACTATCTTAGTATTTTTATCCACTGCCCGGCATATTTCATGTATATCTATATGAAAATTTTTCTGGTCAACTTCTTTTACTTCCCCCCCCATAAGTTTTGCAGCCATTTTATACCTGACAAACGAATTTTTAGATACCACTATATTATCTCCATCCGGAGCCGATAAAAAGGTTTTGGCAATAAGCTCTATTAATTCATCCGTACCATTTCCGGTTATTACAGAATCCAAAGTTACACAACATTTTTCAGCAATCTTCCGGTTTAATTTTTTATTGATTGATTGCGGATAAAGATTTATATTATTTAACTCCCCTTTTATTTTTTTAAGAGCTCTCGGAGAAACTCCCCAGGAATTCTCATTAGAAGCTAATTTTACCACAGTATGAATATCCTGTTCATTTTTTAAGTCTTCTATACTTTTGCCGGGCACATATGGCGAAAAATCTTTGATGCTTTTTCTGGGAGTGGGTATATTCATTTATTACCTCCAAATGTATTACTTGCAGCCGGATAGGACCCTAATAATTTAAGATAAACGCAATCTTCCTCCAGCTCCTTAAGAGCTTTTTTCACATCGGGATTCTCTATATGTCCCTCGAAATCCACAAAAAATATGTATTGCCAAGCCTTGGTTTTTGCAGGCCGGGACTCAATTTTAGTAAGGTTCAAAGAATATTTTTTAAAAGGAATCAGCATATCGTGGAGTGCACCCACTTTGTCTTTTATAGAAAACATCACAGTTGTTTTATCGTCACCCGATGGAACCGGGATGTTTTTTCCAATAACATAGAACCGGGTAATATTCTCCCGTATATCCTCAATGCTTTCAGCTATAATATTTAGGTTATGCACTTTGGCAGCCATCTCTGAAGCGATAGCTGCGGCGTTTTTTTCCTTAACTGCCCTGGCCGCGGCAGCGGCTGTTGAAGTTTCATGTATAATTTTAGCTGAAGGTATATTTTCATCTAACCATTTACGACACTGGGCAAAAGCCTGGGGATGAGAATAAATCTTGCTGATTTTTTCCAGTGTTTTCTCTTTTGTCAATAGATTTTGAGAAATTTCCATTAATAATTCAGCGGTAATTTTACAGTTTGAATCCGTAAACATGTCCAGGGTATGGGAAACTATACCCTCGGTGGTATTTTCAACCGGAACAACCCCGTAATCAGACCGTCCCTTTTCTACCTCGTTAAAAACCATTCCTATTCCGGTTACCGGTTTATAGTTACAGTGTTCAGAAAACTGTCTTATTGCCGCTTGATGGGTAAACGTAGCCCGGGGTCCTAAAAAACAGACAGTAAGTTCTTTTTGAAGAGCCCGGGAGGCGGCAAAAATTTCGTTAAATATATTTAGTTTAGCCTCAACCGGGAAGTCGCCGGATGTGCTGTGGGTTTTTATTCTCTCTTTAATTTTCTTTTCTCTGGCCGGAGCGTATACAGGAATATTATTTTTAAGCTTTTTTTGTTTTATCTCCCTTATATATTTCACTCTTTCATCTAAAAGCTCTATTACTTTATTATCTATTTCATCTATTTTATTGCGCAACTTCTTCATTGATGATGTCCTCAATATTTTCTTCTATACCCATCTGTTCTAGAGGAGGAAGATCGGACAAGGATTCCAGCCCAAAATATTCTAAAAATTTTCGCGTAGTTTTATAAATTATCGGACGCCCGATGGCTTCCTTGCGACCTGAAATTTTTATCAATTTTTTTTCCAGTAACCCCCTTAAAACCGCTCCGCATGAGACCCCGCGTATAGCTTCCACTTCTTTGGTGGTAACCGGTTGACGGTAAGCCACAATGGCCAAGCTTTCCAGAGCCGCTTTACTTAAATTGTAAGTGGTCTCTTTTGAATAAAGTTTTTTTACCCAATCTCCGTATTCCTCTCTGGTCGCCATCCGCCAGCCTCCTGCTACTTTTTGGATAAAAATGGGTTTACCCTCGATATCATATTCTTTAGATAAATTTTTAAGGGTTTCTTTTATTTCTTTTTCAGGATTATCTAAATTTACTTTTGACTCTTTAAATACTTTTTTAAACTTGGCGACCGTGACCGGTTTAGAAGAGACAAAAAGTAAACATTCTATCACATTTTTCAATCTCCGGTTATCCATTAACTATACGCCCCTATATATATTTCGGAAAACTTCTTTTCCTGTTCAATTTTTATCTGATGAGTTCGTACCAACTCAAGGATGGCCAGAAGAGTAACTATTAACTCCATCTTTGACACAGAATTATCAATTATAGTTCCTAAAGCAAAACTAGTTTTAGTTTCAACTTTATCCATTATAAATCTTATTTTCTCATCAACTGTAAACTCTTCCGTTATAATATCTTTAATATCTTCTGAAGCATTTTCAATTAAATTTTGAAAAGCATCAATTAAATCAAATAAAGTAGCGTCAACCGATCGGCCAAATTCCTGCAGGGGATACTGGTTTAAAGATACAATATTTTCGTTTCTCTTTTCCATATCTTCAAAAAACTCAGTGGACTGTTTAAACTTCTTATATTCAATTAATCTTTCTACCAGCCGCTGTTTCATCAAATGGGGATCGTCTTCTTTTTCTTCTTCCTTCGGGTCAGGTAAAAGTGTCTTGGCCTTTATCCTCATTAATATGGAAGCCATTACCATAAAATCGCCGACATTATTAAGGTTTAACTCTATTTTTTTCATCTTATCTATATATTTTAAATACTCAACTGTTATCCGGGATATAGGGATATCGTATATATTTAGATTATGTTTTTTAATGAGATGCAAAAGTAAATCAAGAGGTCCCTCAAAAGATTCTATATCCACCCTCCATTCTTTATCCTTTTGATCCAGATAAGTAGTTGCTTCAGCCATATTGCATTGCCTTTTTAAAATCAGTTAGATTTTTTGCCGCTACTTTTTGAGCCTGTTTATTACCGAGGTATAAAATTTCATCCACCCTGTCCGGATTTTCTTTGTAATACCTGTATTTTTCTCTCACCGGACCGATAAATTCTTCAAGTTTTTCATACATTAGCTTTTTACATTCAACACATCCTATCTCGCCCGAGCGGCAGCTGGATTTTATATCCTTTACGTTATTAGAATCAAAAATCTTTTTATAGTCAAAAATACTGCATACCTCAGGATGCCCGGTATCGTCAATACGTATTCTCTCAGGATCGGTTACCATCTGATTAATTTTCTGTTTTAATGTTTTCTTATCTTCAGTCAAAAATACAGTGTTAGAGTAACTTTTAGACATTTTACGGCCGTCGGTTCCTTTTAATCTGGCCACCCGGGTTAAAATCTCTTCCGGTTCTACCATGATATCGGTATCGTAAAGATAATTAAACCGCCTTACAATTTCTCTGGTCATCTCCAAGTGGGGCAGTTGATCTTCACCCACCGGAACCTTTCCAGAACGATAAAGAGCTATATCCGCGGCCTGAAGAGCCGGGTACCCTAAAAAAGCGTAATTTTTTATATCATCGTTATCTATATTTCCCAAAGCTTCCTTGTAAGTGGGACATCTTCGCAACCATCCCAGAGGAGTAATAGCTGAAAATATAAAATAAAGTTCCAGGTGCTGAGGTACATCTGACTGTTTAAATATAGTACATTTATTCGGGTCCAAACCCACCGCCAGCCAGACGCATAGCATATCCCGGCAATTTTCTTTTATTTCTTTTGGATTTTTAAATTCACTGGTCATAGCATGCCAGTCGGCAATTTCAAAATAACAGTTGTACTCATCCTGGAGTTTGACCCAGTTTTGCAGAGCCCCCAGATAATTACCCAGGTGAAGTCGACCGGTGGGCCTCATTCCGCTTAAAATTATCTTTTTTTTGCTGTTCACAGCGGCAACCCCCAGAACAAAACCCTATATATTAAGTTCCCGATCCCGATAATGAGCGGCCAGATAAGAGATAACAATAAAAATACTATCAAAATTCCGTAAGGTTCTATGCGTTCATATTTTTCAGCTGCTTCCGGAGGTAAAAGAGTACTTACTATTCTGGAGCCGTCCAGAGGGGGAACAGGAACAAGATTAAATAAACCCAAAATAAGATTAACCGTAACCCCGCCGGCAAATAATGCCGTCATGGTTAAACCAAAATTAGTTGAAGGCAAATTAAGAATATTAAAAATCCAAACTACAACTGCAAATATAACTGCCAGAATAAAATTGGTAAGAGGACCGGAAGCGCCTACTTTAAGAGTTCCTTCTCTTAAATTTTTAAAATTATAAGGATTTACAGGAACAGGTTTGGCCCAGCCTATAACAAACCCTCCCATAGTATACATTAATAAAGGAACAATAATGGTTCCCAGTACATCCACATGGGGTAGGGGATTTAAGGTCAACCGTCCGCTTAATTGAGCGGTGGGATCACCGCATTTTAAAGCCGTGTAACCGTGGGCTACTTCATGAAGGACCACGGAAAAGAAAAATAATACTATTAAAATTGGCGCCGGCGCCATATTCAACGGAACCATCATATGCCTGTATAAAAACAATTCATTCATTAAAATTCACTACCTCCGGTATTCAATAAACACTTAAATTTAAAATTTACTGATTTTAGATAAAAATGTCAACTTTTGGGCAGAAAAAAATTCGCTCTTATAAATTTTATTTCATCTTTTAAACCGGACAGTCGTCCGTTTATTTTAGCAATACGAACGGTAAACAAAATCCGTGAAAAATAAGGAGAGGGGGGAAAACCCATATCAATTAGTTCATTACCTGTTATCTCAGGTTTAATATAACTTAGCTCATTTAAATATTTAACTATATTATTTATTCCTATTTTTGATCTTAAAGTAAAAAGAAAACAGAGTGACACAACTCGGGGTAAAAAATTTAAGGATTTAAATATTCTCCCAGGAGTAAGTTTATTGGAAATAAGCCTGGAAAGTTTTTGATTATATCTTTTTTGCATGGTGAACGCGCTTATCATTTTATTGGAAAAATTAAATTTTTTAAGAATACGGATCCCTTCTTTTTTAGAAACTAATGAAAAAATAATAAGCAACTTTATCTTATCCTCAGCTTTTCTGATTTCTGTTCTAATTTTACGGGGAAGTGCTTCAAGTTTTTTGTCGTAATTTCGTAAGTTTTCATAAACTTTTCCGGAAATTTTTAACTCTTTAGAAATACATCCTAAACCTTCTAATCCGTACAGGCGTTTTAAAATTTCGTATGATTCCTTCTCCTTTATAATTAAAAGTATCTCATCCTTTATTCTATCCGAAGTCAGTCGGTCCTGGATATCCATGCGCACAGTTTTTTTAAGCTGCCGGACAGTAGGACCGGTTAAATCAAAACCAAATCTCTGGGAAAATCTTATAGCCCTAAAAATTCTTGTGGGATCTTCCACAAAACTCAAAGGATACAGTATCCTTATTTTTTTATTTGAAATATCCACCATGCCCCCAAAATAATCTATTAATTTTCCGTACTCAGATTCAGGAGCGATCTGAACTGCCATCGCATTTATGGTAAAATCTCTACGATAAAGATCCTGTCTTAAGTCACCCTTCTTTACTTCTGGTAAAGCGGCGGGCACATGGTAATATTCTCTTCTAAGGGTGGCCACATCTATATCCCGGGTTGGAGTATTAATTACGGAAGTTTTAAATTTTCCGTGACTGTAGAAACTTCCGCCTATTTTTTTGGATAATTTTTTTGCGAATTCAATGCCATCCTTCTCAACTATTAAATCTATATCTTTATGATTATTTCCCATAAGTATATCCCGGACCAAACCTCCTACCAGATACACATTTTCTTCCGTAAGGCTAGCAACTTGTACGATATGTTTAAGCAATATGTTTATATCTTGAGGCAGCTGAGTTTTCAACTGTACAGCAATATTCTTAAATACTGGTTTAATTTCATGAACCCGGGTAGAGGGGAATTTTTCTTCTACCAGTTGGCTTTTTCCGGTCACGGGCACCTTTTCGGTAATAAATTCATCTACAAGATGGCTTTTCATTCCGTGTTTACGGGCCTTGGCTAACTCATCTTTTAAAACCAATCCGTAAATATTTCCTTTCTCGTTTCCCACAGGTGCGTACCGTAAATTTAAATGATTAAGAGTATGATAGGCCCTCTCCACCGTATGATTATAAGGTATAATTCGTACGTATCCCCGGGAAAAAGTATTTTTTCCCCGCTCAAAAATTATTTTTTTAATATCGGACTTAAGTTGCGATAAAGTTTTATCTCTAACGTCAAATTTTACGCTGGCTGCCGACATATGCCCACCCCCTCCCAAACGGGAAATAACTTGCCCTACATCTATGTTTTTAGAACCTGACCGGGCAATACATATAATCTGATCTTTTATTTTAAATATACTAAAAAGAGCGTCCGGATTAACTATATCCATAATTTTCCCTACAACTACAGATAATTCTTCAACGTAATCATCGATTTCCGTTGAGGTAATTAAAATTTTATCCGGTTTTAAACTAATAAATACTTTATTATTCAGTAATTTATCAAGAAGATGAACCTGATCCTCATCCATATGATGAATGGCGTACTCAGATATTTTACTTAATTCGGCACCCTGTTTTAAAAGATAGGCGGCGGCCTCCATATCATGTGGGGATGTAAGAGGATAAGTCAAACAACCGGTATCTTCGTAAATTCCAAGCAAAAACAGAGTAGCCTGCCCGGCGGTTAACTTTATTTTTTTTCTCACTATTTCTTTTAAAAATATAGTTACCGTTGCACCCCAGGATTTATGTACTGTTTTATGGGATTTTATATCCATTTCCGATTTTGGATGATGATCATAAATAAATATCCGGGTATCTTCTGTTATTAAATCTTTTATTTTTCCCAGTCTATGCAAATAACCCGTATCAACCACTATAAGTTCTTCTAATTTTTTATATCTTATCTTACGATAAGAGCATAATTTTGCCGGAAAGCTTTCTTTTTCTAAATATTCTCGAACATTTTTTTCCGGCGAACCGGGCATATGCAGGGAGAAACCGGGATTTAATATGCCGGCGGCGACCAGGGAAGCTATACCGTCAAAATCCGCCCCCTTGTGAGTAACTATCATTTTCATGATTTTCTTTGTTTTTTTAACTGTTTTTTATAAATTTTTCGGGCCTGCTTAAGTATATTTTTATAAGTATTTGTTTTATAATCCGGAAATGTCCAGGGTAAATTGGTAAAATTGCCCTTCTCATACCTGAGAGTCACCTCCCCGTAAATTCTGTTATTTAGATATATACGGTGAGAAAAATTTTTAGTCGAAGCCAAAACAAACTTGGACTCTTCCATATAACCGGGATCAATATTTACTTTTCTTTTACCCCCTTGTTTAAATTTATTCTCAAGCTCTATGGTATCGTTTTTTATCCTTGATAACCGTGTCGGATGGATTAATTTTTTAAATCCTACAAACCGTCTTTTAAGCGGTTTTCCCATTTCTGGATAGTAATAATTTGTAAAATTAAATTCTATTATATCACTTTTAAAGTCAATTTCTGAAAAATTTTGGGTTAATTTTGATTCTATCTTTTTTATATTCTCCCCGGCATTAAAAATTATTCCACAAATCAACTTCACCTTAACTATCCGGGAACGATTTTTAATTTCTTTGGCTTCCATAATTATTACGGATTATATTAATTACTGAACCGGAGGCCGCTTTGCGGACCATCTTATCTTTGTCTTTTAAGGATTTCCTCAAATATTCCAATCCATTTATATCCTCTATATTTCCCATAGATTCAGCCGCAATCTCTCTTACTCTAGCCGAGTAATCGTTAAGTTTTCTGCGAATAAGTTCACGGGTTTCTTTTCTTTTCACCTCTCCTAACCCCTGTAAACTGGCCGCTCTTACCCAGGACTTTTTAGATTTTAGATTAGTTTTTAGAGCTTCTTGGGCTTTTTTAGTTTTCAGCCGCCCCAGGGCGGGAAGGACATAAGACCTTAAATTCGGGGGTGTTCGCCTGTAAAGTTTCCATATTTTTTTACCTATTTTTTTAATTTTTGAACCTCTAACTTTAGTGGCAATGCGTGCCGCCGATATAATCATCGTATTTTTAACATATTTATCTTTTTCTTTTTTTAGTCTGCTATACAGTAACAGAAAATTATGGACACCGGGAATATTTTCAAGACTCCTACTTGCCTTTTTCCGGAATACAGGATCCGGATCATTAAGAAGGTTAGCTATTACTAGAGTAACTGTCCGGTCTCCTAACCGGCTTCGGGCAATGGCAAGCTCAATTTTAACCCATCCCGAAGCTTCTTTGTCCATATTTTTTAAATATTTTAATGCGTGGGGATGCCCTATAGCAGCCATACTCCGGGCAGCGGCAACTGCCACATACTTATTAGAGTCATTCAATTTATCTTTAATGAAATTGATATAATCCGTCCGTCCAAAATTGCCAAGAGCCTCAACCGCTCTCATTCTTAGATGAGGATTATTATCGTTTGCGTATTTTAAAATAACTTTTTCGGCCGGAGTATATCTTAATCTTCCCAGGGCATAGATTATACTTTTTTTCATATAGTCTTCTATATGCTTATTGAGAAGCTTAGTTAATATACTTCCATAATGGGCAAATCCGCTTTCCCCCATTGCTTCTACAAATGTTCTTCGGTGATATAAAGGTATGCTACGGTCTGTTAAAAACTTTTCCGGCGGTTTATTTACTATTTTAATGTCTTCTGGGGTAATAAATATGTTATCTTCATTTCTTAAACTTTTTGCCGAATCTTTTAAATAAGTTGCAAATTCTGAAATTTTCCGCGCCGAATTTAAATTTCTTTTTTTAGGAGAAAACCCAACCCCACAGATACCCATTAAATTAAACTTCCTTTTCTGACCGGTTCTGTCCCAACCAACAATAGAACCCCGGGCTATATCACCCTCCTCGTAAAAACTGTCTCTGATATTCAAAAATTCTGTATCAACTTTATTAAAAAATTTCTTAATAAATTCTTGGTGAATAACCGCTATGAAATCATCTCCGCCTATATGGCCTAAAAAGAGGGCTCCTTCTTTAAATTCACTGCAAATTTTTTTTAAAAGTTCTGAAAACCCTACTATTACACTATCCCCGGCTGAAAATCCGTACACTTCGTTATAGGGTTTAAAATCTGTTAAATCCAGATACACCGCTACCTTATCTTTATCGTCGGATATTTCTTCCAACTTTTTATGAATACTCCTATTGCCAGGAAGTCCGGTTAATGGTTTAACATCATCCGTCAATGATTTTTCAAAATACATATTATCGATTGCATATTTTAACTGATCGGCGGTTCTGCAAAACAATATATTTACTCTCCCTTTATTAATTTCTATACCCGGTGTTCCTGCTCCTTGCCACCAAACAGTCACATTATTATTCCCGGAGCCGTTAAGCTTTTTTTTCAACTCTTTTTTATTAGAGCTAATTATTAAAATACAGTCCGCGGCAATTTTACTTTTAACTGTAATAACATCATTAAACTGGCTGCAAAAGTTCTGCGCTTTTCGGTATGGGCAAAATAATTTAATCTTCATCTAAAATTTTTAGAATTTTACGTTCTCTTTTTCTTTTTTCCTTTTCACCGGTCTGTCCGTATATTTTAACCAGTAATTCATGGGAACCGGGATTAAAGGGAGATATATATATATACTGAAGCAGTTTATTTTCACCCCACTTATATTTCCCCTTATTAAAAAAAATCTCGCCAAGATGGAGATAAGGAGGCGGATAATCCGGATTCCGATGTATTGCTTTTAGTAAACTTTCCTTGGCTTCTTTCAATTTGCCGGCTTTTACTTTAACCCTACCCAACCGGTTATAAATTATATGATTCCCCTCGTCTTTACTCAAAGCATCCTTGTATTTTCTTATACTTAAATTATAATTACCTCTCTGTTCAAATCTTCTAGCTAGGCTAATATCTGTTTCTGCCCGATAGGCAATATACCGGCCGACCGTATCCTCTTTTTCATCGTCGAATAAATAACCTGATAATGTAGCTCCCGGAGTGTAATCTATTGGGGCATCTTTTATATACTCCTTCCATTTTTCAAAAATTTCTTCCGGGGTCGTTCCTATACCGGTTAGGAAAGCTTCTTTTTCTTTTTTTTCCTTAAGTAAATAAAGTAATTTTTTTATGCTGTCTTTGCCGTAATTTTTTCTAATATACTCTGTCATAGAGTGAACCTGGGCAAAACCAAGTTTAACTTCCTCCGAACTATCTAAAGTAGGCATCCCGTACTTCATTTTATCTAAATTAACCCAATTAGATTCCCGACGTCGGGCTTCTATTAAATAGTTTTTGGCCACCGGACTTAACTCAGTGCTATATTGCTCTCCGTAAATACCACCCAGATTTTCGTATAATTTAGCCAGGCCCTCGTTAAACCACAAAGGCATATTTTTAAGACCTGTTATCTTCCCCACAATAAGGTGTATATACTCGTGGGTTATAGTCCGGGGCCAGTTATAGCCAAACAAAAGTACCCGGGGAGAAGCTACCATAAGGCGGTTAAATTTACATATACCTATAGCGCCGGATACTTTTATCTGCTCATCGGTAAGGGTAGAAGCTTTTTTAAAACTTGCTCTATCCGGATATATCTCTAAAATTATTCTTCTATCATCTGGTTTCCAACCGAATTTTTCATACCCCCTGAGAGCAATTTTATCCATCATATCCTTTAAATACAGAGCCAGCACTTCATCCTTTCCGGTATATCTTATGGTAAAATAACCGGTGTTCATCTCTTGAAAATTTTTGGCCGTCTCTAATGTATCTCTGCACCGGGTTATCCATTCTTCAGTTTCCCGGGGGCTTTCCTCAAAATAGTTAAGAGCTGCCTTATAATTTCCAATATAGAACTCATATAAACCTTTTAAAAAAGGAGGGACTTCCTGGAGCTCATCCATTAAAGACCGGGCTCGGGTAATTTGCCAAGTGGTTATTAAATCATGTATCTGAGAATATTCATCACGGCTATGGGAAACATTGAATGACAATAAAACAACAGATAAGGTGAAAAATATTTTTTTGTTCATAATTTATATTTAAATCTATCCCCGGTTAAAAATGATACTAATTTGCCCAAATAAAATCAACTTACAAAGGTAATCTGAGTATTGATAGAATATTGCTGAAATTATCCGTCCAGGGCCTAATTTTAGAGTTTTCTGTTTTTTAAAAAGGTAAAATTTTCTTCTAAATTTTTAATATCCGAATTCAAAGGTTTCCTTGAGAATAAAGCATAAGTGTAATGGGAATGTCCCGGACGATTTCCGGGAGTAGAAACTATATATAACCTAAACTTAGCAATTCTTAGTTGAAAAAATCTCTCCTGAATATATAATATTGACGAAAAAAAAGGCCAAGATGTCTTAATCAATATTCACCCAAGAGGTACCAATAAAATAATAAAAAATTCTAACAAACACAAAAGCAAAATTGAAATTACAACAGCTAATCTCACCTCAAGAGGAGGCCTAGCATTCATTGTCCGTTACATTAAAGCAATAAATATTTTCATAAATATATATAAAATGCCAGGCCCTCTATTACCCGGTTATTTACATTTAAAACCTATTCTTCTCCAAGATAAGAACCGTCAACTAAATAGTTTTTTACATAATCTGAGATTCCTTCCTCTAAGGTTCTTACGGATAACTCAAAACCGGAAGCCCGGTAATTACTCATATCCGCCTTAGTGTAATACTGGTACTGATCCTTAATGTTTTTAGGCATATTTATATACTCAATAACAGGTTCCTTTTTAAGAGCTTTAAACACGGCCTTGACTAGGTCGTCCCAGGACCTTGGCCGGCCGGTCCCAATATTAAATATCCCGGCGGCCTGATGATCCAAAAATTTTAAAGTCATATTCACCACATCTTTAACATATATAAAATCTCTAAGTTGATTTCCGTGATCGTATTCCGGCCGGTAGGATTTAAAAAGTTTTACCTTTCCGGACTTTCTTATCTGCTGATACGCCTTGGGGACAAAGCTTTTCATCTCTCCCTTATGATATTCATTAGGTCCGTAGACATTAAAATACTTGAGTCCGGTTACCTTATCCAGCAACCCGTTTTTCAGAGCCCATAAATCAAATTTATGTTTAGATTCACCGTAAAGATTTAAAGGTTTTAACTTTTTAAGATATTCATGATCATCCCTAAATCCTTCTCTGCCGTCTCCGTAAGTCGCGGCGCTGGAAGCGTAGATAAATCTGATCCCTTTTTTTACACAGATACCGGCTAGCTGTATGGTATATTCATAGTTTGTACTCATTATATATTTCCGGTCAGTCTCTGTTGTTTTAGAACAGGCCCCCATATGTATTACAGCTTCTATATTTTCAGATAAGCTATCATTTTTAATATTATTAAGAAATTTATATTTGCCGGTTAACCGGGTGTATTTTAAAAATTTTAAATTATTTTTTTTCTCAGAATTTAATTTTTTTTCTTCAACAACCGCTATTATGTTATTCTTTCCTCTTTGATTTAATTTCCATATAATAGCGCTCCCTATAAATCCGGCCGCTCCGGTAACCACAATCATAATTAATCTCCTTTAAGTATATCTAATACAGACTCCGCAACCAGACGGGAACTGCGGCCATCGCCCAGCTTTTTGGTTATATTTTTAAATTCGTTTTTCATCTTTTTTCTTTTCTGAGAATTATTTAACAAAAACAATATTTCTTTTTTCAATATTTGAGGTTTAAACGAATTTTGAACTAACTCGGAAACTACTTTTTTTTCCGAGAGTATATTTACCATTGATATATAGTCAATATTCACCAGTATTCTGGCTATCATATAGGAAATAGAAGAAATTTTGTACACTGTAATAAAAGGAAGCCCGAGATGGGCGGCTTCAAGATTGGACGTGCCAGATGAAATTACTCCTATTTTGGCCTGTTTCATAAGTCCGTAGATATTTTCGGTCTGTTTGACACCGGGATAAATATCTTCAATTAGACTTTCTGGAACGGATCCGGATCTACCCACAACCGGTTTAACTTTTGTAAGATCAAAAGCCTCTTTTATCACGGGGAGATGTTTTTTAACCTCATTTATCCTTGAACCGGGCAATAAGGCAACTAAATCCTCTCCGTTTTCTATTTCCGTCATCTGTATTTTGTCTTTTTCAGGTATATCTTCTAAAAGAGGATGGCCCACAAATTCAGCATCTCCGCTGTTTTTTTTAAACAATTCTGTTTCAAATTTAAATACGCAAAATAATTTACGGCATATTTTAGACAAGAGTTTTATTCTTCGCTTACCCCAGGCCCATACCTGGGGTGTAATATAATAAAATACCGGGATATTCAACCGGTAGGCTGTTTTGGCCAGACGGACATTAAAACCGGGAAAGTCTATAACTACTAGTCCATCTACTTTGTTGGGGGAATTTTCAGAAAGATATTTTTTTTTCAACCGGTTTTTTAATTTAAAAAAATAAGGTACCTGTTTTATTACTTCTGTAAAACCGGTTGTGGCAATATTTACCACATTCTCTTCAAAATTATCAGAAGCTTCCTCCATTTTAGCTCCACCCACCGCATTTACAATTAAACTGCTGTCTTTATCTTTAAGGGCTTTTATCAGCTTACTGCCGTGATTGTCCCCGGATATCTCTCCGGCGACTACAAGTATTTTTTTTTTATACGGGATGGAGGTGTCATAGATTTTTGGTAATATCTATGGCCAGTTTCAAGGCGGTAAGACCGTGTTTCCCAGTAACCCGGGGCTCTTTTTTTTCTTTTATACTGGTGATAAAATCATCTAATTCTGCCTGAAGGGGTTGAGTTTTCTTTATTTTAGGCGAAATCCGTTTTACGTCCCGGGGGGAACTTATTTTTTCTTTTTTCTTTTTATAAACCACAAAATTCTGTTTCTCGTAATCTAAAGAAAGATATCTGTCGCCTTCAAATACCCTGAACTTTCTCTCCGATTTATAAGATACCCGGGACGCCGTAATATTGGCCACGCACCCGTTGTCAAATTCCAGCCGGCAGTTGGCAATATCTTCTTTATCCGAGAATACGGGAGTACCTATAGCATCCAGTTTTTTTACCCGGGAATTAACAAAACTCAAAATTATATCTATATCGTGTATCATTAAATCCAGTACCACTCCTATGTCAAGCGACCGATCGGGAAATTTAGATATTCTGTTAACCTCTATAAACTCCGGGGTGTTTATGTATTCTCTTGCTTTTTTTACCGCTGAATTATATCTTTCCACGTGGCCAACCTGGAGTACAAGGCCTTTATGCTCAGCTAAACTAACCAATTCAGCGGCAGATCGGGCATTGTTGGTAATAGGTTTTTCAACCAGAGTATTAACATCCGCTTTTAAAAATTTAGAGGCAATCTTATAATGAGTCTCCGTGGGGGTGGCTATACTTACCGCTTCAACCTGACTGGCCAGATTATCAGGATCTTTAAAAAATTTTGTGCCGTATTTACGAGCATACTTCTTTCCCCTTTTTTGGTCAATATCGCAAACTCCCACCAGCTCTGTGCTGTCAAACTCAGAATAAATCCGGGTGTGAAACTTACCTAAATGACCAACTCCGACAACTCCTACTTTTAATTTTTCACTCATAAAACTCTTTTATTTTATCAGTAATATAATTTATTTTTTCCTCAGATAACTCCGGATACATGGGAAGGGACAGACACCGGGCCGCAACTTTTTCCGCACGGGGAAAAGAACCTTTTCCAAGTTCCATAAAGTCAAAGGAAGGCTGTAAATGTAAAGGAATAGGATAGTGCATTGCAGTGGCAATTCCATCTTTTTCAAGTTTTTTGCTTAGCGCCTTTCGTTTATCGGTCAATACAGAATATTGGTGATACACATGAACAACATCTTTTTGGGTACGGGGCAGTTTTAAAGGAGTATCCTCTAACGCCTGGGTGTACAACTTTGCTATTTTTCTGCGGGATTCGTTCCATTTTTTAAGGTGTTTTAACTTTATCCTTAAAACGGCCGCCTGTAACGCATCCAGTCTGTAATTAAAACCCAGTTGGGTATGATAGTACTTTTTTGGCGCTCCATGAGCCCGTAAATTTCTTACTTTACAGGCCAGGTTTTTGTCATTGGTCACCACACATCCCGCATCTCCGTAGGCCCCCATATTTTTTCCCGGGTAGAAAGAAAAACAGCCCAAATCCCCAATGGAACCGGTAGTCTGTCCATTAAATTTTGCTCCGTGAGATTGAGCGCAATCTTCTATGACCCTGCAGTCATACGTTTCAGCCAGCTCCATTATCTTATCCATAGGAGCGGGATGACCGTAAATATGAACCGGAAGTATTACCCCGGTCTTTTTGGTGACCTTCTGTTCTAATTTTTCCCCGTCCAATGTATAATAGTCAGGATGAATATCAACCCATTTTATATCTCCTCCGGCCTGGACAATTGCTTCACTGGTTGCTATAAAAGTAAACGGGGTGGAAACCACATCCTTTCCCTCACAACCCACAGCTTCTATAGCAACGTGCAAAGCAGAAGTTCCCGAACTTACCCCCACCGCATACCGGGTACCGCAAAACTTGGCGAATTCATGTTCAAATTTCTGTACTTCATCTCCCAGTATAAAACTGGTGGAATCACAGAGTTCCTTCCATTTTTTAAATATTTCTTTTTCCAGCGCCCGATGCTGTACTCCTAAATCTACCATTTGTATTTTATCTTTCATAATATTTCAGGATATAAAAAAGCAACAAAAAAGTCAATCGTACGCATTGAATCATCTTGGCAATAGGAAGGGACATCATAACCCCCTTAATAAAAAATAAATAAAAAAAGTTATCAAAATCAGTAAATTCCCATAAGAGAAATTACAGGAAAATTAGGACGAAAAAACGGTATAAAAGAAAATTGAAAACACGAAAAAAAGTTCATGGTATCACAAAATACTTTCCAATGGTATCAAAACAGAAAGGGGATTATGGGGGGGCATGACGCTCTGTATCAAGCCGCTATGCAGGAGAAGAATATTGTAGATGAAACTCTGGCAGAAAACATTATCCGGGCTTGGGGTAATTGTTTAACTTTTTTATATAAAGGATATAGTTTTACAGGGTCTTACATTGTCTTTACTTACAGAGATTCTTGTGACTGTATTTGCACAGGTATTTTAATCTGGTAAGTATGGGGTAAATTTGGGACATAACACTTGACATCAAGCCAGGTTTCGAGTCAATATTAATGAGACAAATAAAATAGTAGTGGGGAATTTCACAAAGCGAAAAACTAGCGGGATATAACGAGAGTATTAGGATATAGAATTAATGAATCTTTTTCTTTTCCATTATAATAACTATCAAAAAAGCCAGTAATAGTGTAAAATTACCTAAAAAAATAAGAGAGTATCCCTGAAAAAGGTAGGCCCTCTGCCCCAGAAAGAAGTTATCAGTGAGATAAGCAAATAGAGTGAAAACTATAATAGAGGATAAAATATAAAATCTGCCTTTTGAATTGCGCTCTGATTTCTTAAGGTATACTATTGCTGATATTAATGGAAAAATAGTAAGTATATAGTGATGGCGCCAAGAAACTCCCGTAAAAAAAGGGATGGTCAAAAGGGGGAGGGAAAATTCAAGGTTTGTAATCATGGTACAATTTTTTTTTGACTTTTTGAACAGGCTAAATATTATCAGTATCAATAAACCAATATTGAAAATTAAAAGAATAGTTTTTATTTTTTTTTCACCCAGATGATATATCAAAAATTTATTTTCTGAAAAAAGCCACAGCTTTGTTTTTCTGTCAAAAAACCTGTGTAGAGCTGCTGACGCCGATTGATTATCTACTCTGTAATTTTGTAAGGAGTAATCCCTTTCAATTTCCAATTCCATCACATAAGGCGAAATTATTCTGGAGTACCATTTTGAAAGTAGTCTCATGTTCCTATATGGTCCGAAAATAACAGTTGGAATGAGTAAAAGAAAAAAAAGAAGGCCACTTAAAATGCCCCAAAGAACCATCTTTTTTTTCTTGATTATAAAATATAATCCCATAATAGCGGGTATTACTTTTATAGATATGGCTAGTGCAATTAAGATGCCTCCCCAAAATTCTTTTTTTTCTCTAGAAAGTTTAAATCCCTTGAGAATTAAAAAAAGAATTAAAAAATTTACTTGGGCCCACTTTAAAGTTGCTGTAACAAACTGTATAGCTATAATAACAGGAAGAAGGTAATACCACTTCCACTTTTTTTCTCCTGTCAGATCAACGCCGGTAAACACTGCCAGACCTAAAAATAGTATACCCAAACACTCCCATAAAAGATGAGCCGTATTAAAAGACAACCAGGAAAAAGGAATCATAAAAATTGAAAATAATGGAGGATATATATAGTAGAAGGAGTCTCTGGATACTTCATAAATATCCCCCCCTTGCCAAGCAGTTTCTCCGGCGACATAGAAAGCGGAGAAATCTGATATTCCCACGGATAGAGTCGCAGCTATTTGAAAAACAATAAGCCCAACAATGGCTATAAAGGCCCCAAAAAAGAGTACATCAGATGTGAATTTTCTAAAATTTCTTATTGTACTTCCTCCTTTTGAGTATTATTGAAATTATCTATTTTTGAAATGCTGTTTTTGTGAAATAACTCCTCCATTTAAATTATATTTTAACATATTATTGATAGTTATTGAAGCAATTCTTTTAAATAATTGGGTAATAGGAAGGGACATCATAATCCCCAACATTGCCTGAATAATTTCAATGAAACCGACATCTCTTTTGTTATTTAAGGTAGCTTTAAAGAAATTATATTTCTTCATTAATATCTCTTATCTTACTTTTAGCTAAATTGATCAATTCTTTTTTAAAAGCAAAAAAAATATAGTAATTTGAACATACATCAACAAATTCCGGGGCAGGAACAATTTATATTTATTCAAAAGATAAGTTTGCCGAGTCGATCCCAAATGTTCTGTCACCATGCGATAATCGTGAAAAATAACTGAGTCACTAACTTCTCCGAGAGTTTCCTATAATTTCTGTAAAAGTAAATCAAGGTAAACTTGAAAGGGCCATTCCTCATACCGATCACTTGTACCAAGTACTGGTGACAGGTGCAAAGAAGTGAGAAGGCTCTTTTGGCGGCAATACAACAGATGGTGATAGACGGGGTATCTACAACCAAGATACAAAAGATTACAAAGAAGCTATCCAGTGAAATGAGCTTTTCTAAATCTACTGTCAGTCGTCTGATTAAAGAGTTGGATCCAATGATCAAAGAATGGCGAAAAAAACAACTAAAAAGCCATTCACCTGTATCGGCACGATGATGAGTATATGATATCGGATGCAGGCTACTTTTACGTTAGGGAGAACAGAAAAGTGGTCAAGCGACCTCTTCTGATTTCATTGGGAGTGACCCCAGATGGTCACAGAGAAATTCTTGGGGTTGATATGGCCATAACGGAAAGCGAGGATACATGGCGAAAGCATCACAGGCGATTAAAGGAGCGTGGAATTAGGTCAGTTAACCTCACGATATCGGATGCCCATAAAGGGTTAGTAAAAGTCATGGAAGAAAAATATCCAGGAACGCCGCATCAAAGGTGTATGGTCCATTTTGCACCTGTACTGGCACAGTGAGCGAAATCTACTTACAAAGGTGCCTAGTAAGGATAAAGATTTGGTCAGTAAATATGTAAAACAGATTTACAGTTCGCCTACTAAGGAGATGGCTTTCATCGTGCCGATACAGGTGAAAGATAGCTTCGATGGTAGCGATAAATTTCGTAATACATATCCAAGAGTTTCAAGACTTTTGGATGAGCATGTTGAAGAGACTTTAGCATTTGTTGCTTTTCCGGAACATCACAGTAAGAAAATCAGGACAACAAATTTAATTGAGGGAACCTTCACCGTACTGGTACAGTGAAACAGTCAATTGAAGAGAAGGTCGAAAGTTGTAGGTATATTTCCCAACCGGGAATCATGCATCCGGTATGCTTGCTGTCTGTTAATGTAAATTGATGAAGACTGGCAGACAGGCAGAAGATACATGAGGATGGAAGAAAAAGATAGTAATCAAACTGATGAATTTATTGAGGAAATTCACTGTGCCAGTACTGGTGAAAAAGGTAAAGTTATCGGAGGAGTTAGTGACTCAGTTATTTTTCACGATTATCGCACGGTGACAGAACATTTGGGATTGACTCACT
>CAYZAK010000025.1:0-27300 GCA_964476445.1 uncultured bacterium
GGGAAAGCTTGAATTTACGCTTCCAGAGATATTACCCACATGAAACGTCGAAGAGCCTAAAAATTTAATCATAATGGAGGTTATCAAAATGAAAAAAATATTATTGTCTATCCTACTTGCCGGTTTTATCTTACCTGAAATCAGTTCAGCGGACACCCCCAGTTTTGAATGGGAGGCTGTCCCCGATGATAATGGATATACAGAAAGTAAACTGGAGGGTGTCACCGTAGATTCTTCCGGAAACATCTACGCCGTGGGGTACGCTACCGGCTCCGGACATTCCGACGCGGTATTTACAAAATACAGTCCCACGGGCCAGAAAGAGAACCTTTTAATAGAAGATATTAATGAAAAAAACGACAGTGCCGACTCCGTCGTTTTATCCGGTGATGGGAACAATGCTTATGTTACCGGTTATACATCTTTTGCTTTTGATTATGTGGGTGATGTAAGTTCAGGAACCTGGTGGGACAGGAACTCTTCGGATCTCTCTACAAATACTGTTTATTCGCTGGATGATTATATTATGGCCCGGTTTCACGGGGCCGCAATTGACGTAGATGAGAATCTGTACACTTCTTACTGGGGTTATAATCTATCTAACGCTACATTTGAAGCCGGTATACTTAAATATGATATTTCTGCTGGAACAATTTCAAAAAATTTTACGTTTAATAAAACGGCTGTTCCCTTACCGTTTGATATTTTTTTAAAAGAAGATTATGTTTACACCACAGGTCAATACTATAAGGACGGCTCCACAGAAGCTTTTGTTTCAAAACACAATATCACTGATCTCGGTAAACAATGGTTTAAAACCTCTTCCGGTTTAGAAATATCCGACGACACTGGCGATTCCGAGATGGGTATGGGAGTCGCGGCGGACAGCGACGATAATGTCTATCTCTCGGTAATGTACGTTCAATCCGTGGGTACTGAATATTACGGAAAACTGGTAAAGTTAGATTCAAACGGCGATAAATCTTCTGAGTTCACAATAGATACCGGGGATATATCGGCCTTCGGCAAAATTGCGATAACTGATGCCGATGAACTGTATATCGGGGGAATTTATAATAATAACCCTCATTTTTTTAAATATGATACCGGTTTAACTGAAATTTACACCCATAATATAACTGACGACGGTGTCACGGCCACCGCTGGCATGTTCGATGCCCCCGCGGATATCACCATAGACGGCGACGGGAATATAATATTGGCCGGTGCTATGGACAATAAAAATATGTGGCTGGCCAAATACAGTGAAACCTCCGATTCATTTACTTCTCAT
The DNA here is from genome assembly GCA_964476445.1 of uncultured bacterium. Lineage (GTDB taxonomy): Bacteria > CG03 > SLGR01 > SLGR01 > JAGXOG01 > CAYZAK01. Next base: position 1,295 of record CAYZAK010000025.1, read on the forward strand.
ACCGAAGAGGTTCCCTATATAGATCTTAATCTTGAAGATGTAGCAACAGTTAATTCCAATAATGACAGCGTGGCCACTGTATCGGATCAATCCACCCAAGAAAGAATTGAAATCACTTCCGTATCCGAAGGGTCGGCTGTTATTACTGCCACCTCGACCGCCGGAAACTCAGCTACAGTTGAGGTGGAGGTTGCCGCCGACGGTTCCATATCCAGGACAATTAATCCCTACGAGGCCCTGGGAGTAAATGCCACCAATCCCGAATATAATGACACCGGGGTACATATAAATGTAGATATTACAGTTCATTTTGACCGGAATATCCAGGAAGGTACCGCCGGATTTAATTCTATATCCCTTAAAGACAACGGAACAGATGTGGATTTTTCTACTGCTGTGGACAATGAAGTGCTTACCGTAAGTCCCGATTCCCTCCTTGATTATGACACAACATTTACGGTAACCGTACCCACCGGCGCGGTCTCCGATGCCCAGGATATGGATGTGGTAATGGAAGAGACGCTGAGTTTCAATTTTACCACTCTGGCCGAAGAAGATGATGAACGTCATATGAAATTAACGGACACTGATGTGGATAAAGCATATTTTGAAGGGGATGACATAGAAATTGAAATATACTGCCCTGAGTTATCCGAAAGCTCACCCGCTCCTTCTTTAGCCCAGCAGTATATCTTTACTGACACCTCAACTCCGGTTGAAGTTGAAACCGTAATAGATAATCCTTGCATATCCCCTATAGCGGACCACACTTTCACCGTAACCGGCACTATAGTTAAAGTATCCACCCCCGGAGTCATCGGTTTAGAAATTGATGGAAATACAGAAAAGTTTCCGGTCATGGATTCGGATATGTACAATGAGGAAGACGATTCCAACTACGGGTTGGCCGTGGTGGGAGTTGAGATTCCCCAGGGGGATGTCAGCGCCCAGCCGGCGCTGGAGGACTTCGACAATCTCTATAATACCGGAGATCCCATAACCTTCGCCAAAGAGGACGAAGGCAGTCTCCAGTTTCCGGCCGGTCTTAACATAATTGACAACCGGGAGGAGTTGACCGACCTGCACCAGGGTTTAAATATATATGCTGATGCGGATACTGGAGATTTTTACGTGGAAGTGGACCCGGATAGTCTAACATTTCTTGAAGACCAGAGCGCCGAAATAACTCTTGAAGGGGTGGATTTTAGTTACTTTACCATATATGTAACTAATTTTGGAGAAACCGCGAATGAAGACTCCAAAACTGATTCCAAAGCCAACAATACGGCCAGCTTATCGGACGGCATCCTTTCTTTTGACGTGGACAGTTTCAGCCGGTACTCCGTTTTAGAGGATGAGGAAGAAAAAACGGATATTGATTCAGACGATGATGAATACGTCCGGGGCGGAAAAGACGGGTACGTCAACCCCGATCGGGGGGATAAAGCCCAAATCCATTTTAAAGCCAATGAGGGCGGCGGATATATTGACTACACTATCTACACCCTTACCGGAAAAGAGGTGTATTCGGGCAGGGAGTACACCGGCGGAGGACCGGACTATATTGAATGGTCGGGCACCAATTTAAGAAATAATGTGGTTCAGCCGGGAGTATATATTATACATCTTGAAGGTCCCGGAGTAGACACCAGTATAAAGATACCGGTTTTACGGTAACCAGGAGAAATTAACATGAAAATACTAAATAAAAAAACGATAACATCTACTATATGGGTTTTACTGCTGAGTTGCGTCGCCTACGGGGATTCAGGAGAAACATCGGGAATAATTCTTAACAAACCGGTCACCGCCAATCAGGCGGGGCTGGGAAACGCGGTTGCAGGTGAAGACGGCATCCTGGCAATGAGGATAAACCCGGCCGGTCTTTCAGGAATGGATTCTCCGGAGATATCTCTTATGTACAACCGAGGATATTTTGAAGATAATTTTATCTCAGCAACTTTTGCCGCCGACGCCGGTTTCGCGGGTATAGGTGCCAATGTAGTGTACAGCGCTACTGAAAAGATAGGTATCTGGAGCTCCGACAATGAATATATAGAAGAGATAGGCCAGCGGGATATTATCCTATCTTTGAGCGCCTCTTCTGAAAAATTAATCAGGACTCTCCCGCTGGGAATTAACTTTACCATGTTAAATTCAAGTATTTTCGGGAATTCGGCAACGGCTTTCTCAATGGGCGTCGGAGCCCGGTATTCTTTGACGCTGGCCGGAAATAAACTAAACATAGGCACCGGAATTCAGAATATAGGAACGGCTCTTAAATATATAGACCACGAGGCCCCCCTTCCCGCTTTCTTTCAGGCCGGCGCTTCTTACTCTCTTTATCCCGGGGACCGGAAACTGGCATTAAACACCGATCTCAGGATACCTTTAAATTCCGATGACATCTATCTTATGGGTGGGCTAAGCTACCGGGCAATCCCAGAAATAACTTTACTGTCCGGGGGAGAGATAAATCTTAATAAGGATGTTTCCGGCGCTAAATTAAATCTGGGAGCCGAAATTACAGCCGGGAGTTATAAATTCAGCTACGTAATAGATATAGTTCAGGATATCGATCCCAGCCACTACATATCTTTAGGGCTGCTGCTGGAATAAATTAACTACAAATTTTTAGAAAATTATTCTTCTTTGGGCTGTTCAGGCAAGGGCGAAGAAGAGTACCAGATTATTCCCGCTCCGGCGGTAGTATTGGTAAGTTCGTCTATAACTATAAAGGAACCGGTGGAGTGGTTGCGGGTATAAGGGTCAATCATCAAAGGCTGCTGGGTCTTTATAATAACCCGGCCTATCTCATTTAAACCCAGTTCATCGGCTTCCTGCCTGTGGAGAGTGTTTATGTCTATTTTATATCTTAACTCTTTTAAAATGGCGGTTACTGTATTGCTGGTATGTTTTATAAGATACCTTCCCCCCTCCACCATCTTTTCTTCGGTCATCCAGCATATTTCCGCCTCGAATTCAGTTTTAATTTTGGGTACATTCCGCTGGCGGACCAGCATATCCCCGCTACTTATATCAATTTCATCTTCCAGGGTAATAACAACCGACTGGGGGGAAAACGCCTCTTCCAGCTCTTCGTCATAAGTTACTATTGATTTTACATGACTCTTTTTGCCCGAGGGTAAAACCGCGATATCATTGCCCACGCTTATTACCCCGGATTCTATTCTTCCCGCGTATCCCCTGAAATCAAGGTCAGGGCGAATTACAGTCTGAACCGGAAACCTAAAATCTATCAGATTGCGATCGGAAACAATATTTACATTTTCCAGATACTGTAAAAAAGTGCGGCCCTCGAACCAGTCCATATTATTTCCTCTTTCAACTACCATATCTCCCTTTAAAGCGGAAATAGGCATAGCCTGAATGTCATGGATTTTAAGCCGGGAAGAAAAAGAAAAATAGTCCTTTTTTATTTCTTCGTATACTTCCTGAGAATAATCCACCAGATCCATTTTGTTTACCACTAAAAGTATGTGAGGAATATCTAAAAGAGTGGCTATAAAAGAATGTCTTTTAGTCTGTTCTAAAACTCCTTTGCGGGCATCCACCAGAACTACCGCCAGGTCGGCAGTAGAGGCCGCTGTCACCATATTCCGGGTGTACTGTACATGACCGGGAGAGTCGGCAATTATGAATTTTCTCTTTAAGGTGGAAAAATACCGGTAGGCCACATCTATGGTAATTCCCTGCTCTCTTTCGGATTTAAGACCGTCTACCAGCAAAGACAGATCCACTTCGTCTCCCCGGGACCGGGCAATATCTTCAATGGAGGCCATCTTATCTTTATAGATACCCTTGGCCTCGTAGAGCATTCTACCTATAAGTGTTGACTTTCCATCATCAATGCTCCCGGCGGTGACAAATCTGAGTAAATCTTTTTTATCTTTAACCTGGGGGGACATATTTAAAAATATCCTTCTTTCTTTTTATCTTCCATAGAACCTTCGGTCTCATAATCTATGGCCCGGTTCTCTCTTTCGGAACGGACCGCGGTGGTCACTTCTTCAACTATTTCGTCTATTGTTGTGGCCCGGGATTCTATGGCCCCCGTACATGGCGAGCAGCCGAGAGTCCTGAACCGGACGCTGAGTTCTTCCACTTCCTCGCCCTCTTTGGGTTCGTTGAATTCATCAGCTAAAATTATAAGTCCGTCCCTTTTTATAACTTTCCTTTTTTTGGCAAAATAAAGAGGAACGATTTCAATATTTTCTCTTTTTATATACTCCCAGATATCTATCTCTGTCCAATTGGACAGGGGAAACACCCTTACCGATTCTCCGGGATCAATATTGGCGTTGTATGTACTCCACAACTCGGGTCGCTGGTTTTTAGGGTCCCATGCTCCAAAATCGTCCCTGAAAGAAAAAATCCTCTCTTTGGCTCTTGACTTTTCCTCCTCCCTGCGGGCTCCGCCTATGGCGGCATCGAATTCATTGGAAGAGAGAGCCTTTAAAAGAGCCTGGGTCTTTAAAAATTTACAGCATTTATCCATCCCGTATTTTGAAGGGTGCATGCCTTTTTTAATGTAGGCTTCGTTGCGGTGAACTATCAGATTAAGGTCTTCCTCCCGAGCAACTTTTTCCCTGAACTCTATCATCTTAGTAAATTTATAGGATGTATCCACATGGAGCACGGGAAAAGGTATTTTACCGGGATAAAAAGCCTTTTGGACTAATCTAAGAAGCACGCTTGAATCTTTACCTACCGAATATAAAAGTACGGGCTTCTCAAACTGGGCCCAGACTTCCCTTATTATATGTATGCTCTCCGATTCTAAAACATCAAGATAGGATAACTTGTAACCGGAACTCATATTATGTTTTTTATTTTTAAATTCTGTTTATTCATAATATTGCAATATAGCAAATTTTAAGCTGGTTTTTCAACTTTTAAAACTCTCCTAAATAATTTATGGGCTAACTGAAACTAAAATTAAAAACTATACTTTTAATTTATTCTAATATATTACTAGTATATTAGTAATAATTAACATGTCAAATCCGTAAAGTTTTTAGCGTATATCAGCCGGTAGGGATAATCTTTCTGGGAGTTACCTTCCTGTACTTTTTAGAACACCGGCATCTTGCTGTCTTTCCTGTAAACTTAAGTTTGACTCCACATTTACATATAAACCCCCTTAGACGGGCCGGATTTCCATAAACCAGCCAGTAAGAGTCCAGATCTTTTGCAACCACGCTGCCGGCACCGGCAAAAGAATATTTACCTAAAACAGTACCGCACACTACCGTAGCATTAGCCCCCACGGTAGCTCCTTTTTTTACCACTGTCTTCTTGAATTCATCTTTTCTCTCTATAAAAGCACGGGGATTAATGACATTAGTAAATACCGCAGACGGTCCAATAAAACAATCATTCTCTATTATAACTTCATTGTACACCGACACATTATTCTGTATTTTTACATTATTCCCTATTACTGCCCGGCTATCAACAAAAACATTTTGCCCTAAAATACAATTTTTTCCAACCTCCGCGCCGGCTCTTATGTGGGAGTTGTGCCATATATTTGTGTTTTTTCCTACCTGAGCTCCTTCCTCAACCTCGGCTGAAGGATGAAAAAAATATTTTTTATTATTTGAATTCATATTATTTTGATAATCTATTTTTCATATTTAAAAAAGCATCAACCTAATTGAACTCCGAGCGGATTTTATTCATAAACATTTTTAATTTTACGGCGGGTAAAATTATACCGGCAACTTCGGTTTTACCCCCCGCCTGTCCCCCTAAAGAATCGGCAGACTGTTTAAATACCTGTGTATCTCCTTTTCTTTTGCGGGAATTTCTTCTAACATATATTTGAATTCTGTCCTTAAAAAATCCGGAATTAACAACCATAACATACCGGCAATCGGTTTGGGCGGCCAGTTTCCGGGTCAAAGTTGATATAATATTCTTTGAGGAAGAAATTTCATGAACCTCCAGAACGCCTTTTATTACTTCATTCGGGGCCCTGTTTATTAACTTATTTAAATATTCCATGTGATCATCCTGTTTTTTCTTCCAATCGGACCGGTTCATTATTTTTTCAGGATTACCATCTAATTTCAGCACTTCTTCGGAGAGTTTTCTCAACATCTCCCGATCATTTTCCTTGTAATGAATATCTATAAAATCTTTTGCCTTTACATAATCTTCATAATTAAACCCTGTCTTTTGAATATAATCTTTTATCTGGGGGAACTTTTTAAATCCTTCCGGCAAAAATCTTTCTTCAAGATCAGCGGCAATTCCCAGTATTACAAGATCGGTTATTTCCAGACCCAGCCGGTTTTTCATCACCCAGGTGCACGACGGCCAGTCCTCCCCGGGTTCTCCCAGGGCCACCGGATTATTATAAAAAATATTGTCCTCATCCACCGGATCCCTTAAATGGTGATCGTACACCATTATTGGAACACCGTAATTCTTATTTAGTTCTATAATATCCCGGGCGGGAACAGAATAGTCCAACACAGCTATAAGATTATACTTTTTTTCTTCCGGAAGATGAATATTTCCGTCTTTATAATAATTGTCCGGTTTCAACTCATACGTTCCCATTACCGGCACAACACAGTCAATATCTAAATCGGCCTTGCTCTCCCTTAAAAATTCTTTGAAAAGCGCAGCGGAGCAAATACCGTCAGTATCCCAGTGATGGATAATCAGTAAGCTATCCGCCGTGTCGAGGGGTAATTTTTTAATCCACAAAAGTATTTCCATAAGTTTAAAGTTTCTCCTCCTTTACAAATAATCTACCATATATCATCTTTTACTTGGGGCCGACTTAAAATTCTAAATAATACATACCCCCCCACTGTCATAAAAAGGGGTAGACTGAATTTCTTTAACCCAGAGTGAAACCGGGTAATTAACCCTAAAGCGGTAAGTAGAGGTACTATTATATAATTCAAAAAAAATATACCTTTCGGCCGGTTAAAGGTTTTGCCATCGGTTCTCGGAACCGACATTACTCCGATAACTGCAATTTTTTTTAGCAGTTTATCGTAAATTTTATCCCGGTTCTTCTTTAAACGGTACTCCCTGCATAACTTATCAAGAGTATTAGTTTTTGTCTTGATTCTTATTAAAATATCATGATAATCCATGTTTCGGGGATCCAGTTTTAGGGCCTTCCGGATGGCCTTTTCGGCAGTCTGGTAAAAAACGGGTTCCTGGCTTTTATTACCTAATTTTAAATAAGCACGGGCCAAATAACTGTAAGCCTCCGAATCTTTTTTATTTAACCCGACCGCTGTTTTAAATTCCCGGACCGCCTGTTTATAATCCTTTACTTTTAAGTATTCCTGACCCCTATCAACCGGATCATCCGATACCATTATTAAATAATGCCGGTCGTTAACCCTTAAGAAGTTCCGGCGAAAGAAATATTAACAGTTCCCGGCGGTCTTCATTTGTACTTGTATTTTTAAATAAATACCCTAAAAAAGGAATATCTTTTAACAGGGGAATACCGGATTCTGTTTGAGTTTTACTTTCTCTAATGAGACCTCCTATTACAACCGTTTTTCCGCTTTCTACAGTTATCTCTGTGTTAGCCGCCCGCTGGGCTGTAATTGGGTTATCCGCTCTGAATCCAATCAACTCAGAAACTCTAATATTGACCTGCATAGATATCTGCTCGCTACCCGGAGAGACCAGAGGAGTAACCCTTAGATCAACTCCTTCCTGGATAAAATCCACCTCTTCTGTAGTGCCTGTTTCTGTAACTTCCCGCCGGCGAATGGGTAAATTCTGACCCACGTGTATGGAGGCTTCCTTATTGTTTTCGGTAAGTATCGTCGGTTCGGATAACGTTTTTGCTTCAGAATCTGAAGATAAAAGATTTAAAAGTCCGTACAATTGAGTATTGTCCAATATAGCCGAGACATCAATTACCCCTCCCGATCCTCCGTAATCTTCCAGAACGCCGCTGTAATCAATATATTGATCCTCGTCAACTTCATAACTTCCCAAGTCCCGGGCCGTTCTCACTCTTCTTTTGGCATCAGCGGGGACTTTTTCGAATTCCCCGGTAGCCGGATTAAATTCAGTAGGTATATCCATAGGTATGCTCGCCGCCCAGGTCATCCCGGTAGTAAATTCATCAGTGGCATTTACTTCTATCAGTCGGGCTTTAATCTTAATCTGGGGAGATTTAATATCAAGCTGATCAGTTAAAAGTTCAATTTTATTATGAACCGAAGGGGTTGCTGAGACAATCAGGGAATTAGATGTCTCATCAACTCCCATGGTTGTAACCTGCTGTTCTTCCGGGGAAAGCAAAGCTTCCAGTGTGGTTTTAATATCTTCAGCATTTCTGTTTGTTAAGTTTATGGTCTTTCTCTCAGTGGGTAAATTATCTTTTTCCATTATTCTTATGACATTAGGTCTAACCTGAAGGGCCACAAGATCCACCCGGTCCATAAGCATATTAAAAGCCTCGTAAAAAGGTACATCTTTTAACCTGAAAGTAACCTCACCGGCTATATTCTTATCCGGAATTATATTTATATCCAGCTGCATTTCAAAAGATCTCAAAATATCTGAAATTTTAGTCTCTTTAAAATTAAAGTTAACCGGATCGGTACCCAGAGTATTTTTTAAACTGTGCTCCCGGACAGTTTCCTCCAGTTCAGAAATTTCCTCAAGCCGTTTTTTTCTTTCCTGGTGACGAGTTTGTGCATCTTTTTTAATTTGAGAAACTTTCTCAATATGTTCACGGGTAGGAATATTTTGATCCAAACTGAACTTTTGTTTTTCTTCTTTCTCAACTTTATCTGGTGTTTCAGGTTCCTCTTTTTCCCTGGAAATTTTTTTTAACTCTTCCGGACTTAAAGCGGCGGAAATAACTATTTTATTATCAGTAAAATCCTGATTGTAGGTATATTCACTTTCCTCCATATCTAAAACTACTCTGGTAATTTTTACCGGCTTGTTTTTATACTGACCGGAACGCACTCTTTTAACTGACCTGCCCCCTACCTCGATTTCTCCCGGTTGCCAATTGTGTACCGTATCTACCATCTCTAATACCAGACGGGGTGGATTGGAAACTTCAAAAACATGGAATTTAACTTCACCGGTCAGCTCGGCTACTATGCTGTCGGCTGTGCCGGTCTGCTCGGACAGTTTAACATTTACTAACTCTTCACATGATTTCTCAACGGCGCCGGGCTCCGTCTTTACCGGCCCTGTCGTAAATACAAAAATAGTTATTATTATTATTATTTTTTTCATAATGCTCTCCTAAATCAACAATACTGATACTTTCAAATTTTTTATATTATAAAAGCCCTTATTCAGGCACAGGTAATGCATAAGTTGAATCATCATCTGTAATGATTATAATTTCCTGCTCTTTTATTATAGCAGCCACACCGGGTATTTCCTTATTGTCATCGTTGAAAATACGCCCGTCTTTAACCATAAAAAAACCGGCAGGTCCGCTCAGAAGACCAAATTTATTTTCAGGATCTTCCATTATTCCGGTAACAGTCAACCTTTCCGGTTTTATCCCCATAATAGTTTTGCTTTCTGAAGCCAACCGTGGACCTATTTCATCCCTCTTTAAAAAAGGAGATCTATACTTTAAACCCTCGTAGTTATAATCCGGGGGCTCTATTTTTTCGGGCTGTTCAATTTCTCTTTTCTGTCCGGCTCGAGCCTGAAGAGGATCCTGTTCTATTTCCAGGTCCGGTTCTATACAACCGGTTAAAAATAGAGTTAATATAACCGCTGCTGTTAAATTTATATATTCTTTATTTTTCATTTTTTAAACGTATAGGCCACTATCTGTAAATCTGCTTCTAACAATCTGTTATCTTCCTTATCGTACACCGGTCGCAATATTACATCTTTTATATTAAAAATTCGTTCCAGCCGGGCAACCTGAGTAAAAAAAGCTCCCAGGGTATGATAATCGGAAGTTAACTTAAACCCATAAGGATGGGTCTGATAATATTCACTGCTTCCGGAGCCGTCTACCCTAAGTGTTTTTACATCCATACCGTATTGAGAAGCTATATCCGTTACTGTTTCAATAAACTCGGGTAATTCTTTTGTTTTAGGTAATCTTCTTTCAGTATCCCTAAGATGAACTTCTAATAATTCAAATTCTTTTTCCAGCATATCAAGCTGCTGGGCCTGAAGTCTCATCTCTCTTAATTCAGTTGTCTTCTGTTGTAAGGTCTCCTGAGCATCTTCTATTTTATCTGACATGGGAGCATAAAAATTATTATAAACATATATTAATCCCACTATACCCAAAACAGCAAGAACGATCTTTTGCGGTTTGGTTACTTCACCTACTTCTAATTCTAATCCCATTTACTTATCTCCCACAGACGACGACCTGTAAAGACAAGTAATATTGAATCTTCTTACCTCATCGCCGTAATAGTCTATTTCCGTATTTATACCGGGAAACTGAATATTTGAAAATTTTTCCGAAGTTTCCAGTTCGTTTATAAAATCGGCCACGGCATAATTATTTACTGCTCTAACCCCTATATTTAACCTTAAACTTAAATCCTCTGTATTAGTATTTAAATTAGTAAGCCATACCCCCGTAGGAATAATGCGGGCTATTTCTTCCATAAACACGGGATAAAGCAACCTGGATTCCATTAAATTTTTTATAACTTCAATTTTTCGGTCCAGCTGGGCTTTACTCTCTTTTATGTCGTTAACCTTTCTGACAACGGGTTTAAGTTCATTTAACTCTTTTTCCACGGTATCAATTCGGGCGTTTTTAGCATTTAATGTTGCCACTCTCATAATGTATAACCCGGCAAAAATCAATACTACAACTACTCCTATACCGGTAACCATTATAGTTTTGCGCCGGGCTACGGCTTTTTCTTCTATTTCTTTAGGTATTAAATTTATTTTTATCATTATTACAACATTACCTGAGCTTTATTTATGATCGCCTATTTCGCGAATTGCTAATCCGGTAATTACCGCATAAGCAGGTGACCGTTTGTTTATCTCTCCATTAAAATTCTTTGTATTGGCGTCTTTTAAAGGTCTAAAGATTTCAACCGGAATTCCCAGATCTTTTTCTACAAACTCAGACAGTCCTTTTAAAGCTGATGTCCCGCCGGACAAAACTATCTTTTCTATATTTACTTCATGATCGGTCTGCTGACCGCTAAAATAATCTATAGATCTTTGGATTTCAGAATTAAGTTCCCGGACCACCGGGTGAAGTATATCGTAAATTCTGGAAGCCGTATTGCCAGAACCAATTGCATCTTCTCCCTGATCGGCCGGACTTTTTTTGCCGGTTAAGCCATATTTAATTTTTAATTTTTCCGCTTCAGCCGGACCCTCTAATTTTAAACTGTTCTGTATTTCCCGGGTAAACGATATTCCAGCCGTATATAGATCTCTAACTACCTTAGAAACTCCATTCTCGATGATGCTGATATTAGTCGTGGACGCCCCTATATTTACCAACAATATCATTTTCGAGTCAATATCCTTTAACAGGCTGTACGCATTTTCCAGGGCGAAAGCGTCCACATCAATTACGGCGGGGTTTAAACCTGCTTTTTCTATTATTTCTACCCGTTCAGCAATGGTATCGTTTTTACTGGCAACTAAAATTGTTTCCATTAAAGTCTGTCCGTCCTCCTCCACATCCCCGATTATCTGGGTATCCATATCAACTTCCTGGATATTAAAAGGTATGTGGGGCTCTGCTTCAAATTGAAGGGTTTTTTCTAAATCTTCAGGCTCCATTTTGGGGAACTTGACAAATCTCACTATAACCGAACTGCCCGAAATTGAAACAGCGGCCTTCTTAGTGCTAAAATTATTTTCAGAGATAATCTTTTTAAGTTCTTTGATGTAGATCTGCTGCCGTTCATGGGTGGATTTATCTTTTATTGCCCAGTCATTCAACTGCTTCTCAGCAAAATTTTTTACCGTTAATTTGTCTTTAGCTAACTTAAGCTCCAGAACTTTTATATTGCTGGTACCTAAATCAATTCCTAATACTTCTTTTTTTCTTGAAAAGGGGAATATTGACATTAATTTTTATTTTTTATCTCCTTAAAAAGTTATTACCGGGAACTTAATTTTCATTGTAGGAATATTAACACATGGCTATATTTTTGTCAATTACACAGGTCTTTTATTATAAAATAAAAAAATATTTCTACAACTTTTTAATTGCTTTAATCCGATCAACCGGATTTTTTGAACGGGTAATATAAGAACCCACGGCAACCTCATCCGCGCCGGCCGATTTACAGGCCCGGGCGGTGTCCAGATTTATTCCACCATCAACCGAGATTTGAAAATCTAAATTTTGGCGGCGACGTTCCTCTGAAATTTTTAGTATTCTATCTATACTTTTTTCTATAAAAATCTGCCCTCCAAAACCGGCATAAACACTCATAACCAATACTCTTTTTACATCCGCCAGATGGGGGAATATTTTTTCAACTTTATAATCGGGATCCAGGGAAATACCCATATTATCTTTTTTAAAAATATTTTTATTTTTATTATCTATCACCTCAGCGTGAACAGTAACAGACGCCGAGCCCACTTCAAAAAATTTGTCCGTGAACTTTTCCGGATTTGTTATCATTAAGTGGGATTGAAGGGGTAAATTCGTTATCCGGTCCACCGTCTTTACAATATCCGGACCAAATGAAATATTATCCACCAGATGCCCGTCCATAATATCCATATGGAAAGAGTCGGGACAACCGGATTCAATTCTTTTAATTTCTTGTTCCAGTTTTCGAAAATCCAGATTTAATATTGATACCGATATTTTCATTCTTTTTTCCCTGTTTTATTTAATTTTACTCATCGTCGCCCCACATCTGTTCAATATTCAACTCTTCTTCCTGTTGAAGAATATCGTGAAAATCTTCGTCCATTTCTTCTCTCAACTCGTCACTTATATCCATTATTTCAGAGTCTTTTAGTTCCTCTTCTTTCTCTTCCAGAGTTTCTTCTTTTCTTAAAACCCCATCCTCAAAAATTCTGACTTCCGTATCTCCGAGAACTTTAACGGGAACTTCCAGCCTCTCCCCCCCGGAAATATTTTCTTCTTCATAAACCACTCTCTCGGATAGATCATCTTCTATCTCTATCTTAATTTCTTTGGTATGACCGCTCTGAACCACTTCGTAATAGATAATCTCTTCCCTTACTATTCTCTGCTCCCGTTCGCGCTGAGATATGATAAGTATTATTTCAGTATCCTCATCTATTCTCTGGCCGGGCTCCGGTTTCTGTTCAATTACAGTTCCTTCGGCCCGTTCAGAATCTATTTCTACTTCAATATTTACTATATGCATCCCCATTTCTTTTATTATTTTTTCCGCATCTTCAAGCCGGCGACCCACCAAATCAGGAAGTTCTTTTATTTCTTTCTCTTCGGCAGGTCCTCTACTCACAACAATATCAACATAAGAATTCTCATCCAAAATTTCCCCCGGATACGGGAATTGAGATACTATATGTTCTTCTCTAACTGAATTAGAATAAGTTCGGGTATGTTCTCCTATCCCCAGTCCGGTTTGACGGAGGATCAATTCCACCTGTCTTAAAGACATCCCCTCCAATTCCGGAACAAAAACAGTTTTGCCTCCAGTGGATATAACAGCTTCAATCGGTTTACCTTCTTTTACCATAAAACCGGGAGGCGGCGACTGGGTTATAATACTTCCGGCCGGTATATCGGAATCAAATTTTTCCGATACTTTCATCAATGATAGATTAAACTCAGACAGCTCTGTCAAAGCTTTTTCCATCGGCATTCCGGTAATATCCGGAACTATTACTTCCTGCCGGCTGTGAATTACCCTATTCATTAAGCTATTTACCACTATAACAGAAAGACCACCTATTAAGAACAACAGCAATAATGCCGGCAGACCGTATTTTAAATATTTTTTGAAATTTTTTCTTTTTATCATATTTACCTCTAAATTTATATTTATGACAGTAGGTAATAATATAAAATTATTACTATAAATACAACCGCAGGCAGAACAAAAAACCACCACCTTCTGGAAGAAGATAAACTGCTTACCACATTAATTTTTTCATTGCCTGCGCCGGAATACCTACCCACTATGCCGGGCCCGTAACGGACAACGATTTCAATTCCCACTTCAGTCTCCTTAATATCTTCGGCAGGAGCGGACAGGGCGGCCAGTTGCTCATCCTTTCTTCCTCCTAATAAATAAGAAAGATATATACCTATGTCTCTAATATCCACAATACGGGTAACCAGCATATCTCCGGCTTCCACGCGGTCCAACCTTTTTACCGGAGTATCTTTCTGGTTTTTAAGTAGTTCTATATCAAGGGCTATCAACGAAGAATATGTTTTCTTGTCATCTAAATGCAGTTTAAATTCATCATTTATTTTATCTTTATCGGTAAGATATCTAAATTGTCTTAAATTCAGTTTTTCCCCGGTTATACCCATATTAAGTTTTACATCCCGGCCGGTATCGTATTTTATAACTTCCTGCACCTGAGAATTAAAAATTTGTTCTATCTTTTCTAAATTGTTGTTTTGGGCCAGCAAATAAAATTTGGCCTGATTTTTTTCCTGAATTTTTAATATTATTGCCTGCTCAATTCTCTGGGTTATTTCCCGCAAACTACCCTCTTTTAACCTTCTAGAATAAAGTTCTTTCTCGAAACCAAACCATTGTTTTTTTATATCTGTTTCATATATTTCAGGGTTACAGCCGGCCACTGCCGCGTATCTCAGCATTCTTTTTTCCCTGATATTATAAATTAACATCAGCAACCCGTATATATTTACCCGATCGGCTCTAAATTTACATTTCATTACTCCTATGGGCTTTATATCCCGGGAGATACGCTTAAGGGCCAGAGTTATATTACCATTGGCCTCTGGCAAATACCGCCGGGCTTCATCTTTTGAACATCCGGTTTCTTCTATAAGAACATTGACATTAGTAGAATTCAACTTGCTTTTGGATGAGATTGTAAATACACCTCCTTAAGTCTTCTCCGGGATAAATGAGTATATCTTTGAGTTGTCTGGAGTCTTTTGTGCCCCAGCAATTCCTGTACCGTTCTTAAATTACAGCCCTCCTCTAGCATATGGGTGGCAAAACTATGCCTTATTGTATGGGGTCCGACCTTTTTATTTATTCCCGCGGCGGCCGCAATTTTTTTAACTATTCTGCGTACACTTCTGGGTGAAAATCGGTTACCTGATTTAGTAACAAACACAGCCCGGGTGGTTATTTTTTTATCTCCCCGGCGAATGGTAATATAACGATGTATTGCCTCCACCGCTTCTTTTCCAATAGGAACAATCCGCTGCCGGGATCCTTTCCCGGTAACCCTGGCCGTTCCACCCAAAATATCTAAATCTTTCATATCTAAATTTACCAGTTCTCCTGCGCGACACCCTGTAGAATATAAAAATTCCATAATAGCCCGGTTTCTGACTTTTAGCTTTCCCCGGTCTACCAAACTGTCAAGCAGTATTTCAATCTCCTTTTTGGTCAATACCTCCGGGAATAACTCTTTAGTTTTTCCGGAAGTTACTTTTTGAGCTGAATTTTTCTTTAGTATATCTTTTTTTACTAAAAAATTAAAAAAACTTTTTATCGCGGAAAGTTTTCTGTTCATTGAATTCCGGGAAAGCCCCTCTCTCAGCTCCGATAGATATTTTCTTAAACCTAAATGGTCTATATCTTGAAAAGAGGATAGTTTCTCTCTCTTCATAAACCGAGCAAAATCCTTTAAATCCGTTTTATAGGCCCTTAAAGTATTATTTGAATAATTTTTTTCTTTTTCAAGATACTGAATAAAAAAATAAATATCTTTATCTATTATACTGCTCATAGTTACTGATCTCCGGCGGCTTTTTTAAGACTTATTGTAAATTTACATCCCGGATACCCTATACAGGCAATAAATTTACCCCGGGGTCCGCTTCTAATAATTGTATTTTTGCCGCATTTGGGACATTTTTGATAATCCAGAGGAATAGTTAATACTTTTCCTTCTTTATCTACGGACCGGGTGGTTTTACAATCGGGATATTTAGAGCAGGCTATAAATTTTCCGTATTTTCCGCGTTTCATTATCATCGGCGAACCACAGTTGGGACATTTATACCGGGTAGTTTCGGGTTTTAAAATATTATCATTCTTGTCCAGGGCAAAAGTCTGTTTGCATTCAGGAAATGAACTACAGGCCACGAATCTACCGTTACGTCCCCGCCTTATCACCATTGGTGACGAACATCGGGGACATTTTTTATCCAGTCTCTCATCTTTAACTTTTTCCATTTCGTTTACAGCTAAATCGTACTCATTTTTAAAATTTTCATAAAAGTCTCGGAGCATGTTTTTCCATTCCAGATTTCCGGCGGCTATTTTATCAAGTTTTTCTTCCATCCGGGCGGTAAATTTTTTATCCATGATACTGGGAAAATGGTTTTTTAAAACATCATTAACTATAATACCTATTTCCAGAGCTTTCAGACTTCCTTTCATTGATTTAACATATTTTCTTTTCAACAAAGTTTTGATTATAAATGCATAGGTTGAAGGCCGGCCGATTCCGTTCTTCTCTAACTCTTTAACCAGCGTCGCCGGTGTAAAACGGGGCGGAGGTTTGGTTTTATGTTTTTTTGCTTTTAATAAATCCCATTTAAATCTTTCACCTTTTTCTATAGAGGGTAAAATTTTATCTTTCTTTTTAGAAACCCAAAGTTTTGTATAACCGTCAAATATAATTTCACGGCCGTTACTTCTGAACTCATATTTCAGACATTTTAAGCTTACTTTAACTTTTTTAATAACCGCTGGACTCATCTGACATGAAATAAATCTTTGCCAGATAATTTTATATAATTTAAATTGATCTTTAGTAAGCGTCTGCCTTAAGTAATCCGGTTTCATTTTAACAGAGGTAGGTCTTATACATTCATGGGCTTCCTGGGCGCTCTTTTTTGATTTAAATCTATTAGGAGTTTTAGGTAGATATTTGCTGGCATAGATATTTTTTATATATTTCCTGGCTTCCTGTACCGCCTTACGGGATATTTTAAAAGAATCTGTTCTCATGTAAGTAATCACCCCCCCTTCCCGGCCTCCGGGCAGTTTAACTCCTTCATATAACTGCTGGGCTATGTACATAGTTCTAGCCGGAGTAAATTTAAGGGCTGAATACGCATCCTGCTGTAAAGTTGATGTTATATAAGGGGGTTTGGGATAACTTTTTGTTTTTTTGGTTTTAATATCTTGGGCATTGACTTCCCGGTCCGTACATTCGGAAATAATTTTATCGGAAAGCTTTTGATCGATTTTTAGCTTCTTATATTTTTTCCCTGCCCGACCCCATAATTTTGTTTTAAAACCTCGTCCCTTTTTTGATGCCGGACGTAAAATTCCTTCAACGGTATAGTATTTTTGAGATATAAAATTTTTCCGCTCTTTTTCCCTTTCTACAACAACTGCTAATCCTATGGACTGCACCCTTCCCGCTGAAAGTCCGGTCCTTATTTTTTTAGATAAAAGAGGCGATATTTTATACCCAACTATACGGTCTAAAATTCTCCTGGCCTGCTGAGCATTCACAAGATCCATAGAAATTTTTCGCGGATTTTGAAGAGAATCTTTAACCGCTTCTTCGGTAATTTCATGAAAAACTATCCGGTCCGCCACAGGGCTTTTTAAATCTATATTCAGTATATTGGCCAGGTGCCAGCCAATCGCTTCCCCCTCCCTGTCTTCATCCATCGCAAAATATATTTTTCTACAATTTCTGGTATAACTTTTAAATTTTTTTATTATATTTTTCTTACCTCTGGAAATAACATATTCCGGTTCAAAATTATCTTCCATATTCACTCCCAGCCGGCCGGGGGGTAGGTCTCTAACATGTCCTTTACAGGAGACAACCTGGTAGTTGCCTCCAAAAAAATTATTTATTATTCTAGCTTTTGTAGGGGACTCAACAATTATAATATCTTTATCCATTTTTATTCCTTGATATATCTTTTTAAAGAAAGCTGTCTGATCTTCCCGGTCAATTCCAGGCGTGTCAATTCAGCCATTAACTTTTTTGTTCCAATTTTAGTAAGAGTCTGTAGTCTATCAATGTGAACCGGTTCTTCCCCCATAGCCTTTAAAATTTCTACTGATAACCCGGGCATATTCTTCTTTTGAAATCTCCTTTCTTCTTTAATGAGTAAAGATTGATTTAAGTTATATTCCAATCCCCTTACAATATCCTTGGGTTCGGTTACCGGATGAGCTCCTTCTTTTATAAGCCGGTTTGTTCCCATACATTTTTTTGAAAAGATTTTACCGGGCACGGCAAATACTTCTCTGTTCTGTTCTAATGCCTGATATGCAGTTATCAAGGCCCCGGAACGGGCCGGTGCCTGAACGACAACTACCCCCAAACAAAGACCGCTTATAATCCTATTACGCATGGGAAAGTTATGTTTGCGGGGTTCTGTGCCGGGGGGGTATTCTGAAATCACAGCTCCAGACCGGCTGATTTTATTCATAAGCTCTTTGTTCGATTTTGGATACGGTCTATCCAATCCGCTTCCCAATACAGTAACTGTACGCCCCCCTTCTTTAAGAGCGCCCCGGTGGGCAACCGTATCTATTCCCAAGGCGCAACCCGAAACCACCGTTATGTTTTTACGGGCCAGATAACGGGAAATTTTCCGTGCGGCCCGACGCCCATATTCACTACACCGGCGGGTTCCAACAACAGCAACGCTATTGTAATCAAGTGAAGTAAATGCACCTTTAACGTATAACACTATGGGGGGATCATATATTTCAGATAATAATTTAGGATATTTTTTGCTTCCGTAAAAACATATTTTATAACCTTTATTTTCTATTTCTTTTATCTTAGATTCTGCTTTCTCTCTATCCTTTAAGGATTTGTTAATCTGCTTTATTTTTTTTCCAGAAAGTCCGGTAATGTTTTTGAACTTTTCAAAAGAGGCGGCGTAAATTTTACCTGGATTTTTAAAATTATCCAAAATGTTTTTTATTATTCTATTACCTATACCTGGAGTGGACAGTAATTGAAAGATAAGAACTTTATTACACATCTAAATTACCGTTTAAAGTAATTCATCTTCAATATCTTTACTTAAGTACTGCTTTTTTACTGAATTTAGATTCGCGTCTTCTTTGGAATTACTGAGTTCCGCAATTAGTTTTTTGGGGCTTTCAGCCTTTATCAAAAATTTTACCAATCTTTTATTAACAAAAAAACGGTAAAGATTTTTCGGCACTCTTCCGGCGGACAAAATTAATAGCTCCGGAACAATGTTTAAACTTTCTGCTATTTTTCTTAGGTCTGACTCTTTCCTGGGAGGATTTCTTTTTCCATTTAAAATTTTAGATAGAAAAGAAACATCTATATTTGCACGTCGGGAAAGTTCCCGTAAACTGATGTTTTCTTTCTTGAGTCCTTTTTTTATAATTTTATTAAATTCTTTCATTTTATTAATCTTCTAGCCTCCGCTAAAGCTTCCCTGTAATAAAAATTACTTTCTAAATTGTCTATTTTCACCTCCCCTATTTTTCGGGCCGAATGGATAAAGTCCTTGTAACCCAGATAAATTCCCACATGATCTATATTCTCTGTGCCGGTATTAAAAAAAAGAAGATCCCCCGGCTGAAGATTATCCAAAGTTGTTTTCTTCCCAACCTTATACTGGTCCATTACTCTGCGGGGAAGTTCTATACCCACTTGTTTGAAAACTTTTTTTACAAACCCCGAACAGTCCAGCCCTATTCTCCGGGTATTCCCACCATAAATATAATTGGTGCCCAGTAAATCCAAAGCTTTTGAAGTGACCTGTCTTTTTAAAATTTGGTGACTGTATTCGCCAGACTCAACTTTTAGTTTTTTAGTTCTGTTGAGTGGCTTTTTAATATTGTTAATTCTCCTCAATCGACCGGAGAAGCCGGTCTCAACTCTTATCTCCCGCAATTTTTCAACCGCTGCACGGCGGCAAAAAAATTCTGCTCCAAATATTCTGTATTTACTACCGTATTCAATCCGAGTATTAATATCCATTTTTTGAAGTTTATCTAAAACTTTGTTGGCTTGGGTTTTCTGTCTGAATTCCTGGATAAATATTTCCCAACCCGGAGAGGCTTCAATAAACCCACTTATCAAAAATAGGATAACTAAGGAAGCGGTTAGTATTTTTTTTAGTTTTAAACAGTTCAACACTGATTCTTTTGCTCCAGCTAATATAAAAAATAAAATTTTAACTTATTTGAAATGTAACTCTGTCTACTCGGTTAAAAGCAGTTTGTACCCTTCTTCGACTGTACCGTCTGAATATACTATCCGGGCCGTTGAAGAATTGGTTTCTATATCACCGGTAACTCTTACAGTACCTATTTTTTCTACTATCCGTCCGTGAAAAGCACCGGTGTCAGGATGATAAATTTCGCGGCCCTGAGTGTAAATATTTAACTGCTGGCCGGTACTTACGCCATCGTATTCTCCTATATCTATAAACAGATAATCACCTTGAGCGTATAAAATTTTTGATGTTTTAAACCCTATAATAGTGCCATCAAATTCAAAATCCAGGGGAGCTAAAAAACGATTATATTCCCGTTCCTGGTCTTCCTCTTCAGGCTCTTCCTCAGCCTCCGGAACCGCAGGCAATTTGCTTACCACCCGGGGCATTATCAACTTATCTTCAGGGAATATCCAGTGGGGATCGTTTATATAATCATTATATCTGTATATAACTTTCCACAGATCCTTATCCCCGTATTCACGACGGGCTAAAGATATTAAGGTATCACCTTTTTTTACGCTGTATATATCCAGTATAACTTCTTTGTTTTCCGGTACATCAAGATCACCGTAAAAAGAGGTTAACTTCCCGGTACCGTTATTAAATTCGTCGGGCTCCGGAGGCAGTTTTTCCAACCTGGCTTTTATCCCTGTTCTTATCTCTTTAGAAATATCTGTTTCATTGGCCTGGATGGGTTGATTCAGAGCAGCTATAAAAACACTTAGCTCCAGTATTAATTTTATAAAATAATTATCCGGTATGTTCATTTTTTCTCCTTACAATTTAATGTACAAATTTATTGTTGTCAAGATTTTCAGTCAACTACCCTGTAATCCCTGGAAATAACTATATCTGCTTTTCTTTTATGAGCTGAAATTATTTCATGTTCAATACGGAGTATTTTATTCATATAATCGTCTAATTCGTCACGGGCACGCTCTTTTCGGTGTTCATAAGTATCTTTATAGGTCCTATCTATAAAAACCCTATGATCCGCATTTTTTAATTTAGTTGTATAAGTACCTTCGGCAACTATTAAGTCAACTCCCTCCCCGTTTACTTTTTCAGTTAAAATATTATCTTTTCCATAATCAATAAGAGGTTTTTCAAAATTTGTTTTTTTGCCGGATTTAATATTTTTAATATGTTCATCTAACAAATCCAGTTTCACTTCCCCGGTGCCCACCCTATTAATATTTTTTCTTCTGGCTGCATCATTTGATTTTGGAGGAAGTCTAAAATAATCATCCTGGGCAAATATAATACAATTTAAACCATTATTATCTTTAAAAAATCGGGCAATTTCACTTCCGATTTCCGATTTACCGCTACCCGATTCTCCGGCTACAGTTACGGCCGCTGGGGTGTCTTTCTTTAAAATTGAATCTCTAATTTGTTTATACACCTGTCCGGCGGCTCTCCGGTGATGTTCCTTAACAACTATCTTATCTCCTAACACTATTTTACCTCCCGGTTAAGTTACTTTAAAATAAAGCTGCCTTAGATCATGCCGCAACTGCCTGTCTTTTCCGTCTTTTGGAACGGTAAAATATTCGGGAATCGTAAAATCATTTTCCGTAGCCAAACCTTTCCTGACCACTTTTTTAAATAACTTTTTATATCTATCTGAAGCAGTTTTCCAGGTATACCTTTCCTGAACTCTTTTCATACCCTTATTAGAAAAATTTTTCCATTTGCCGGCAATCAATAATTTTTCCAGCCCCTTCTTTAAAGAATGGGGGAATTTAGGTTCTACCAAAACTCCGTATTTGCCGTTATCTAAAATTTCAGACGGCCCGCCGTGCTTAGTAGACACTACCGGCAATCCTGATGCCATGGCCTCAATAATAGTAAGACCAAACGGCTCATGTAATGCCGGATTAACAAAAATCCATTTTTTTCTTCCCGCGTATCTGTAGACAAAAGGCATCTCTGTCTCATAGTCAAATCCCGGTGTAAAACTCACTCTTCCATCCAGCTGCCAGTTTTCAATGATATCCGCAATATCCTCTATAATAAATTTTTCGTGTTCCTTAAACTTATCCCAGTTATCCGAATTCAGCGGATCTTTGACATTTCCGGCTATTATCAATAAATTGGCATTTTTTTGAAGCACTTCACTTGAAGCATACGCTCTTAAAAGACCGGTGGGGTTTTTTTTGGCGTCAAACCGGGCCGCAGACATAATACAGGGGAGATCCTGGCGATCTTTATCAATATAGTTACCTATCTCTTCCTGAAGTCTGTTTACCGCCTTCTCGTAAAGTACTTTGTCAGTCTCTTTTTTATGGTATGAGAAAAACTGAGAAGGATCTATACCCGGAGGAATTATATGAAATTTATTCTCATCTGTTATGGCCTCTTCATATACCCGGTGACCATACTGTTTTTCTACTTCTTCGTTAGTAGAAGCAATGATCGCATTTGCATTTCTGAAAGTTATCCTTTCTGCAGAAATCCGACGATGAAAATTAAACTGGCTATTTATCATTTCAAAATTAGATCTGGACAAATTTAAATTGTCCATTTTAGATCCACCAAGAGAATGCCCGGTATGGACAAAGGGAGTGTCCATCTCATTTTTAAGCATGG
The DNA here is from genome assembly GCA_964476445.1 of uncultured bacterium. GTDB lineage: Bacteria > CG03 > SLGR01 > SLGR01 > JAGXOG01 > CAYZAK01. The sequence continues at coordinate 24,246 of CAYZAK010000025.1, forward strand.
CGCCGCAAAGCCCGGCGTCGGCATAATGGGTGGTGAAAATATCAGGTGAGTACCCTTCCTGCTCATAAAAATCATTTATACCGGTGACAAAATCCTTCATAAGCGGCCATAAATTTTCCTTTTCTATAAATTTATCTTTTGGGCCGCATTCTATTCGTACTATTCTTACATTGTCCGAATACTCCTCGATTTTTTGATCATATCCCGGCCACTCAGGATCCTCAAAGTAACGGGTAAATACATCAATCCGCCCGGTTATTTTTCCAAGTTCCTTGGCCAGCTCAATTATATAAACTGTCTGTCCCCCGGTATCCGGATGGCTGGCAATCTGTAATTCATCCCATCTAACATGTCCCTGAGGATTTACTAATCCTACATTTAATTTGTTGCTGTTTTTAGTCATTTATCCTTCCTTTACAGTACGAAGATACAGTTATAACTTCTCTCATTTATTAAGCTTTTTCTGATTATACTCATTAAAAATTATTTTTTCAAGTTTAACCCCAATCTTTTAAACCCTTCGTTAAAACTATTTTTTTTCGGCATATACCCGGTTTGTCCTACATCGAGATGTTCTTTACCTTCTGTAAATTCATTGCTTTACATATTAATTTAGGTATAATAATAATTAGCTTCACAATGAACAATAAACAATATTTAAAAAAGCTAACATTAAAAACTTAATTTCAACCGTAAATACTGGTGAAGAGGCTTTAAAATTTCTCACTCACGCCCACCCATATACTGACAAAAAACTATATCCGAGGCCGGATATCATACTTTTAGATATACAATTACCTGGTATCGACTGACTGGATACTGTCCAAAAAATAAAAAAAATTTCTGCTCACAAAAAAAACAGCTATTATTATGCTTACCAATTCCGTCTGCGCTGATGATATAGATAAAAGCTTTGCCGCTGGGATCAACGACTATATACCCAAACCTCTGTCCGCAGGGCGGCTGATACGATCCCTTAGTAGGACAAAATTTTTTATATCTGTATTTACCCCGTAGAATAACTCTTATTTATAAGCCGTAAGTATTTTTAATATCTTGGTATTTCCCGCTTCTTTAGCCATCTTTTGGGCTGTTTTACCATCTTTATTTTTAGATTTAATATCGGCGCCGGCTTCTAATAATATCTGTACCGTTTTTATATCTCCTGAAGAAACCGCGGCCATTAAGGCATTTATTCCTGCTTCATTTTTGTAATTAACTTGGGCGCCATTTTCAACCAATAGATTGGTGATTTCTCTATTTCCCCGGCCGGCGGCCCATATAAGGGGGGTCCACTCATTATTATCCTTTTTATTAACGTTACCTTGGTTTGATATTATTTTTTTTACTTCTTTACTATCTTCTTTTTTTACCGCGTCTATTAAATTTTGGTCATTTTTTTTGTTCTTTTTTACTCCTTCAACTGTGGTCAAAAAAGATATCGGTAAAAGACCGAAAATTACCCCGTAAAAAAAAGCGATTCCCAACCCTATTAAGGCTACTGTTACATATTTAAAGTTTACCTCAAGCTCTTTTTCTTTCAATATAAGAACACTTAAAATTAAAGGGATTATAAGGGGTTCTATTATCAAAATAGAAAAACCGACGGTAGGTTTTATTACTCTTGCTATACTACCAAGTAATAACTTAAATAAAACTCCCAAAACTATATATACTAGATAAAATACTATAGCTTCTTCTATATTTCTGGTATACCCATAATCTGTTACTTTTTTTAACATTTTAATCCCTTAGGCTTTTTAATTAATTGCCCCGAATTACCGAAACTTTCTTTGCTTTAAAATATCCTAATCGACTATAATGTAATTTTAGCCTTCCCTAATTAAATGTCAAACATTTTAAATAAAAAACAGAGACTCTTATGGGACCGGATAACCTTTTTATTTGGCGAGACCCACCGTAAAAAACTGTTCCTTAGTTTCTGTTGTTGCTAACTTAGGGGAGCTGCCTCACTAAATTTTCAGCAGCAGCGGCCAGTAATTCTAGTCCGGGATAATAAAGAGATTTTTCGGTAGCCACAGTATCCTGAACACCTGTAGCATTAGCTCCCACAAATACCATTTTATCTTCCAGCATATTCCTTAACTCATCTTTATTATTCTCATGCATTCTTATAATATTGCGTACTGATAGCTTCTTAAACCCCTTTCCTCTATCCGGAAGAACAAGGGGCATTTTTCCGGAAGAATTAACAGAGATATCGCCATCTCCCAAATTTATAAAATAATTATCTCCGTCTCTAAAACCTTCAACCGCATGGGGAGAAATATCAAGATAATTACATGCCGCAGCCAGAGCAAGAGAAGGTATAATATTATTTCTATAAGCTATAATTAGAGGAAATTCCCTGAAAAGCTCAGTTTCTGAGGGAAAATTACTTATAGATCCTATTCCTTCAGCTTCCTCCCTGAACCTTTTAAGCGGAAGAACCGCATGACGAGTTTGCGGCAGATTAAATTCTCTAAAAAACTGCGGGTCAAGATTATAATCGTTATCAAAAGTGAGAGGGCGGCGGCCGGGAATAACATTTTCCCTGAACGCCGCGGCTAAAAAAAAATTATCGTACTTTTTTAATATATTTTGTAAAGTCCGATCCTGCTCTTCTAAACTTTCTTCGGAAAACATTATATCAAGAACAACAGTTTTAGGCCCCCCGGCCTGTATATATTCGAGCACCGTGGCTATAACAGCCCGGGGCCAGGGCCAGCGCCCCAATAACTCTATATCATAATCATCGGCCACTACCATCACTATATCTTCCGACCGGCCCTCAATTTTGTAATCCTGGGTTTTATCCTCAGGGCCGGTGCATCCCATAAATAAAACAGTTATCCCTACAATTAAACGGATTGTTTTTCCCATAATTATTCCTTTTCTATTTTTAAAAAATCTTGTACCTCAATCTCAATACCCTATAGGTAAAAAACAGAGACAGTAATCATATACAAACCATTATACTAAGACCGGATTTTGATATTTAATTTAGGGCATTTACCGTTTCAGCAACCAATTTTACCCTCATTTTTGTTAGCTA
>CAYZAK010000026.1:0-27070 GCA_964476445.1 uncultured bacterium
TTGAATTTACGCTTCCAGAGATATTACCCACATGAAACGTCGAAGAGGCAATTTTTTAAATTCTTGAAATTCTTTATCTCCCCGGGGTACGGGTTCTTCCCCGACAGATGTTACGGTCTTATTTTTTACATCCCTTAATCCTATATTTTCCTTTGATTTTAATTTTTTTATCTCTTTCTCGTAAAGCTCCTTAAAATCTTTAAGGCCTATGCGCCGGATTAAAAACCTAAGCCGGGCCCGGTTTCTGTTCTTTCTGTTACCGTATTTGTAAAATACTCTTTTTACCGCCTGGGCTATATAAGGTACTTCCGAAGGGTTGACAAATTCTTCTAAGACATCGCCTGTACGTGATTTTGAGCCCATACCTCCGCCAACATATACTTTGAAGCCCTCCTCGCCGTCTTTTATCTTAGCTATAAAACCCAGATCATTTACAGTGGCCAGACCGCTGTCCTTACCGGATCCCGAAAAAGCAATTTTATACTTTCTGGGCATGGTATAGGATTTTTTGTCCGCCAGCAATTTTTCAGTTAATCCCACAGGATATTTTCTGACATCGAACTCTTCATCGGGGCTGACCCCGGCCAGGGGGCTGCACAAAATATTTCTCACCGTATTTCCCCCTCCCCCCCGGGAAGAGAGATTATTTTCTTTTAAAAATTCAAGTATTTCTGATGAGTCTTCTAAATCCACGCCGTGAATCTGTATATCACCCCTGGTGGTTACATGGGGGGTACCGGCGGCGTATTTTTTCGAACACCGGGCCATGGCCCTAAGCTGAGACCCGGATATAACCTGGGCCGGAACCCGGACCCGGGACATGTATTCTTCCCCTCCCCGGTGGGAATAAAAACCCCAGGGCACTCTTATCCCCTTAAATTTGTCGGAATTTATCTTTCCCGAAATATGATTTTTCAACTTTCGGGTGTAATCCTTTATATCTTCTTTTAATTTCAAAGGTAGTTTAAACATTATCTAAACCTCCGTCTTTTACTATTTTGCGCACTTTCTCTACTGTCTTTTCAATATCCTTACGGCTATGAGCTATAGATAAAAAATTGCTTTCCATTGGAGACGGTGCAAATAAAATTCCTTCTTTTAAAGCTCCGCTGTAAAAATTTTTAAATAACTCCGTATCCTGTCTCTTTACCGTCTCCAGGTTATTAATTTTATCCCCGGTAAAATGGATACTGAACATGGACCCCGAATGATTTATAGTTACCTCGGTAACGGACTTTTTAAATATATCCTTAAATTCAGCCACCAGTTCTTCGGTCCGTTTTTTAAGTTCCGGGTACGGATTTTCCCGCTCTAAAATTTCTATAACCTTTAACCCCGCTGCCACGGCCACCGGATTTCCCGAAAGGGTGCCCGCGTGATATACATTTCCCTCGGGAGAAATCCGGTCCATGATATCTTTTCTTCCCCCGAATACCGCTGCCGGAAAACCTCCGCCGGCTATTTTGCCCAGGCAGGTTAAATCAGGCGTTACCCCGTAATACCCCTGGGCTCCGGATAATGATAACCTGAACCCGGTTATCACTTCGTCAAATATTAAAAGCATATCGTTAGCAGTGCATATTTTTCTTAAATTTTCAAGATACCCCTCTTCGGGCTTAATAACCCCCATGTTTCCGGCTACCGGTTCTATAAGAACAGCCGCTATTTTATCCGAAAATTCTTCTACTGTCTCTTTAAATTTTTCAATATCGTTGTAAGGAACTACCAGGGTATCCCGGGTAAAATTTTCGGGCACCCCTTCCGAATTTAGACCTTCGATTAAACCCGCTCCGGAGCCGGCACCGGCTAAAAGATAATCTGCGTGCCCGTGATAACAACCTTCAAATTTAATAATTTTATCCTTCCCGGTATATCCCCGGGCGGTTCTAACCGCGGACATTACCGCTTCGGTACCCGAGGAGGTCATCCGGATTTTATCCACCGACGGATATATTTCCACTATTTTTTCAGCTAGTTTAATCTCATTTTCAACTGTCAATCCAAATGTGGTTCCCTTTTTAGAAATTGCCGTCACTTCTTCTATTATTTCAGGATGAGCATGTCCCAGTATTAAGGCCCCCCAGGAATTTAGAAAATCAATATACTTTTTTTCTTCCGTATCAAATATATGACTTCCATCTCCCCGGCCGGCAAAGACCGGGCTGGTCCCGGTTCCCTTAAAAGCCCTGACCGGTGAATTTACTCCTCCAGGCATAACCCGGGAAGCTCTTTTTAGTAAATTTTTGTCTATCTCTTTATCCATTTTGCTGCTTCTTTACTCCAGTAGGTAATTATTATATCCGCTCCCGCCCTTTTTATGGAAGTTAAAATTTCCAGGGCGGTCTCCTTCTCCTGAATCCAGCCTTTATCAGCCGCCGCTTTTACGGCCGCGTATTCGCCGCTCACGCTGTAGGCGGCCAGGGGCCGGTCGAATTTTGCCCTTACCCTGTTTATTATGTCCAGATAGGCCAGGGCCGGTTTTACCATTACTATATCCGTTCCTTCCTCTATGTCCGAGCGAACTTCTTCCAACGCCGACCGGGAATTCCTAAAATCCATCTGATAGCTCTTTCTGTCCCCAAAAGACGGTGAACTGTGGCAGGCGTCCCTGAACGGTCCGTAAAAATTAGAAGCGTATTTGGCAGAATACCCTAAAATACCGGTATCTTGAAAGCCTTTCTTATCTAAAATTTTACGGATAGCCTTCACCTGCCCGTCGGCCATAGCCGAAGGGGCCACAAAATCGGCTCCCGCCCGGGCGTGAGAAAGAGCAGTTTTAGATAAAATTTTTAAAGTCTTTCCGAGGTCGATATCGCCTTTCTCTTTTTTTAATACGCCGCAGTGACCGTGCTCCGTGTACCCGCAAAGGCACACATCAGTAAAAACCGTAAGACCGGGAAATTTATCTTTAATTTCTTTTACTGCCCTCTGTACAATTCCCTTATTTGAATACGCCTCCTTAGAAACTTGGCCGCTAAACGTCCTGTCTTTAATAACTCCAAACAGCAAGATACCGGGAACGCCCAGTTTACAGAGTTCCTCTATTTGGGGGAGCAGCCGGTCTATGGAATACCTGTATATTCCGGGCATGGAGGAAATTTCCTCGGCCTTATTTTTTCCCTCCTTTACAAACAGCGGCATAATTAAATCTTTTCCGGTAATCCGGGTAGCGGCGGCAAGGTCACGTATATTTTTAGTTTTTCGCACTCTTTTTAATTTGTTATATTCCATTTTTTACACTCCTTTTCGGTCACCGGCCCTATTGTATCGATTTCGATGCCTTCGGGTACCTCCCCGTACCTTTTAATAAAATTTCTCACCGTGGACGGACTGGAAAAGATTATCCGATCAAAAAATTTCAGGTCCAAATCGGGCAGTCTCTTTGGCATAACATTTCTGTAGGCGTTAGCGCTGTATGTATCTGCACCCTGCTCCTTCAATCTATCCTCAATTCCCTTATCCGAAATATCCGAACGGGGCAGAAGAATTTTTTTATCCGTTAAATCCCTCTCTTTAAATTTTTCTACCAATCCGTTTGAACTTTCCCTATCCGGTTTTAAATCCGGTTTTATCCCGTATTTTAACAGCCGGCCGGAGGTGGAATTCCCTATGGCGGCAATTTTTATATTTTTCAAAATTCTTGAATCAAACCCGGTATTATACAACCTTTTTAAAAAATATTTTACTCCGTATCTGGAAGTAAAAATTATCCAGTCAAATTTCTCTATTTCAGATATATACGCATCCAGGCTTAAGTATTCTTCCTCTTCAAGGGGGATTATCCGGATCATGGGAATATGAAAGATGATCCCGTCCTCAAAATACCGCCGGTCGGAAAGGCCGGTGTACAGCACTTTGTCAATCCTTTCAAACCAGCTTTTTTGGGTAATTCCGGCTACCTCCCCGGCAATTAATATGGCCGGGGGAGATATATTTTTTTGTTTGCTTTTACGGAGGATATTTGCCAGATTTCCTCTTACTATTTTCTGGTTAACTGTTCCTATTTTGCTTATCAATACCGCAGGGGTATTCGGTGACTTCCCACCCTCGATTACAAGCTTTTTCGTCACTTTTCCTAAATTCTTAACTCCCATGTAAGTGGCGATCGTTTCCGGATTATCTTTCTCTTTCAAGGAAGTAAATCCCGATGTTTTACCGCTGGCTTCGTGACCGGTTATTATTTTTACAGAGGCAGAAATACCCCTGGAGGTCAGGGGAATCCCCAGCTTACAACCCGCCGATGTGGCCGCGGTCACCCCCGGCACAACCCGGTACTCCACCCTGTTTTTTAAAAGATACTCCATCTCCTCTTTGAGCCGGGAAAAAACAGAAGGATCCCCGTTTTTCAACCGGACTACGTTCTCCCCTTTTTCAGCCCGGTTTACCAAAAATTCACTTATTTTTCTCTGGCGGCTTTTACCTTTGCCCAGTTCTTTAGCGCAAACCAGCCGGGCCTCATCCCGCGCCCAGCCTAAAATTTCGGGATTTACCAGGTAGTCGTAGAGCACCGTATCCGCCCGGGAAAGTATTTCTTTTCCCTTTACGGTTATCAGGCCGGGCTCCCCGGCCCCGGCTCCCACTATATATACTTTTCCTTTCTTTGAATCTCTCATAAATATTTTTTAATATTTTTCGGCCTGTAAAAATCCTTGTAACCGGTTAACTGTTTAAAAAAATCTTTAATCCGGTTATCCGCTTTTCTTACCTGAACGGCCAGTTTACCCTGAAGAGGATGAGGCCGGATAATTTCAAAAGGAATCCTCTGGGAAATTCTTTCCTCCAGCCCCAGCCGGATAAGACCGGCGGCGGCGATAACTATGCCGTCTAAATTTTTGCTGCTGTCAAGAAGTTCAAGCCTTTGATGAATATTTCCACGGATATCCGTTATTTTAAAATCGGGCCTAAAATTTTTAAGCCCCCGTTTGCGTCTTTTACTGGAAGTTCCTATTACGGCCCCCCGGGGGAGCTGTTCTAAAGTCAAATTCTCTCTGGAAACCAACACGTCGTCGGGATCTATGGAGCCGGTTACAAGCGCTATCTCCAGCCGGGGGGAAAACTCCCGGGGCAGATCCTTGGCGCTGTGCTGAGCTATATCAACTTTTTCCTCTAACAGAGCCCGTTCAATACTGTCGGTAAAAAAATCGGTTCCCTCCAACCGGTCTATGGGGGTTTTTCTGTCCCTGTCTCCGGTAGTATCTATACCCACCGGTTCCAATTTAACTCCCGGAAAATAGGTGTTAATTTTATTTTCAAGTTCTTTAACCTGGTTTAAAGCTAAAGGACTTTTTCTGGTGCCCGTCTTAAATATTCCCATTTTTCTTTTGCCTTTATTTTTATCCTTCTTGAAGCCTCACCGGCCTTTTTTTTCCTTTTTCTGTAATTTTTCCTGGACACTCCTTTTAGATCATCCAGATCATATACAATAATACCTTCCCGTCTCTTTAATCCGTCATCCACATCCCGGGGAACGGCCAGGTCCATTATCAGCATCGGATTTTCAGCTCTCCTTTTTTCTGTCCCCTTAAAACTTTCCGGCTTTATTATAGGATGGGTACTTGAAGTAGTGGATATTATTATATCCGACTTCTCCAGGCCATCCTTAAATTCGGAAAAGTTTACCGCTTTGCCCCCCACTTCCCGGGCCATATCTTTAGCTTTATGGTAGTGCCTGTTGGATACCAGGATTACATCCGGTTTATCCTTATCTATGTAATTTAAAACTAACCGGCTCAGTTTTCCGGCTCCTATAATAAGAATATTTTCCCCCCTTACGCTGCCTACGGTCTGCTTTATAAAATCTACGGCCAGCGACCCGATGGAAACTTTTCCGCGGGATATTTCTGTCCGGGTTCTTATTTCTTTAGCCATCGAATCCCCGGCTTTAAATATTCGCTTTAAATTTTTTCCGGCGGTGTCCGCCCGTAACCCGTCTTTCAGAGCTCTTCGGGCCTGGTGAAGAACCTGGGTTTCCCCGGGAACCTGGGAATCCGCTCCGGCCATAACTTTTATTAAATGCTCGAACGCACCAACCCCGGAAAAACTGTATAAATAAGGTTTTACTCTTTTCTCACCGGACGCCAAAAAATAAACGCCGGTCCGGACAGTTTCTTCCCCCTTTTTACCTATCAGGTAAATTTCTGTCCGGTTACAGGTGGACAGTATTACACTTTCTGAAATTTCATTGATCCGGGAAATTTCTTTTAGCTTTTTCCGTAAACTTTTACCCGAAAAAGAGATATTCTCCCGAATTTCCAGGGGGCAGTATCTAAAATTTGTTCCAACAACATAAAATTCCATCTAAATACCGCTCCCTTTTTCAAAAATATGCAGACCGCATTCTTTACGCTGTTCGGGTCCCTTGCACACATCAAAATAAAATAAATTTGTATCCAGATTATTTTTCATTATATAGTTCTGCAATTTTCTTTTGTCCCAGTCTAATATAGGGTATATTCGGTAAATTTCACGGTTTTTATCGTACATAACATATCTGAACCCCCTTCGCCTGGTGCTCTCCTCCCTCCGGGCACCGGAAATCCAGGCCCGGGCGTTTAAAATTTTAAGAGCCCGGTTAAGAGGTTCCACTTTATTTTCATTTTTGAATTTCATAAAATCATCCCCCTGTTTTTTCCATCTTTTTCCCTTTATGGTTTCCTGCATCTTCCGGGACCGCCCGGCAGAAAATACTTTTAAATTCAAGTTCATTTCCCGGGCCACTTTATCTATAAATTTATAATTTTTACGGGGATAATATCCGGTATCTATAAAAATAACTTTTATACCGGGTATTATCCGGGTAACTTTATGGAGTAAAGCGGTCGAATATCTTCCGAAACTGGAGGTCATAACCAGAGAATCCCCGAACTCATCTTTAGCCCGGGTTAAAATTTCAGCCGGTTCTTTATTCTTAAATTCCCTGTTTTTTTCTTCTAAATTAATTTCTTTCATCTTTATTTTTAATTTATACGCTCCATAAATACTTTTATACTGCCACCGCATTGAGACTGTCCGCTGTCTAAATTCAATTTTAAGGTCCGGCTTTTCCCATCCTCCAGCACCTTTTTAGATATGGCTTTGCAGCCTTCCTCTACGCATCCGCCACCTACCGTACCGTAAGTTTTACCCGTTTCCGTTATCAAAAGCTTAAAACCGGGTTTTCCCGGAGCCGGCCCGTCCACCGACACCACGGTCGCCAGCACGCCCTTCTTATTTTCAGATAGAATTTTATCTACCTCCCTGAAAATTTTTCTATTGTCTTCAATCATAATAACATCCGTTCTTAATATATTTTAAAATAAATTACCTTTTAATTGTACTATATATTACTATTTTACTAATATTTAAAAAGAAATTTTTTTCTTATCTAAAATTTATTCATATAAAGACGTGGTCAGATATCTGTCTCCCAAATCTGGTAAAACGGGCACTATAAGCTTATCTTTATTTTCGCTCTTTTCAGCAATTTTTATTGCCGCCTGTAAGGCCGCTCCGGAAGAAATACCGGCGAATACACCTTCTTCTTCAGCCAGGCGCCTGGTTCCTTCGGTGGCCTGTTCCCCGGAAATCTTAATAATTTCGTCTATAATTTCCACATTGAGAACATCTGGCACAAAACCGGCCCCTATCCCCTGTATTTTATGAGGTCCCGGAGGACCGCCGGATAATACGGGAGACCCGGTTGGCTCCACGGCAACTGTTTTTAAATCCGGATTTTTGTTCTTTAAAACTTCCGAAACCCCGGTTATAGTTCCGCCGGTTCCCACCCCGCTTATAAAAATATCGATCCCGCCGCCGGTTCCCTCCCAGATTTCAACCGCCGTTGTTTTACGGTGAATTTCGGGATTGGCCGGATTCTCAAATTGCTGGGGAATAAAAGAATTTTCCCTGACCCGGGCTTCCTGTTCGGCCTTTACTATGGCTCCTCTCATGCCCTCCTCCCCGGGAGTCAGGATTAACTCCGCCCCCAGCCCGCTAAGAAGGCGCCGTCTTTCCATGCTCATGGTGTCGGGCATTGTAAGAACCAGGGGGTATCCTCTTGAAGCGCATACAAAAGCGAGGGCTATCCCCGTATTCCCGCTTGTGGGTTCTATAATAGTGGTTTCCTCTGCAATTTCACCATTTTTTTCTCCGGCCTCGATCATGGCCAGCCCTATCCTGTCTTTTACGCTTCCCAGGGGATTAAAAGATTCCACTTTTCCAGCTATATTCCCCGGCAGTCCTTTGGATATCTTATCCAGTTTAATTACCGGCGTGTTACCCACAGTTTTAGTGATATTTTTATAAATTTTAGACATTTTCTCTCCCTGTTTTAAAATACAATTACTTTACTTATATTTAAATATAACAAAAGTTTATTTTTTTGTCAAGAATAAAAAATTAAATATTATATTCTGCCAAGTATTCTAACATTTTACTGTGTTTTTTGCAAAATGCGGGTTTTTCCAGCTGGGCTTTTATCATATCTTTTTGCCAGTGGGCATTGTACAGCCGGCATCCTTTTTTATCGCAGAAAGACTCCCCCAGGAAAAAATAAAATACGGTCTGCATAATGTATCCGGGAATGACGTCCCTAAGACGTTCGTCGGACAGAGTTCCTATGTAATCATCTTTAGTATCTTTTTTCCGGGACCGGGCCGGGCCTTTAATTATTCCCCGGGTTAAAACTATACCCGGATATCCCAGTATGGCAATTCTTACATGGGGATGCCCCCCTTCTATTTCGGGAGTGGCCAGTAACCTGTCGGTAAGTATCACTGTAAATGTGTTTTTATCCTTTAAAGGGAAAATTTCCTTCAATATTTTTTGGTATTTAAATCCGTGATAAATAACTCCGTTTAAAGACTTTGCTTTTTTCAGAAGTTTTAATTCAATATTGATTATATTATCTTTAACCAGTGATGAGAGGCCTTTTTTCCGGTTTAAGAATCTGGCTCCGGCCAGCTTACGGGCGTATCCTCTTTGGGGAGGAATGAGATTTCCCGGATCAGTTATCTCTATTTTAAACCCGGATAAATATTTTGAAAGGGAATCTTTTATGCAACGCCCGCAAACCGAAGTATTATTTACTATTTTTAATTCCTGCATACTCCTTTTTTAAAATACGGGAACTGTCATTTCTTTAAGTCCCGGTCAATTATTCCGGCCAGATCTCTGCCTGATTCCAGCATAGAACCGAAGGTCGGACCCATCCGGGGCAGTCCGTAGGCGGTGGAAACAGCCATCCCGCAGGCGTAAAGCCCGGGGCCGAAATTTCCGGTATGTTCCACTACCGCATCTTCGGATTCTTCCACCCACATGGCTCCAAATCCGGGAAGTTCTTCATCTTTTCTTTCCACGTATTTTTTAAGAACTTCAGCATCATGACCGGTGGCGTCCACCAAAGCCTTTGTCTCCATGGCCACCGGGTCCACGCAGGTAATCTGTCTGGGCAGGGCCTCTACCGGAGTCCAGTTTATTACTGCCCCAGCGGCACGGTTCTGCCTGAATACCAGATCGTCAAAAGTGGTCATGTTGGCTATTTTCACCCCGCTGTCGCAGGCAGCTTTTATCAACCCCGAACAGGCATGTGGACCGTCGGTTATAAAAAGACCTTCCTCTCTTTGGGTATAGGGTACATCAAGCTCATCTAAAATTTTTTGGGCCGGATTTCTGACCGTAACTTTATTCATCAGATATCCCCCGAGCCAGAATCCACCGCCCAGATAATTATTTCTTTCCACCAGCAAAACCCGGTGTCCCTTTTCGGCCAGGTCCTTGCCGCACATAAGCCCGGACGGGCCGGCACCTATAATCATACAGTCCGATTCTACATAATCCGAAAACTGGGCCGCAAACTCCTCCACTATGGCCCTGGTCACAAATTTTTCGCTTGTCTTTGAAAATTTTCCTTTCACTTTAGTCTCCTTTGTTTTATTCGTAAATTCATATATTATTTTTTAAACTATAATTTTAAAATATTGTAGAAGAGTTACTATTTCTAATTTAATTTTTAGAAAAGTTTATCGCTTTAAAATTAATCTGTTTTACTTAAGTTAATTTATTCAATTATATCGTGAGTAATCGGCTCCACGTTTATATTTTTTTCCTCTAAATATTTTATAGCTTTATCAACTTCTTTTTCTTCGCCGGTAAATTCAAGAACTAACTCTCCGGTAGTCTCCGTTACTTTAGCCCGCCTTATATTAAAACATACATCATATTTCCTGGATAATTTGCATATTACCGGCTCTGTTACCTGGTTTTCGGGAAATATCAAATCCAGCTGTTTTTTTATTTTACCCATTTTAACCTCCCGCTATAGCCGGTAAAATAGAAACTTCGTCGTTATCCTCCACCGGCGTATTTTCTCCTTTCTTTAACCTTATATCATCTCCGTTTACAAAAATATTTATAAACCTTCTTAAATTTCCCTCGTCGTCCCTCAGCCGTTCTTTTAGTGCCGGATAATTTATTTCCAGTTCTTTCAAAATTTCATCCACTGACTCTCCCTTTAAATCCAGAGTTGATTTATTATCCGTATGCTTTCTTAAAGGCTGGGGAATTAATACTTTTGTCATTCTATTTTCCTCCTTTTACCCAATTACAGTTTTTTTCAAATGATTCAATGGAAGGTTTAATTTTTTCAACTTTAGCCACCGCATTTTCCACCGCTTCCTGGGTTTTTAGTCCGTTTCCGGTAATATATATAACCGTTCTCTTATCCGGGTCTATTTTTCCTTCGTCAATAAGTTTTTTTAATACCCCTACGGTAACTCCTCCGGCGGTCTCCGTAAATATACCTTCTTTCGCCGCCAGTAGTTTTATGCCTTCCACCACTTCCCGATCGGTAACCGATTCGGCCGTACCCCCGGTTTTTTCTATAACTTCCTTGGCGTAGTAACCGTCGGCAGGATTACCTATAGCCAGAGATTTGGCTACCGTTTTAGTCTTCTGGGGTTTTATAATATCGTCTTTATTTTTAACCGCCTGGGCTATGGGATCCGCGCCCCGGGCCTGAGACCCGTACATTTTTGTATTAGCTTCCTCTATTATTCCCAGTTTTTCAAATTCATTTAAACCCTTGTGTATTTTAGTAAGTAAAGATCCAGAAGCCATGGGCACGACTACCTGCTCGGGAGCCTCCCAGTTTAGCTGTTCGGCCACTTCAAAACCCAGGGTTTTAGAACCTTCAGCATAGTAGGGACGCAGATTAATATTTACAAATCCCCATCCGTAATTCCCGGCTATTTCTCCGCATAATTTATTAACATCGTCGTAATCCCCTTTTACTCTCACGAGATTGGGATGGTAAATACCCGCGCCTATAATTTTACCCTTTTCTAAGTTGGCCGGAATAAATACCGTTGTCTTTAAATTTGCTCTTTTACCGTAGGCGGCAACGCTGCAGGCAAGATTCCCGGTGGACGCGCAGGCTACCGTATCAAACCCCAGTTCTTTAGCCCTGGATACGGCTACGGTCACCACCCGGTCTTTAAAAGAAAAAGTGGGATTCACCGAATCGTTCTTAACATAAAGTTCTTTTAACCCCAGTTCCTTTTCCAGGTTTTTGGCCCGGATCAGCGGAGTCATACCTTCAAACAGGGAGACCGGCGTGTCGGTTTCCACCGGCAGCAACCCTTTATACCGCCAAAGAGAATAAGGTTTCTTCTTAATACTCTTTCGAGTTACTCCCCTGGCTATTTCATCGTAGTCATAATCCACTTCCAGGGGGCCAAAACAGTACTCGCATACATATATGGCCTCCGGTGGATATCTGCGCCCACATTCTCTACATTTTAAGTTTTTTATCTTCATTGGTTTATATATTAGTAATCCTATTATGTATTATCTCTTAAATACTACTCATACCTAAATATTTTACTTACATTTATACTTATAATTAATATTACTTATTTTGTCAAGTTTTTACAAAAAACATGGATATACATTTAGCTACAATAAAAATACGTTAGGAAGTGGAGGTTTAGTTATTTAGTATAGACAGGATTACTTTCTTTTTAAAAAATTCCCCCGCCCTTTCTGAATTTGTTGTGGAATGTTGCCTTTTTTGTAAATTATCTCCCCTCTGGAAATAGTGTACTCCGGATAACCCGCAACCACTTTATTCTCATAAGGGGACCAGTCGCAGTTACCTAAAAGATTATCCGCTTTTAACTTAACTTTTTTGGCAGGGTTAAATACTACCAGATCAGCGTCAGTACCTTTTTGGAGAGTTCCTTTCTCAGGATAAAGCCCGAAAATTTTCGCCGGGTTGAGAGAAATCATTTCGTAAATATCCTCCATACTCAAGCTTCTTTTAACCACCCCTTCAGTGTAAAGCAAAGGCAGGGAGTTTTCCACTCCCGGAAGACCGAATGGGGTTTTGGTAAAATCTCCTTTCCCAGCCTCTTTTTCGGATTTTAAAAAAGGACAGTGGTCTGTACCTACGGTATCGATGTCCCCTTCAAGAAGAGCCCTCCAAATCTGGTAGGTCTCTTTTTTATCTCTTATAGGAGGACAGCATGCGTACAGATAACTGTTTTTTTGAGAAAACTTTGAATTATCAAGGGTTAAATACTGAGGGGTTGTCTCTACAAATATATGCTGGCCTGAATTTTTTAATTTCATTATTTCTATGGCCGCTTTACCCGAACTTAAATGACATATATATACCGGAGTCTGAGCTTCCTGAGCAACTAAAGCTGCTTCAACAACAGCTAATTTTTCTATAAAAGACGGCCTGGCTCTGGAATAATTCGTCATCCGGGTCTTTCCATTTTTAACCAGTTTTTTTGTCAAATGGTCGGCTATTTCTCCGTTTTCAGCGTGAACCATTATCAAGGAGTCTATCTGCTTAGAATATTTTAAGGCCTCGTAAAGCCCGCCGGCGTCAACTCCCCAGCCTTCAGTAGCAGGCATAAAAATTTTAAAACTTGTAATCCCCATATTTGAAACAGCTTCCATCTGCTCTGGAATATTATCCTCCCAGTTTATTATCTGAGCGTGAAATGAATAATCTATAATGGATTTTTCTTTTGCGGAAATTTTTTTTTCCTTAATTCTGTGGGACATGGTCTGCCCTTTTTCGGGAATGGCAAAATCTATAAAAGTAGTTACGCCCCCTCCGGCGGCGGCCAGTGATCCGGTGTAAAAATCATCACTGGAATTAGAATTATAGGCGTTTAATTCCAGATGAACATGGGGATCTATAACTCCGGGCATAGTATAAAGCCCCTTTCCCTCTATTTTTTTAACCTTTCCGAAAAGATTTATATTTTTTCCTATTTGAGAAATTTTGCCTTTTTCTATTAAAAGGTCGGACTGGAGAATACCTTTTTCAGTTACCAGCCTGCTGTTTTTTATCAGTAAGGGATTCATTAAAATATAAGTTTTTCTTCCCGGATTTCGTCCACCCTGTTATCTTCTGTTACAAGAACTATTTTAACCTTAAACGAATTTCCTTCCTCTATCCATACAGATGAGATAACAATAAGCCGGTCTCCAATAGAACCTTTTTTAGCCGCTCCTCCGTTTAGACCTATCACCCCCGAACCTCTTTCCCCCTCTATAATATAAGTTTCAAACCGTTCCCCGTTATCAACGTTGATAACCTTAACCATTTCAAAGATATTAAAACCCGCCGCTTCGATCAGATCTTTATCAACCGTCAGACTCCCCCGGTAATTTACATCCGCCTGGGTAACCCGGGGTCCGTGAAGTTTTGATTTTAAAAACTTTTTCTGCATTTTTTAACCTTACGGATACAAACCTCTTAACTTAGCCGCCTGGGCCACCCGTTTAACAGCCAGCATATAAGCCGACATCCTCATATTTACTTTCTTTTCTCTGGTCAGATGATATACATCGTGAAAAGCCTGGGTCATTCTGTCAATAAGGTTGCTGACCACTTCTTTCTTTTTCCAGAACCGGGCCTGAAGATCCTGAACCCATTCAAAATAAGATACGGTTACCCCACCGGCATTGGCCAGAATATCGGGGACCACTATTATTCCTTTATCGTTAAGTATTTTTCCGGCATCTGGAGTGGTCGGGCCGTTGGCAGCTTCTACCACTATGCTGGCTTTTACATTATCTGCGTTCTGAGCTGTTATCTGGCTTTCCATGGCCGCGGGTATAAGAACATCGACCTCGGACTCAAATAATTTTTTATTAGCCTCCCGGGCATCTTCTACAAATTCTCCGGGTTCATAACCTTTAATTAAATTTTCATTTTGAGCGGAATGTTTTAATAATTCGGAAATATCAATGCCCTGCTCGTTAAAAATACCGCCGCTGACATCGGTTATTCCTGTAATCCGGCAGCCCAGTTCATGTAAAAATTTAGCCGTGTTGCTGCCTACATTGCCAAACCCCTGTATGGCCACAGTAGCTTCCTCCGGCACAAAACCGGTATGTTTTAAAATTTCTTCGGTAATAACAGCCACTCCTTTACCGGTAGCCGAAAGACGCCCTTTAGAACCACCTAAATCCAGGGGCTTTCCGGTAACCACTCCGGGAACAGAATAACCTTTATTCATTGAATAAGTATCCATTATCCAGCTCATTATCCGGGGATTTGTATTTACATCAGGCGCGGGGATATCTTTTTCCGGACCAATAATGATTCCTATTTCCGAAGTGTATCTTCGGGTCAAATGTTCAATTTCTTTTTCTGTCATTTTAGAAGGATCGCACACCACCCCACCTTTTGCCCCGCCGTAAGGTATATCGGCCACCGCACATTTCCAGGTCATCAACATAGCCATTGCTTTTATCTCATCAAGGGTAACATCTGGATGATACCGTATCCCACCCTTGGAAGGCCCCCTTTCAAGGGAATGCTGAACCCGATAACCTTTGTAAACTTTTATGGTACCTTTGGAGGAATATATGGGTATAGATACAGTTAATTCTCTTTTCGGGTATTTAAGTTTTTCATGAATTCCCGGATCCAGATTAATCTTTTTTGCCACGTTGTCTAACTGTCTTAAAGCTATTTTATAGGGATTTAATTCTTCTGACATTTTTTATCTCCTGTTTCCTGAACTGTTAATTTTCCTGTATTCTCCTATATTGCGAAACTTTTTAAACCTTTTTTCAAATAGATTTTTATTTTTAGTCCTCTTTAAGGCTCCCAGTTGCCGGGTTAAACCAAGTTTAAGGGTTTCAAACATGGCCGGATAATCCCAGTGAGCGCCGCCGGCCGGCTCTTTGATTATTTTATCTATAATTCCCAGTTTTTTTAAATCCTGAGAAGTAAGCCCCATGGTTTCTGCTGCCTGCGAGGCCTTCTGAGCATCTTTCCAAAGTATGGCACTGCATGCCTCGGGAGTGCATACAAAATAAACCGAATTTTCAAGCATTAATAATTTGTCCCCCACCCCTATACCCAAAGCTCCGCCGGAACCGCCCTCACCTATAATAACAGTAATGATACCTGTTTTAAGATTCATCATCTCTTTTAAATTGGTGGCTATAGCTTCGGCCTGCCCTCTTTCTTCGGCTTCTATGCCCGGATAAGCGCCGGGGGTATCCACAAAAGTTATTACCGGTATTGAAAATTTTTCGGCCAATTTCATAAGCCTGAGACTCTTCCGGTACCCTTCCGGATGTGGCATCCCAAAATTTCTATTCAAATTATCTTCGGTGGTCTCTCCTTTCTGATGTCCTATAAGCATCACCGACTCGGAATTTAAAGAAGCCATCCCACCCACGATAGCTTTATCATCACCGAATTTTCTGTCACCGTGAAATTCTATAAAATCTTCGAATATCCCTTTTATGTAATCCATAGTATGAGGTCGGTTCGGGTGACGGGCCAGTTGTACTTTTTGCCATGAACTCAAATTACTGAATATCTCCTCTATGAGATTCTTTTTCTCCGTTTCCAGGCGATCTATTCTGTCGTAATCCGGGTGGGATTTCTCTTTTTCTATCTTAATCTTTTTATCTAATTCGACAACCGGCTGTTCAAAATCGGGTCCTATTAAATTCGGGGAGTTATCCATAATATTAAAATTCTCCTGAATAATTAAGTTTTAATATACGTTCTGCCTTATCTGTTCCACCAATATCTAATACCGAAAATTTAAAATTCAATTCTTGCGATAATATATATTTTACTCCGGCATTCACACTGGCGTCCCAGTTATTTAGATCCTTTACTTCCGAAAGAAGTACAAATTCGGGCCCTAACATATACATCACGTTGGCAAATCCTTTGATATACTCTTCAGATTCCTCGTAAAGAGAATAATCAGAATTTATTCCCCCGCTTATATCCAGACCCGGGGCCAAACCTTTCTGCGTAAAAACCAGATAAAACCCCATCGGTGAAAATTGGTAGCCTTTTTTGTTGCTAATGTAATTGCCGTAACCCTGTTCATCAAACCCCACGCTAAAAGAAGGCCAGGCGGTATTTGAAATATGAAGGGGCATCTTAACGTAAAGATAGGGCCGCTGGGCTCCGGGTGTCCTGGAACCGATGATATTTTCGGCGTCGAAACTCAAACCCAGAGTTAAATCTTCCATTATTATACCGTAAAAAAGCCGGGTTAGTATAGAACCTTCTCCGTACAGTCTAAAAGAAAGCCGGTACGTCTCAAATTTCAGGGCATTAGCCGTAGGCGTATCTATTGCCTCTATTAACTCCCCGGCGCCAGACCGGCGCGCAGAACTAACCGAAACTAACGTTCCTAAAATCAAAACTATTATTATTTTTTTTATAGACATAATTTTGGCCGGTTATTCTTTCTCTATCTCACCGGCTCGAAGCCGGGCAGCTCCGCCGGTAAAATCCGACCCCAATAGAGGCTTCAAGTAACTTATGAATTTTTTGGTTATATCATTACCATATTCGTTAATATACTCATCAGGCATGGTCCTGGTTTTCCCGGCGACTTTTTTCAGATCTACCAGTTTATACTCCACGGCGTAATCACCGATACGCCTTATGGTAAGGGAACCATCCCTGTTTAACCCCACCCCGTGATAAACGGCCTGTTCGCCTACTTCCCGGGCTTCCATTCTGTCCACGTCGCTTACCGCCTGTCTGAAAGACCGCTGGAGATAACCGAATGTATCCGCTCTCACCCGGTCTATATCAGTATTATTTTCTACGTGTTTCTTAAGATTATCGGCTAAGGATCCGGTACCCGAAAGTTGGATATTACCGTGAGCATCTCTTTCTATATTATCTTGCAGTTTAGCCATTATGGGAGTTCCATCTTTATCCTGTATTCCTTCAGAAACGGCTATAACGCACCGGCTGTATCTAGCATATTTTTCTTTGACATCTTTTAAAAAATCTTTTGTACTAAAAGATCTTTCCGGAAGATATATAAGATGCGGACCGTCATCCGGATATCTTCTGGCTAAAGCGCTGGCCGCAGTCAGAAAACCGGCGTGGCGCCCCATGATTACAGCTATATAAACCCCGGGGAGAGACCTATTGTCAAGATCCAGTCCCACAAAGGCTTCGGAGACAAACCTGGCTGCCGACGGGTACCCGGGGGTATGGTCGTTTAAAACCAGATCGTTATCAACGGTCTTGGGTATATGGACCGTAACTATTTTATAATCTTCCTGGAGCGCAAATTCCTTAACTAGTCTTAAGGTGTCCGAAGAATCATTGCCTCCGGTATAAAAGAAATATCTTATATTATATTTTTTGAGTACTGCAAAAATATTTTTACAGTATTTTTCATCCGGTTTGTCTCTGGTAGACAAAAGTGCTGAAGCCGGCGCATCGGCAACCCGTTCTAAATTAGAAACCGTTTCCTGGGATAAATTCACAATCTTCTGATTAACTATCCCGTTTACCCCGTTTACCGAACCGTAAACATTATCTATGCAGTTAAACTCCCTGGCCTTCAAAACAGCTCCCACCAGGGACTGATTAATTACCGCTGTCGGTCCTCCGCCCTGAGCTATCAGCATATTACCTTTTAATCTTTTCATATTGTAAACCTCCGTTTCTCATTTATATAATCAATCAGTTAGCCGGCCGCAACTTTAGCGGTGCTTCCCATTAACGATACCTTGCCTTCACCCACTTCATTTTCCAGTTCTTTTAAAAGAGATTGACTTACCCTGGTCTTCTGGTCTGTTTTTATTTTTACTTTATCAAATTTATCCGTATTTACAAGAAATTCTATCGTAATATCACCGGGGTACTTTGTCAATATATTTTTCAGCTTGTCTATGTCCTTAGTCCGGGTGTGCTTAGTATTTAATTCTATTACAATTTTATCAGTAAGTTTATTACGGGCCTCTTTTAAAGGTACAAGATCATCTACCATAAACTGTAATCTTCCCCGGCTTTTGTCCAGTTTTCCTGCAATTATCACAAACTCATCCTCTTTCACATTAGAAGCTATATTTTCATTATAAGCCGAAGGAAATATGACACAGCCTATTGAATCGCTTAGATCTTCAAGAGTAAAAACCGCCATCCGGTTGCCGTTTCTTGTCTTCTTCTTGGATTCGTCTTTTATCATCCCCCCTAACAGTACTTTTCGGCCCGGTTCAATATTGTTTTTTACCGCTTTTATGGACCCTGAACTTAAATTCTTGATTTCATTATCGTGTTTGGTAAGAGGGTGTCCAGAAAAATAATATCCCAGAGCCTCCTTTTCGTTTATTAAAAGTTCATTGTCAGCCCATTCCCGCTCGTCGTCTATGGATATCTCCGGGGATTCTCCCTCATCTATAACCTCAAAAAAAGTAGTTTGTCCCAGTTCTTTGTCTTGCTGGGCCATGGCTGCCTGGGATATCGCTTTTTCAATTACCTGAAACAGCGGTCTTCTACCCTGCCCGAAAAAATCAAGCGCGCCCGATTTTACCAGACTTTCCAGAACTCTTTTGTTTACCTTGTTTAAGTTAACTCCGGTACAAAACTCATAGAAAGATTCGAAATCTTCTTTCCCCCCCCGGGCGTTAATTATAGATTTTATCGCCGCTGTCCCAATGTTTTTTACCGCTTTAAGCCCGTACCTGATTACCTCTTTATTCTCTATTTTAAATGAAATATCTGATTTTCTCACATCCGGGGGCTTTACATCAATACCCATCCGCCTGCACTCAAAAACATACTGGGCAATTTTGTCCGTATTTCCCATTTCACAGGTTAAAAGAGCGCACATATACTCGGTGGGATAATTAGCTTTTAAATAAGCTGTCTGGTATACTAAACTGGCATAAGCCGCAGAGTGAGACTTGTTAAATCCGTAAGTTCCAAATTCAGCGAGCATATTGAAAATGTTTTTTAATTCCTTTTTGGAAATTCCATTTTCAACCCCGCCTTTTATAAAAACTTCTCTTAATCTTTCCAGAACATCGGGTATTTTTTTGGACATGGCGTTGCGCATATCGTCCGCCTGGGAGGGGGAAAAACCGGCCAGTTTGCGGGCTACCTGCATAACCTGTTCCTGGTAAAGTATCACCCCGTAAGTCTCTTTTAAAATATTTTCAAGCGAGGGATGGGGATACTCAAGTAAGGACGGATCCTGTTTTCTTTCAATATACTTATCCGTCATTCCGCTTCTTATAACCCCGGGTCTGTTCAAAGCGACCAGAGCTATAATATCTTCGAATTTTTCCAGGGTCATCTTTTTTAAAAGAGCCTGGAACCTGGCACGCTCTATCTGAAAAAGCCCCACGGAATTAGCGCTATTTAAAAGGCTGTAGGTTTTTTTATCTTTTAAGGGTAAATTATCTACATCCAGTTCCTTACCGGCGGTCTCTTTTACGTTTTCAACCGCCTCCTTGATAATAGTTAAATTCTTCAGTCCCAGAAAATCCATCTTTAAAAGACCCAGTTCAACCAAATCTTCGCCTTCGTACTGGGTTACCCGCCGGTTATCGCTGGACACCCCCCGCGGTACAAATTTAGAAAGTTTATCTTTTGCAATAACTACTCCGGCAGCGTGAACGCTGGGCTGCCTTTTACACCCCTCTATGCGCTGGGCGACATCAATCATCTGCATTATACGGTCATTGGAATTATAGGCTTTTTTAAATTCATCGATGTCTTTTTTAGCTTCATAAATAGTTATATCGGTTCCGGTGGGTATCATCTTGGCAATTTTATCCACCTTGCCCAAGGGAATATCCAGAACCCTGCCCACATCTCTTAAGGCGGCTTTAGCTTTAAGAGTGCTGAAGGTGCTTATCTGTCCCACCCGGCTGGAACCGTATCGATCTTTTACGTATTCAATTATTTCGTCCCTGCCGTAATCGGCGAAATCTATATCCAGATCAGGCATAGTCTTTCGGGCGGGATTAAGGAATCTTTCAAAAAGAAGATCGTATTTAAGAGGATCGATTTTTGTTATTCCCAGAAGGTAAGAGACCAGGCTGCCACATCCGCTCCCCCGGCCGGGCCCCACGGGTATGCCTTTTTCTTTTGACTTTTTTACGAAATCCCAGCATATTAAAAAATAGCCCGGGAAACCGAGACGGTCTATTGTGCCCAGTTCCATCTTCAGTCTTTCTTCAATTTCCTCCTTATTAGAAGGGATTTCACCGTATCTATCTTCTATCCCGTCCCGGCAGAGTTTTTCAAGATATTCCGTACGGGTGTAGTCCGCGGGGACTTCGTACTCGGGAAGATAGTTTTCTCCGAAGGTAAGTTTTAAATTGCATTTTTCAGCCACTTTGACCGTATTTGTAACTGCTTGGGGATAATTTCCGAACCTGCTTTTCATCTCTTCCGGTGATTTAAGATAGTACTCATCGTCGTTAAATTGCATATGGGTGGGATCATCTATTTTTTTTCCCGTACCTATGCACATGAGAATTTCCTGGGGATAGGCGTCGGTCTTTTCTATATAATGGCAGTCGTTGGTAGCCACACAGGGAATGCCGGTCTCGGTTGAAATTTTATCCAGCTCCTCATTTATCTTTATCTGCTCTTTAACACCGGTGTCCATCATTTCCAGATAAAAGTATCCCTCCCCAAAAATTTTCTGCAATTTAAGGGCTTCCTGACGGGCTTTTTCCGGCCGGTTAGCAGTAATCAATTGAGCTACTTTTCCCTGCATGCATCCAGAAAGAGCCACCAGCCCCGTACTGTATTTTTTTAAACTTGTCATGTCAATCCGGGGTTTATGATAAAAACCTTCGTTGTAGGCTATATCGTTTAAGATCATCAGATTTCTGTAGCCGTCATAATTTCTGGCCAGAAGAGTCATATGGTTTGCAAATTTAACCTGTTTGTTTTTCTCTTTACGAGAGGTGGGGGCTATATAAAACTCGCAACCTATTATCGGTTTTATACCTTTATTTTGACAGGCTTTATAAAATTTAACCGCTCCGCACATATTACCGTGATCCGTAATGGCCAGCGCGGGCATATTAAAATCCGCCGCCTTTTTTACCAGGGAATCAATACGGCATGCACCGTCCAAAAACGAATAGTCGGTATGAACGTGGAGGTGTACAAATCTTGAATGTTTTTTCATTTTTAACTATTATTATACAATAATATTATTCTGGAAGCTTTCCTAAAAATAAATTCTACAAAATTTCAATTTTAAGTCAAACTATTATACGATTAACTCTGTATAATACCGCTGAATTATCCCAGACTCTTAATAGCTTCAAGCAATTCATCGGATGAAAAAGGTTTGGCAATATACCGGTTTGCCCCAAGTTTTAAAACTCTATCTCTGCTTTCTTTATTACCATAAGCGGTTATGGCAATAATTTTTTCTCCGTTATTGTTTATTCGAATTTTTTTAATTATTTCATAGCCGTCCATACCGGGAAGCCTTATATCCAGAATTATGTGAGTAGGTTTAAATAGAGCCAACTTCTGCCCTGCTTCAAACCCGTCTGCAGCGGTGGCCATTCTGTAATTTTCAGGCAGTTTTTTTAGGGTATTGCTTATTAAATTGAGAATATTAGGATCATCATCAACTACCAGTATCTTTTTGCCGTCCGCTTCCTTAATCTCTTCGGGTATGGGCATGGAATATTTTTCCATAAATTTTCTCAGATCCTCCCTTTTTATTCTCCGATGCCCTCCGGCGGTTTTATAGGCTTTTAATTTATCCTGTTTAATCCAGTTTATAACCGTAGTTAAATCAACTCCGCAAAAATTACCCACCTCCCTGGTGGTAAAAACTTTCTTTTTATTACTCATAAATTACCTCGCTAAATTTCATTGCTTTTTTAGATTGTACCAATTTCCCTCTCTCCTCTCAAATTTTTCGCTCTTTTTTTTTAAATTATTTCTCCCTCTTTATTATATCCAGCATTCTTCTGGCTCTATCGTGAGTACTGTCTATTGACAGTACTTCTTTAAATTTTTCTTTTGCACTATCGTATTCCTCATCGAAATAGTGCTCCTGGCCCTGGGAATAAAGTTCTTCTATTAAACGGCTACGGCTTCTCCTTAGACCTATCAGAGCTCTTTGTTCCCCGGGGGTTTTGTCTAGAGCTTTCCTGTAATTTTCTATGGCCAGGCGGTACGCTCCACGGTTTTCTGCGCGGGTCGCTTGATTTAAATATTCTTTGGCCAGGACCTCATCTGAACTTTTAATCCGGTTCAGCTCTTCTCTGGCATCGGCATTTATTTTTTGTATCTTTTTTGACCTTAAATCATCGGCTTCGGCTACCTCTTCTAATATTTTTACTGCCTCCTCCCATTCCTTATCCCCGGCCTTTTCTAATCCCCTCTCATATTTCTTTTTAAGTTTACCGGCAGTCTGATCTATCTTTAGTTGTTCCCTGGCCGTTGCACGACCCCGGATGGCCTCCCTTTCAGTGGGATTCTGTTTTAGTATCTCCTGATATATTTCTATGGCTTCCTCGTAATTTCCATCCCGGTGATGGTCAGTGGCATTTTGAAGTTTTTCTCTTATTACTACACTCTCTTTCCCCTCTATTTCTTTGAAGTTCTGTTTAGCTTTTCCCTGAATATCTTTTATCTTTTTATAGCCCAGATCATCGGTTTTTAGTATCTTATCAAAAATGTCGTAAGCTTCTTCAAATCTGTTCTCCTCTATCTTTTTAACTCCTTTTTCATACTCATTCCTTACTCTTTCTAAAACCCGGGCCCTGCTATTTATTATCTGTTCGGTATTATGATACATTCTTCGGGCCTGGGACAACTCCGGTTCTGATTTAAGAGCCTTACTAAATAATTCCAGAGCCCGGTCATAGTCTTCCCTCTCAAACTGTTCAGTTCCCATATTGTAGTACTCCACACCGCTTAACTTAATATCCCCGAACCCCATGTTTAGACTTATCTTATGCGTACCGTACATATCTTTTATACCCACCAGAGGATAAGTAAATCCGTAGTCAATTCTGAAATTCCCTTCTGTTAAATAGGATGCTCCCACAGCCAGATCCCTCATCTGACGGCTGCCCAGTCCTATACCTCCACGAAGAGATATCCTATCATCTAAAAATCTGTTCTCCAACCCGGTACGCACGCTTACCTCTTCTTTTTCATACACCACATCGCCCAGAAGCTTTAAATTCTCCACCACATACCTGTAACCGGCTTTCATTCTAAAAGGCACCCTGTCTTCATCGTTTTCATAAAGGGCCATATCAGGCGACGTTATGTTCTCTAATACCAGGGCCACCCGGTTGTTATAATTAATACTGTAAATTCCTCCCATGTCAAAAGTTACATTCGTTTTAGAATACCCGTCATTAAATACCGGATTGGTATCTCTTTTTAACTCACCGGTATCTAAGTTCAGACTGTTGTCGGTGTACATCGTGGAACCGTAATTTTTATGTAATACCTTAATGTTTATTCCTCCACGCAACCCCTCCATTATCTCGTAACCTCCGCTTAAATAAAATGTGTTCTCCGAATAGTACCCGGCCAGCATAAAGTTCTGCCAGCCCAGTCCCATACTTAACCGGTCACTGTAAGGGTGGACATACCCTAAATATCCTCTCCCTATGTTGGAATTATCGCTTAATCCTAGATACAGCCTGCTGTAGGAAGCCATTGCCATCGCCCTTTTTTCCTGACTCAACCCCGCCGGGTTGTAATACATGGCCTCCGGACCACGGGCCTCGGCCGTGTAAGCCCTGGCCAGACCCTCCGCTCTGGCTCCGCATCCGGTGTACTCAAAATGGCCCCGGACCGTTCTTCCGATAAACGCCAGCATTATCAATGCACAACCCAGACTTAATATCTTTTTTCCAAAAATCATCTTCCTATTACCACCGTTCCGTTTACCACTTTCTCCTCGGCTCCGGTAACCTCGAACTGGTAAATGTACACTCCTCCGGAAGCATATATGCCGTCATCGTATTTTCCGTCCCATCTAAACGACCCCGAACGGTCACCCACCGTGCCCGTATCTCCCCTTTCCATGTTGGCCACCTCGGCTCCGGTCAGATCGTATATCTTTCCGGTCACCCGGGCCTCCTTGGGATTAACGTACTTAAACTCTATGTAATTTGTATACTCAGTTTTGGGAGTAAATATTTTATCCGGCTGTATACCTACTATCTCAAATGTATGTTCTTCCCCGGCTCCGGAGTAAATTTCTATTAGCGACAGCCGATTTAAAAATTTCCACGGCGCGGCCTTTTCACCAGTTTCTTCGCCTGTCACTGCTAAAGTTAAATTCAATATTATCAGAGTTGCTATTAATTTCTTATTAATCATCTTTCCCTCTCTATTATATCCAGCATTCTTCTGGCTCTATCGTGAGTACTGTCTATTGACAGTACTTCTTTAAATTTTTCTTTTGCACTATCGTATTCCTCATCGAAATAGTGCTCCTGGCCCTGGGAATAAAGTTCTTCTATTAAACGGCTACGGCTTCTCCTTAGACCTATCAGAGCTCTTTGTTCCCCGGGGGTTTTGTCTAGAGCTTTCCTGTAATTTTCTATGGCCAGGCGGTACGCTCCACGGTTTTCTGCGCGGGTCGCTTGATTTAAATATTCTTTGGCCAGGACCTCATCTGAACTTTTAATCCGGTTCAGCTCTTCTCTGGCATCGGCATTTATTTTTTGTATCTTTTTTGACCTTAAATCATCGGCTTCGGCTACCTCTTCTAATATTTTTACTGCCTCCTCCCATTCCTTATCCCCGGCCTTTTCTAATCCCCTCTCATATTTCTTTTTAAGTTTACCGGCAGTCTGATCTATCTTTAGTTGTTCCCTGGCCGTTGCACGACCCCGGATGGCCTCCCTTTCAGTGGGATTCTGTTTTAGTATCTCCTGATATATTTCTATGGCTTCCTCGTAATTTCCATCCCGGTGATGGTCAGTGGCATTTTGAAGTTTTTCTCTTATTACTACACTCTCTTTCCCCTCTATTTCTTTGAAGTTCTGTTTAGCTTTTCCCTGAATATCTTTTATCTTTTTATAGCCCAGATCATCGGTTTTTAGTATCTTATCAAAAATGTCGTAAGCTTCTTCAAATCTGTTCTCCTCTATCTTTTTAACTCCTTTTTCATACTCATTCCTTACTCTTTCTAAAACCCGGGCCCTGCTATTTATTATCTGTTCGGTATTATGATACATTCTTCGGGCCTGGGACAACTCCGGTTCTGATTTAAGAGCCTTACTAAATAATTCCAGAGCCCGGTCATAGTCTTCCCTCTCAAACTGTTCAGTTCCCATATTGTAGTACTCCACACCGCTTAACTTAATATCCCCGAACCCCATGTTTAGACTTATCTTATGCGTACCGTACATATCTTTTATACCCACCAGAGGATAAGTAAATCCGTAGTCAATTCTGAAATTCCCTTCTGTTAAATAGGATGCTCCCACAGCCAGATCCCTCATCTGACGGCTGCCCAGTCCTATACCTCCACGAAGAGATATCCTATCATCTAAAAATCTGTTCTCCAACCCGGTACGCACGCTTACCTCTTCTTTTTCATACACCACATCGCCCAGAAGCTTTAAATTCTCCACCACATACCTGTAACCGGCTTTCATTCTAAAAGGCACCCTGTCTTCATCGTTTTCATAAAGGGCCATATCAGGCGACGTTATGTTCTCTAATACCAGGGCCACCCGGTTGTTATAATTAATACTGTAAATTCCTCCCATGTCAAAAGTTACATTCGTTTTAGAATACCCGTCATTAAATACCGGATTGGTATCTCTTTTTAACTCACCGGTATCTAAGTTCAGACTGTTGTCGGTGTACATCGTGGAACCGTAATTTTTATGTAATACCTTAATGTTTATTCCTCCACGCAACCCCTCCATTATCTCGTAACCTCCGCTTAAATAAAATGTGTTCTCCGAATAGTACCCGGCCAGCATAAAGTTCTGCCAGCCCAGTCCCATACTTAACCGGTCACTGTAAGGGTGGACATACCCTAAATATCCTCTCCCTATGTTGGAATTATCGCTTAATCCTAGATACAGCCTGCTGTAGGAAGCCATTGCCATCGCCCTTTTTTCCTGACTCAACCCCGCCGGGTTGTAATACATGGCCTCCGGACCACGGGCCTCGGCCGTGTAAGCCCTGGCCAGACCCTCCGCTCTGGCTCCGCATCCGGTGTACTCAAAATGGCCCCGGACCGTTCTTCCGATAAACGCCAGCATTATCAATGCACAACCCAGACTTAATATCTTTTTTCCAAAAATCATCTTCCTATTACCACCGTTCCGTTTACCACTTTCTCCTCGGCTCCGGTAACCTCGAACTGGTAAATGTACACTCCTCCGGAAGCATATATGCCGTCATCGTATTTTCCGTCCCATCTAAACGACCCCGAACGGTCACCCACCGTGCCCGTATCTCCCCTTTCCATGTTGGCCACCTCGGCTCCGGTCAGATCGTATATCTTTCCGGTCACCCGGGCCTCCTTGGGATTAACGTACTTAAACTCTATGTAATTTGTATACTCAGTTTTGGGAGTAAATATTTTATCCGGCTGTATACCTACTATCTCAAATGTATCTGCTCTATAAGATTCTTTAACCGCATAACTTCCCAGCTTAGAAGTTTGGATGGTAATTTCCTCCCCTAAACCGGAAACTTCTCCGCCCAGTTTTATCCATTCTAAACCGTTAAACCGGTAAAAAGAAAACTGACCGGACCCTATGCCCGCGATACTATTTTTACTTACGCTATCCTGACTTTTCT
>CAYZAK010000027.1:0-26602 GCA_964476445.1 uncultured bacterium
CATAATGCAGAGCTTCCTGTCCGTTAAAAATCTGCACCCCGGTGGAAATGTCAATATGTAAATCCTGAGCGTAATCGTCATACACCATCCTCTGGCTGACATCAATAGTTACTCCCCCTAGACAATCCACAAAATCCTTAAAAGCGTTGTAATCAAACTGAACGTAGTAGTTAATATCCAGATCTTCTTCAAGCAGAGTTTCTATCTCCTCCTTAAATTTAACAAATAACTCTTCCATTGTATTTGTATTGGAAGAATACCGGGAATATACTTCATTCAGTTTCTGGATTCTCTTCCAGGTAATTTCATAGGGTACCGGCATCATTGTATCTCTGGGAATGGCCAGTACATCTATAAATCCAGTCCGGGGTTCATAACTTAAAAGCTGTATAACTTCAGCCCTCCGGGCATAATCAAATTCACTGACTCCAAGTAAAAGAATATTAATTCTGTTATTTTGAATAACCTCTCTTTTAACCGGGCTGAACGCCGTTGCTATAATAAAAAGCATTCCAAAAACCGGTAAAACCAAAACGGTTAAAAGTATTTTATGTTTTTTACTCACTGTAAAGTTTCCCGGATGTTATATATCTTTTTACCCGTCGGGGCACCTTGTCTTTTACATCCTCTCCTTCCCAGAATAATTTACGCAAATTTGAAGAAGAAATTTTGCGTATTTTATTTTCTAAAAATATAGCTCTGCTTTTAATTTCAACCGGGATATTATTTTTTTCTTTTCTCTTACCAATAATTAATACACATAAATTTAAAATTTTTTGCCAATCTTTCCAGGTCCTAAATTTTTCAGCTTCATCGGTTCCAATAAGCAGATAACAGGTTTCACCGACCTTGTCATATTTAAATTTTCTTATAGTCTCTATTGTGTACCCGGAATGACTGCCTTTTAATTCTATATCTGATAAAAAAAAACCTTTTTTATCCTCAATTAAAAGTTTAACCAAGGTGTACCTTTCCCGGGCATTTAAACCTTCTACTTTCCGGTGTGGCGGGCGGCGGGCGGGAATCCATATAACTTTATTCGGTTGTACTGCCCGATAAGCGGCCTCGGCTATCTCCAGATGCCCCCGGTGGGGAGGGTCGAAAATTCCCCCATACAGAATATAGCTCACTCTCTTATTTGTCCGTTTCCACGAAGCTGATATTTGTAGGAAGTGAGTTCCTTAATTCCCATGGGTCCCCGGGCATGAAGTTTCTGATTAGAAATTCCTATTTCCGCACCCAAACCCATCTGATTCCCGTCTGTAAATCTCGTAGAAGCATTGCAATACACACAGGAAGAATCAACCCGGTTAAAAAACTCATCGGCCACTTTATCATCGTCGGTTATTATAGCATCGGAATGCCTGGATCCATAACGTTCTATATGCCCTACAGCTTCATCCATATTATCAACTATCTTAACCGATAACACTAATGACAGATACTCCTCTTTCCAGTCGTCTTCGGAAGCCGGGTTCATATCGTAAAATTCTCTGGAGGACTCGTCTCCCCGGAGCTCCACCCCGCTTTTTTCCAGGCGAGCACATACACCGGGTAAAACCCGGGAAGCACTCTTACGGTGAACAAGAAGAGTTTCCACCGCATTGCAAACTCCCGGTCTTTGAACCTTGGCGTTTTCAACTATTTTTACCGCTTTTTCTTTATCCGCTTTTTTATCTAAATATATATGACATAACCCCTTGCCGTGACCTATCACCGGAACCTGACTCATTTTGGAAACAGACTTAATCATCTGTTCGCTGCCCCGGGGTATTATAACATCAATCAGTCCTTTTAAAGAGACCATAAACTCAACAATTTTACGATCGCTGTCATCAATTATCTGGACGGCCTCGGGATTAATTTTACTTTCCTGGAGGGCCGCTCTTATGTAGTGACCTATGGCCAGATTTGAATTAAGGGCTTCGGTTCCTCCCCTTAAAATTATTGAATTTGAAGACATAAGACATAACCCGGCTGCATCTCCGGTTACATTGGGCCGGGACTCGTATATCATTCCCACCACTCCCAGAGGAACCCGTATTTTTTCAATTGTAAGGCCGTTTGGGCGGGTCCTCTCTTCTATGATCTCGCCGATAGGATCATTCATTCCGGCAACTTCTCTTATCCCGTCAGTCATAGATTGTACTCGTTTCTGGTCTAAAACCAATCGGTCTATTAAAGCATCTGAAAGATTATCTTCCCTGGCAGCTTCCACGTCTATTTCATTTCTAAAAAGTATATCATCCGCTTTTTTGGCAATGAGACCCGCTATCTTCTCCAGAGCTTCTCTTTTAGCTTCCGTTGAAACTGTTCTTAAACTGCGGGACGCTATAGCGGCATTCTTTGCCAGATTAAATATTTTTTCTTTTTTATCTACCTGATCGGTCATTTTACTCTCCTTAATTTACAGTAATTTTACCAGATTATCCTTATGGATTAATTCATCATAATCCCTGTAACCTAAAATACTCTTGATCTGTCTGCTGGTTTTACCCATAATTTTTTTTACTTCTCCGGATGAGTAGTTTACCAGCCCCCGGGCAATCTCTTTTCCGGCCGGATTCAAACAGCTCACCGAATTCCCCTCTTTAAATTTCCCCTCCAAACCGGTAACTCCCACAGGCAAAAGACTGGCGTCCCGATTTAAAACGGCAGAAACCGCCCCTCCATCAAGAACTACCTTTCCCGAAGGATTAAGACCGTAAGCTATCCATCTTTTCTTTTGAGATACCCCGCATTTCTGGCCGGTAAATACCGTCCCCGGGTTTTCTCCGGCCACAATTTTCTTAAGATTTCCTTTTTTCCGGCCGTTTACTATATAAGTATCAACCCCGCACATTTTAGTAACTATCCGAGCTGCTTTTAATTTTGTTTTCATTCCCCCAACGCTAAAATCCGACTTACCTCCGCCCGCCAGTTGTTCAATACGGGAAGTAATACTATCAATTTTTTTTATGATTTTCTTATCTTCATCCAAAAACCCGGACACGTTAGTCATCATAACCAGCATATCAGCGTCTACCTTAGAAGCTACTACTGCTGCTAAACTGTCATTGTCACCAAACTTTATCTCATCCACCGCAACAGTGTCATTTTCATTTATAACGGGTACGACATCCATTTTTAAAAGGGTAAATAAAGTATTCCTGATATTGAGATAACTTTTCCGGCGGGCCAAATCCTGAGCGGTTAAAAGAATCTGCCCTACAGTACGGTTTTGATAATGAAAATATTTTTTAAATATATTTATGAGATCTACCTGACCCACACTGGCGGCAGCCTGTTTTTCCCTTAACGATAAATCTCCCGGATTACGGTTTACGGTTCCGCAACCCGATCCTACGGCTCCGGAAGAAACTATTATTACCTCCCAGCCAAAATCCAGCACCTCGCCAATTTCTTCAACCAGACACTTAACATTCTTTTCATCCAGAAGGCCTTTTTTCCGAGTAAGAAGTTTAGTGCCTAACTTAACAACTATTCTCAAATTTCATTTCTCCCGATTGTCTAAATTAAAAAAGAATGGAAACCGTATTATAGAATCCATTCTTAATGCTCTAATATGTAACCCGGTATAATACTGTACTTATATTCAGGTTCAGGCCGGTATAATATTTATTACCTTCTTTCTTTTACCTTTCCGGGCAAATTCCACTTTCCCGTCTTTTTTGGCAAAAAGCGTATCGTCTTTGCCTCTCCCTACATAAACACCGGGATGGTATTTAGTACCCCGCTGACGGACAATTATACTACCTGCAGTGACAAATTCACCGCCAAAAGCTTTGATGCCCAGCCTCCGGCCGGCACTATCTCTTGAGTTTTCTACTGATCCCTGTCCTTTTTTATGGGCCATTTTATTTTATCTCCTCTACTTTTACTTTGGTAAATTTCTGTCTGTGTCCTACTTTCCTGGCATATCCTTTGCGTCGCTTCTTTTTAAAATTTATAACTTTAGGTCCTTTGACCATATCTTTTACGGTTCCCCGGACCTTTTTTCCCTTAAGATAAGGTTTTCCGATATTTACATTATCTTCATTTTTTATCATAAGTACTTTATCCCAGGTATATCTTTTGCCTTTTTCCAGTCCTAAATCATCAACTAATATTAAATCCCCTTCAGAAACCAGCTCCTGATTTCTACCGTTGTCTACTACTGCATATTTCATAATTTTAATCCTTCTAATCCTGTCTGTTCTTCCATCTTACGGGTAACCTTCATATCCGAAAGATAAATAAATACCTCTCCTGTTCCGTGGACCTTTGCTTCCTGCACGTGTCCCCCGCAGGTCTTCCCATCGTCATCGGCAAGGGAAACATGAAGATGGGTGTAAAACCCTCTGTCATTATTTATAATATTTCCTGTAAGGGATACTATCTCCCGGGGAGAAATAAAAATATTCTCTTTATACTCCCCTTTTCCTATAAAATAACCTAATTTAACATCCTGCATCATACCCGCGGCATTTAAAAGTATACCCAGGTTGCTGCCGGCTTTTTTAAACGATTCTTCTAATCCGCTCACCAAATATTCGCCTTCATATAGTCTTACCGCAAGAATATTTTTTTCTATTTTATAATCCATAATTGTTGATACTTATACTATAAAAATTTAAATTAATTGTCAAAATGAAGTTTCGCTCACAAATTGTCTTTTTATTTGACAAACCCGCCGAATTTTTATATTTAAAATTTATGAGGATTGGAGCGCACTGTTCAATAAGCGGAGGTTTTAGCCGGTCGGTTGCCAGAATTCTTAAAGCCGGAGGCAATACCCTCCAGATATTTTCAGGGAATCCCAGAGGCTGGAAAAAAACCGGATTAGATGACCGGGAAGTGAAAAAATTTATAAATTTAAGAAAAGAAAAAAAAGTTTTCCCCCTGGTAGTACATACCCCCTATGTAATAAATATCGCCTCGTCTAAAAAAACGCTCAGGAAAAAATCCATTACGGCCCTTAAAAACGAATTAAAAAGAGCCTCCTGTCTTAAAGCTGATTTTCTGGTGCATCATCCCGGTAACTCAGGCACGGAAACCAGAGAAAACGGGAACCGAAGGGTAGTAAATTCCTTAAAAAAAATCTTAAATTACGGGTCTTACCACACCCGGCTTCTTTTAGAAAATACCGCCGGACAGGGAAACTCCCTGGGAGTGGATTTTGACAATTTATTTAAAATTAGAAAAAAACTTCAAAACCGGATAGGTTTCTGTATAGATACGTCCCACGCTTACCAGGCCGGATACACAATGGGGGACGTTCTAAATCATAAAATCAGTAAATTCACCAGAGTTATCCATGTAAACGACAGTAAAAAAGAATTTGGACAGAATATCGACCGTCACGCCCACATAGGACAGGGTACCATAGGCCTAAAAAATTTTAAAAAAATACTAACCTATTACGGATGGAAAAAAAAACCTTTTATACTGGAAACTCCGAAAGAAAACAATATGGATTTTAAAAATATTAATACCCTTCAAAAATTATCCAAACATCAGTCCAGCTTGTAATGTTTCTTGATATCTTTTTCTATATCCCATACGCAATCCATCCCCGCCGGGAAAGTGACAAAATCGCCTTCGCCGAATTCCACTTCCTCGCCGTCATCGGTTTTAACCGTGGCCTTCCCTTCTAAAATCAGGCACTGTTCCCGGGAACCGTAGCTCCAGTCAAAAGTGGATTTTTCCTTTTCCCATATAGACCAGTCCCGAATACATTTATCTTCTATCTCTCCTTTGCTTAACTGCTCTACTTTTACTTTAGACATTGTGAGTACCTCCGTATGCCTTTTACCTTTTTAATTACCCCTGAACTAATTTTAAAAACTTTAAGTTATTTATTTAAATTTCGAGCTATTTCATCAAATAGGCGGCGGTATCGTTTACCTTTTCCGGTTTAGTAATGACAAAGATGTTAGAATCCCCCTCAATTTTGGTGTTTCCCCGGGGTATTTTATACTCGTTGGTATCTTTATCGAATATACCCGCTATTATACTCTCTACCGGCATTTTTTTATTTGAAGCTATCCGGGAAACACTCTTTCCCGCTATTTTGGCATCCTTGGGAATATTTATCAAAAATACTTCTACGGCTCCGTTACCCAGACGGGCCACCTTTCTTACGGCCGGTTTTTCTATCTGCTGCATGACATCATCAACCAGCCGGTCGGCCATATTAAGGATACGGGTCGCCCCTGTGGTCCTGTAGGCTTCAAAATAACTCTTACTCCTCATTAAAACTATTATCTCAGGCACCGAAGAACTCCTGGCTAAAGAGGTTATGGCTAAATTCACATCGTCCTTTCGGATAGTCGAAATTACAGCATCCGTCTTATCCAGACCTGCCTCTTTTAATACGTTTATCCGGGTGGCGTTGCCCATTATTGTCTCTATCCCAAAAGACGCGTAGAGTGCGTCGCAGGCGTCCTTGGACTGGTCCACAACCACCACATCATTTTTAGAAAGAGTTAGTTTTTCAACCAGCGCCGTTCCTAAAGAACCTCCTCCCGCTATTATAATATGCATCTTATAATATCCTCCTTTTTATTTATAAAATTTTCCGCTGAACAATATAATTACCGGAATTATTTCCAGCCTTCCGGCCAACATCCCTACTATATAGGTAACCTTTACCGCTGGATGAAGGGCTATCATCTCCTCCACTGATATATAACTCGGCCCCACATTTCCAAGGGCCGAAAACATTCCCGAAAAACTCGCCCACCCCGAAAGATCCGAGAAAAATGCCGTTATTCCTCCCCCCACAACCAAAAATACAAGCCACATAAAAAATATTACCACTATTCTCCGTATTTCATCGTTTTTTATAATTTTGTTTTTAATGGTTACCGGCACCTGGGCCAGATAGCTGGTATTTAGTTTAAACAACCGGGATTTAACAGTTTTAAAAAGAGTTACCACCCTTATGATTTTAAACCCTCCGCTGGTGGATCCCGAGCAGCCTCCTACAACCATAAAGACCAAGAAAATCTGCCTGGCGAACGGGGTAAAGTAAGCGGAGCTCAAATTTCCTCTTATTAGGTACCCGGTATTGGAAACTAAAGCCGTCACCTGGAAAGCGGTATCTTTTACATTATAAAGTATACCTTTAAGCCCAGTGTATACCTGCTCTCCGGCATGATAACCGATACCGTTTCTTAGGGCGTAACTTAAAAATATTAACCCGGTTCCCCCCAGTATAATCATAAGATAAGTCCGGGCCTCGGTATCCTCCCACAGGGATTTAATATTGCCCGAAAATATATTGAAATGAATAAAAAAATTCAGCCCCCCCATAAACATAAATACCATATATACCAGCTCTATATAATTGAAATTGGCAAAACCGGCCTGGCGGTAATGTAAAATCGAACTGTCATATATCGAAAACCCTCCTGTGGACAAAGTAGTAAAAGTATGGGTGAGGGCATCAAAAAAACCAACCCCCAAAAATAAAAGCACCGCAATCTGGGCTATACTTAAAAAAATGTATAACATCCAGAAAGTTTTAACCGTGTTGTATATACCCGGATGGGGCTGACTGGAAGATATCTTGTGGGATTCGGCCGAAAACAATTTACTGGCCGCCGCTCCCCCTTTAAACCCTATAAATATAAACATGCTCAAAATTCCCAGCCCCCCCACCCACTGGGTAAACGCCCGCCAGAAAAGAATTGATCGGGGCATAGTATCCAGCCCCGTAAGTAAAGTTATTCCCGTAGTGGTAAACCCGCTCATGGTTTCAAAAACCGCGTTCAAATAAGGTATATCCAAAATTACCACATAAGGGTACGCCCCTATTACCGAATACATGACCCAGCCAAGGGCGCATATAGCCATGGTGTCTTTCAGCCGCATATCGTGACGCGCAGTTATTTTTCGTATTATTATACCAACCACAATTGTAAAAACTCCGGGAAATAAAAAAGCTTTAACTAAATTATCGGCCATTGTGATTTCACCGTATAATAATCCCACGAAAAAAGGAATCATCAAGAGCCCCCCGCAGACCATGGACAGGGTGGCTAGATAAGCGGCTATCACCGAGAGACGTCGTCTGGTATATTGTTTAATCATGGTTTAAATAATATCTTTTCCAGTGAACTTTTGCAACTCAAATGCCCTCTTAACTTTTAACTTTAGTTCTCTTTAAACCTATAACCGAATTAGAGATAAAAACACTGCCGGCATCTTTTAACTCTTCCGGATAAAGGGTTTTTTCTTTTACTTTGCCCTGTTTAAGAAGTTTTTCCCTCACTGTTCCGTTTAAAAGCCCGCTTTTTAAGGGCGGAGTGTATTTAGTCCCGTCTTTTTCCAGATAGATATTGGTAATCGCGCCCTCGGTAATTTCGCCTCTTTTATTACAAAATATTACATCGTAAAATCCCGCCCCCCGGGCCTTTTTTAATTCTTTTTCATACAGATCTCTGTTTGTGGTTTTATGATACAGATAGATATTATCCGGGTCCGTTCTTTTATTTGCAAATTTTACAGTATATTTTTTACGGTCTTTAACAGGGATATGTTTGGTATTAACACTTCCGGTACCGCCTACTAAAACTCTTACTTTATACTTTTCCGGTTTTAACTTTTCAACTGTTTTTCCAATGTCCCCTACAATCTTATTTTTATTAAAATTAAATCCGAAATACTCAGCCGAATTTTTCAATCTTCTCATATGTGCATTTACATCTTTTAATTTACCGTCGTAAAGAAGGGTTTCTATAAGTTTAAAATTATTTTTGCAGCCACCGGTCAAAAAACGGGCCTTGGTTTTACATTCCCGGTATTCTTGCTCCGGTTTTGAATCGTAAACTATTCCTCCTCCCACGCCCATCTCTCCTTTTTTATCTTCTAAAAGCATGGTCCGAATGGGAACATTAAATTTAGCCTGCCCCCCGGGTCCGAAAAACCCCATGGCTCCGCAATAGATATGTCTCTTTTCTTTTTCAAGACGGCTTAAAATCTGCATGCT
This sequence comes from uncultured bacterium, assembly GCA_964476445.1. GTDB lineage: Bacteria > CG03 > SLGR01 > SLGR01 > JAGXOG01 > CAYZAK01. The sequence goes on from CAYZAK010000027.1 coordinate 8,975, forward strand.
TTTTATCTTTGGCGCACCGGTAACCGAACCCGAGGGAAACAGGGCTTTTAGGATATCATAAATTTCTGTACATTTTTCCAATCTGCTTTTTACCGTGGAGGTCATCTGAAAAAGGGTCTTGAATTTTTCAACCTCATACAATTTTTTTACTTTTACGGTCCCCGGCTCTGAAACCCGTCCCATATCATTGCGCATAAGGTCAACTATCATAACATTTTCGGCCCTGTTTTTGGGATCGTTTTTTAAAAATTTCTTATTTTTTTTATCCCCCTTAATATTTTTCCCCCTTTTTACCGTTCCTTTCATGGGTTTTACGGTCAAAATATTTTTATTTTTTTTAAAAAATAGTTCCGGGGATATGGATAAAATATGAAATTTATTCCAGTTCATAAAAACATTGTACCCGGCCTCCTGTTTTAATTTTAAATCCCGGTAAAAACTCAACGGGTCCCCACTAAAATCGAACTTGTACTTTGCGGTGTAATTGGCCTGATAAATATCTCCGGCTTTGATGTGTTCTTTTATTTCCAGTATTTTTTTTACATATTCAGGCCTGGACATATTTAATTTTAAGTTTTCAACTTTAAAGTCACGTTTAGGGGGATATCTAAAATTTCCGGCCTCCCATTTATCTTTTAGGTGGTTATATATCGCCGGTTTATCATATACCCCGAAAACGGCCAGGGGAAAGTTATTGTCATTTTGGCAATCAAAAAGATCTTCTAAAAAATAGCCCAGCTCGTATGAGAAAAAACCGGCCAGGTAGTATTTTTGAGACAAATTTTCTAATTTTTTAAAATACCCCTCCATATTGTCCCGGTCGGCCAGGACAAGTATGTTTTTGGGATTGATAAAATAGTGAGATCTGAAATTTTTTTGGTCTGTCTTGCAGGTTTCAAATATAAACATATTTTTAAATATTTACCATAATTTTTCGGCTATTTAAAAATTATATCCAGAATCTGGTTCCAGTTCTTTACTCTGACAATACCGTTTTCCAATTTATATTTTTTATTCCAGGGCCGGTCGACGAGCAGTACTTTGACGCCGTCTCCGGCGACCTCCAGGGCAAATTTAAACCTGTCTTCCACAAAACAGTCCAGCTTTATATTTTCATCTTTAATATAAGAAAGTTTTGACTCCATATCTGTAAAGACCGCCCTGCGAACTGGAATATCGTGTTCTTTTATCCATTGTAAAGTAGATTCCCGGGCAACTTCCGGTCTGGAGGTTTTTATGTAAAGATTTTTTTTAGTTCCTATATGACGCAGCGACTTCAGGGCTTCCGGGTAAAACGGAATCTCGCCCCAAATATCATCTTCGATCATCTTTCCAAGAGCCATGCTCATCTCTTCTTCGGTTATATCCACGCAGTTTTCAAATAAATATTCGGTAATATCCTCCTGGCAATATTTTTTACCGGTTACCCTTTCAATATAATTAAGATATACTTCTACAGTATCTAAAATAACCCCGTCTATATCTATGCCTATATTTTTCATTTTATCCTCCCTAATTTTTATTCAAATCTTCGCTCTTTTGTTCAAAACTGAATTATATCTTTTTTAAACCTGATTAACAAATTTTAAAACTATACGAAAAACAATAATAATTCGCGCATCTCCGGATAGGTCCGGAGTACTTTGTTTTTAACAATTAAAATTACTTTTAAGAATTTTTTTCTTTTCCGTAAAAATATTTCATAGCCCGCTTATTTTCTTCCTATTAATTTCCTGATTTCGGCTTCTCCCGGTATACCCGCCAGAAAATTTAATACGTTTCAGATATCCCTTTTTGGATTTTTAGCATTTTTCCGATTAACAACCTGAATATTCTTAAAAAATTATAAAATTTTATTATAATGAAATAATGGATACTGAAACTGACAGATTTAAGATATACTTTCTGGGCACCGGCTCGGCCAGGGCCACTGCCTCAAGGGACAATACTTCTTTGTACCTGGAGTGGGAAGACACTAACGCCCTCATAGACTGCGGAGGGAGTATTGTACATAAATTTAAAAAAATGAGTCTGGATTTTAACAATGTCGACCGGGTTATCATAACCCATCTTCATCCGGACCACGTATACGGACTTCCCTCCCTCCTTCATCCTCTTAAACCCGCCGGTATTTTTCCGGATATTATCGTACCCCCGGGCTCAACGGATAAATTCTATTCTTTTCTGAAATTATTTGAGTTTGATAAGCTGGATATTCAAATATCGGAAATGGAGGATAACCGGAAATTAATACCCAATTTAGAATTTTTCCCCACCCGCCATACGCCTGAATCCAGGGGAATTATCTTTATCAAAGAAAATTTTAAATTTGTGTACACCGGGGATACCGGGCCGATGAAAAATTATCGGACTTTATTTAACAAAGCTGAATATCTCATACACGACTGTTATGCCCCGTCAAGATTTAAATCAAAAAGTTCGGTTCTGGATAAAAGCCATACCTCGGGAAAATTATTAGGTAAAATGGCTGAAAAATCAAGGGTAAAAAACTTAGTGCCCGTACATTTTTCTGGAGAGTACAGTGAAGAATTTAAAATTGAAGAATTAATTGAAGAATTAAAAAAACATTACAGCGGGAATATCGTAGTTCCCCGGGATTTAACCTGCCTGAGGATCTAAAAATTTCTGAGCTTTTTTAAAATCCCCCGGTGTGTTAAGATTTATTCTTTTTGTATTGTTTAGATAATAATAAAAATTTTTGCCCCGGTTGATCCCGTTATTTACGGCATTGCTTAACTCGTATTCCCCGGTTTTTGCTTTTTTGATATTTTTAAGGTATTTATAGATAGCCTGAGTGAATATAAATACCGGGTACAGCCGTCTTTTTCCGGTTTTACCGTCCGGCTTTTCATCTATTTTTGTTATAATTTTGTTATCCAAATCTACCACCGCCGTTTCGGGGTTGGCTTTATTTTCAGTTATTTGGGCCGCCCCCAGGCTGTCCGGAGTATCCCGAAATTTTTTTTCCAGATACTCCAAGCGAAAATCTCCAACATTATCGCTGTAGGTCATAAAAAAATTTTGGGAGCCGGTAAAACCTTTTGCTTTAAGAAGAGCCTTTGCCGTACCGTTGGAAATTTTCTGAAAAAGAGGCTCTATCTTTAAATCTTTGAATTCAGTCCTTAAAATACCGGTTAGTCTTTCTGTCCTGTTATTTACAACCAGGCCCAGTTTGGTGACGCCGTAATCATAAAACTGTTTAGTCTGATAGTAGGCAAGAGGTTTGCCGGCTAACCGGACCAGGGGTTTGGGGGTATCTTTAAATTTCTTTCTGAGCCTGGTTCCTTTTCCCGAAGCTAGAAGGACGGCTCGGTTTATCATTTTAGCTCCATATACCGGGAATTTTCTGTGCGCATTCCGGACATTTGCCGTCACCGGTTAGACGGTTTAATTCCACATTATAAACAGTCCGACTTATCAGATTCTCTTCACAGGACGTACACCTGGTGATAGTACGGCGACCTACATTTCCAAGATATATAAATTTCAGCCCGCTTTCTTTTCCTATGCGGATGGCTTTTTTTAGAGTTTTAACCGGGGTGGACGGGGTGGTTTTGTATTTGTACCGGGCCACAAACATGGAAATATGCCAGGGAATATTTTTATCCACTCCGGCTATAAATTCGGCAATATTTTTAAGTTCTTCGTCACTGCCATTTTCCCCCGGTATTATCAAAGTAGTTACTTCTAACCAGATGCCCAGTTCTTTCATATATTTGATGCTTTGTAATACCGGTTCTAAACGCCCGTTACAAATTTTTCGGTAGGAAGAATCCTTAAAGTATTTAAGGTCCACGTTGGCGCCGTCCAGATAAGGAGCAATCATATCCAGGGCTTCTTTAGTCATAAATCCGTTGGTTACAAAAATATTTTTAATACCTTTTTTAGATGCCAGTTTAGCGGTATTGTAAGCGTATTCAAAAAATATCGTAGGTTCTGTGTAGGTGTAGGCTATACTCCGTGCCTCTTTTGAAATTGCGTTTTTTACAACTTCCCGGGGAGGCATACTCCGGGTACCGAAAATTTTTGAACCGTCAGTTTGAGATATTCTCCAGTTCTGGCAGAAACCGCATTTAAAATTACACCCGGCAGTAGCTATAGAATAGGCCCCGGTTCCAGGCAAAAAATGGTACATAGGCTTTTTTTCTATGGGATCCACTCCGGCGGAGACCGTTTCACCGTAAACTGTGGTATAAAGCTCACCGTCTTTATTTTTTCTGACCCGGCATATACCTATTTTTCCCACGCCAATCTCACACCGGTGAGAGCAAAGATTGCATCTTACCTTCCCATTTTCTAAATTTTTATAAAGATATGCTTTATGTTCCATCGATACCCATTTTTATAGACAATTATTTATTTCACCTATTGACTATTAGCTTAATTTATGATATTTAATTGTTAAAATTATGTCAAATTCAAATTACAAAGATTTATCTTTGATCATACCCACAATAAACGAGAAAGATAATTTAAAGAAGCTTCTTTTCCGACTGGAAGAGTTATATCCGGGCTGCTCCTTTTATATAACCGATGACGGCTCTGATGACGGTTCCTTTGAATACTTAAAGACAGTCATAGAATCGGGGTTCAACAACAACCTTGTCTTTTTAGACCGGGATAATAACAGAACTTTAACCAACGTTGACGATTTCGATCATAAAAAATTTATCTCTGATGAACTTAACATAAGAAAGACTAGGGGATTGACTGCATCGGTACTGGATGCTCTTAACCTTATTGAAACCTCCAAATTCGCCGTAATAGACGCCGATTTTCAGCACCCTCCGGAACTAGTGGGTAAGATGTATGCCAATCTCAAAAACGATGCCCTGGTAACCGCTCACCGGGCTGATCTGGGCGAGTTTCCCCTATACCGGAAACTTATTACCAAAACGGGCACTTTTCTGGCCAATGGGGTTCTTTCTCCCGGGAATAAAGTCGAAGATCCCCTAAGCGGCGCTTTTGCAGGTAAGACCGACCCGTTAAAAAAATATTTTACCCAGGTTAAGAACTTTAAATTAGAAGGATTTAAAATACTTTTTGACCTTTTAAAAATTATTCCCGAAGATATTAATATTCAGCAGACCCCCTACTCCTTCCAGCCCCGGGACGAGGGGCAGTCTAAAATAGGTTTCTCCCACCTGTGGACATTTTATAAATCTGTTATAAACGGTAAAACGGGTAAACTGATAAACGGCCTGGCAATATTTTCCGTTGCAATGGCAGCCGGATTACTGGTGACTTTTATCTACGGTGATATTTCCATTGCCGCTTCAGTCCACGCCCTTATGGAGGAACACCCCCGGGTAAAGAACCTCTTTATAATGATTACCGATTACGGTATGCACCTTTATACGGCCGGATTCTTGCTTACTATTATTTACGGTATTATTAAAAAGAAGAAAAAATACCTTAAAATTCCCCTTATATTTTTAGTTGTGATGATGGCCGCGGGGGCAATAACCTATACTATAAAACCTATTTTGGGGCGACCCCGGCCGACCGTTTACCGGGATCCGGATTCTGAATTCGCTCATGATTTTTTTACTTCCAGTTCCCGTTACAAGTCTTTGCCGTCCGGGCACACGACATACGCGTTTGGGTCGGCCGGAGTGGTATGGAGTCTTGCCCCCACTTACGGGCTGCCTATCATAGCTTTTATATATTCGCTTATAATAGGTATCTCCAGGGTAATTGTAGGATCCCATTTCCCCTTAGACGTACTGGCAGGTATGACGGTGGGGTTTTTAAGCGCCCTCTTTATAATATACAAGAAATTCTAAGGGCGGGGATTAAAAATTTTAGAGCCCGCTTCTATTCCGTCTGAAGGGTGGCAGCTGTAACCCAACTCCTTTAAACTTTCCCCTAAAACCCCCAGAAGACCGAGCATATCCGTCCGGTCATAGTACCCCATGTGGGCTATTCGGACAATTTTTTCTTTCATACTTCCCTGACCACCGGCAATTGAAACACCGTATTTTTTGTTCATGTACTTTATTAACCCGGATATGAGTTTATCTTTTTGGGGTAATTTTACGGCGGTCAGGCCCCTGGCGGGCGAACAGGATAGTATATCCAAACCCAAAGCTTTAACTCCGGCCCGGCAGCTCCGGCTCAATAATCGGTGTCGCTCCCAGGTATTTTTTATACCTTCGGCAGTTATTATCTTAAGAGAATGGTTTAAGCCTCTTATTAAATTAATCGCAGGGGTATACGGAGTCTGGTGGTTTTTTACCCGGTTTAGCATTTTGGTAAAATCCCAGTAATAATTTTTCCGGGTATTCTCTTTAAAAAGGTTTAAGGAATTGCCGTTTACCCCTACAAATCCAAGTCCGGGAGGGGTCATAAGAGCTTTCTGAGACCCGGAGACCACTGCGTCTATCTTCCATTTATCCATTTTAAGAACATCGCAACCCAGACCGCTGACCGCGTCCACTACGATTGCCCTTCCTTCTTCTTTTACCGCCGCGGCGATCTCTTTTACCGGATGGACAGTTCCGGTGGAAGTTTCCACCAGAGTGGAAAATACCGTTTTTATATCTTTATTATCATGAAGAATTTTTTTCACCTCCCCGGCACAGGCGCTTTGACCCCAGGGATAAGTTAAAGTCACACTTTCAACTTCAAAAGTTTCACACAGCTCTTTCCACCTGTGACCAAACTTTCCGGCATCTATGACAAGTACTTTTTCGCCCGGCGATGTAAAATTTACCATCGCCGCTTCCATGGCCCCGGTTCCCGAAGAGGCAAAAGTAAATACTTCCCCGTCAGTTAAAAATATTTTTTTGAGTTTTTTATTTACTTTTTTAAATAATTCTTTAAATTCTCCTTTGCGGTGATGAACAACCGGACGGGCTAAATCAAGTAAAGTTTCCGGTGGAACTTCCGTTGGCCCCGGAGTAAACAATCTTTTTTTAAACATGGTATAACTTCTCCTTAAAATTTTTAATGAAGAAAATGTCTCCTTCCCGTAAACACCAGACTTATTCCCAGACGATCAGCCGCTTTAATAATCTTATCGTCGTTTTTAGAACCGCCGGGTTCAACTACGGCTTTAACCCCGGAACCGGCCGCTTGTTCGATGGAATCGGGAAAAGGGAAAAAACCGTCGCTGGCCATAACAAAATTATTCTCTAATTTTTGAATTCCTTCTACTCTATCCATTTTTAAAGCAGCTATTTTCACGGCATCCACCCGGGCCGTTTCACCGCTTCCCAGCCCCAGACTCATATTATCACCGGCTATCACTGCGGCATTGGATTTCAACCGGGCAGCTATTTTCCAGGCGAATTTTAAATCATTTATCTCATCCGGCTCGGGCTCCTTTTTAGAAACTGTCTTCCAGGTTGTAAGTTTAAATTTATCACTATCCTGTACCAACAGACCTCCGGGGACTTTTCTAAAATCATCGCCGTTTTTAAAATCCTGGTAGGTTATTATACTTAACCTCTTTTTTTGGGAAAGAAGTTCTACAGATTCTCTATGAAACCGGGGAGCTACTACAACTTCATAAAAATTTTGTTTAATCACGCTGGCCAGATCCGGGGATACTTCCCGGTTAAGTACCGCTATCCCACCGAAGGCGCTCATAGGATCGGCCCGTAGGGATTTTAAATACGCTACTTTTATATTTTCCCCCCGGGCCACCCCGCAGGGTACTGTATGTTTTATTATTACCGATACCGGCCGGTTAAAATTTTTAGCTAATTCTACGCCAGCGGTAATATCCTGGTAATTGTTAAAACTTAATTCGGTATTATTGTCAATCTTGGTAAACGGGGGCTGTCCGTATAAAGCCGATTTTTGATGGGGGTTTTCACCGTATCTTAAATTTGTATTCTTTTTAAAGTTTAGGGAATATTTCAAGCTGAGTTTTTCTTCTTCCGGTTTAAAATAATTGGTCAGCAACCGGTCGTAACCGGCGGTAAATTCAAAAGCCTTACCGGCCAGTTTTCTTCTAAATTCTAAATCTAAACTTTTATTCTTTAAGGCGTCGGTAACTTTTTTATAATCCCGGTTATCGGAGACTACCACTACATTGGCATAATTTTTTGCTCCAGCGCGAAGAAGGGAAATGCCGCCAATATCTATATTATTTAAACAATCTTCATCCCGACAGGAAAAATTTTCGCCGTTACTGGTCAGTTTATACGGGTTACAGCATATTAAATTGATACGGTTAAAATCATTGAATTCCAGTTCATCGGTTTCGCTTTTAGTAGCCAAAAGTCCGGCGAATATTGCCGGATGCAGAGTCTTAACTTTACCGTTTAACAGGCAATCGGTGCCGGTGCAGTCGGATATTTCTCTTGAATTTATTCCCTTATCCAAAAGATAATTATGCGTTCCGGGAGTGGCAATTATATCCCAACCCATTTTTTCTAAATCTCCGGCAAAGTTCGCCAGAAATTTTTTATCAGTAACGCTTATTAGTGCTTTCATACCTTATTATTTACGTTTTTATACAGCTTTGTCAAATAAAAAAGCCCCTTCGCCAATTTAGGGTAACATAATTACCGTATCTGGCGAAGGGGCTTATATTTCCGGTTATTTGAAAATTATTTCAAATAAGACCGTACTGTTTTTTTTACATCATGCCTCCGGGCATGCCACCCATTCCGCCGGGCATACCGCCGCCCATTCCGCCAGCAGGTCCGCCTCCGGAACCACCGTCGTTATCATCGGGTTTATCGGCTATTAGACACTTAGTAGTCAACATGGTAGAGGCAACCGAAGCGGCATTTTCAATTGCCGACCTGGTCACTTTAACAGGATCAATTATCCCTCTTTTTACCATATCCACGTATTCCCCGGCTTCGGCATCGTATCCGGTCCCCGCTTTGGATTCTTTTATCTTATTTAGAACAATAGAACCCTCGGCACCGGAATTTTTAGCTATCTGACGGGCAGGGGCTTCAAGCACCTTTCTTACTATATCCACACCAACCTGTTCATCTTTATCATCGGTCTGGACACTATCTAAAGCGCTTACTGCCGACAGGAGGGCTACTCCGCCGCCGATAACTATACCTTCTTCCACTGCGGCTCTGGTTGCGCTTACGGCATCTTCAACTTTGAATTTTTTAGCTTTCATTTCAGTTTCGGTTGAAGCTCCTACTTTTATAACCGCAACTCCGCCGACTAATTTTGCCAGGCGTTCTTCAAGTTTTTCCCGGTCGTAATCGGACTCAGTATCGTCAATCTGCCTTCGGATCTTATTTACCCTGGCGTCTATATCCTTCTTGTCGCCTTTACCGCCGACAACAGTTGTATTGTCGTCATCAACGGTTATTCTTTTGGCTGTCCCTAACAGATTTATATCCGCGCTTTCAAGTTTCATTCCCCTATCTTCGGAAATTAATTCTCCACCGGTCAAAACAGCGATATCCTCTAACATCTGTTTTCTTCTGTCTCCAAAACCGGGAGCTTTTACGGCCACTGTTTTCAGACTTCCTTTTAATTTATTTACCACCAGAGTGGCAAGAGCTTCGCCTTCAACTTCTTCGGCGATAATCATTAACCCTTTTCCGGATTTAGCTACGCTTTCAAGTAAGGGAACAAGCTCCTGCATATTAGAAACTTTCTGATCGGTTATTAATATATAAGGATCATCTAAAACCGCTTCCATTCTCTCCGAATCCGTGACAAAATACGGGGAAAGATAACCGCGGTCGAACTGCATTCCTTCAACTACGTCCAGTTCGGTTTGGGCAGTTTTTCCTTCTTCCACGGATATTACGCCGTCTTTACCCACTTTATCCATAGCTCGGGCTATTAATTTACCCACTTCTTTATTGGCAGCGGATATGGATGCTACCTGGGATATTTCGTCCTGATTCTTAATCTGTTTTGCTTTAGACCTAATATCTTCTACTACCTTATCCACAGCTTTATGAATACCGGCTTTAATATGCCTGGAATTGGCACCGGCGGTTATATTTCTAAAACCTTCCTGAATCATTGCTCTTCCTAAAACTATTGCCGTAGTCGTTCCGTCTCCGGCAACGTCGTTAGTCTGCGAAGCAACTTCTTTTAAAAGCTGTGCTCCCATATTTTCAAACTTATCTTCAACCTCAATTTCCTCAGCGATGGTTACTCCATCCGATGAAATAGTCGGTGACCCAAAGCTTTTTTCCATTATAACCTGACTGCCTTTTGGCCCTAAGGTTAACTGGACGGCATCGGCCAGTTTATGAATTCCTTCTAATAAAGCATTTGAAGCTTTATCGTCGTATTTTAATAATTTTGCCATATTTAATCCTCCTTGTTATTCTACAATTCCCAGTATATCCGATTCGTGCATAATAAGAAAATCTTCGCCGTCAAGCTTTATATCATTACCGGCATATTTCCCGAATAACACATTATCTCCTTCTTCTACATTCATAGGCAACTTGTCTCCGGCTTCAGTAATCTTTCCCGGTCCAACTGCCTCTACTACCCCTTTTTGAGGTTTTTCTTTAGCGGTTTCTGGAATAATTATCCCGCTTTCTTTCTTTTCATCTTCCTGTATCGGTTTTACTAACACCCTGTCTCCTAACGGTTTAAAATTCATACGAATACCTCCTTCTCATATATCAACATCTCATTTCCTTCAAACCATATTATAAAACTTAAAATTTAGTTGTCAAATTCTCCCTTTTTTAGATAAAAAATTTGTTCATTTTAAATATTTAACACTAACTTATTAAGTTTTAAGATTAAGTCCTTAACTTTTTAAATTAACCGGAAGTTGGAATATAAATTCACTGCCTCTCCCCATTCCCTGAGATTCAACCCAGATTTTCCCACCGTGAGCATTTATGATTTCTTTACTTATAACTAAAGATAGCCCACGACCTTTACCCCTGACCTTTTGTTTTTCACTGTTTTGAAGATAAAAAGCTTTGAATATAGTATCCATAGTTTCTTGGGTCATTCCTTTTCCGGGGTCCTCTACCCTCACCTGGATAAGATTTTCTTTTGGGCTGGTCACGGTAATAGTTATTTTACCTCCTCCGGATGTGAATTCAAAAGCATTCTGAATTAAATTCTGAACAACCTGACGGATCCGGTCGCCATCGATACAGGTTGTCATTACATCAGTATTATAATTTAGACTTAACCTAAATCTGTTTTTTTCTGTATCCGGCTCCAGCTTTTTTACAACCGGAAGTATTACCTCTTTTTTAAGATTAGTAGGTTCCTTGCTAACTTTAAATTCTCCAGCCTCAATCTGACGCATATCCAGGATTTTATTCATTAAATCCACCATGCTGTCTAAAACTTTCTCAGAGTTATTTATTATTTCTCGTTGAGAATTTGATAACTTTCCTATATATTCCTCTAAAAGAACTTTATTAAATCCTCTTATTGAAGATAACGGGGACCGCATATCATGGGATATCATAGAAATCATACAGTCTTTAAATTCACTAAGCCTACGAAATATTTCATTGGATTTTTTTAAATTAGAGAGCAATTTGCGGTTTTCCATAATCAAAAACTGCTCTTCTAGGATACCTTCCATAACTTCTAACAGTTTTTGAGGCTCTACAGGTTTGAGCATATAACTGGATATATTATCCTCTTTTACAGCATTTATCGCACTATCTAAAGAAGCTTTACCGGTTAAAATAAGAACTTCCGTCTTATCGTTAAGTTTCCTTATTTTTCTGGCCAGTTCAATTCCGTTTGTATCCGGAAGTTTGTAATCAAGAATGGCTATGTTAAAAAAAGTTTGGTTAACTTTTTTAAACCCCTCTTTACCGGTTCCCGCCTCCCTAACAGTATAGTTATTGTCTATCAGAATACTTTTTAAAATATTTCTAAAAGATTTATGATCATCTACTATAAGAACTTTTATATTATGTTTATCAAAATTTCCCAAGTTTCACTTCATTTTTCCTCCTCTATTTCAGCGGAAGATTGAATTTAAAGTCACTGCCTTTTCCTTCGCCTTCGGATTCGGCCCAAATTTTTCCGTCGTGCGCATTTATAATTTCTTTACATATTGACAACCCCAGACCCCGGCCCTTCTTGCTGGCTTCTCTTTTTTCGCTGTCCTGAGTATAGAAAGCTTCAAAAATAGTATCAAGAGTTTCTGTGTTCATTCCCTTCCCGGTATCTTTTATACTCACCTGTATTATATTATCTTTTGGGCTAGTCACTGTAATAGTAATGTTACCCCCTTTTGGGGTAAATTTAAAAGCATTCTGAAGTAAATTCTGTACAACCTGGCGAATCCTACCCCCGTCAATACTGACTTCTGCTATATCAGTATCGTAATTTACAGTTAAATCAAAGTTCCGTTCTTTTATCTGAGGGGCAAGCCGTTTAACAAGGGAATTTATTATTTCTTCTTTAAGATCAGTGAGTTCTTTATCAACTTTAAATTCTCCGGCTTCTATCTGGCGCATATCCAGTATATTATTAATTAACTCCATCATACTGTCTATGGCCTCTTCTTCTGTTTCAATAATCTCTTTTTGCATATCGTTCAATTCTCCGGTATGTCCGGCTAAAAGTGATTTATGAAACCCCCTAATTGATGATATGGGAGACCGAAGATCATGAGAAATCATAGAAATTATTCCATCTTTAAATTTATTAAGCCTCCTGTATTTTTCATTGGATTTTTTCAAATTTTCCATTAATCTTTTATTTTCCATCACCAAAAACTGTTTTTCCAGGGCACTCTCAATGGCATCTATTAGCTTTTCCGGCTCAACCGGCTTAGTCAGATAATCATAAATGTCTTCCTTAACAGCTTCGATAGCACTCTCTAAAGAAGCTTTGCCGGTAAGAATAAGAACCTCGGTTTTATCGCTTTTTTCTTTAAGCTGACGGGCAAGTTCAATTCCATTTGTATCAGGCAAACGATAATCAAGAATGGCTATATTAAAAAAATTATTCTCAATTTTCTCTAACCCTTTTTCACCGGTTCCAACCTCTTTAACATTATAATCGTTATCCGTAAGGATGAATTTTAAAGTAGTTCTTATAGATTTATCATCGTCAACTATAAGAATATTTATTTCCTGATCATCACGATACTTCTGTTTTATTTTTTCCTGATCATTATCTATATTCATTTTTTGGCCTCCAATTCCTGGGTAACATCTTCTATAAGTTTTTCAATATTGTAGGGTTTCTTAATAAAACTCAAACCTTTTTCATCAATTTCCTGCAGGGTGTCGCCTTCTAAAGAATAACCGGACATTAAAATGATCCCTATATCTTTTTTTACTTTTTTTATATTTTTTACAACTTCCAACCCGTTGAGTCCGGGCATTCTGTAATCTATAAGGCAAAGGTCAAAGTTACCATTTTTAATTTTTTCCAATGCCTCCCGCCCATCTTCAGCTTCCACCACGCTGTATTTATATGATTTTAAATTTTCTTTAAGTATTGTACGGTCTTCTTTACGGTCATCCACAACAAGTATAACAGGATTTTTAGCTAATTGTTTAAAATCCTTTATTAGGTTTTCTATGTCCACCGGCTTAAATACAACAGTAAAAGCCCCTTCTTCTAAAGACTTATCTATCTGATCGTTAGCTTTATTACCGGTCATCATAACAACTACTGTAGACGGCGAAATCTGTTTTATTTTTCTGAACGTCTCCAGACCATCCATCTGAGGCATATTTATATCCAGTAAGGCCATATCAACTTTCTTCTTTTTTAGCTTTTCAATTGCTTTTAAAGGATTACTTTCCACATCTACTTCAAAACCGTTATCCTCAAATATATATCTTAAAGTTGTCAGTATATGAACCTGATCGTCAACAATTAAAAGACTCCATTTTTTGTTTTTGGACATACTAATATCTCCTTTTATAAAATACTTATATTATTTTAAAAACCGATTATTTATCCGGAAGCAACCTGTTAAATACTTTAAGGAGGTGTTCTATTTCATAAGGTTTAACAACATACCAATCGGCTCTTTTTTCCATAGCCCAGTCAAAATCGTTGCCCTGGTCTCTGCCCGTAAGCATAACTACGGGTATATCTTTAAGCGTAACGTCAGTTTTTATCCTCTCACACACTTCAAATCCATCTATCCCGGGAAGTCCTATGTCAAGTATTACTAAATCGGGGCGATGGTTTTTTATTTCCCGCAATCCTTCCTCGCCGGTTAAAGCGGAGCGTACCTTAAAACCCTTTTCCGTTAAAAACAAGGTAAGCATTTTAACTACCTGCCTATTGTCTTCTATAATAAAAATATTGTAATCTGAATAATTCATATCATTCTTATATTTATTAAAAACTTTTAACAGTTATTATAACATCTATTTATCATACTTGCAATTTAAGAAACTAAAATTTTATATTATCAGAACATATAGCCGGGATTAAGAATAAAGCTTATAAATAGTTCACTAAATAAAATATATAAAATACTACCTAAAGCCAGATAGGGTCCAAACGGTATATATTCCATTTTATTTAATTTTCCTGTAAATCTTAATCCCAGCCCAACAACGGTTCCCATGAAACTCCCTAAAAAAAGGGCTCCCAGCACACCCGAAAAACCGGTAAAAGCTCCAATTCCCATCAACAGTTTTACATCTCCTAAACCTAGTGCTTCTTTTTTAAAAATATAGCTTCCCGCAAACCGTGTAATACCAAGTAAAATTCCGGCGGCCAATATTCCCACAAAAGATTTTAAAATACCAGTTATAAAAACATCTCCCAAAAAACTATTATACGGGGCAAAAATCAAACCAGCCACCATCATCCCATAACTGCATTGAGGGGGAATTATTTTAAAATCGACATCCACAAATGATACTATAATTAGCAACACCCCTAATACAGAGAAGAAAAATGCTGTAATTGTAAAAGAAAATTTTACCCACCATAATAAAGTAAGAAAAGCGGTAATTATCTCCACCGCGGGATACCTGGAATTTATCTTTTCTTTGCAGTATTTACATCTACCTTTTAAAATAATATAACTTACCAGGGGGATATTAAGATAGGCCGGAATTTTATGTTCGCAAACTGTACAATGAGAACCGGGGAATACAATAGATTTTTCCCTGGGCAATCTGTAAATACAGACATTGGCAAAGCTGCCGGCTACCAGACCGAAGATAAAAATAATACTGTAGTATAAAAATAATTCAATCATTTTTCATAAAATTCATTTCAGGATCGGAAAATTCTTTATCCTTTATCATAGCTCTTAAATTTTTAAGTTTTTCTTTTTTATTTAAGTTTATATACAATTGTTCTAGCATATTAAAAGCAGGCTGAAATTCAGGAGTAGTGTACCAGGCTTTTTCAAAATCTTTTTCAGCATCATCATACTGAAACATTTTGTAATGTACAAGACCCCGGTTGAAATATAGTGATCGGTGGGCAAAAGTTTTTTCAGCTTTGTTGTAATTTTCAAGAGCATTTAAAAACATATTTTTTCTATAATAGATTCTACCTTTAAGAAAATATATTTTACCCGGTATGAAACTGTATGTCAACGCATTTTTACTCTGTTTCAGAGCCTGGGTATAATCTAAAGCGACAAATTCCCGGTCCGCTTTTTCCCACTTAATCTGATAAATTGTAAACACAGTTACTACAAATAAAATCAAAATCAGCAGGGTGCATTTGTA
This sequence comes from uncultured bacterium, assembly GCA_964476445.1. Taxonomy (GTDB): domain Bacteria; phylum CG03; class SLGR01; order SLGR01; family JAGXOG01; genus CAYZAK01. The sequence continues at coordinate 24,601 of CAYZAK010000027.1, forward strand.
AATTTTTAATCCTTTAATAGTGGTTTTTGAATATCCTGAAGGCCTAACGGTTACTCCCATATTTATGGCCACAATATATAATATCGAAGGTCGGTGAAAAGGAAACCCGAAAAAACCGCTGGCCAATAATCCGAAAATTCCAGCGGCGGCCGGAAAATCTATTTTTCTATAATTTAAATTTATTTTTTTATACCACAACACAAAAATTCCGCTGATCATAAAAAAACCTATCAGCCCGGTTTCAATAATAACATCTAAGTACTCATTGTTAACTCTCTGAGGACTCTGGGCTATATCTTTGTAATGAACTACCCTATTTGTTGATTCTCTAAAAAATTCCTCCTGATACTGGGGATAAAAATATTGAAAGGTTCCCAGTCCAAAACCGGTAACCGGATTTTCGGCAATCATGTTTTTGGTAATTTTCCATCTTAATAGCCTCGGTCTTAAATTTGATTCAGTAATACGGCTATAGTTCTGAAAAACAAATCCTACTCCCAGACATAAAAAAACCCCAGCTAAAACGCCATATTTTTTTTTAGCCGGAGGACGGGTAAATAAAAAATAAAACAGTAATATGGACCCCAATCCTAAAATGCCTCTGAACGACCGGGTAAAAACTATAGCAGCCAGTACAGGAATAAACCCCAGTATAAATTTTTTTGAGATCTGTTCTACGGCAGCTATTAAAAAAGGGACGAGCAATATTAAAAGATCGGCTGTATAATTCCGGTTTCCTAAAAATGTATAGGGGCGTAATGTATCAGTAAAACGACTGCTAAAATCCGGCAACCCAAATTCCTGCCCAATAGCAAAAAGCGATAACAAAGCTAACAGAACCAGATTCCAATACAACAGATTTTCTTTCACATTTTCTGTTTGAGAACCAGACAAAACCCCTAAAATGATTAAAATCGGGACCAATACCAGATAATCTCCCCCTAAAAATACCGAATTTCCCGAAACTATAAGAACTCCGGCAGTATAAAACATCAAAACTCCCCCCAAATACCTAAAAGGACTTTTAAAGAATTTTTTAATACCCATTCCCAAAAAAAGGTATCCCACAAACAGTGCTACCGCTACAACTTTTGGTCCCGTAAACGCCTGTTTAAAACAGGCACTATGTATAAGGGGAATAAGAAAGAAAAAAAAACAAAGAAGTTTTTTATCAGTATTTTTAAAGTCCGTATTGCTCACTGGTTGAATTTTGGGTTTATATATTATTAATTTTAAATAAAAAAGCGGGGAAGATTTTAAAATCTTCCCCGCTTAATACTTTACTTTCCTTATCTTTACCTTAAACTCTGATTAAATTACCAGGTATGTATGGCAGAACCACCAGTATCATAACCGGGTATACCAACCCAGAGTTTTGGTCCAAAAGGATCATAGGACCAGCCATCAGTATGCTGAGGATCTACCGGTGTATTCCTGTTACTGTACAGGACATCATCATCTTCACCCCAGTTGTAACTGGCTTCGCTATCACCGTCGCCACTTTCAGCCACAAACGGAACTTCACCGCCGGGAAGAGAACTGATGAACTCATCTACCAAAGCAGCATCTAAAGAAAACGTAGTTCCTTCAGTTTCGCCTTGCAGAGCATCCTGTCCGGGTGCTCGACCTTCATTGACACCGTAGTAAATGGAGATCGCGCTCCGAATGGAGCTAAGGTTTCCTTTTGTCTGAGCTTCTTTTGCCCTATCGATAAGGTCGGCAAACCTAGGTATTGCCACCGCTGCTAGGATACCTATTATTGCTACAACTATCATCAGCTCGATAAGGGTAAAGCCCTTCTCTTTTGTAATACTCATAATATCTCACCTCCTTTTAGATAAGATTTCCTATTTCAATAGTAATATAACTCATTAAAATTGTCAAGATAATGTGACCGCAAAATGATAATGTCCTATTTGAGCAAAGTAGAAATGTCCGGTTTACCTTTTTTGGTATGTGATGTCAATAATGGACACGAGTTTTCTTATGCTGCCACCGCTAA